>NZ_JBSFXO010000003.1:0-124857 GCF_053595415.1 Streptomyces sp. NPDC002499
GCCCGGTTACATTCCGAACCCGGAAGCTAAGCCTTACAGCGCCGATGGTACTGCAGGGGGGACCCTGTGGGAGAGTAGGACACCGCCGAACAATTATTCAAAGGGTTGGACCCGGAACTTTGGTTCCGGGTCCAACCCTTTTTTGTTGTGCGTTACTTGAAGTTCACGTTGCGCAACAACCATCCGAAGCATGGGTACTGCTGCAATGCTCAGGGCCGCCGGTGTCGGACTCGGTGACGAAGTCGTGGTGCCGGCCTTCGGGAACGTCGAGGTCGCCGAGGCCGTTGCGATGGCCGGAGCGCTGCCGGTGTTCGCCGACATACATCCGGTGACGTACTGCCTCGATGCGTCCGCTGTGGAGGCGGCCGTCACATCGCGGACGGCGGCGATCGTCGTCGTACACCGCTTCGGACGGCCGGCCGACATCGCGCGGCTGCATGGGATCGGGCAGCGGCACGGGCTGTTGGTGCTGGAGCAGGGGGAGTCCGAGGCGCCGTACGACGAGATTGCTCAGCGGCGGGAGCGGGCCTCCTATCTCGATGCGAAGCTGCGGGGGGTGCGCACGCCTGATGGTGGGGACGGGCACACCTACCAGCAGTACGTCGTGCGGGTGCCGGGGAACGGGCGGCCGGATCGGGACGCCTTCGCTCGGGCCGTGCGGGGCAGGGGAGTTGAGTGCCGGGTGCCGGTGAAGACGCCTGTGCATCGGCTGCCGGAGTTCCGGCGGTGCGTGGCTCTGCCGGAGACCGAGCGGGCCGCTGATGAGACGCTCGCGCTGCCCGTGGACGCCTCGTTGACCAAGCGCGAGATGCAGCGGATCGTGTCCGCGTGCAATGCGCTCGGGGGACTGTTGCAGCCCGCTTTCTGACCGAGTCGGGGGCGGACGGCGGCGGTTGGGCGCACGGGCCTGCTCGGGGTATGATCTGTTTCGTCGCCGCGAGGGAAACCTCGAAAAGGTGACAGGCCCTCTTAGCTCAGTCGGTAGAGCGTCTCCATGGTAAGGAGAAGGTCAACGGTTCGATTCCGTTAGAGGGCTCCAGTCAGCAGAAGGCCCCGCCCAATTGGGCGGGGCCTTCTGCGTGTTCGGGGTCAGTCCTTCTGGAGGCCCGGGACGCGCATCGCGAGGATCGCCATGTCGTCGGACGGGGCGTCCGACGCGAAGCGTTCCACCGCGCGCATGATGCGGGCGGCGACCGCGCCGGCTGTGAGGCCCGTGCAGGTCGTGAGGACGTCGGTGAGGCCGTCGTCGCCCAACATGCGGGTGCCTTCTCGGCGTTCGGTGACGCCGTCGGTGACGCAGAGGAGGACGTCGCCCGGGTCGAGGGTGACCGTCTGCTCGTAGAGCTCCAGGTCCTCCATGACGCCGAGGAGCGGCTGGGGTTCGGCGGCCGGTTCGACCGTGCCGTCCTGGCGGAGGCGGAGCGGGAGGGGATGGCCGGCGCAGACCACCTTCAGTTCCGCGCTGCCGTCGGCCTGGGGTCGCAGCTCGCCGTACAAGAGTGTCAGGAAGCGGCTGCGGGCGCCCTCGTCGAGGATCGCGGAGTTGAGGCGCTCCAGGACCGCCGGGCCGCCGAAGCCCTCCCTGGCGAGGAGGCGGAGGGCGTGGCGGGCCAGGCCGGTGACCGCGGCCGCCTCCGGACCCGTACCGCAGACATCGCCGATGGCGAAGCCGTAGACGCCGTCGCTGATCGGGAAGAGGTCGTAGAAGTCGCCGCCGACCTCGTTGCCCTCGCCGGCCGCGCGGTAGATGACCTCGACCTCGACGCCGCCGATCTCGGGCAGCTCGGGCGGCAGGAGGCTGCGCTGGAGGGACTGGCTGATGGCCGTGCGCTCTGAGTAGAGACGGGCGTTGTCGAGGGCGAGGGCGGCCCGGCGGCTCAAGTCCTCGGCCAGTTCCAGGATTTCCTGGCGGAAGTGTTCGTCGGTGGGCTTGCCGAGGGTCAGCATGCCGATGACGCGGTTGCGGGCCACGAGGGGCAGGACGACCGTCTCGCCGCCGACCGCGGAGGCCGTCGCCAGGGTCGGGCCGATGCCCGAGGCGACCTGGCGGTTCGGGCCGCCGTTGAGGCCGAGGCTGCGCATGGAACTGCGCAGGGCGGCCTGGTGGGCGACCTCTCCGGGCTTCGACCAGACGCGTGCACCCGGGGTCGGTACCGGGTCGGGCGGAGAGATCTTCGACAGCAACGACTTGATGCCGTCGATGAGTTCCTCGTCCTCGTGCAGGACGTACGAGAGATACGGCTCGGAGGCCTGGTCCGCGATCGTGTAGACGGCGCACCAGGTGGCCAGGGTCGGGACCGTCATCTGGGCCATCAGCGCGAGGGTCTGGTCGCGGTCCAGGGTGCCGGCGAGGAGGTCGGAGGCCTCGACGAGGAAGCTCAGGGAGCCTCGGCGCAGGCGTTCGAGTTCGCCGAGGCGGGCCGACTCGACGGCCAACGCGATGCGGTCGGCGGCGAATTGGAGGCGCAAGGCCTCTTCGTTGGAGTATCTGCCGGGCGACTCGGCGGCCACGCCGAGGGAGCCGGTGAGGCGGCCTTCGACCTTGAGGGGAACGGTGACGACCGAGCGCATCCCGGTGCCGTTGAGGAGCGGGACGGCGCCTGGTACGGCGGTGAGGTCGTCGTGGACGGCCGGCATGCGGGCCGAGCCGTAGCGGCCGGGGCCGGCCTCGACGGGCACGCGCGCGAAGCGCTGGCGGGCGGAGGGCAGGCCGGTGGAGGCGCGGACCTCCAACTCGGTCTCGTCGTCGGTCGCCAGGAGCAGGAAGGCGGAGTCGGCGTCGAGCATGTCGCGGGCGCGTTCCACCGTGCGCTGGAGCAGACCGTCGAGGTCGTCCGGCGCGGGGGAGCCGATGAACACCTCGAAGGGGTCCGTGCTCTGGCCGTCGGGCGAGGTTCCCGAGTCGGAGGAGGGCATGCGCAACGGGGTCTGCAGGACGGCCCGTTCGTGGTCGCGTACCAGGAGGCAGACCGTGGAGGGCTCGCCGCCCGTGTCGCGGACGCGGAGGTGGGAGGCGTAGACAGGGGTGACGCGGCCGTCGGCGCCCCTTATGCCGTAACTGCCTTCCCAGCGCGAGAGTTGGAGTGCCTCCACGATGCCGGTGCTGGTGCCCGGGGTGTGCGGCCAGGCCGCGAGGTCGGTGAGGGGTTTGCCGGTGACCTGGTCGGACGGGTAGCCGAAGAGTTCCTCGGCGTCCTCGCTCCAGGCGGTGATGGCGCCGCCGCGGTCGATCTGGACGACCGCGACGCGGACCCGGCCGTCGGCGAGGGGGAGGAGGTCGGCGGGCAGGGACGGGCCGGCCGCGCGCGTGCCGACCGCGCGTTCGGGCAGGACGAGTTGGAACCAGACCGTCTTGTGGGTGGGCGTGTACTCGACGCCCCACCGGTTGGCGAGGGCCGCGCACAGCTGGAGTCCGCGGCCGCCCTCGCGGTCGGGGCTGCCCATGGTGGAGGGGTGGCCCTGGAGGGGGATCTCGCGTTCGGGATAGTGGTCGGCGACCTCGATGCGTACGCCTTCGTCACTGCGTAGGCACAGGACGTCGGCGGCGGTGCCGGCGTGCACCACGGCGTTGGTCACCAGCTCGCTGGTGAGGACCACGGCGTCGTCGACGATGTCGGCGAAACCCCAGCCCTGGAGGGTGTCGCGGACGAAGGAGCGGGCGGTCGCTACCGATCGACCGACGGGCTCGAAGCTGGCGGCCGCGCGCGCGGTGATCACAGAACTCCTCAGCCGGTTGTCGACGGGCAGGGCTGCGTGGCCGACCGGCTCGTGCCGCTGATGCGGCAGGCCGCCCGTCGGCCTACGGTCCGGGGGCTGTCCCCCGGGGATCAGTCCGGTGGTCATGTGTTGCGGCCGCCCCTCCGATGCCCGCTCGTTGTCGTGCCACCGCCCAGGCCGGACGGACCGGTGCGGCTGGACAGCCGCATGCAAGGTTACTTACCTTCGCCGTCCGGGCGGATGCCGGTCTGCAGTGTTTCCGCCCAGAGGGTGTGCGGACGCTGTGCGAAGCTGCCGAACTGTTATGGCCGGGTTCAGACAGGGTGAAACACTGGGCAGGCTTCATGTGAAGGTACGGGCACGCTGCGTGTCATATCTGTACGGCGGGCAGCAGCCCTTGGTGTGGCCTGATTACATCGGGCAGAGATATGCAGCAGTAACTGGTACGCCGAACAGTAGTACGCGAGCACAGCAGTAACGGTCGACCCCTTCGGGAGGGACACAGTGGAGTCTGGCGCAGCGACGCGGGGCACTAAGACGCGCGCGAAAGGCGGACAGTCCCTGAAGAACCAGCGCAAACCACGCGCCGGGACGACCGAGGTGGACACGGCCACCCTCGATCGGTTGCTGACGGCACTCGTCTCCATGCGGGACGGGAATTTCCGCAAGCGGCTCACGGTGTCCGGCGACGGCGTGATGTCGGAGATCGCCGCCGTTTTCAATGAGGTCGCCGACCGTAATCTCCATTTGACGGGTGAATTGTCGCGTGTAAGGCGCATGGTGGGCCGTGAGGGCAAGCTCACCGAGCGGCTGGAGGCGGGTGCCGGTGAAGGCTCCTGGGCCGCCGCCGTGGACGCCTCGAACGCGCTCGTGGACGATCTCGTACGACCCGTCTCCGAGGTCGGCCGGGTGCTGTCGGCGGTGGCGGAGGGCGATCTGTCGCCCCGCATGGAGCTGCGGACGCAGGCGCCGGACGGGACCGGGCATCCGCTGCGCGGCGAGTTCCTGAAGGTCGGCCGGACCGTCAACAACCTCGTCGACCAGCTCTCCACGTTCACCGACGAGGTCACACGCGTGGCCAGCGAGGTGGGCACCGAGGGCAAGCTGGGCGGCCAGGCACGCGTGCGTGGCATGTCGGGTTCGTGGAAGGACCTCACGGACTCCGTCAACACGATGGCGTACCGGCTGACGGCTCAGGTGCGGGACATCGCGCTGGTGACGACGGCGGTCGCGAAGGGCGACCTGTCGCGCAAGGTCACGGTTCATGTCGCCGGCGAGATGCTGGAGCTCAAGAACACCGTCAACACGATGGTGGACCAGCTGTCGTCCTTCTCCTCCGAGGTGACGCGAGTCGCGCGCGAGGTGGGCACCGAGGGCGAGCTCGGCGGGCAGGCGCAGGTGCCGGGTGTGGCCGGTGTGTGGAAGGACCTCACCGATTCGGTGAACCTCATGGCCGGCAACCTGACGGCCCAGGTGCGCGGGATCGCCCAGGTGACCACGGCGGTCGCCAACGGTGACCTGTCGCAGAAGGTGACCGTGTCGGCGCGCGGTGAGATCGCGCAGCTCGCGGACACCATCAACCAGATGACCGAGACGCTGCGGATCTTCGCGGACGAGGTCACGCGCGTGGCCAACGAGGTCGGTGCCGCGGGGCAGCTGGGCGGCCAGGCGAACGTGCCGGGCGCGGCCGGTACCTGGAAGGACCTGACGGACTCCGTCAACACGGTCTTCCGCAACCTCACCACGCAGGTGCGGGACATCGCCGCGGTGACGACGGCCGTGGCCAGCGGTGACCTGTCCCAGAAGGTCACGGTCGACGTGGCCGGCGAGATGCTGGAGCTGAAGAACACCGTCAACGGGATGGTGGACCAGCTGTCGTCCTTCGGTTCCGAGGTCACGCGCGTGGCGCGCGAGGTCGGTGTCGAGGGTGAGCTGGGCGGCCAGGCACAGGTGCCGGGCGCGGCCGGTACGTGGAAGGACCTGACGGACTCGGTCAACACCGCGTTCCGCAACCTCACCGGGCAGGTGCGCAACATCGCCCAGGTGACGACGGCGGTGGCCAACGGCGATCTGTCGCAGAAGGTCACCGTGGACGTCTCCGGCGAGATGCTCCAGCTGAAGAACACCGTGAACACGATGGTGGACCAGCTGTCGTCCTTCGCCGACCAGGTGACGCGGATGGCCCGGGACGTGGGCACGGAGGGCCGCCTCGGCGGTCAGGCGGTCGTGCCGGGGGTCGCGGGTACGTGGAAGGAGCTCACCGACTCCGTAAACGGTATGGCGGGCAACCTGACGGCCCAGGTGCGCAACATCGCCCAGGTGACCACCGCGGTCGCTCAGGGTGACCTGTCGCAGAAGATCACCGTGGACGCGCGCGGGGAGATCCTGGAGCTGAAGAACACCGTCAACACGATGGTCGACCAGCTCTCCGGGTTCGCCGAGCAGGTGACCCGGGTGGCCCGTGAGGTGGGCACCGAGGGCCGCCTCGGCGGGCAGGCGCAGGTGCCGGGTGTGGCCGGTGTGTGGCGGGACCTGACCGACTCCGTGAACGGCATGGCCGGGAACCTCACGGCTCAGGTGCGCAACATCGCCCAGGTCGCCACCGCGGTCGCGCGGGGTGACCTGTCGCAGAAGATCACCGTGGACGCGCGCGGGGAGATCCAGGAGCTCAAGAACACCCTGAACACGATGGTCGACCAGCTGTCGTCGTTCGCGGAGGAGGTCACCCGGGTCGCCCGCGAGGTGGGCACGGAGGGCCAACTGGGCGGTCAGGCCGAGGTGCAGGGGGTCTCCGGCACCTGGAAGGACCTCACCCAGTCCGTGAACTTCATGGCGAACAACCTGACCATCCAGGTCCGCAACATCGCCGAGGTCACCACCGCGGTCGCCAAGGGCGACCTGTCGAAGAAGGTCACGGTCGACGCGAAGGGCGAGATCCTCGAACTCGTCACCACCGTCAACACGATGGTCGACCAGCTGTCGTCCTTCGCCGAGCAGGTGACCCGGGTGGCGCGCGAGGTGGGCACCGAGGGCATCCTGGGCGGCCAGGCGCACGTGCCCGGCATCACGGGCATCTGGAAGGACCTCAGCGGCAACGTCAACCTGATGGCCAAGAACCTGACCGTGCAGGTGCGGAACATCTCGCAGGTCGCCGCGGCCGTCGCCAACGGCGACCTGACCCGGACGGTGACGATCGAGGCGCGCGGCGAGGTCGCGCAGCTCGCCGACACCATCAACACCATGGTGAAGACGCTGAGTTCGTTCGCCGAACAGGTCACCAAGGTGGCCCGCGAGGTGGGTACGGACGGCATCCTGGGCGGGCAGGCGCGGGTGCCCGGCGTGGCCGGCACGTGGAAGGACCTCACCGAGTCGGTGAACCAGATGGCGTCCAACCTGACCGGCCAGGTGCGCAACATCGCCATGGTCACCACCGCCATCGCCAAGGGCGATCTCACCAAGAAGATCGACATCGACGCGCGCGGGGAGATCCTCGAACTCAAGACGACCATCAACACGATGGTCGACCAGCTGTCCTCCTTCGCGGAGGAGGTCACCCGAGTCGCACGCGAGGTGGGCACCGAGGGGCAACTGGGCGGTCAGGCACGCGTGCGTGACGTCGACGGCACCTGGCGCGACCTCACCGAGTCGGTGAACGAGATGGCCGGGAACCTGACCCGGCAGGTGCGCGCCATCGCGCGCGTGGCGACCGCGGTGACCCGCGGCGACCTGAACCTGAAGATCGACGTGGACGCGTCCGGGGAGATCCAGGAACTCCAGGACTACATCAACAAGATGATCGCCAACCTGCGCGACACCACCATCGCCAACAAGGAGCAGGACTGGCTCAAGGGCAACCTCGCCCGCATCTCCGCGCTGATGCAGGGCCGCCGCGACATGCAGGACGTGGCCTCGCTGATCATGAGCGAGCTGACGCCGGTGGTCTCCGCCCAGCACGGCGCGTTCTTCGTCGCGATGCCCCTGGCGGACGCGGAGGGCGAGGAGGCGTACGAGCTGCGCATGCTCGGGTCGTACGGCTACTCCATGGGGTCCATGCCGACGTCGTTCAGGCCGGGTGAGGCGCTGATCGGGACGGCCGCGCAGGAGAAGCGCACGATCCTCGTGGAGAACGCGCCCAGCGGCTATCTGAAGATCTCCTCGGGGCTCGGTGAGGCGCCGCCCGCGCAGGTGATCGTCCTTCCGGTGCTGTTCGAGGGCCAGGTGCTCGGCGTCATCGAGCTGGCCTCCTTCACGCCCTTCACGCAGATCCAGAAGGACTTCCTCAACCAGATCGCCGAGATGATCGCGACCAGCGTCAACACGATCTCCGTCAACACCAAGACGGAACAGCTGCTGAAGCAGTCGCAGGAGCTGACCGAGCAACTCCGGGAGCGGTCGGCCGAGTTGGAGAACCGGCAGAAGGCCCTCCAGGCGTCCAACGCCGAACTGGAGGACAAGGCCGAGCTGTTGGCCCAGCAGAACCGCGACATCGAGGTGAAGAACACCGAGATCGAGGAGGCGCGGCAGGTCCTGGAGGAGCGCGCCGAGCAACTCGCGGTCTCCATGCGCTACAAGAGCGAGTTCCTGGCCAACATGTCGCACGAGCTGCGTACGCCGCTCAACTCGCTGCTGATCCTGGCCAAGCTGCTCGCCGACAACGCGGACGCCAACCTCACGCCGAAGCAGGTCGAGTTCGCCGAGACCATCCACGGAGCGGGATCCGACCTGCTCCAGCTGATCAACGACATCCTCGACCTCTCCAAGGTCGAGGCGGGCAAGATGGACGTCTCCCCGACGCGCATCGCCCTGGTCCAGCTCGTCGACTACGTGGAGGCCACCTTCCGGCCGTTGACCGCGGAGAAGGGCCTGGATCTGTCGGTGCGGGTCTCGCCGGAGCTGCCGGCCACGCTGCACACCGACGAGCAGCGCCTGCTCCAGGTGTTGCGCAACCTGCTGTCCAACGCGGTGAAGTTCACCGACTCCGGGGCGGTGGAGCTGGTGATCAGGCCGGCCGGCGCGGACACACCGGCGTCGATCCGGGAGCAGTTGCTGGAGGCCGGTTCGCTGCGGGACGCGGACGCCGACCTGATCGCGTTCTCGGTGACCGACACCGGGATCGGCATCGCGGCCAGCAAGATGCGGGTGATCTTCGAGGCGTTCAAGCAGGCGGACGGCACGACCAGCCGTAAGTACGGCGGTACGGGCCTGGGGTTGTCGATCTCCCGGGAGATCGCCCAGCTGCTCGGCGGCGAGATCCACGCGCAGAGCGAACCGGGCCGCGGTTCCACGTTCACGCTGTATTTGCCGCTGCACCCCAGCGAACTGCCGCCGCAGGGCTACCAGCAGCCGATGCCGGCCCTCGGGGCCAGCGATCTGGTGGCCGCGGCGGACCTGGCCCAGCTCACCGAGTCGGCGATCGAGACGCCGGCCGAGGTGAAGTCGTACCAGGAGACCCAGAACGGGGCCGCCGCGCTCTTCCGGCGCCGCCGGCGGCCGGGGCTCGACACCGAGTACCGCAACGGCGCCCTGGAGCCGCGTACGGCCCTGGAGCCGAGCGCGGTGCTCCAGCCGCACCGCAACATCCGGTTCGCCGGGCAGAAGGTGCTGATCGTCGACGACGACATCCGCAACGTGTTCGCGTTGACCAGCGTGTTGGAGCAGCACGGGTTGTCGGTGCTGTACGCGGAGAACGGGCGCGAGGGCATCGAGGTGCTCGAGCAGCACGACGACGTGGCGGTCGTCCTGATGGACATCATGATGCCGGAGATGGACGGGTACGCCACGACGAATGCCATCCGGCGGATGCCGCAGTTCGCGGGTCTGCCGATCATCGCGCTGACCGCGAAGGCGATGAAGGGCGACCGGGAGAAGGCCATCGAGTCGGGCGCCTCCGACTACGTCACCAAGCCGGTCGATCCCGATCATCTGCTGGCTGTGATGGATCAGTGGATGCGAGGGGAGTGAGGGGAACCTTTGATGTTCACACGGAGTTGCTGACTCAGTGTGCCCGGAGCGGTGTAGAAGTACGGGAAGCGGGGAACCTTCTGGTCTCCCGCTGCGTTTCTGCTACGTGCACAGTGACATCGCGGTGACAGGGTGTGGCGACAGGCGGGGTACGGCTACGATGACCGGCACAAGGACGGGCGGCGAAAGGGAGTCGTCCCCAGGGGCGGCGCCCGGTGCACATCCGGGGCGAGGAGGGCGGGCCATGGTGCAGAAGGCCAAGATCCTCCTGGTCGATGACCGGCCGGAGAATCTGCTGGCGCTGGAGGCCATCCTCTCCGCGCTCGATCAGACACTGGTGCGGGCATCGTCCGGGGAGGAAGCACTCAAGGCACTGCTCACGGACGACTTCGCGGTCATTCTGCTGGACGTGCAGATGCCGGGTATGGACGGTTTCGAGACGGCCGCGCACATCAAGCGGCGGGAGCGGACCCGGGACATCCCGATCATCTTCCTCACCGCGATCAACCATGGGCCGCACCACACCTTCCGCGGATACGCGGCGGGCGCGGTCGACTACATCTCCAAGCCGTTCGACCCGTGGGTGCTGCGTGCGAAGGTCTCGGTCTTCGTCGAGCTGTACATGAAGAACTGCCAACTGCGGGAGCAGGCGGCGCTGCTGCGGCTCCAGTTGGAGGGCGGCGGTGGCAAGGCCGCGGTCGGCGACACGAAGGAGCCGGCGTCTCTGCTCGCCGAGCTGTCGGCGCGGCTCGCGGCGGTCGAGGAGCAGGCCGAGGCGCTGTCCAAGCAGCTCGACGACGAGTCGGCGGACGCGGCGGCGGTGGCCACGGCGGCCCATCTCGAACGCAAACTCACCGGTCTGCGGCGGGCGCTGGACGCCCTGGAGCCGGGTGCCGGGAACACGTCGACGGTGCCTTCGCAGAACTGACGCCGCGCGGGGCACAGTTGCGGATGAGGACGCGTCAGTTCCGAGTATCCCCAAGGGCGACACGAACGGGTGAAGCAGTGGGCACACGTGTCCCTTGTCGTCTCCGACGGTAACCTCACACCTATGGCCTCACGTCCCTCCGCTGCCAAGAAGCAGCCCGCGAAGAAGGCGGCGGCTCCGGCGAAGAAGGCCGCTGCGAAGAAGCCCCCGGCGAAGAAGGCGCCCGCCAGGAAGGCGGCGGCCAAGAAAGCCGCGCCCCCGAAGCCCGCGCCCAGCCCGACCGGGGGCATCTACAAGCTCGTACGCGCCGTCTGGCTGGGCCTGGCGCACTCCGTGGGCGCGGTGTTCCGCGGCATAGGGAACGGCGCGAAGAACCTCGACCCGGCGCACCGCAAGGACGGGGTCGCGCTGCTGCTGCTCGGTATCGCCCTGATCGTCGCCGCAGGCACCTGGGCCGATCTGCGCGGACCGGTCGGCGACCTCGTCGAGATCCTGGTGACCGGCGCCTTCGGCCGCCTCGACCTGCTCGTGCCGATACTGCTCGCGGTCATCGCGGTGCGGTTCATCCGGCACCCCGAGAAGCCCGATGCCAACGGCCGCATCGTGATCGGCCTGTCCGCGCTCGTCATCGGCGTGCTCGGGCAGGTCCACATCGCGTGCGGCGCGCCCGCGCGCAGCGACGGCATGCAGGCCATAAGGGACGCCGGCGGTCTCATCGGCTGGGGCGCGGCGACCCCGCTGACGTACACCATGGGCGAGGTGCTGGCCGTACCGCTGCTCGTGCTGCTGACCGTCTTCGGGCTGCTCGTGGTGACGGCCACGCCGGTCAACGCCATCCCGCAGCGGCTGCGGCTGCTCGGTGTGAAGCTCGGTGTCGTGCACGCGCCGGAGCTCGAAGAGGACGAGTTCACCGAGGACGACGAGCAGCGCTACGACGAGCAGTGGCGCGAGGCGCTGCCGGCACGCGCGCGTAAGCGCGGTTCCGGCCCGGAGGCGTACGACCCCGACAGCGCGGAGCAGGAGGCACTCTCCAAGCGTCGTGGCCGCCCCAGGCGCTCCGCCGTGCAGCAGCCCGACATGAACCGGCCCATGGACGCCGTGGACGTCGCCGCGGCTGCCGCCGCCGCGCTCGACGGGGCCGTGCTGCACGGGATGCCGCCCTCGCCGATCGTCGCCGACCTCACCCAGGGCGTGCGCGTGGGGGACCGCGAGGAGACGACGCCCACCCCGACGCCGGTGCCGGCCGCGCGGCCCAAGCAGGAGAAGCTGAAGGTCGAGGTCGCCGACCTCACCAAGCCCGCGCCCGAGACCCCGGGCGACCTGCCGCCGCGCGCCGAGCAGCTCCAGCTCTCCGGCGACATCACGTACTCCCTGCCCTCCCTCGACCTCCTCACCCGCGGCGGCCCCGGCAAGGCGCGCTCCGCCGCCAACGACGCGGTCGTCGCCTCGCTCACCAACGTCTTCGCCGAGTTCAAGGTCGACGCGGCCGTCACCGGCTTCACGCGCGGGCCGACGGTCACGCGCTACGAGGTGGAGCTGGGCCCCGCCGTGAAGGTCGAGCGGATCACCGCGCTGACCAAGAACATCGCGTACGCCGTCGCCAGCCCCGACGTCCGGATCATCTCGCCGATCCCCGGCAAGTCCGCGGTCGGCATCGAGATCCCGAACACCGACCGCGAGATGGTCAACCTGGGTGACGTGCTCCGCCTGGCGGCCGCCGCCGAGGACGACCACCCCATGCTGGTGGCGCTCGGCAAGGACGTCGAGGGCGGCTATGTGATGGCCAACCTGGCGAAGATGCCGCACGTCCTGGTCGCCGGAGCCACCGGTTCCGGCAAGTCGTCCTGCATCAACTGCCTGATCACCTCGATCATGGTCCGCGCGACTCCCGAGGACGTCCGCATGGTCCTCGTCGACCCCAAGCGCGTCGAGCTGACCGCGTACGAGGGCATCCCGCACCTGATCACGCCGATCATCACCAACCCGAAGCGGGCCGCCGAGGCGCTCCAGTGGGTCGTACGCGAGATGGACCTGCGCTACGACGACCTCGCGGCGTTCGGGTACCGGCACATCGACGACTTCAACCAGGCCATCCGCGACGGCAAGCTCAAGACGCCCGAGGGCAGCGAGCGGGAGCTCAAGACCTATCCGTACCTGCTGGTGATCGTCGACGAGCTCGCCGACCTGATGATGGTGGCCCCGCGCGACGTCGAGGACTCGATCGTGCGCATCACGCAGCTCGCGCGCGCGGCCGGCATCCACCTGGTGCTCGCGACGCAGCGGCCCTCCGTCGACGTCGTCACCGGTCTGATCAAGGCGAACGTGCCTTCCAGGCTCGCGTTCGCCACCTCCTCGCTCGCCGACAGCCGCGTCATCCTGGACCAGCCGGGCGCCGAGAAGCTCATCGGCAAGGGTGACGGGCTGTATCTGCCGATGGGTCAGAACAAGCCCACGCGTATGCAGGGCGCCTTCGTGACCGAGGAGGAGGTCGCGGTCGTCGTCCAGCACTGCAAGGACCAGATGGCGCCCGTCTTCCGGGACGACGTCACCGTGGGCACCAAGCAGAAGAAGGAGATCGACGAGGAGATCGGCGACGACCTCGACCTGCTGTGCCAGGCGGCCGAGCTGGTGGTCTCCACCCAGTTCGGGTCGACGTCCATGCTCCAGCGCAAGCTGCGCGTCGGCTTCGCCAAGGCCGGGCGGCTCATGGATCTGATGGAGTCCCGGGGGATCGTCGGACCGAGCGAGGGCTCCAAGGCACGTGACGTTCTTGTGAAGGGTGATGAGCTGGATGGTGTGCTCGCGGTGATCCGCGGGGAGGCGTAAGGGGAGTCCGGTACGGGTTCCCGGCCGGGTGCGGTCACCGATGTTCGATCGTGATCCACCCGTAAGGGATCATTGAGCAACCGTTTCCCTTCGGCGTACGTCAAGTTGAGGGAAGCAAGCAGGAAGTACCCCCGCCATCGGCGTGTCCGGCCATACCGATGGGCTACAAAGTCCCACCGCCCGGTTGCCCCACCCTTTCGCACCCCCCCTAGACTGAACCTCCAGCACAGGTGGCTTAAACGCTCGAAAGGCGCCCCCGTGTCCATCGGCAACTCTCCTGAAGACGAGCGTCCGTTCGAAGACGATCGCGAGGAAGCCCGCCCCTCCATCGGCCGCGCCCTTCAGCAGGCGCGCATCGCGGCCGGGCTCACCGTCGACGATGTCAGCAACGCCACCCGAGTCCGTATCGCCATCGTGCACGCCATCGAGGCGGACGACTTCGCCCCCTGTGGCGGAGACGTCTACGCGCGCGGGCACATCCGGACCCTGGCCAAGGCCGTCCACATCGACCCCGCACCGCTGCTCGAGCAGTTCAGCGAGGCGCACGGCGGTGGCCGTCCGGCCCCGACGCCGGCGGCCCCGCTCTTCGAGGCGGAGCGCATCCGCCCCGAGCGGCGCGGGCCCAACTGGACCGCGGCGATGGTCGCCGCGATCGTCGCCGTGATCGGCTTCGTCGGCTTCACCGCCTTCAAGGGCGGCGACGACGACGGTGCCAAGACGCAGGTGGCCGAGGGCTCCACGCCCACGGTCAGCAAGTCGGCTTCGCCCACTCCCAAGAAGACCCCCTCCGAGAACCCCAAGAGCGACCCCTCCGACAGTGCCATCGCGGCCGCGCCCCAGGACAAGGTGACCGTCCAGGTCAGCGCCGCCGACGGACGCAGCTGGATCTCGGCCAAGGACCACAACGGCCGGCTGCTCTTCGACGGCCTGCTGGAGCAGGGCGACTCCAAGACCTTCCAGGACAGCGACAAGATCAACCTCGTCCTCGGTGACGCGGGCGCGATCCAGCTGTTCGTCAACGGCAAGAAGATCGAGGACGACTTCCAGCCGGGCGCGGTGGAGCGCCTGACGTATACGAAGGGCGATCCGCAGGTCGGTTAGAACGGCGGTCCTGCCGTCGAGCGTGACCTGATGCGTGTTCTTGCGGGGCTGGCGATGATCGCCAGCCCCGTCGACGTGGGGTGTCGGTGGGACGAAGTAGTCTTGAGCCCATGCCTGAACGCCGTACCGTCGCACTCGTCACCCTTGGCTGCGCCCGTAACGAGGTGGACTCGGAGGAGCTCGCAGGCCGCTTGGAGGCGGACGGCTGGGACCTCGTCGAGGACGCCGCGGACGCGGACGTGGCCGTCGTCAACACGTGCGGCTTCGTCGACGCCGCCAAGAAGGACTCCGTCGACGCCCTCCTGGAGGCCAACGACCTCAAGGGGCACGGCAGAACCCAGGCCGTGGTGGCGGTGGGCTGCATGGCCGAGCGGTACGGCAAGGACCTCGCCGAAGCCCTCCCCGAGGCCGACGGCGTGCTCGGCTTCGACGACTACGCGGACATCTCCGACCGCCTCCAGACCATCCTGAACGGCGGCATCCACGCCTCCCACACCCCGCGCGACCGCCGCAAGCTGCTCCCGATCAGCCCGGCACAGCGTCAGGAATCGGCCGCCGACGTCGCGCTGCCCGGACACGGCCCGGCCGCGCCGGTGGCCCCCGCCGACCTTCCGGAGGGCCTCGCCCCGGCGTCCGGCCCGCGCGCGCCCCTGCGCCGCCGCCTGGACGGCGCCCCGGTCGCCTCGGTGAAGCTCGCCTCCGGCTGCGACCGGCGCTGCTCCTTCTGCGCCATCCCGTCCTTCCGCGGCTCCTTCATCTCCCGCCGCCCCAGCGACGTGCTCAACGAGACGCGCTGGCTGGCCGAGCAGGGCGTCAAGGAGGTCATGCTGGTCTCCGAGAACAACACGTCGTACGGCAAGGACCTGGGCGACATCCGCCTCCTGGAGTCCCTCCTGCCCGAACTCGCCGAGGTCGACGGCATCGAGCGCGTGCGCGTCAGCTACCTCCAGCCGGCCGAGATGCGGCCCGGCCTCATCGACGTACTGACCTCGACGCCCAAGGTCGCCCCGTACTTCGACCTCTCCTTCCAGCACTCCGCCCCGGGCGTGCTGCGCGCCATGCGCCGCTTCGGCGACACCGACCGCTTCCTGGAGCTGCTCGGCACGATCCGCTCCAAGGCCCCGCAGGCCGGCGTGCGCTCCAACTTCATCGTGGGCTTCCCCGGCGAGTCCGAGGCCGACCTGGCCGAGCTGGAGCGGTTCCTGAACGGCGCGCGGCTGGACGCCATCGGCGTCTTCGGCTACTCCGACGAGGACGGCACGGAGGCCGCCGGCTACGAGAACAAGCTCCACGAGGACGTCGTCGCCGAGCGGCTGGCCCGTGTCTCGCGGCTCGCCGAGGAACTCGTCTCGCAGCGCGCCGAGGAGCGCCTGGGCGAGACCGTGCACGTGCTCGTGGAGTCCGTGGACGACGAGGGCGTGTACGGGCGCGGCACGCACCAGGCGCCCGAGACGGACGGCCAGGTGCTGCTCACGAGCGGCGCGGGGCTGAGCGTCGGCCGTATCGTCGAGGCCAAGGTGGTCGGTACGGAAGGTGTCGACCTCGTGGCCGAGCCGCTGGCGGGCTCGCTCGACTGTAGTGAGGAGGCGGACAGATGACCGGAGTGCCGGCATCGGCGGCGAACGGCTCCTCCGGCGCGCAGGGTGCGCCGGTGAGCGCGGCGTCCGGCGCCCTCTCCGATCCCGAATCCGTGTCCGTCTCCCCATCGGTGCCCGAGTCGCTGCCCGAGGCCGTGGCGTACGCCGTGTCCGACGGCAAGCCCGCGATCGCGTCCGAGACCGGTGCCTCGTCCGAGTCCGACGTGAAGCCGGTGCGGGGCGGGAAGCTGGCCGCCGCGGCCGTCAACGAGGCCAGCGTCTGGAACATCGCCAACCTGTTGACCATGCTCCGGCTGGTCCTCGTCCCCGGCTTCGTCGCCCTGATGCTGGCCGACGGCGGGTACGACCCGGCATGGCGGGCGTTCGCCTGGGCGGCGTTCGCCATCGCCATGATCACCGACCTGTTCGACGGTCACATCGCCCGGACGTACGACCTCGTCACCGACTTCGGGAAGATCGCCGACCCCATCGCCGACAAGGCGATCATGGGGGCGGCGCTGATCTGTCTCTCCTCGCTGGGCGATCTGCCCTGGTGGGTCACGATCGTCATCCTCGGCCGGGAACTCGGGATCACCCTGCTGCGGTTCCTGGTCATCCGCTACGGCGTCATTCCCGCGAGCCGGGGCGGCAAGCTCAAGACCCTCACCCAGGGCGTGGCCGTCGGGATGTACGTCCTCGCGCTGACGGGCTGGCTGGCCACCCTGCGGTTCTGGGTGATGGCCGCGGCGGTCGTCCTGACCGTGGCGACCGGGCTCGACTATGTGAGACAGGCCATTGTGCTGCGCCGGCAGGGAATCGCCGAGCGCAAGGCCGCGTTGGAGGAGGCGGAAGCGTGAGTTCTCCGGCCGCCGACGTGGTGCGACTACTGACAGTGAAGGGCTGGACCCTCGCGGTCGCCGAGTCGCTGACCGGTGGGCTGGTCGCGGCGGACATCACATCCGTCCCCGGAGCGTCCAAGGCCTTCCGCGGCTCGGTGACGGCCTACGCCACCGAGCTGAAGCACGAAGTACTGGGTGTCGACGCCACCCTGCTGGCACAGCGCGGGGCGGTGGATCCGCAGGTCGCGGCCCAGATGGCGGCCGGAGTGCGCAAGGCGCTCGGCGCCGACTGGGGCATCGCGACCACCGGTGTCGCGGGGCCTCAGCCGCAGGACGGCAAGCCCGTCGGGACGGTTTTCGTGGCCGTGGACGGGCCTTTCGCGGACGATTCCGGTTCCGCCGGTGGCGGAAAAGTAGAGGCCCTGCGGTTGAACGGCGACCGTGAGGAAATTCGTAGAGAGAGTGTACGGAGCGTACTCGCACTGCTTCTGGCGGAGCTCGTGAGCGAACACACCGGGAATGAGCGGGCACAGGATACGGAACAGAACGGGGGGTTTTGATGTTTGCAGCCCTGAGTGAACACGACATCGCTCCCCGCACGGCCGCGGCGCAAGGCGGTACGGTGGGGCGTGAAGGATGCGGCTACGCGGTCCGAGGAGGGAGCCACCGATGATTCTGCTCCGTCGCCTGCTGGGTGACGTGCTGCGTCGGCAGCGCCAGCGCCAGGGCCGTACTCTGCGCGAAGTCTCCTCGTCCGCCCGAGTCTCACTCGGCTATCTCTCCGAGGTGGAGCGGGGGCAGAAGGAGGCGTCTTCCGAGCTGCTCTCCGCCATCTGCGACGCGTTGGACGTACGGATGTCCGAACTCATGCGGGAAGTGAGCGACGAGCTCGCTCTCGCCGAACTGGCCCGGTCCGCCGCGGCCCCCGAGCCCGTACCCACGCCGGTTCGCCCGAGGCTGGGTTCCGTCTCGGTGGCGGGTGTGCCACCGGAACGGGTCACCATCAAGGCGCCCGCCGAGGCGGTCGACGTCGTCGCCGCGTGACGCTCGCGCTGGTGCACGGCTGATCAGGCGCTGACCGGCGCCGAAGAAGTGTGCGAGCCCCGACCAGAGGCTTCTCCGGAGAAATTCGGAGAGGCGCGGTCGGGGTTTTCGCGTTTCCGGGATCTGCGCGGTGCTGTGCGCGGCCGTGGCGGTCCGTTTGCCGGGGTGGTCCGGTGCGGTCATGGTTGAGGCGTGTGATGCGTCCGTGTGCCGTCGATGCGCCCTTCTGGCGGGTGGCGGCGCGGGTCTAGCGTCGGGCTGGAGGTGGCGGCCATGGCGGGGCGGATAGTGCGCTGGGGGGCTGCGCTGGGACTCGGCGCGCTGTGGTGGTGGGCCGTGCTGCGGCTCGTGCTGGCGCCCGATGCCGGGGTACTGGAAGGGGCGGTCGCCGCCGGCGGGTGGGGGCTGAGCCTGCTGCCGGTGCACTGTGTGCCCAAGGCGCGGGCCGCGGGAGCGCTCGGGGCGGGCCGGTGGCGGGCGGCCTGGCGGGGAGCTCAGGTCACCACGGCATCGCCACTCCGCCGTTCGGACGCAGGATCTGGCCCGTTGTGAAGGCCGACGCGTCACAGGCCAGGTAGAGCACCGTGTGCGCGACGTCCTCCGCCTCGCCGACCCGGCCGAGCGGCGCCATCCGGGCCATCACGGCCTCGGTCTGCGCCTGTTCCTCGGCCTCGTGGCGCGCGGTCATCGGCGTGCGGATGAAGCCCGGAGCGACCGCGTTGACGCGGATGCCGTGCCGGCCGACCTCGTTGGCGAGGGTCTTCGTCAGCTGGACCACGGCCGCCTTGGCCGCGCCGTAGCAGAGCAGGCCGGGGCGGCCGGTGTCGACGGCGCCCGAGGCCATGGTGACGATGCTGCCGCCGTTCTTCCCGTCGAGCATCCGGCGGGCCGCCTCCTGGCACGCGTACAGCACGCCCTTGAAGTTGACGGCGAGCACGCGGTCGAGATCCTCGTCCAGGGTCTCCAGGACCGTGCTGCTGTGCATGATCCCGGCGATCGCGGCCATCACGTCCAGCCGCTCGCAGGACTCGACGGCCTGCCGCAACTGCGCCCGGTCGGTGACGTCGAGGTGGTGGGTGCGGGCGGTGCCGCCGGCGTCCTTGATCAGGGTCGCCGTCTCGTGCAGGCCGTGTTCGTCACGGTCCGCGCAGTGGACGACGGCGCCCGCCTCGGCGAGCAGCACGGCCGAGGCGCGGCCGATACCGCCGGCGGCCCCGGTGACGAATGCGGTGCGTCCGGTGAGGTCGTACGCCTTGAGGGGCATGAAGGGACGGTACGAGGGTTTCTGACGGGTCGTCAATTGGCTGTGCGGCGTGGAATTCCGCGGGACGCGGTGGCGGTCGGCGCCGGGCCCGTCTGGCAGGTGGGGCACCAGTAGGTGGGGCGCTCGCGGGAGCCGTCGCCCTGGTCAGCCACGCGGACCGAGGTGCCGCAGCGCAGGCAGGGGCGGGGTGCGCGGCCGTAGACGTACAGGTCCTGGCCGCGGCGGCCCGTCGTGCTGCGGACCGGGCGGTCGCGGTTGAACTCAAGCAGCTTCTTGGCGAGCGCGGGGAGCTTCGCGGCGCGGTCGGCGGGCAGCGCGCCGACGGGGAGCCAGGGGGTGGCGCCGAGCAAGAAGCAGAGCTCGCTCTTGTAGACGTTGCCGATGCCGGCGAGATTGCGCTGGTCCAGGAGGGCCTCGCCGAGGGGGCGGGCGGGGTCCGCGAGGAGGTTGGCGAGAGCCAGGTCCGGGTTCCAGTCGGGGCCCAGGAGGTCGGGGCCGAGGTGGCCGACGGCGCGCTGCTCGTCGGCGGTGCGCAGGAGCTCCAGGACGGGGAGGCGGTAGCCGACGGCCGCGTTCTCGGCGGTGCCGAGGATCACGCGGATCTGGTGGGCGGGGCCGCCGCTCCAGCGCCGGCCGTTCTCGAAGACCTTCCAGGAGCCGTCCATCCGCAGGTGCGTGTGGAGGGTCAGGCCGCCTTCGACGCGGGTGAGGAGGTGTTTGCCGCGCGGGGTGACGTCCAGGACGGTACGGCCGGTGAGATCGGCCGTGGCGTACTTGGGGACGCGGAGGTCGCTACGGGTCAGCACCCTGCCCGCGAGGGCGGTGTGCAGCCGCCTCGCGGTCTGCCAGACCGTGTCTCCTTCGGGCATGGGTCCAGGGTGGCACGGGTGCGTGGTGACGGGGCGGGGCGGTGACGGGGAGGGGCCAGGGGTGCGGGTCCGAGTGGGGCTGGGTGATCACGCGCATAGCCGCTGGGGTGTTCACGCGCGGAGGCGCAGGCCGCGTGGGGTCGCGATGAAGCCGGCTCCTTCCAGGAGCGTGCCGATGGGGGAGGTGAGGGCGGAGGCGCCGTTGATCCGCTCCACGGTGACCGTGCCCAGGGAGCCCGCGCGGGCGGCCTCGGCCAGGGCTGTCGCGGCTTGCTGGAGGCGTGGGTCCTCGGTGGCCGTGCCGTCCGGTTCGGTCGGCCAGGCCAGCAGGGTCTTGCCGCCGCGCTCCATGTAGAGCGTCAGCTCGCCGTCGACCAGAACGACCAGGGAACCCGCCTTGCGGCCGGCCTTGTGGCTCGCACCGGTCGGAGGCTCCGGCCAGGGGAGGGCCGCGCCGTACGCGTTCGCGGGGTCGGCGGCGGCCAGGACGACGGCGCGGGAGTCGGGAGCGGCGGGGCGGGAGCGGTGGCCCGGGAAGGCCGATCCGCCTGGGCCGTGCGAGCCGTAGGAGCCCTGTGCGGCGTACGGGGAGCCGGTGCCGCCTCGGGGGCCTCCTGCGCCGGGGGCGGCCAGGTCGCGGGGGGAGACGTACTCGTCGCGGGACCTGGGGGTGGGAGTGGGTGGGAAGGCGAAGTTGTCGTCGAAGCCGTCCTTGCCGCCGTCCTTGCCGCCGTCCTTGGAGTCGGCACTGAAGCCGTCGTCGAGGTCGGAGAGGTCGAAGGCGGCGTCCTGCGCGTCGAAGGGCTGGGGGAAGCCGTCCGACTGCGGTGACTGTGGTGACGGCAGCGACGGTGGCCAGTCCGGGGAGGGGAAATCGTCGGCGATAGGACGTGGCGGCACGGGCTCGCCCCGGTCGCGGGCGTTCGACACCGCGCGGAGGCGGTCCACCGCGCCGTCCATCGCGAACTGGGCCGCGCCCAGCCCCTCCACCACATAGCCGCGCCGGGCCTGACCGCTCTCCTCGAAGACGGACAGGATGCGGTACGTCGCCGAGAAGCCGCCCTCGACGCCCTCCGCGGCGACGGCGCCCCGGGTGACCACGCCGTGCCGATCGAGGAGGGTGCGGGCCAGGGCGTGTGCGCGGACCGTCGGGTCGGCATCGCGCGCGGGGAGCAGGGACCAGCGGCCGGCGACCGTGGGCGGGCCGCTGCGGGAGGCCGGGCGGGCGGCGGCCGTGAGCGAGCCGTAACGGCCGCGCGGGACCGTGCGCTTGGCGCGGTGGGCCGTGGAGCCCGCCGTGCGGCCCGAGCCCAGCAGGGAGCGCATGGGTGCCAGCGTGTCGTTCGTGAGCCGTCCGGACCAGGCCAGGTCCCAGACGACGTCCGCCAGTTGGGGATCGGTGACGTCCGGGTGGGTCGTCGCGCGGACCTGGTCGGCGATCTGGCGGAAGAACAGGCCGTAGCCCCCGGAGAGGATGTCCAGGACGGACTGGTGCAGTGCCGTCAGCTCCAGGGGGTGGGGCGGCGGGAGGAGCAGCGGGGCCGCGTCCGCCACGTACAGGGAGATCCAGCCGTCCTTGCCGGGGAGGGCGCCGGCGCCGGCCCAGACGACCTCGCCCGCGGCGGTCAGCTCGTCCAGCATCGCGGGCGTGTAGTTCGCGACGCGGGACGGCAGGACCAGCTTCTCCAGGGCGGAGGCGGGCACGGAGGCGCCCTGCAACTGCTCGAGCGCGCGCACCAGTCCGTCGATGCCGCGCAGCCCGTGTCCCTTGCCGATGTGCTGCCACTGCGGGAGGAACTGGGCGAGCGCGGCGGGTGCCACCGGCTCCAGCTCGTGCCGCAGCGCGGCCAGCGAGCGGCGGCGCAGTCGGCGCAGCACGGTCGCGTCGCACCACTCCTGGCCGATGCCGGCCGGATGGAACTCGCCCTGGACGACCCGCCCGGCCGCCGCCAGCCGCTGGAGGGCGCCGTCGGTGACCGCCACGCCCAGGCCGAAGCGGGCCGCCGCGGTGGCCGACGTGAACGGGCCGTGGGTGCGCGCGTGCCGGGCGAGGAGGTCGCCGAGGGGGTCCTTGACCGGTTCCGTGAAGGCTTCCGGGACGCCGACCGGCAGCGCCGTGCCGAGGGCGTCGCGCAGGCGGCCCGCGTCCTCGATCGCCGCCCAGTGGTCGGTGCCGGCGATCCGGACCTTGATCACTCGGCGGGCGCCGGCCAGGTCCTGCGCCCACTGCGGCTCGGCGCCCCGCTCGGCCAGTTCGGCGTCGGTCAGCGGGCCGAGCATCCGGAGCAGGTCCGCGACGCCCTCGGCGTCCTTGATGCGCCGGTCCTCGGTGAGCCACTGGAGCTCGCGCTCCAGCTCGGTCAGCACCTCGGCGTCCAGCAGCTCGCGCAGCTCCGCCTGGCCCAGCAGCTCGGCCAGCAGCCGGGAGTCCAGTGACAGGGCGGCGGCGCGGCGCTCGGCGAGCGGCGAGTCGCCCTCGTACAGGAACTGGGCGACGTAGCCGAAGAGGAGGGAGCGGGCGAACGGGGACGGTTCGGGGGTGGTGACCTCGACCAGGCGGACCTTGCGGGACTCCAGGTCGCCCATCAGCTCGACGAGTCCGGGGACGTCGAAGACGTCCTGGAGGCACTCGCGGACCGCCTCCAGGACGATCGGGAAGGAGCCGAACTCGCTGGCCACCTGGAGCAGTTGGGAGGCGCGCTGGCGCTGCTGCCACAGCGGGGTGCGCTTGCCGGGGCTGCGGCGCGGGAGCAGCAACGCGCGCGCGGCGCACTCGCGGAAGCGGGCCGCGAACAGGGCCGAGCCGCCGACCTGGTCGGTGACGATCTGGTCGACCTCGCCCTTGTCGAAGACGACGTCCGCCGCGCCGACGGGGGCCTGTTCGGCGTCGTACTCCGTGCCTGCCTTCATGGGCTCCTGGTCGAGGAGGTCCAGGCTCATCAGGTCGGCGTCCGGCAGGCGCAGGACGATGCCGTCGTCGGCGTGCATGACCTGGGCGTCCATGCCGTAGCGCTCGGAGAGCTTGGCGCCGAGGGCGAGGGCCCACGGGGCGTGGACCTGGGCGCCGAAGGGGGAGTGCACGACGACGCGCCAGTCACCCAGCTCGTCACGGAAGCGCTCGACGACGATCGTGCGGTCGTCCGGGATGTGACCGCAGGCCTCGCGCTGCTCGTCGAGGTACGAGATGACGTTGTCCGACGCCCAGGTGTCCAGGCCCGCGGCGAGGAGGCGCAGACGGGCGTCGTCCTTGGGCAGCGAGCCGACCTCGCGCAGGAACTGGCCCACCGCGCGGCCCAGTTCGAGCGGGCGGCCGAGCTGGTCGCCCTTCCAGAAGGGGAGCCGGCCGGGGACGCCGGGTGCGGGGGAGACCAGGACACGGTCGCGGGTGATGTCCTCGATGCGCCAGGAACTCGTGCCGAGGGTGAAGACGTCGCCCACGCGCGACTCGTAGACCATCTCCTCGTCGAGCTCGCCGACCCGGCCGCCGCCCTTCTTGGGGTCCGAGCCGGCCAGGAAGACGCCGAACAGGCCGCGGTCCGGGATCGTGCCCCCGGAGGTCACCGCGAGCCGCTGGGCGCCGGGGCGGCCGGTGACCGTGCCGGCGACGCGGTCCCACACCACGCGCGGGCGCAGCTCGGCGAACGCGTCGGACGGGTAGCGGCCCGCGAGCATGTCCAGTACGGCGGTGAAGGCGGACTCGGGGAGCGAGGCGAAGGGCGCGGCACGGCGGACCGTGGCGAGGAGGTCGTCGACCTGCCAGGTGTCCAGGGCGGTCATCGCGACGAGTTGCTGGGCCAGGACGTCCAGGGGGTTGGCGGGGACCCTCAGGGACTCGATGGAGCCGGTGCGCATGCGTTCGGTGACGACGGCGGCCTGGACGAGGTCGCCGCGGTACTTGGGGAAGACCACGCCGGTGGAGACCGCGCCGACCTGGTGGCCCGCGCGGCCCACGCGCTGCAGGCCGGAGGCGACCGAGGGCGGGGACTCGACCTGGATCACCAGGTCCACGGCGCCCATGTCGATGCCGAGTTCGAGGCTGGAGGTGGCGACCACGGCCGGGAGGCGGCCCGCCTTGAGGTCCTCCTCCACCAGGGCGCGCTGCTCCTTGGAGACCGAGCCGTGGTGGGCGCGTGCGATGACCGGCGGGGCCCCCTGCGCCGCGCCCGAGCCGCCCATCAGCTCGGCGGGGGAGTGGTGCTCGTCCAGGGACTCGCCGGTGGCACGCTCGTACGCGATCTCGTTGAGGCGGTTGCACAGGCGCTCCGCCAGGCGGCGGGAGTTCGCGAAGACGATCGTCGAGCGGTGGGCCTGGACCAGGTCGGTGATGCGCTCCTCGACATGCGGCCAGATCGAGGGGCGCTCGGCTGCACCGGAACTGTCGGAGGCGTCGGCCACCGGGGAGCCGCCCAGCTCGCCCAGGTCCTCGACCGGGACGACCACCGAGAGGTCGAACTCCTTGCCCGACTTCGGCTGGACGATCTCCACCTTGCGCTGGGGAGAGAGATAGCGGGCGACCTCGTCCACCGGGCGGACCGTCGCCGAGAGGCCGATGCGGCGGGCCGGCTTCGGGAGGATCTCGTCCAGACGCTCCAGGGTGAGTGCCAGGTGGGCGCCTCGCTTGGTGCCGGCCACCGCGTGGACCTCGTCCAGGATCACCGTCTCGATGCCGGTCAGCGCGTCGCGGGTGGCCGACGTCAGCATCAGGAACAGGGATTCCGGAGTGGTGATCAGAATGTCCGGGGGGCGGGTGGCCAGGGACCGGCGCTCGGCGGGCGGGGTGTCGCCGGACCGGATGCCGACCTTGACCTCCGGCTCGGGCAGGCCCAGGCGTACGGATTCCTGGCGGATGCCGGTCAGGGGGCTGCGGAGGTTGCGCTCCACGTCCACCGCGAGGGCCTTGAGGGGGGAGACGTACAGGACGCGACAGCGTTTTCTGGGGTCGGCGGGCGGGGGCGTGGAGGTCAGCTGGTCCAGGGCGGCCAGGAAGGCGGCCAGGGTCTTGCCGGAGCCGGTGGGGGCCACCACCAGCACGTCCGAGCCTTCCCGGATGGCCTGCCACGCGCCCGCCTGGGCCGCGGTCGGCGCGCTGAAGGCCCCCGTGAACCAGCCGCGGGTCGCGGGGGAGAAGCCGTCCAGGGCTCGGTGTGCGGAGCTGACCATGCGTCCATCCTGCACCCAGGGACTGACAATGCCTCTGAGCAGGGGAAACGAGTCCGGGGAGGGTGGCGTCGGGCCATGGGCGGAGAATGGGGGCATGGCTGGATCGGGTGAGGTGGCGCGGCACTGGCGGTACGGCGAGCTGCCCGGTGTCGATCTGCTGCGGGCTCGGTATGTGCGCAAGACCTTCGTGCGGCACACGCACGAGCACTTCGTGATCGCCGCCATCGCCGACGGGGTGGATGTCTTTCAGCACGGCGGGGGCGAGGTGGCCGCGGGGGCCGGGGCGCTCGCGCTGGTCAATCCCGATACGACGCACACCGGGCGGGCGGGGGTGCCCGAGGGGTGGCGGTACGGGGCTGTCTATCCGTCGATCGAGGTGGTGGCCGCGATCGCGGCCGAGACGACGTCGTTGCGGGGTACGCCCGGGTTCGTTCGGCCCGTGCTCGACGACCCGTACGCCGTGGGGCTGGTGCATCAGGTGTTGCGGGCCGCCGACGAGGGCAACGCGCTGGCCGCCGATACATTGCTCCGGGTCGCCGTGACGCGGTTGTTGCGGTCGAACGGCGGGACCTTGCCGCAGCGGGAGGTGCGGTCGGCCGGGGCTCGGGTCGCCGTACGCGCGCGTGCCGTTCTGGAGGAGCGGATGGCGGAGCCGCCCACGCTGGAGGCGCTCGCGGGGGAGTTGGGGGTCGGGCCGTTCTCCTTGTTGCGGGCGTTCCGGGATGTCTACGGGATGCCGCCGCACGCCTGGTTGACGGATGCCCGGGTGCGGCGGGCGCGGAGACTGCTGGACGCGGGGACGGCGCCCTCGGAGACGGCCGTCGCCGTGGGGTTCACGGATCAGCCGCACCTGAACCGGCATTTCGCGCGGATCGTCGGGGTGCCACCGGGTGCCTATCAGCGGGAGCGCAAGAACGTACAAGACGCGGGCGGGCCGCTGCTCCTAGCGTCTGGGGCGTGGCAGAACAGACAGCTGCAGAACAGACAGCTTCCGTAGACATGCGTTCGAAAGAGGGAGGGAAGCCGGATGCGGCCGTCATTCGGGACGCCCTCGGGGTCGGCGTCGCCGTCGGGCTCTCCGGGTTCGCCTTCGGGGTGACCTCGGCCGGCAGTGGGCTCAGCGTGCTGCAGAGCTGTGCGCTGAGTCTGTTGGTGTTCACCGGTGCGTCGCAGTTCGCGCTCGTGGGGGCGCTCGCGGCCGGCGGAAATCCGTTCACTGCCGCTGCGGGTGCCTTCTTCCTGGGGGTGCGCAACGCCTTCTACGGGCTGCGGCTGTCGCAGTTGCTGGCACTTCCGCGGGTGCTGCGGCCCTTTGCCGCTCAGTGGGTCATCGACGAGACGACCGCCGTCGCGCTGGCGCAGCCCACGCGGCGTGCCGTGCGGATCGGGTTCGGCGTCACCGGACTCACCCTGTACGTGCTGTGGAACCTGACCACCCTGGTGGGCGCGCTGGGCGCCGAGGCCATCGGGGACACTGACGCCTGGGGGCTCGATGCTGCCGGGCCCGCCGTCTTTCTGGCGCTGCTCGCGCCGATGCTCACCTCTGCCACGGAGCGTGCCGTGGCCGGGCTCGCCGTGCTGCTGGGGCTCGGGCTGCTGCCTGTGCTGCCGGCCGGGGTGCCCGTCCTGGTGGCCGCGCTCGCCGCACCGGTCGCCCTCTTTGTGAAGGGGTCGTTGGAGGGGCGCCGCGGTGGTCGTGAGCGTCGTGGTGACACGAACGATGGGTCAGGGGGAGAGCGTTGAACACCTGGATCGCGATCGGGGCGACCGCGCTCGGTTGTTATGCCGTCAAGCTGGCCGGGCTGCTTGTGCCCGCGAGCGCTCTGGAGCGGCCGCTGGTCAGGCGGCTGGCGGCGCTGCTGCCGGTGGCCCTGCTCGCCGCGCTCACGGCCCAGCAGACCTTCGCCGACGGGCATGCCCTGGTGCTCGACGCGCGGGCCGCGGGGGTGGCCGCGGCCGGCGTGGCGCTGCTGCTGCGGGCTCCGTTCCTGCTTGTCGTGGCGGTGGCCGTCGCGGTGACGGCGGGCGTGCGGGCGGTGGGCGGCTGAGAGACGGGTGGGTGAGCGGCCCGGGTCAGCCGATGGGGCGGCCGTGCGCCCTCAGGGTGCGTAGTGCCTCGATCGTCACCATGGGGCGTGCCTCCAGGGCGACCACCGGTGTCCACTGGCGCCAGCGGACGGGCCAGCCGCCGTCCTCCTGCTGCATGCCGGCGAGGTGGTCCAGGGAGCGGGTCATCTCCTCGTCCGTGAACCACGCGCGCGCGAGCGAGCTCGGGGTCTTCGCGTAGTCGTGCGGGAAGTGGTGCTCGCCGGGGGCGTAACCAGGCGCGACCGGATACTCGTCGAGGCGGTCCGGGTCCAGGGCCGCGAGCCGGTGTTCGCGCACCAGGCGGCCGAGGCGGTCGGCGGCAGCCTCCGCGCGCGGGCGGTCGGGAGCGGAGTCCAGGAAGGCGACGGCGGCCTCGACCTCGTAGGGATGGGACTTCTCCAGGGACTCGACCGCCTGCCAGCAGAAGTCCGTGGCCCGGAACAGCCAGGCGTGCCACACCTCGTTGCGGTGCAGCAGGCCCACCACCGGTCCGGTGGCGAGGAGTTCGCTCGGCGGGTCGTCCACGATCGGGACGAAGGGGGCCGCCGGATAGCCGCGCTGGCCGGGATGGACCGCCGGCAGCGCGCCGTCGGACGTGGAGACCGAGGTCAGATAACGGCACACGCGTTCCACCCGCTGGCCGCCGCAGCGCCCGATCCAGTCCAGGACGCGCAGCGCGTGAGCGGTGGGCAGCGGCTGGCTGACCGGACCGCGCAGATCGGGCTCCAGCGCGTGACCGTACCCGCCGTCCTCGTTGCGGTAGGCGTCCAGCGCGGTCTCCACCGGATCCGCGCCGCCGTTGAGGAAGTCGTGCGCGAAGAGGCGTTGTTCCAGCACGCGCGCGGTGAGCCACACGAAGTGCTCGGCGCGGAAGAGCGGGGAGCGCGCCGGTGGCGTGGCAGGGAGTGGGGAAGCTCCTGTTTCGGACATGCGTCAGACCGTAGGACGGAAAGCGGTCTCGGCAAGGGGTCCCGGCTCAGGCCCACCCTCAGGGGCGGGATACTGGAGTCATGCGGTTGACGGTCTTCTGGGAGCGGATGACGGATCACTTCGGTCCGGGCTACGCCGACACCTTCGCGCGCGACCACGTGATGACGGAGCTCGGCGGGCGCACGGTGAACGAGGCGCTGGACTCGGGCTGGGCGGCCAAGGACGTGTGGCGTGTGGTCTGTACGGTCATGGACGTTCCGGGAGAAAAGCGCTGACCTGTCACGAAGATCGCAGGACGGCAGCCGATTGTCGGTCCTGTGGGCGAGACTTGCACCGTGGCACCCACTGACGACACCGGGCAGGTCGCCCAGCACGCATCACCGTTCGGCACGACGCCGCCCGAGCGGCCCCCTGCCGACGGGCCGGGCACGCGCATGCCGCGCTGGCTGCCGCGTGCCGTCGTGCTCGTGCTCACCCTCTACGCCACCTTCCAGCTGGGCACTTGGGCCTTCCATCAGCTGACCGGCCTGCTGATCAACATCCTCATCGCGTTCTTCCTGGCGCTCGCCATCGAGCCCGCGGTGAGCTGGATGGCCTCGCGCGGCATGCGTCGCGGGCTGGCCACCGGTCTCGTCTTCCTCGGCGTGATGATCGCGGCGGCGGGCTTCGTCACCCTCCTCGGCTCCATGCTCGCGGGCCAGATCATCAAGATCGTCGAGGACTTCCCGGACTACCTCGACTCCGTCATCAACTGGGTCAACACCCATTTCAACACCGACCTGAAGCGGGTCGACGTCCAGGAGGGCCTGCTCCGCTCCGACTGGCTGCGCAACTACGTGCAGAACAGCGCCACCGGCGTGCTCGACGTGTCCGCGCAGGTCCTCGGCGGCCTCTTCCAGTTGCTGACCATCACGCTGTTCTCGTTCTACTTCGCCGCGGACGGCCCGCGACTGCGCCGCGCGATCTGCTCCGTCCTGCCGCCCGCGCGCCAGGCCGAGGTGCTGCGCGCCTGGGAGATCGCCGTCGACAAGACCGGCGGCTACATCTACTCGCGCGGTCTGATGGCGCTCATCTCCGGCATCGCGCACTACATCCTGCTGGAGGCCCTGGGCGTGCCCTACGCGCCCGTGCTCGCCGTCTGGGTGGGCCTGGTGTCGCAGTTCATCCCCACCATCGGCACGTATCTGGCGGGCGCCCTGCCGATGCTGATCGCCTTCACCGTCGATCCTTGGTACGCGCTGTGGGTGCTCGTCTTCGTCGTGATCTACCAGCAGTTCGAGAACTATGTGCTGCAACCGAAGCTGACGTCCAAGACCGTCGACATCCACCCCGCCGTCGCCTTCGGCTCGGTCATCGCCGGCACCGCGCTCCTCGGCGCGGTCGGCGCGCTGATCGCCATCCCCGCGGTCGCCACGCTTCAGGCCTTCCTCGGGGCGTACGTGAAGCGGTACGCCGTCACGGACGACCCCCGCGTGCAGGGGCACCGGCGTGGCTCGCGCAGATCGGGGCCGGGCCTGTTCACGCGCGCGCGGCTCCTGTGGGAACGGCGGCCGGGGGAGCGGGAGCAGGGACAGGAACGGGAACAGGGTGGGGGCGACGGAGGGGCGTGAGTGCGTCCGTGCGCGATCAGTACGTGAGCACGGCCCACACCCCGGCGCCGGCGACCGCCGCCACGTAGCAGCCGGTCGCCGTGGCCACGATCCGTCGGCGGGTCGTCTCGCTCCAGGACGTGTACGACAGCAGCCGGGCCAGTGCCGGCAGGACCAGGACGGCGTGCAGGCTGACCCCGTGCAGAGGCTTGAGCGGGGCCGTCGAGTGATAGGCGGCCTCCTGGTGGCCGGTACGGGTGAGGACGACACCGCGCGCGATCATCGCGGCGCCCGAGGCGAGCCCGACGAGCAGGATCGCGAAGCCGGAACGCACGGCGAGCGCCATCCCGGCGGGACCGGTGGGGCGGTGCCGGAACGAGGCGACCGCGAACACGGTGAGCAGTACCACGAGGACGCCGCCGCCCACCGCGAGCGTCATCGACACCACGGTGTCGAAGGGCGTCTCCATGTCGAGGTGCGACGGCACCCGGCGCCACGCCTGGAGGGTGATGCCCCCGACCTCCACGACGCAGTCGGCGGCGAACACGGTGAGCAGCAGGGCGCGCAGTCGCGGTCGGACGTACAGATACGACGTGACCCAGGTGACCGCGATCAGGGTCGCCCCGAAGGACAGCCCGAACGTCACCGGCTTGCGCCAGGAGACGGGTCCGTCCCAGGGGCCACCGTCGACGGCGAACACCACCAGGTGCACGAGTCCGGAGAGGACGAGGAGGAGACCGGTCAGGTGGCAGAGGCGCTCGGCGGGGTGCGTTCCGGGCGGCGGCAGCTGTCTCCGCGCGGCAGACAACTGCGTCATCGTGCCCGCGCCGGCGTCCGCGGCTGCGTCCTCAGCGTGGCCAGTGCTCCGGCGACCACCAGGCCGGCGAGAGCCACGAGTTCGGCGACGGTCGAGACGACGAGCACGGTGTCCCCCGACGAGAGATGGTCACCGGTGTCGGGGGTCAGGAACGCGCCCGTGCCGATGAACACGCCGATCGCGAGGGCGAGCCCGGTCGTCCACCGGTTCGTGCGCCACAGCAGCAGGCCCGCCGCCACGAGCGGGATGACGAGGCCCGGCGGCACGGTGGGATAGTCCGCGCCGGCGACGATCTGGACGACGACGGACACGGCCAGCAGAAGCAGTGCGGCCAGGGTCGCGGCGGTCGCGGGGGCACGCGTCGTGCCGTCCGCTCGGGTGATGTTCTCGGGCTCCATGCCCTCAGCCTCGCGGGACGGCTCCGATCGGTCGTCGTCCTGCTGAAGACACCCGTCGTACGCCGACGGAAGTAGCCACAGGCCTTGCGGGAGCGGCCGCGCGGCTCGTGGAAGTCGCTGTACGTGCAGGGAAGGTGGCCGGAGTCCGCAGGGTCGGTGGGGCGCGAAACCCGTCACTGGGGTGCCGCGTGGTGCGCTTGACACGAAAATCGAACATCCATTCTTATGGGGGTTCCGGCGAGGTTCTCGACAGGGATCCCGACGGGGGTTTCGACACGCTTTCGATGCAGAAGTCCCCGAGTTATCCACAGGCTGGACGGGCGTCGGGACGCATTGTCAGTGGCAGGCGTTAGCGTCTTTGACGTGAAGCGATCGACTCAAGCAAATCGGGTGGAACCCATGGCAGGAACCGACCGCGAGAAGGCACTGGACGCCGCGCTCGCACAGATTGAACGGCAGTTCGGCAAGGGCGCGGTGATGCGCCTCGGTGAGCGGCCGAACGAGCCCATCGAGGTCATCCCCACCGGGTCGACCGCACTCGACGTCGCCCTCGGTGTCGGCGGTCTGCCGCGCGGCCGAGTGGTGGAGGTCTACGGCCCGGAGTCCTCCGGCAAGACGACCCTGACCCTGCACGCGGTGGCGAACGCCCAGCGGGCCGGCGGCCAGGTCGCGTTCGTGGACGCGGAGCACGCCCTCGACCCCGAGTACGCGAAGAAGCTCGGCGTCGACATCGACAACCTGATCCTCTCCCAGCCGGACAACGGCGAGCAGGCTCTGGAGATCGTGGACATGCTGGTCCGCTCCGGCGCCCTCGACCTCATCGTCATCGACTCCGTCGCGGCGCTCGTCCCGCGCGCGGAGATCGAGGGCGAGATGGGCGACAGCCACGTCGGTCTGCAGGCCCGGCTGATGAGCCAGGCCCTGCGGAAGATCACCAGCGCGCTCAACCAGTCCAAGACCACGGCGATCTTCATCAACCAGCTCCGCGAGAAGATCGGCGTGATGTTCGGCTCCCCGGAGACCACGACCGGTGGCCGGGCGCTGAAGTTCTACGCCTCGGTGCGGCTCGACATCCGTCGTATCGAGACCCTGAAGGACGGCACCGACGCGGTCGGCAACCGCACCCGCGTCAAGGTCGTCAAGAACAAGGTCGCGCCGCCCTTCAAGCAGGCCGAGTTCGACATCCTCTACGGCCACGGCATCAGCCGCGAGGGCGGCCTGATCGACATGGGCGTGGAGAACGGCTTCGTGCGCAAGGCCGGCGCCTGGTACACGTACGAGGGCGACCAGCTCGGCCAGGGCAAGGAGAACGCGCGCAACTTCCTGAAGGACAACCCCGACCTGGCCAACGAGATCGAGAAGAAGATCCTCGAGAAGCTGGGCGTCGGTGTGCGGCCGGAGGAGCCGAAGCCGACCGCGGCACCGGGTGCGGACGCCGCCACGGTCACCGCCGGTGGCACCGCGGACGACGCCGCGAAGGTGCCCGCTCCGGCGGCCGCCAAGACGGCCAAGGCCAAGGCCCCGGCCGCCAAGAGCTGACCCGTACCGTGCGTGATGCAGAAGCATGGCTGGCCGACTTGGCCGAGCGCGCCAACCCCGGCGCTCCGCGTGAGCGGGGACGGGCAGGGGACGGCGACGGGGGCTCTGCCGAGCCGGACGGCGATGCGTACGGGAACGGTTCGGGGCAGGGCGCGGACGGGGGACACGGCCGCGCGGCGAAGGACGGCAACGGCAGGTCGGACGGCACGGGCAGGTCCGACGGCGAGGGCAAGGGGTCCGGCGCGGGCAGGTGGTCGTACGGCAGCGGCGGATCCGATGCCGACGAGCCGGGCCACGGCGCGGACGAGGGCTTTGGCCGCGCTGTCGGCCACGGCTCCGAGGCCTCGCGCGGCACCGGAGCCTCGTACGGCAGTGACGGGCCGTATGAGGGTGGCAGGTCGTTCGGCGAAGGCGGCGGCGCGTCGGGTCGTGGGGCGTGGGCGTCTCGTGGTGGTTCCCGCAGTGGTGGCACCCGGGGGCGGCAGCGACGGCGTCGTGGTGAATCCGCCGGTGAGGACGGAGGCTCCCCCTCTTCGTCGAGGGCCGAGCAGGAGGGGCCTTCAGGGGACCCGGTCGAGCGGGCGCGGGCGATCTGTCTGCGTCTGCTCACCGGGACCCCGCGCACGCGCAAGCAACTCGCGGACGCCCTGCGCAAGCGGGAGATCCCGGACGAGGCCGCCGAGGAGGTGCTGTCGCGGTTCGAGGAGGTCGGACTGATCAACGACGGCGCGTTCGCGGAGGCCTGGGTGGAGTCCCGGCATCACGGCCGGGGTCTGGCCCGGCGCGCGCTCGCCCGGGAGCTGCGGACCAAGGGAGTCGACTCGACGCTGATCGACGAGGCCGTCGGGCAGCTCGACTCCGAGCAGGAAGAGGAGACCGCGCGCGAACTCGTCGCCCGCAAGCTGCGCGCCACGCGTGGCCTCGACCGCGACAAGCGGCTGCGCCGCCTCGCCGGGATGCTCGCCCGCAAGGGCTACCCCGAGGGCATGGCCCTGCGGGTGGTCCGGCAGGCGCTGGAGGAAGAGGGCGAGGACACGGAGTCCCTGGGGGACGAGGGGTTCTGAGCCGAGGAGTTCTGAGGCAGGGGCTTCTGCGGTTCTGAGGCAAGGGGTTCTGAGCCCGGAGGGACGACCGGTGTGACCGACGTGATCGGTGAGACCGGTGCACCCCGGACCGGGGTCAGGGACGGGCCCGGCCCTGGACACGGTGGACGCGCGGGGGCGCCGATCGCGTTCAAGGGCCGGGCGGAGACGCGGGGTTCGCGTTCACGACGTTCCTGCTCGGCATGACAGGCAACGCTCCGACAGATAACGCTCCGACAGGACACGCCCACTCCCTGGGCGCGTCGGCCAGGGCTGACGAGTCGTCAACCAAGGCCTGTCTTCCGGTCGTTGAGCGGCACCGTCCTGGACGGCTCCGGAAGACAGGCCCTGGGCTCTCCCCCCGAGTTGTCCGACGCTAGGGCCTTGTGGCCGGGTTCGAGCATGCCGAGGTGCGCAGCATTAAGTTGCGCGCCTCGAAGGGTTGAGGTGCGCCGGTCCCGGGTACCGTCTGCTGCCGTCGCGGGCCCGGGCCCTTTCGCCGCAACCGCACGTGCCCGCCCGCACTCCCCGCGCACAGCCTCCGTACGCCATGAAAGGCGGCCCCGCCGTGTCCGAACCTCTCCGCTTACGAAGAACGCCCGCGGTGACGGCCCTGAGCATGGTGCTGCTGCTGAGCGGGTGCGGGCTGGTGCCCGGCGACGGGGACACCGGCGCGACGGTGGAGGGCACCATCACGCTCGGCTTCGTCAACGGCGGCACCACCAAGTTCCACACGTGTCTGGAGGAGTCCGTCGAGCAGGCGACCAGGAGCAACTTCGCCCGGATCCGCACCGCCAACTCCCGTCAGAAGGCGGCCACGGAGCTTGCCAACATCGACGACATGATCGCCGCCAAGGTGAGCGCGCTGATCGTGCAGACCGTCGATGTGAGGGCGCTCGCGGACGACATCGCGCGGGCCAGGAGCGCGAAGATACCGATCTTCCTCACCTCGGTCGTGCCGGCCGACACCTCTCACATCCTGGGAGCCGTCGTCGTGGACCTGAAGAAGGTCGGTGGCCTGGACGCAGACTGGATCGAGCAGGACGCGGGCGGCAAGCACGTGCAGGTCGGGATCGTCGCGGGCGCCCCCGGTGCCGCCTCCGACCTGCTGGTCGGCGGCTTCACGGCCGAGCTGCCCGCCACCGCGAAGGTGGTCGCGAACCAGCCCGGCATGTTCGACCCGGTGAAGGCGGGCACGGTCGCCAAGGGCATGATCGAGGCCCACCCCGACCTGGACTACGCCTTCGTCGCCAACGAGGAGATGGGCTTCGCCGTCCGCAAGGCCTTCGACGCGGCCGGCGCCAAGAGGGTGAAGATCGTGACCGTCAACGGTACCGACGAGGGGTTGGCGGCCCTGAAGGACGGCAGGTTCGCGGCGACGGTCTCCAACTCGGCGGCGGACACCGGGGAGTTGGCGGTCTCCAACGCCATCGACCTGTTGCGCGGCCGTAAGGCGGAGAAGATCGCCAAGACCCCCGCCGAGCTGATCACCAAGGACAACGCGGACACCGCACCGCTGTACTGCCCGCCCGACCTCTACTGACGGGACCCGGGCCGGCCCGACCCGAGGTCGGCACGACCGGCCCCGCCGAGCCGCTACGCCTCGCTGGACACCGTCACCGGCAGCCCCGCCGCCTTCCACGCCTGGAACCCCCCGACCAGGTCGGTGGCCCGGCGCAGCCCCAGCTGGTGCAGCGACGCGGCTGCCAGGCTCGACGCGTAGCCCTCGTTGCAGATCACCACGACCCGCAGGTCATGGCCCGTGGCCTCGGGGAGTCGGTGGCTGCCCTGCGGGTCGAGCCGCCACTCCAGCTCGTTGCGTTCGACGACCACGGCACCGGGGATCACGCCGTCCCGCTCGCGCAGGGCGGCGTACCGGATGTCGACCAGAAGCGCTTCGTCGGCGCGGGCGGCCTCGTACGCCCGCGCCGGTTCGATCCGTTCGTATCCCTCGCGCACCCGCTCCAGCAACTCGTCGATCCCGAGCGGGTGTTGGGTCGTGTCGCTCACTGCCAGTCCTCCGGGCGCTCCACGTGCTCCAGGCGCAGGACCTGGCCCGTGCGGCTGTAGCGGCGGATCTGGGGGAGGGGCGGGTAGTAGGCGTGGACGGAGATCGCGTGCTGCTCGGTCGACTCGTTGAGGACCTCGTGGACGTGGTGGTGGCCGAAGGCGCGGCCCTTGCCGGCCGGCAGCCTGCGCTCGCGGTCCACGCCCTCGGTGAGTTCCAGGGTCTTCCAGCCGTCGGCGGGCAGCCGGGCGGCGAGCGAGTGCTCCTTGAGTTCACCGGCCGCGGTGATGAACGCGCCGACGGACTCGGCGTGGTCGTGCCAGCCGGTGCCCGTGCCGGGCGGCCAGCCGATCAGCCAGGCCTCGCTGCCGCCGGGGCCCTCCAGCCGGATCCAGGTGCGGCCCTCCGGGTCGAGCGGGAGGGAGGAGATCAGCTCGGTGTCGGCGGCGGTGCGCCGTACGAAGTCGAGGAGGTCGGCCTGGGTCGGCGCGGCGACGGCAGGGGAGGCGGAGGGGGAGACAGACACGGGTACCGTCCTGATGTGCGTTCGCGGAACGCGCGCGGCGGCTACGACGGCGGCGCGCGCGGGAGAAAGGGATGCGAATTCAGCAGGACGGGCGACACACGCAGCCCGCATAGCGGATCAGGTCCATATGGACCCTCCGCGACAGGCGCACACAGGTGTCGGTCACGATCCGGAGTACACCATGGTGGTGTCGGCCGGTCAACTCACTGTCACTATGTGGACCGCACAGTGACAGTGAGTACGACCATCCCAGCGGGACGCGGACATCTCAGCGGGACTCCGGCAGGACTCCTCGCGAGACTCCTCAGCGCGATCCGGCCGCCGCGCCCGCCTCCGTCGTCGAGGTCTGCGCCTTGGCCGGTCCGCCCAGGGCCGCCTCCGCGGCCGCGTACAGATCGGCCGGGCGGACCCCGTTCAGCGAGGTCACGAGGTGGCCGTCGGGCCGGACGAGGAGCACGGTGTGCGCGGCGGCGCCCGGGTAGCTCTCGGCGACCAGCAGCTCGGCGGGGTGCGGCAGCGCGGCCACCGCGGCCGCGAGGCGGGGCATGATCCCGGCGGTCACCCAGTGCTTGCGGTCCCACACGCCGGTGCCCGGCGCGACCAGGACGACCAGCAGCGCGCCGCGCCCGAGCCGCTCCCGCAGCCCCACGAACGTGCCGTCCTCCGCGGTCACCCGCACGTCGTCGACCGGCGCCCCGAAGGGTGTGTCCACCGGCACCTCGCCTTCGAGGTGCCGGGGCGCGAGCGGCGAGGCGGCGTACGCCCCCGGCGCGCCGAGTACCCCGTGCCCCAGGTGACCGTCCGTGAGCAGCGCGTCGTTCCCGCGGGCCGCGCCGGGGACGTACGCGCGCAGTCCGCCGCCCCCGCGCAGCAGCGGCAGCACCTGGTCGGCGGCGCGCAGCCGGGTGGCGACCGCTCCGCGCCGCTCCGCCTGGTAGCTGTCGAGGAGCGCCTCGTGCGGTCCGTGGTGCCAGGCCAGCGCCAGCTTCCAGGCGAGGTTGTCGGCGTCCCTGAGGCCCTCGTCGAGCCCCTGCGTGCCGAGCGCGCCGAGCAGGTGCGCGGCGTCCCCGGCGAGGAGGATCCGGCCCTTGCGCCAGCGCCGGGCCAGCCGGTGGTGGACCGTGTGGACGCCGGTGTCGAGGAGTTCGTACGACGGGGTGCCGCCGCCCGTCCAGCCGGACAGGGTCTCGCGGATGCGGGCCAGCAGCAGCTCGGGTGTGACCAGGTCCTTGCCCGGTGGCAGCAGCCAGTCCAGGCGCCACGCCCCGTCCGGGAGCGGGCGTCCGGTCACCTCCCCGCCCGAGGGGCCCGACGTCCGCCACGGCGGCATCCGATGGAGCAACGCCTCACCGCCCCACGGAAGTTCCGTGCGCAGCGCGGCCACGGCGTGTCGCTCCACGGCGGTGCGGCCCGGGAAGCGGATGTCCTGGAGTTTGCGGACCGTGGAGCGGGGGCCGTCGCAGCCGACCAGGTAACTGCCGCGCCACCAGGTGCCCTTCGGGCCGCGGGTGTGGGCGGTGACGCCCGAGGGCTCCTGCTCGATGCCGTCGAGCCTGCTGTCCACGGCGATCCTGACGAGACGCTCACCGGCCAGTGCCTGGCGCAGGGCGCCGGTCAGCACGTGCTGGGCGATGTGCAGGGGGGCCGGCTCGTCAGGGGTGCCGAACGTGACCTCGCGCATCACCTGCTTGCGCCGCAGCGACCGCCATCCGGCCCAGTGGACGCCCAGGTCGGCGAGGTCGGTGCCGGTGAGCCGCTCGACGAGGGCGGTGGTGTCCTCCCGCAGGACGACGGTGCGCGCGGGGCGGGGTTCGTCCTTGCCGGGGCCCTCGTCGAGCACGACCGAGGGGACTTCCTGACGCGCCAGGGCAAGGGCGAGGGTGAGCCCGACGGGCCCCGCCCCGACGATGATCACCGGGTCCACGGCGCGGCGCCCCCTGCCCGCGACGGTGTCCCGAGGGACGCATGTGAACAGGAAGGTTGAGCAGGGTGCACGATCACAGAACGTATGCAACCCATTGCCGGTGCTTGCGTCAAGTGACGGAGGCAGTGGCGATCATGCCACTGCCTCCGTGTGGGTCAAGGGAGTTGACCGATCATCAGATCCTTTCGGTGCCGGCCCCGTAGGAGCCGGACACCCCCGCGGGGTTGAGGTCCTCGATCTGGTCGGCGCCCAGGACCGCGCCCGTGCTGCGCTTGCTGCGGCGCAGCCTGCCCTCCAGCCAGCTCGCGAAGCTGGTGAGGATGAAGTTGACGACGATGAAGACGATCGCGACCACGATGAAGCTCTGGATGACGTTGGCGTAGTTGGCCGCCAGCGTGCTGCGCGCGGTGAGCAGTTCGGAGTAGCCGATCATCACGCCGCCGAGCGCGGTGTCCTTCACGATGACCACGAGCTGGCTGACGATGGCCGGCAGCATCGCCGTGACGGACTGCGGCAGCAGGATGCTGGTCATCGTCTGGCCCTTGCGCAGGCCGATCGCGTAGGCCGCCTCCGTCTGCCCCTTGGGCAGCGCGAGGATGCCGGCCCGGACGATCTCGGCGAGGACCGAGGCGTTGTACAGCACCAGGCCCGTCACGACCGCGTACATCGGCCGGTCCTCGCTGCTCACGCCGGAGGAGCGGGCGTAGACCTCGTTGGCGAACAGCATCAGCAGCAGGACCGGGATCGAGCGGAAGAACTCGACGATCACGCCGGCCGGTACCCGCACCCACCGGTGCTCGGACAGGCGCGAGATGCCGAAGAACGCACCCAGGGGCAGTGCGATGACCATGGAGAGCGCGGCGGCCTTCATGGTGTTGCCGAGGCCCGGCAGCAGATACGTGTTCCAGGCTTCCGAGGTGGTGAAGGGCTCCCACAGGTCCCAGTCCAGCTGCTTCTTGTCGTCCATCTTCTGCCAGACCCACCACAGGGCCAGGGCGAGCAGGACGAGGAAGACCACCGAGAGGACGACGTTGCGCCGTCTGGCGCGGGGGCCGGGGGAGTCGTAGAGGACGGAACTCATCGCTTCACCGCCAGTCGCTTGCCCAGCCAGCCCAGGATGAGGCCGGTGGGCAGGGTCAGGACCACGAACCCGAAGGCGAACACCGCACCGATGAGCAGCGTCTGTGCCTCGTTCTCGATCATCTTCTTCATCAGGTAGGCCGCCTCGGCCACGCCGATCGCGGCCGCCACGGTGGTGTTCTTGGTGAGTGCGATCAGTACGTTGGCCAGCGGGCCGATGACCGAACGGAACGCCTGCGGCAGCACGACGAGCCGCAGTGTCTGACTGAAGCTCAGCCCGATGGCGCGGGCCGCCTCGGCCTGCCCCATGGGCACGGTGTTGATGCCGGAGCGGATCGCCTCGCAGACGAAGGCCGCGTGGTAGGCGACGAGGCTGAGGACCGCGAGGCGGAATCCCTGCGCGGCGAAGTCGTCGGACGCGCCCAGCGTCATGCCGAAGACGTCGGCGAGACCGAGCGAGGAGAAGACGATGAGGACCGTCAGGGGGATGTTGCGGACGATGTTGACGTAGGCGGTGCCGAACCCGCGCATCAGCGGGACCGGGCTGACCCGCATCGCGGCCAGCAGGGTGCCCCAGACCAGGGAGCCGAGGGCGGACAGAGCGGTGAGTTTCACCGTCATCCAGAACGCCCCGAGGACGTCGTAACCTTCAAGAAAGTCGAACACGATCTCCCGCGCTTCCGGGTGTGTGGCGTACGAAGAGGGCGGGGCGCGCCGCCGCCGCGAGCACGGCGACGGCGCGCCCCGGGAACCCTGCGGTGCCCGGACCTATGGCCTGTCCGGGACTACTTGACGATGTCGCCGATCTTCGGGGCGGGGTCGTTCTTGTAGCCGGCCGGGCCGAAGTTGGCGTCGACCGCCTTCTGCCAGGAGCCGTCGCTGACCATCTTCGTCAGGGCGTCGTTGATCTTGCCGAGGGTCGCGGAGTCGCCCTTCTTCAGACCGATGCCGTAGTTCTCGTTGCTGAGCTTGAGGCCGGCGAGCTTGAACTGGCCCTTGTACTTGTCCTGCGCGGCGAAGCCCGCGAGGATCGAGTCGTCGGTGGTCACCGCGTCGACGGCGCCGTTCTGCAGGGCGGCGATGCACTCGGAGTAGCCGGCGAGCTCCTTCAGCTGGGCCTTCGGGGCGATCGACTCCTGGACGTTCTGCGCCGAGGTCGAGCCGGTCACGGAACACAGCTTCTTGCCGTTGAGGTCCGTGCCCTTGGCGATGTCCGAGTCGCTCTTGACCAGCAGGTCCTGGTGGGCCAGCAGGTAGGGGCCGGCGAAGTCGACCTTCTGCTTGCGCTCGTCGTTGATCGAGTAGCTGGCCGCGATGAACTTGACGTCGCCGCGGGAGATCGCGTTCTCCCGGTCGGCGCTCTTGGTCTCGGTCCACTCGATCTGGTTCGGCTCGTAACCGAGCTGCTTGGCCACGTACGTCGCCACGTCCACGTCGAAGCCGGAGAAGGAGCCGTCCGGCTCCTTGAGGCCGATACCGGGCTGGTCGAACTTGATGCCGACCTTGATCTTGCCGCCGCCCCCGCTGCCGCTGCTGGCGGAGGAGCCGCTGTCGTCGCCGTCGTCGCTGGACCCGCACGCGGTGGCGGCGAGGCCCAGGGCGAGCACGGCGGCCGTGGCGGCGGTGATCTTGCGAAGCTTCATGGAGAACATCCTTTGGCTGGTGAGGAGAAGGGCTGAGGGCCGTCCGGGACGGTATGGCGGTACGTCGGGTGACGGTGCGTCAGGTGAGGGTGCGTCAGTGGTGCAGGATCTTCGACAGGAAGTCCTTGGCGCGGTCGCTGCGCGGGTTGCTGAAGAACTGGTCGGGCGCAGCCTCCTCGACGATCCGGCCGTCGGCCATGAAGACCACGCGGTTCGCCGCCGATCGGGCGAACCCCATCTCGTGGGTGACGACGATCATGGTCATGCCGTCGCGGGCGAGCTGCTGCATGACCTCCAGGACCTCGTTGATCATCTCCGGGTCGAGCGCGGAGGTCGGCTCGTCGAAGAGCATCACCTTCGGGTCCATGGCCAGGGCGCGCGCGATGGCGACGCGCTGCTGCTGGCCGCCGGAGAGCTGCGCCGGGTACTTGTCGGCCTGGGTGCTCACGCCGACCCGGTCGAGCAGCGCGCGGGCCTTCTCCTCGGCCTGCTTGCGGTCCGCCTTGCGGACCTTGACCTGGCCCAGCACCACGTTCTCGAGCACGGTCTTGTGCGCGAAGAGGTTGAAGGACTGGAAGACCATCCCGACGTCGGCCCGCAGCCGGGCCAGCTCCTTGCCCTCCTGGGGCAGCGGCTTGCCGTCGATCGCGATCGCGCCGGAGTCGACGGTCTCCAGACGGTTGATGGTGCGGCACAGGGTGGACTTACCGGACCCGGAGGGCCCGATCACGACGACGACCTCGCCGCGGGCGATCGTCAGGTCGATGTCCTGGAGTACGTGCAACGCGCCGAAGTGCTTGTTGACGCTCTTCAGGACGACCAGTTCGCCGGTTGGGACCAGGTCTTCCTTGGCCACCGATACTTCGGTCATCGCTATCGGGCTCCGTCCTCCTCGGTTGCGGAGGACAGTAATGAGGAGGTAATGCCAGCGTCAGTAGATCTGAGCGGAATCTGAGCATCACGATCCGATAGCAATCGGACACGTGTCGTAGCACTTGCCGTCCACTTGCCGCGGTGGCTCGTATCGGCCGGGTAACGGAAGGGCCCCGCAACCGGAACCGGCTTGACGGCGTCCTCGTCCATCAGCGTGACTGCGTTGGTGCACGCGCGCGTACGCACGCGTTTTGTACCCATCCTGTTCGTACGGCTGGTGAACCGAAGGGGGCCCGGATGAGACTGCTCCTCGTCGAGGACGACAACCATGTCGCTGCCGCTCTGTCCGCGGTCCTCGCGCGGCACGGCTTCGACGTCACGCACGCGCGCAGCGGCGAGGAGGCCTTGCAGGCACTCGTCCCCGAGGTGGACGGCTTCGGCGTCGTCCTGCTCGACCTCGGCCTGCCCGACCAGGACGGCTACGAGGTCTGCGGCAAGATCCGGAAACGCACCAGCACCCCGGTGATCATGGTCACCGCGCGCGCGGACGTCCGCTCCCGCATCCACGGCCTCAACCTCGGCGCCGACGACTACGTGGTGAAGCCCTACGACACCGGGGAACTGCTCGCCCGGATCCACGCCGTCAGCCGGCGCACCGTCCACGAGGACGCCGGCGGGGGCGCCGACACCTCGCTGCGCCTGGGCCCGGTCCTCATCGAACTGCCCACCCGCCAGGTCAGCGTGGACGGTTCGGTCGTCCAACTGACCCGCAAGGAGTTCGATCTGCTGGCCCTGCTGGCGCAGCGCCCCGGAGTCGTCTTCCGCCGGGAGCAGATCATCAGCGAGGTGTGGCGCACCAGTTGGGAAGGGACCGGGCGCACCCTGGAGGTGCATGTGGCGTCCCTGCGCGCGAAGTTGCGCATGCCGGCGCTGATCGAGACCGTGCGCGGGGTCGGTTACCGGCTCGTCGCGCCCGGCGCGTAGCGGGCACGGGTGCGTACACGTCTCCTCCCGCTGCTCATCGTCCTGATGGCGGCGATGCTGCTCGCGCTCGGCGTCCCGCTCGCCGTGAGCGTGGCCGCCGGCGAGCAGCAGGACGTGGTCGTCGACCGGATCGACGACACCGCGCGCTTCGCCTCGCTCGCCCAGTTCGTCACCGACGCGTGCAGCTCCACGGCCACGTCCTCGGACGAGCGCCTCGACACGCTCAGCAGCGAACTCGCCAGCTACTACGGCGTCTACGGCATCCGCGCCGCGGTCTTCTGCCGTACCGACATCCCCATGGCGAAGGCGCCGCCGACGTTCTACCTGCCCGAAGCGGGCGTGATCCGCGACGCGTTCGAGGAGGCGAAGCTCAGCCGCCGCAGCCACGACCCCAAGCAGGTGTGGCCCTGGCAGCGGAACCGTCTCGTCGTGGCCTCACCGGTGATCCGGGACGGCGACGTCGTCGCGGTCGTCGTCACCGACTCGCCCACGGGGCACATGCGTTCGCGGATCCTGCACGGGTGGCTGATCATCGGGGCGGGCGAGATCGCGGCGATGCTGCTGGCCGTCGGTGCCGCGCTTCGGCTGACGGGGTGGGTGCTGCGGCCGGTGCGGGTGCTGGACGCCACCACGCACGCGATCGCGAGCGGACGGCTGAAGTCCAGGGTCGCGGCGGCCGGCGGGCCGCCGGAACTCCGGCGCCTGGCTGGGGCGTTCAACGAGATGGCGGACAACGTGGAGGAGGTGCTGGAGCAGCAGCGGGCGTTCGTCGCCGACGCCTCTCACCAGTTGCGCAATCCGCTCGCGGCGCTGCTGCTGCGCATCGAGCTGCTTGCCCTCGAACTGCCCGAGGGCAACGAGGAGATCGCCTCGGTCCGCACCGAGGGCAAGCGGCTCGCCGAGGTCCTCGACGACCTGCTCGACCTCGCGCTCGCCGAGCACACCGAGGCGGATCTGAGGATCACCGACATCGGTGCGTTGACCGCGGAGCGGGTCGCCGCCTGGACGCCGACCGCCGATGCGAAGGGGGTACGGCTGGTCTCGGACTGTCCGGCCACCACCGCGTGGGCCGATCCGATCACCCTCTCCAGCGCGCTGGACGCGGTGATCGACAACGCGATCAAGTTCACGCCGGAGGACGAGACCGTGGAGGTCGTGGTCGCGGTCGACGGGGCCGTCTCGAAGGTCGTGGTGACCGACGACGGGCCTGGCCTGACAGAGGAGGAACTCGCGCGGGTCGGAGACCGTTTCTGGCGCAGTGGGCGGCATCAGAACGTGAAGGGGTCGGGGCTCGGGCTGTCCATCTCGCGCGCGCTGCTCGCGGCGGGCGGGGGCGACATCTCGTACGGTCCGCATGAGCCGCACGGGTTGACGGTGACGGTGTCGGTGCCGAGGAGCGGGCCTACGGCTTGACCGACTCGTAGTAGCGCCGGGCGCCGTCGTGCAGGGTCAGGGGGTCCGTGTAGATCGCCGTGCGCAGGTCCACCAGCTGCGCCGAGTGGACTTTCTCGCCGATCTTGTCCCGGCTCTTGAGCACGGCGCGGGTCACCCACTCGGTGAGCCGTGCGTCGACGTCCGAGCGGGTCATCAGCAGGTTGGACACCGCGATCGTCGCTACGGCGACGCCGTTCTGGATGCTGGGGTAGGCCGACTCCGGCATGTTGGTGGCGCGGTAGTAGCGGGTGGCGCCGCCCTGCTCGTGCAGCTTGGCCACGAGGGTGGCCGGGATCGGCACGAAGCGGAAGATGAACCGGTCGGCGAGGCTCGCCACGCCCTGGGTCGGCAGGCCGCCCGACCAGAAGAACGCGTCGATGTCGCCCTTCCTCAGCTGTTCGGGGCCGGTGTCGATGCCGTCGTCGAACGGGGTGATGTCGTGCTTCGCGTCGAGACCCGCGGCCTTGAGCACCCGGTTGGCGATCAGGCGGACGCCCGAGCGGGAGCGGCCGATGGCCACGCGTTTGCCCCGCAGGTCCGCGACGGAGCGGATGTCCGAGTCCCGCGGGACGATCAGCTGTACGTAGTCGTCGTACAGGCGGGCCACTCCGCGCAGTTGGTCGGCGCCGGGCTGGTCGGCGAGTTCGTAGGTGTCGACCGCGTCCGCCGCGGCGATGGTGAAGTCGGCTCCGCCGGTCGCCAGGCGTCGGACGTTGTCCTGGGAGCCGTCGCTGGTCTTGAGCGTGACGCGCAGGTTCGGCATGTCCTTGTCGAACTCGTTGCGCAGGAGTTTGCCGTACTGCTGGTACACGCCGGCCTTCGTGCCCGTGCTGAACGTGATCGTTCCGCTCGGTGGGGCCTCGCCCAGGGGGAGCAGCCACCACAGGAGCAGGCCGAGGGCTACGACGCCGGCGGCTGCGGCTTGCAGGGCGCGGCGGCTGCTGATCCTCGGTCGCGTGGGTGGCATGCGCGCGATCCTGCCAGGCGGGTGGGGTGCTGGCCAGGGCCGGGCGGTGCGGTGCGGTGCGCTGCGCTGTGCTGTGCGGGGCGCGTGGCGTGTGTGGGTGGTCGGGGTCGTGGCGGTGCGGCGAACCCGCCGCCGACGGGGCGTCTGCCTGTTTGTTGAGTTGAACGTGTGCCGGAAGCGTAAGCGGCGGGTTGCGCCGCACCGCCACGACCCGCTCCCGGTGCGTCGGCGGCCGCGGGAGGGTGGGGCGCGGCGGCCCGAGAAAGGGGGGCGGTGGGGTGTCAGTGGTGGTCGGTAGGGTCGGGGGATGAGTTCTTCGCCTGCTGAGTTGGTTCGTGTGTTTCATGCTGCTGTGGGGCTGGATGCCCGTACTACGCCTACTGAGGTGTCTGCTCAACTGGCTGCTCATCGGCGGGAGTTGCTCGTTGAGGAGGCTGCTGAGGTGGCGGAGGTCTCTGTTGAGGGGCCGCTCGACAGGCTTGCTCATGAGTTGGCCGATGTTGTGTACGTGGCTTATGGGACTGCTCTTGTGCACGGTATTGATCTCGATGCCGTGATCGCCGAGATTCATCGGTCGAACATGACGAAGCTGGGGCCCGACGGGCGCGTGGTGCGGCGGGACGACGGCAAGGTGTTGAAGGGGGAGCACTACGAGGCTCCCGATGTGTCGGCCGTGCTGCGCCGCCAGGGGTGGGTGCCCGGCGGCGCGTGACGGGGGCGGTCGCTGTCAGGGAGTGCCGGCCAGTTTCCATTCGCGGTGCAGGGCGCCCAGGGGGATGTCCTGGCGGAACACCGGGGTGCCGAAGATCGAGAGCTGGAGGCGGAGGGTGCCGGTGAGGTCCACGCCGCCGTAGACCGCCCAGGCGGCCGTGGGGGCGGGGAAGGTCGCTGAGGCTTCGCCGCGTACGTAGGGGGCGAGGTCGGCCACGACTCCTACGGCGCCGTAGAGGCCCACGGAGGCCTCCGCGCCGAGTGCCGCCTTGACGTTGCCGGCGGTGGAGAGGGATGTCCGGACCGGGGTGCTCGTCATGTCGGAGGAGTTGACCGGCGTCCAGCCCTGCGCGATCCCGAAGGTGCCGCCCGCCTTGAAGTCGCCCTTGATGTCCTGCTGGACGTCCACGGTGACGCTGCCGTCGCCGCTGATCTGGAGGTAGCAGGTCAGGTCGAGGTTGACGACGACCGGGACCGGGCCGACCTGGAGCACCGGGTCGGCGTGCAGCTTCGCGAACGGGATGCGGAGCGGGGCGCCCGTGGTGGCGGCCGCCCGGCCCTTCAGGGCCCAGCCCGAGGTCCAGTCGCCGGAGACGCCTAGGTACGCCGAGGCGGGCGCGGTGCCGGTGCCCTCGCCGCCGTACTTGAAGTCGACCTGCGGGGCGATCTGCGCGTAGCCGGAGACCGAGGCCTTGGCCGATACGGGGGCGTCCGCGGGGGAGGGGATCTCGGCGTGCACGTCGAGGCGCAGGCTGCCGAGGGGGACGGTCGCGCCCTCCGGGCCCACGTGGACGTCGGCGGTCCTGGACCAGGACACGTCCACGTCGGGCAGGAGCTTGTCGACGTCGAAGGCGGCCGGGGCCACCGGCACGCTGCCCTTCGCCGTCTCGTCGCCCAGTACGGAGTCCAGGGCGGCCGGCTCGGTCTGCACCTCGGTGCCCTCGTCGGTCTCGCCGAGCACCTTGGTGACCTTGGCCAGCAGCCCGTTCGGGGCGCCGGGCGCCGGGGCGCTGGCTATGACGTCACCGACGGCGGTGGGTTCGGGCGGGGCGCTCGGGGATGTCGTCGTCTCCGGCGGTGAACTCGCCTTCGGCTTCGTGGAGATGACGGCTCGTCGGGTCTTCGCGTCGTACGCGTGCACTGCGAGTGTCGTTCGGTGCGCCTTCGTGCCGGAGGCGGAGCCCGGGTGTGCTGCCGCGGTCGCGGTGTCGGCCGGGGCCGCCGCCACCGCGAGCGGACGGTCCGCGGCCGTTGTCGTCTCGGTGGTGTCGGTCGAGCGGCTGGGCTTCGCGTCGGCGTGGTCGGTCGCCGGTGCCGAGGAACAGCCGACCGCCAGGAGCAGCGTGGCGGTGGCGAGGGCGGGCAGCACGGCACGCGTGTGCCGCTTGCGTCTCTGCAAGGTCAGTCCTGGGGAGGGTGGGGGGTGGCCAGAGGTTACTTACTCACGGGTACTACTGGTGAGTAGTAGTGCATGAGCATGCCAGTGCCACCGCACCGGAATTCCGCACTCCGGCCACCTCGTGATGTGACGTGAGCCACCTCTCCCCTGGGCGCCCGCGTCAGTCGCCCACCGTCACCTCCGCCTCCACCGGTTCCGCCGTACGCCTGCGGGCGGCCGCGCGGTCCGTGAAGAAGCGGGCCAGAGGTTCCGTGTAGCGCGCGGTGAGGGGGCCGATGACGACCAGGATCAGGACGTACGCCGTGGCCAGCGGGCCCAGGGACGGTTCGATGCCGGCGGTGACCGCCAGGCCCGCGATGACGATGGAGAACTCGCCGCGTGCCACCAACGCACCGCCCGCGCGCCAGCGGCCCTTGACCGAGATGCCCGCCCGGCGGGCCGCCCAGTAGCCGGTGGCGATCTTCGTCGCCGCGGTGACCACGGCCAGGGCCAGGGCGGGGAGCAGGACCGGGGGGATGCTCGCCGGGTCCGTGTGCAGGCCGAAGAAGACGAAGAAGACGGCCGCGAAGAGGTCGCGCAGCGGGCTGAGGAGGGTGTGGGCCCCTTCCGCCACCTCGCCGGACAGGGCTATGCCGACCAGGAACGCGCCGACCGCCGCCGAGACCTGGAGCTGTTGGGCCACGCCCGCCACGAGGATCGTCAGGCCGAGGACCACCAGGAGCAGTTTCTCCGGGTCGTCGCTGGAGACGAAGCGGGAGATCAGCCGGCCGTAGCGGACCGCGACGAACAGGACCAGGCCCGCCGCGCCCAGGGCGATCGCGAGGGTGAGACTGCCCGCCATCAGGCCGGCGCCGGCCACCAGGGCGGTCACTATCGGCAGGTACACCGCCATCGCCAGGTCCTCCAGGACCAGGACGCTGAGGATGACCGGCGTCTCGCGGTTGCCGACGCGGCCCAGGTCGCCGAGGACCTTGGCGATGACACCGGACGAGGAGATCCAGGTGACGCCCGCCAGGACGACCGCCGCCACCGGGCCCCAGCCGAGGAGGAGGGCCGCGGCTGCGCCCGGGAGGGCGTTGAGCGCGCCGTCGACCAGGCCCGCGGGGTAGTGCGACTTGAGGTTGGTGACCAGATCGCCGGCCGAGTACTCCAGGCCGAGCATCAGGAGCAGGAGGATGACGCCGATCTCGGCGCCCGTGGCCACGAACTCCTCGCTCGCCCCGAGCGGGAGCAGACCGCCCTCGCCGAAGGCCAGGCCGGCCAGGAGGTAGAGGGGGATGGGCGAGAGCCGGAACCGGCCGGCGAACCGGCCCAGCAGGCCCAGGGCCAGCAGGATGGAGCCGAACTCGATCAGCAGGACCGCGGAGTGCACCGGTTCACTCCCGCCCGAGTATCGCCGCGGCGGCGTCGACGCCTTCGCGGGTGCCGACGACGATCAGGATGTCACCGCCCGCCAGCCGGAAGTCCGGCGTCGGGGAGGGGATGGCCTCCGCCCGGCGCAGCGCCGCCACGATCGAGGCGCCCGTGGCGGTACGCATCTTGGTCTCGCCCAGCACGCGTCCGTTCCAGTGCGAGGTCGCCCGGATCTCGATCCGTTCGGCGACCAGGCCCAGGTCGGAGGTGTAGAGCAGGCTCGCGCTGTGGTGGGACGGCTTCAGCGCGTCGATCAGCGCGCCCGCCTCGGAGCCGGTCAGGCGCAGCGAGTGGGCGCAGGAGTCGGGGTCGTCGGCCCGGTAGACGTTCACCGTGCGGGCGCCGTCGCGGTGGGCGACCACGGACAGGTGGCGCTGGTCGCGCGTGACCAGGTCGTACTGGACTCCGATGCCCGGCAGAGGCGTCGCCCTCAGGCGTGGCGCAGACACGTTTCTCCCCTTGAATCGGCAGCTTTGGATCGGCAACCGGGTGGTTGGCGGGTGGTGAGTGGGCAGCGGCTTGATCGGCGGTGATCATGCGGGCCCCCTCGCATGCTGTCACTCCGCCGTACCGTGGCGACATGGGTGACGTCACGGATATACGCGGGCCGGCGGCTCGGGAGAGGCTGGTCGCTTCGGGGTCCGACGCCAGGAGAAGGGCAGGGAGAGGGAGCACCGTGTCCTTGTTCTGGCGGATCTTCTCGTTCAACGCGGCCGGGCTGGTGCTGGCCGCCGCCCTGCTGCTGGGACCCGTCACCGTGTCGACCCCGGTCGCGCCCGCCGAGGCGCTGGTCGTCGTCGTGGGCCTCGCCCTGCTGCTGGTCGGCAACGCGATCGTGCTGCGCCTCGGGCTCGCGCCGCTGCGCCGGCTGGGGAGCGCCATGGCCACCGCCGATCTGCTGCGGCCCGGCGCCCGCGCGGTCGTCGCCGGTCCCGCGGAGGCGGCCGAGCTGATCCGGACGTACAACACGATGCTCGACCGGCTGGAGGGCGAGCGCGCCGCGGGTGCGGGGCGGGCGCTGTCCGCTCAGGAGCGGGAGCGGCACCGGATCGCCCGCGAACTGCACGACGAGGTCGGGCAGACGCTGACCGCCGTGCTGCTGCAACTGAAGCGGGTCGCCGACCGCGCTCCGGAGGGACTGAGGCAGGACGTGGAGCAGGCTCAGGAGGCCACGCGGGCGGGACTCGACGAGATCCGCCGTATCGCCCGGCGGCTGCGGCCGGGGGTGCTGGAGGAGCTCGGGCTGTCCAGCGCGCTGCGGTCGCTCGCCGCCGAGTTCACCACCCACGGACTCACCGTGCGCCATGACGTATCCGGCGAACTGCCGCCGCTGACCGAGGAGTCGGAGCTCGTGGTCTACCGCGTGGCCCAGGAAGGGCTCACCAACACCGCACGGCACGCGTCCGCCGACCGCGCCGAGGTCCGCCTCCGCGCCGTCGCCGACGGTCTCGAACTCCTCGTACGGGACAACGGCAAAGGCATCGGTACGGCGGTGGACGGGGCCGGCATCAGCGGGATGCGGGAGCGGGCGCTGCTGATCGGCGCCCGGTTCTCGCTCGCGCCCGCTCCCGGCAAGGGCACGGACGTGCGCCTGCTCATTCCGGTCGCCGTCGCCGAGGGAGGCCGCTGATGGCACTCCCCGCGCGCGTGCTGCTCGCCGACGACCACGCGCTCGTACGGCAGGGGGTGCGGCTCATCCTCGACGGCGAGCCGGATCTGACGGTGGTCGCCGAGGCCGGTGACGGTGCCGAGGCGGTCGAGCGGGCCCGGGCCGGTGACATCGACCTCGCGGTCCTCGACATCGCCATGCCCCGCATGACCGGGCTCCAGGCGGCCCGCGAGCTGTCCCGCCGGCTGCCCGACCTGCGGATCCTGATCCTCACGATGTACGACAACGAGCAGTACTTCTTCGAGGCCCTCAAGGCCGGGGCCAGCGGTTACGTCCTCAAGTCCGTCGCCGACCGCGACCTGGTCGCGGCCTGCCGGGCGGCCGTACGCGACGAGCCCTTCGTCTATCCGGGTGCCGAACGGGCCCTCGTCCGCTCCTACGTCGACCGCCTCCACCGCGGCGACGACCTGCCCACGCGGGCCGTCACCGAGCGCGAGGAGGAGATCCTCAAGCTCGTCGCCGAGGGCCACACCTCCAAGGAGATCGGCGAACTCCTCTTCATCAGCACGAAGACGGTCGAACGCCATCGCGCCAATCTGCTGCAGAAGTTGGGGCTGCGGGACCGGCTGGAACTCACGCGTTACGCGATCCGAGTCGGGCTGATCGATCCCTGAAGTCGCAGGGTTCTAGGCCGCGTTGCGCCAGACCTTCACGTCCAGGACGGCGTACGTCGTCCCGGAGGAGGAGCGGTACGTCACCAGGCCCACGTGTCCCGTGCCGCTGATCACGCACATCTGCTGACCGACCGTCAGATCCTTCACCCAGACGTAACTCCGGTAGCCCGTCGCTCCCTTGCACGCGTCCAGGCTGCCCGGCCGGCTCGTCGGCAGCAGGGCCAGGGAGCTGCCCGAGTCGGTGCCGGGGGCCAGGACCGCGCCGGAGGAGTAGACCGCGTAGGTCAGGTCCTCGTCGGAGGTACCGGTGTCCGCCTTGGACCGTACCGGGGTGTCGGCCAGGTAGATGTCGTGGCTCTTGGTCATCTGGATTCCGGTGTACGTCACCGGGAGGGGTGCCGTCGGCGCGGTGGGCTTGCTGGACGCGGCGGTCGGGGTGGCCGCGATCACGCTCCGCGTGGGCGTCGGGGGGCCCGAAGGGCTGGGCGGCAGCGCCGACTTGGCGGCCTTCGGCTTCTTCGACGCGGAGGTGGAGGGCGACGGGGAGGGGGAGTTCGGGGACGAGTCGGCGGTGGGTGCGGCGGACCGGGACGCGGCCACGTCCTGGGTGCGGCCCTCGGCCTTGTCGCCGGGGGCGAGCAGGAGGGCCGCACCGGCTCCGGAGGCTACGAGGGCCACGGCGGCTGCGGCCAGGATCCAGGTTCGCTTGCCGCGCTTCCTGCCGTCCGTGGCGTCCGCGGCGTTCGTACCGACCGAGGAGGTGTGTGCGGTGGACGGGTTCTGGACCTGGGGTTGCTGCCAGGCGGGTGGGGCTTGGCCCAGGAGGACGGGGTCCGGGAGGGAGGCAGGGACGGGGGCTGAGGAGTAGGCGGGTGACGGGGTGGCCGCGGCCGGGGTGGCGGGGCCGTACGGCGTGGGGATCGGGGGGCCGAAGGCGCCGGGAGGGGGCGGCGGGCCGTAGCCGGTCGGTGTGGGTGTGGGTGTGGGTGCGGGTGTGGCGGGGCCGTACGCCTCAGGTGTCGGGTCCGTGGCATGGGGCGTGCCCGACGTGCCCGGCGTCGGTCCCGTGCGGGGCACGCGGGTCGCGTCCTCGGTCCGGGCCGCTATGCCCGCGGCCAGTTCGCCGGGGAGCCAGGCGCCGGACGCGTGGTGGGCCTCGTCGCCGCGGTGGGTCTGGAGGGTCTGGACGGTGCGGATGACCTCCTCGACGGAGGGGCGTTCGGCGGCGGGCTTGCGCAGACAGGCGGCCACCAAGTCCCGTATCTCGTCCGGTACTTGGCTGAGGTCGGGCTCCTCGTGCACCACCCGGTACAGCACCGCGTGCGGGTCTCCGGTGCCGAAGGCGGCGCCGCCCGTCGCCGCGAAGACCGCGGTCTGGCCCAGTGCGAACACGTCGGCCGAGGCGGTGGCCTCCGCGCCGAGCACCTGCTCCGGGGCCATGTAGGCGACGGTGCCGAGGGCTGTGCCGCTCTGGGTGACCGAGGTGGCGTCCGCGGCGCGTGCGATGCCGAAGTCGATGACGCGGGGGCCGTCGGCGGCGAGCAGGACGTTCGACGGCTTGAGGTCGCGGTGCACGATGCCCTCGCGGTGCACGGCCTGCAAGGCCTCCGCGACACCGGCGATCAGCCGCAGCACGGTGTCGACGGGCAGCGGGCCGTGCTCGCGCACCGCGTCCTCGAGGGACGGGCCCGGTACGTACGCGGTCGCGCACCACGGCACGGGTCCCTCGGTGTCGCTGTCCACGACCGGGGCCGTGTAGAGGCCGTGCACGCGGCCGGCCGCCGCCACCTCGGCGCGGAACCGCCTGCGGAACTCGGGGTTCTCGGCCAGCTCCGGCCGGATCACCTTGACCGCGACGGCGCGCCCGCCCGGCGTGTGCGACAGGTAGACCCGCCCCATGCCGCCGGAACCGAGCCGTGCCGTCAGCCGATAGCCGCCCACGACCCGCGGATCGCCGTCCTCCAGCGGCCGCGGACCGCCCCCACCGTTGCCCAACACACTCACTCCACCCCGAGACCACTCTGTGGTGGCCCATTGCATCACGGGCCCCTGTGGGACCGTGGGGCACTTCCGGCTCGGCGCACCCAACACCGGTCCCGCAAGGGCGCGTTCACCGGCGCAGCGCCGCCAGCGGCTCGATACGGGCGGCCCGCAGCGCCGGGTACAGCCCCGCGAGCAGGCCGGTGACCGTGCCGACGAGCGGGGCCGGGAGCACCGCGGCGGGTTGCAGTACGGCCGTCCAGTCGCGGAGCACCGCCGTGCCGAGCACCGTGGCGACCCCCAGACAGGTGCCGACCAGTCCGCCGAGGGTGCCCAGGACCGTCGACTCGGAGAGGAACTGCGCGGTGATGTGCCGGGGGCGTGCGCCCAGCGCCCGGCGCAGTCCGATCTCGGCGGTGCGTTCCAGCACCGCGACCAAGGTCGTGTTGGCGATGCCGAACGCGCCGACGACCAGGCAGATGACCGCGAGTCCGAGGAACAGTCCGGACAGGTCCGTGCCGACCTGGTCCCGCAGGCTGTGCGGGTCGGGCGGCGGGGTGGCCTTGAGCAGCTCGGGGCGGTCCGGGCGCAACGCGAGCGGTGCCTGGCGGGCGACCAGCCGGGCGGCGCCGGGGCGGGTCCTGATCAGCGCCTGGGCCGCCGTGTCGACGGGCGGTCCGTACTCCCGCAGCGCCGTGGTGGAGGGGATGACCACGCCCAGCAGGGTCTGCGGCAGCCGCTCGGTGTCCGAGACGATGCCCACGACCGTGTAGGAGAGGCCGTCGACGAAGACGGCGGGGGCGCCGTCCAGCCGGCTGATGCCCAGCAGCCGGGCGGCCGAGACGCCGAGCAGGCACACCCGCTCGCCGCGGGACTGGTGGAAGGCGTCGTAGAGCGTGCCGGTGGCCAGGGCGGGCCGCATCGCGTCGAGGGCGCCGGGCGACGCGGCGTACACCCCGATGCCGTCGCCGTCGGTCCCGGCGCCCGCGCTCGTGACGTCCGGTCGTGCCGAGACGACCGGGGAGCGGACCGGGACCGCCCACCAGACCCCGCCCGCCACCACGCCGTTGAGCCGTCGCAGGCGGGCGTCCGCGTCGGCCGGGAAACTGGTGGCCGGGCCGCTGCCGGAGGCCGCGTCGTCCACCGTCACGGTGGTCTCCGCCAGCAGGCTGAAGGACTTGCCGATCTGCCCGGTCGCGGTGGACGTCAGCCCCAGTACCGCCACGAAGGCCCACACCCCGAGGACCGTGCCCAGCATGGTCAGGGTCGACCGGCCCGGACGCTGGACCAGCCCGGTCAACGCCTCGGCCAGCAGATCACGCACGTGCAGCCGGGTCGGGGCGGCAGGGGCGGGGGTGCGGGCGCGGCCCGGCAGAAGGACGCTCACTCGGCACCGGGCCCTTCGCGGGTGACGGTGTCGTCCTGGTCGGAGGTCAGGAGGCGGCCGTCGAGGATGGTGACCCGGCGGTGGGCGCGGGCGGCCACCGTGGGGTCGTGGGTGATGACGACGACGGTGACGCCCGCGGTGTTGAGCCGCCCGAGCAGGTCCATCACGGTGGCGGCCGTGGCCGAGTCGAGGTTGCCGGTCGGCTCGTCGCACAGCAGCAGCTCCGGCTCGTTGACCAGCGCCCGGGCGATGGCCACCCGCTGCCGCTCACCGCCGGACAGCGTGGTCGGCAGGGCGTGCAGCCGGTGCCCCAGACCCACCCGCTCCAGAGCGTCGGCGGCGGCGCGGGTGCGGTCGGCGGCGCGCCGGGTGACGTAGAGCTGGGCGAGGGCGACGTTCTCGAGGGCCGTGCGGTAGGGCAGGAGGTGGAACTCCTGGAACACGAAGCCGATACGGCGGCCGCGCAGGGCGGTGCGTTCTCCCTCGGACAGTCGTGCCACGTCCACACCGGCGAGCGTGAAGCTGCCCGAGGTGGGCCGGTCCAGGAGGCCGAGCAGGTTCAGGAGGGTGGACTTCCCCGAGCCCGACGGCCCGACCACGGTCAGATAGTCCCCGGCCCGCACGGTCAGGTCGGCCGGGTGCAGCGCCTCGACGGGAGGAGAGCCCGGGTACGTCTTCGCGCAGTCCGTCAGCCGCAGCACCACGGGCGGCTCCCCGGTGACGACGGGTGCGGTCATTTTCCGACCACGACCCGCTCGCCCGCCGCCAGTCGCGCGCCGACCGGCGTGACCTGCACCATGCCGTCCGCGGACACTCCGGCCGTCACCCGCACGGTGTGCCGGGTGCCGGCCGCGCCGACGACCGTGATCGACGTGTGCGTGTCGGCGCCGGCCGTGACCGCGGCCTCCGGCACCGCGAGCACCGCCTTCGCGGTCGCCGCGGCGGTCACCGTGATCCGTACGTCCTGGCCGCCGAGGGCCGTGCTCCAGGTCTTGTCGGGCTTCACGGTCAGGGGCCGGTAGGCCCCGCCCCCGGCGCTGCCGGTGCTGTCCGCCGCCTCGGTGCCGTCCTTGCCGTCGCCCGGGGTGACGAGGGCGCCGACCGACTCGACCGTGCCCCGCGCCCGGGTGCCGGTGGCCTCGGACAGGACGGACACCTTCATCCCGGGGGTGACGAGGCCCGCCTGCGCCGGGTCCAGCTGCCCGGTGAGCGTCAGGCCGCCGCGGGCGAGCGTGAGCAGCGGGCCCTTGACCGGATCGCCGACGTGCACCGGCACGGACACCACGCGGGCGGGCAGCGAGGGCACGAACACCACCTCCGAGGCGGGCACCATGGCGTGCGCGACGGACGAGGTGCCCTCGTCGACGGGGGCGGCTCCGGCTCCGGTGCCGGTATCGGTATTGGTATCGGCGGGGGAGGGGGATGCGTCCGTGCCGGTGCCGGTCGTGGCCGCCGTGCCGGTCGTCTCCGCGTCGTGGGTCACGGGGACCGGGTAGCCGAGGTGCCGGTAGAGGGCGCGCACCGCCTGTTCGGTGCCGGTGCCGAAGACGCCCTCGGTGTCCGCGCCGGCGCCGTAGCCGAGCGAGGCGAGCGCGTGCTGCAACTGCCTTACGTCCCCGCCCTGTTCGCCGTAGACCAGATCGCGGTAGGCGGGCACGGCGCCGGGCAGGGCGAACACCGGGCGGCCGGAGTACGCGGCGAGCGCGGTGGCGGCGCGCACCTGGTCGCCGACCCGGGTGAACACGCCCGTCACGACCAACTGCGCGGGTCTGGAGGGGGCTTCGGTCTCGGCCACCGACGTCGGCTGGGCGGAGACCGTCCGCCCGTTGGCGAAGGTGCCGCGCAGCACCACGGTCGAGCGCAGGACCTGGCGCACCACCGGCGCGGTGATCACGCTCGGCGGCGGCGGGCGGGTGTCGGCCGCCGCCTGGGAGGGCGACCGCACCAGCCCGGATCCCGCGAGGCCGCCGACCGACACTAGCCCGGCCGTGGCCGCGACACCCACGATGGCCCGGCGCCTTCGGGATATGGGCGATCCCATGGAGGGTGAATTACCTTTCGTTTGGTGATAGCGCTTACTGCTGTTTTGCGGACTCCGACGCTCAAGTGATGAATTGCATGGCAAATGCGTCACCGATCAACGAGCAGTTCCGCCCGTAAACAGTGCACAAAGTGATTGCAAGGTCGGTTTATTTACGCCCGAGCACCGTCGTGGCCGCCTTTACCTCGCTTGCGATCTGTTGTTTGAGCTGGGTCAGCGGCAGCTGGTTCTGTTCGATCTGCCGGCGCTGGAGTGCGGACTCCACGGTGAACCAGGTCTTGACCAGGCCGGTGCTGCGCTTGCAGGCGATGTCGGCGAGCGCCGTGGTGATGTCGGCCCGGGTGGCCTGGCCGTGGTCGGTGTCCGGCGTGAGCTTCGCGGCGTTCAGCGGGTTGTCCACGGTGTAGCCCTTCGCCTTCATGCACCGCGACCAGGCGTCGACCGCGGCCAGCACCCGAGGGTCGCTCTGCGACCGGCGCAGGCTCTCGTAGTCCAGCCTGCTCGGCAGGCTCGCGTCGATCCGCGGCCCGATCCTGCGGGTCGCCTCCCCGACGCACCCGTCCTCGGGGATCGTCTTCCCACCCGCCTTGGCCGGAGCCTTCGCCGCTCCCCGGGCGATGGCCAGCCGGCCGGTGAGCACGGCCGTCTCCGCCGAGGTGAGCCTCTGCGCGGGCGGCGGCGTCTGCTCCGAGTCGCCGAGGAAGTAGCCGAACCGGGAGGCCAGGTCCTGGTCCGTGATGCCGTAGCGCCGCGTCATGTTGGAGTCGTCGCTGCTCGGCGGCGGGGTCAGGCCCCGGACCGGCGCGGTGTAGTCGTAGCCGTACCGCTTCATGCACAGCGCGGCCAGCCGGTCGACGGCCTGCTGGACGACCACCGTGTCCGCGTACGGCTCCATGTAGCTCTCCATCGGCAGCACCAGGCCCTTGGCGAGACCCGACGCGGGCACCGCCGCGGGCCAGGCGGGAGCGCCGCTCCCCGAGGGGGCGGCACCCCCCGCCACCGACGCGCCGGACCCGCCGTGCGGGGAACAGCCGACCAGGGCGAGCACCCCGCCCGTCACGACGGCCACCAGGGCCGTCCCGGGCCGTACGGCCCACCAAGTGCGTGTCATCTCTCCCCCGTCACGCCGACTCGTCCGGTCGCGTCCGCCGTCAGGACCAGTGCTCCGAGGCGTCCTCGTTCTTCAGCGTGGAGTCGAAGTTGAAGTCCCCGTCGCAGTACACGTCGTTGCCGAAGTACTGGGAGTGGCCGGTGTAGCCGGAGCTGTAGTAGATCCGGTAGCTGTCCGGACCGCAGGGGTCCGCTGAGGCCGCGTTGTTCTTGATCGCCTGGGCCGCGCCGGGGCGGTTGCCCAGCGTGCTGAAGACGAAGACGTAGATGCCGTTGCCGTCCAGGCCGCCGGAGAAGTCGTAGATGTCGCCGTACATGTCGGCGATGGCCCCGGGGGCCGGCTTGTTGCCGCTGTCGGGTGACGAGTTGTAGTTGATGAAGAGGTCCGCTTCGCAGTCGTCGTCGTAGCCCCGGGAGTCGCGGGAGGTGCACGGCGAGGACGTGTACTTGGCGGTGACCGCGTGGGCGTCGCCGGCCGCCGCGAACGTGGTGACGCCCGTGCAGGAGACGACGGCGAGGGCCGTCGCGACCGCCTGTCTGTTGACGCGGCGGACCGCGGAAAGAGCACTGACCATGAGGGGCACTTCTTCCATTTCATCCGTTGCCCGAAGGCAGGGTGGAAAGGTGGATCGTGCATCGGTTTCGCGCCGCCAGAGAGTTTCACGGCCGTGCATCAAGAGTCAACAGATTTCGACCGACCGTTCTGTGGCTCTCTGATGGCGGCCCTTTCATCACGGGGCGCACCCAGTAAGTGATTTGCGGGAACTTTACGTCGGGTTTAGAACCCCCGAACCAGGCAGCGCTTACCGTGCATTCCGAGCGCCGTGGGGGATGGGGCGCGCTCAGGGGGAACGGGGACATCGGGGCCGTGCGTCCACGTCTGCCCGCACCAGGGGTCCCGTCCCTCGCCCGCGGTCGCGGAGTACGTACAGACACCTGCGCTTGTGGACCTTGGAGAACCCTTTGAGGCTCAGACCTGGAGCACGTACGTCCATCGCGCTGACGGCCGCCCTGCTGGCGGTCGGCGGCCTGACCCAGACCGGACCGGCCTGGGCCGCGCCACCCGTTTCGACGAGTACGACCGCCACCGGCACCCAGGACACGGCGGGCACGACCCAGGACTCCGCGGCCACCGGAACCGGGGATCCGAAGCCGCCGCGGCAGGACCAGTCCGCCGAGGTGCTCTCCCCGGACAGCGTGCTGCCGAAGACCTGGAAGACCTCCGCCGACCGCGCGGTCACGGTGGCCGGCGACGGATCCGGCCTGCACCTGCTCGCCGCCGCGAGCCGTGACGCCTACCAGTGGCGGACGGTCGCCACGCTCTCCGAACCCGGCTTCGGCACCGACCTGTGGATCGGCAACGCCTGTGTGACCGGCTCAGGGAAACGCGCGGTGGTCGTCTACGCGCCCCGCGCCTTCACCAACGACCCGCAGCTGATGGAACGCGGCGGCTTCGCGGCCGTCGTCGACCTGACCAGCGGCAAGGTGACCAAACTCGCGGACACGGTGACGCTGGCGTACTTCGACCCGGGATGCGGCACGGGGGAGACCGCCGTCCTCACCCAGGTCGGCGACGACAAGACCGACCGGACCCGGCTGCTGACCGTCGACACCGTCACCGGCAAGGTCACCCACCGGCAGACCGAGAGTGCCCAGGTCACCTCCGCGGTGCCGACCGGGGACACCATCGTCGGCGCGGCGGCCGGCCGCCTGATCCGCTTCGACCGGACGAACCGTGCCACCGAACTCGCCCGCACCTCGGGACCCGCCTTCGACCTCCGCGTCGACAGCGCCGGTGGCGTCAACTTCCTTGACCAGCAGGGAGACAGGGCCCGCGCCCGCCGTACCGCGGACGGGAAGACCACCACGTACGCCCAGGGCCCCTCGGGCAACGTGGGCCTGCGCTCCGGCACCACCGGCCGGGTGTTCCTCACCGGCACGGCCACCGCGACCGCGTCCCTGCCCGGCGCCGTGCGGCAGTTGAAGGTCGGGGCGGACGCGACCGTCTCCTCCACCGGCGCGCTCGCCGTCGACCAGGCGGTGGCCCAGAGCCTGCGCAGCCATGTCAGCCAGCCGTTGGCGGCCACCGCGTGGAACACCCCCGCACCGGTCCAGCTGACGACCGAGGTGCCGTCGACCGGCAAGAAGATCTCCTTCACCGTCGGCGCGGCGGCCACCGGCCCCAAGGCCACGGGGAAGAAGACCTCGCCGGCACTGACGACTTCGGGCGCCGCGAGCACCAAGTCCTCGTCGGCATCGGTCGGTTCGGGTGCCGGGTCCGGTGTCGCGACCACGAAGGCCACCGAACTCTCCGCCGCCGCGGCGACCGTCGCCGGTGATCCGAACTCCACCGTCGACAACGACCGCACCTGCTCCCAGCCCCGCAACGACCCGGCCCAGCAGGCCTACCAGCCGACCCCCAACCAGGTCGAGTGGGCCGTCGACATGGCCGTCCGCGGTGACCTGACCAGCACCTACGTCCGCCAGGGCGGCTGGCGCACGGCCGACGGACTCGGCACGGTGAACCCGCAGGGCATGTTCCCGCTGCCCGGCCTGACCGGCAGCACCGGACGCATCCCGGCCCAGGTGCTCCTCGGTGTGCTCGCCCAGGAGTCCAACCTCTGGCAGGCCGAGGGCGGCGCCCTGCCCGGTCAGACCAGCTCCACCCTCGCGAGCACCAACGGCTTCTACGGCCACCCGAGCACCCCGGCCACCCCCGAGGACCACTGGCTGATCGACTGGTCCAAGACCGACTGCGGCTACGGCATCGGCCAGCAGACCGACGGCATGAAGACCGGCTCCGTGGACGAACTGCCGGCCGCCCAGCAGAAGGCCATCGCGCTCGACTACACCTCCAACATCGCCGTCGCCGCGCGGACGCTCGAGACGAAGTGGAACGAGCTGCACGACACCGGCATCACCCCCGGCGGCATCAAGCTCAACACGGACGACCCCGCGGGCGTGGAGAACTGGTTCGCCGCCCTGTGGGACTACAACTCCGGCCTCAACTACTACGTCCCGGCCACACCGTCCGCCAACTGGGGCCTGGGCTGGCTGAACAACCCGTCCAACCCGATCTACCCGCCGGACCGGCACGCCTTCCTCGACGCGAACACCTACGCCGACGCGGGCCACCCGCAGGACTGGCCCTACGAGGAGAAGGTGCTGGGCTGGGGCGCCTGGCCCATCGACACCGGCCGCGCCTACGCCGACAGCGGCGCCGTCAACAACAGCAACACCGCCGGTTACTCGGCCGCCTGGTGGAGCAGCGACGCCGACCGCTCCAGCGTCAAGCCGGGACTCGACACCTTCTGCTCCCCGCTCGTGAACGACTGCGACCCGGCGAACCCGCCGCGCTGCGAGGTCGACCACCTGGGCGAGACCTGCGATCCGCCGCACTGGTACCACGCCAACCAGACCACCTGGAAGGTCGGTTGCCCCACAAGTTGCGGCCACGAGTACCTGACCTACCAGACCCTCAAGGTCGAACTGGGCAACGGCAACAACGGCACCGGGCACATGTGCGACAACTCGCCGCCGTCCGGGTCCGTGGTCGTGGACGACGTACCGACGTCCATCCCCACCATGACCGACGGCTGTGCCAAGTCGGGCTGGAGCAACGGGGGTTCCTTCTCCTTCAGCGCCTTCGACGCCGATGCGCAGAGCCACTACGAGGCCAAGGGCGACCTGCACCAGATCGGCGGCGGCTTCGGCGACCACTTCTGGTACGCCCACAGCCGCAACCTCGACACCGGCGCGGACAACCAGTACAGCTACGACCTCTCGCAGCCCCCTGACGTCTCCGGACCCATGGCGGTCACCGGCACGTGGAAGCTGAGCCGGCAACTGGACGGCTGGACCCGGGTCCTGGTCCATCTGCCCGACACCGGATCGCAGACGCAGGACGCCGTCTACACCGTGCACCCGGGCGCCGGAACGGCCGAGAACCGCATCCTGAACGTGCATGCGCAGACCAACTCCTGGGTCAGCCTGGGGGTGTTCGACTTCGCCTCGTCGTCCAGCGCCTACCAGGGGGTCTCCCTCAGCAACTTCGCTCCCGACGGCACCGCGGACGAGGACGTCGCGTGGGACTCGGTGGCCTTCCAGCACCTGTCGGCGAAGCCCAAGGACTTCGTGGTGCAGATGGGCGACTCGTACTCCTCGGGCACCGGCGCCGGGTCCTACGACTACGGCACGGCCACCGGCCCGTACGCCTCCATCGCCACCCAGTCCTCTCCCGGACACACCTGGAACGCCTGCCTGCGCAGCGCCAACTCCTGGGGCCGCAAGGCGGATCTGCCCGGTACCTCGACCTCGATCGGGGCCCGTGCCGACGCCCTCGACACCACGCTCGACTACCACTCGGTGGCGTGCAGCGGCGCCTACTCCTACGACATGGACACCGCCCTCGACACCAACGGCAGCGGAGGGCCCGGCACGCTCGGGCAGTACGGCGAGGTGTCCCAGCTGGACTCCGGGTTCCTCGATCCGAACACCACGCTCGTCGCGCTCACCATCACCGGCAACGACGCCAACTTCGGCGGCATCGCCGGCGCCTGCGGCGACCTCACCCAGGGGTGCCCGTCGAACTCGACGGTCCAGCAGAACCTGACCTACGCGTCCGGGAAGATCCCCCCGCTCCTGGCGGACATCCACGCCAAGGCCCCCAACGCGAAGATCATCCTGCTCGGCTATCCACAGCTCTTCGACACCGGCAGCCTCACCTGCATCAGCGTCATGACGGCGGGCGCGCAGGCCCAACTCAACCAGTGGGCCGACGACATGCAGGCCAAGGAGCAGGCCGCCGCCGACCAGGCGAAGGCGGCGGGAGTCCCGGTGACGTTCTACTCACCCGACGACGAGTTCAGTGGCTACCGCATGTGCGACTCCCCGTCGGGCATCAACGACCTGGTGGCCGGACCCGCGTCCGACAACCCGGCCGACTTCTCCTGCCCGGGCAGCCCGATCTGCCCCGGGATGGAGAGCTACCATCCCACCTCGACGGGCACGACCCGCTACGCCCTGGCGTTCCAGAACGCCATGACAGCGGCCAAGTACTGACCCGGCGTGCCGGCCCGCGGAGTGGTGACCTCCACACCTCGCGGGCCGGCACTCCGGCCCGACTCCCACCCCACCGGTCCGCTCCGGCCCGACTCCCACCCCGCCGATCCGCTCCGGCCCTCATCCCGCCGCTCCGCATCGGCACGGAGAACCCCATGAACCCCGGTGCTGTTCTTCCGCCCCGGCGCACGGCCTACCGGACCGTGGCCGTCTGCGGCACCCTCGTCCTGGCGATCGCCGTCATCGCGTTCGTCTGGGTCCTGGTGTCCTGGCCGCACTCCCCGCCCGCCGGCACCACGACCAGCACCCAGGCGCGCGAGCGCATGAAGCAGGACGCCTGGCGCTACGCCGACGCCCTCGCCGTGGCCCGCCGCACCGCACCCCTCACCCCGACGACCCTGCCCACCCCGGCCAACCTGTCCGTGGGCACCCCGACGGTCACCACCCGGCACGGCACCACGGTCGTGACGTTCTCCACGCACGCGTCCTACGGCAGCCCGGACGCCCGCACGCCGGTGACAGCCTGCTACCGGGCCACGCTGACCTCGGCGAGCAAGGCTCCGGCGGTCGCGGAAGTGGCCGGTGCCACCTGCCGCGCTCAACCCGTTCCGACGAGCACCTACCCTTGAGGAATGACCAGCAGCAGCGACCGGAGCCCGGCAGTGGACGAGCGTTCATCCAAAACGTATGAAGTGCGCACTTATGGGTGCCAGATGAACGTCCATGACTCCGAGCGATTGTCCGGGCTCCTGGAGGACGCCGGTTACGTCCGCGCCCCCGAGGGATCGGACGGGGACGCCGATGTGGTCGTCTTCAACACCTGCGCCGTGCGGGAGAACGCCGACAACCGGCTCTACGGCAACCTCGGCCGGCTCGCGCCGCGGAAGGTCTCGCGGCCCGGGATGCAGATCGCGGTCGGCGGCTGTCTGGCGCAGAAGGACCGCGACACCATCGTGAAGCGGGCCCCCTGGGTGGACGTCGTCTTCGGCACGCACAACATCGGCAAGCTGCCGGTCCTGCTGGAACGCGCGCGCGTGCAGGAGGAGGCGCAGGTCGAGATCGCCGAGTCCCTGGAGGCGTTCCCCTCGACGCTGCCGACCCGGCGCGAGAGCGCGTACGCGGCGTGGGTGTCGATCTCCGTCGGCTGCAACAACACGTGCACGTTCTGCATCGTCCCGGCCCTGCGCGGCAAGGAGAAGGACCGCCGCACCGGCGACATCCTCGCCGAGATCGAGGCCCTGGTCGACGAGGGCGTCTCCGAGATCACGCTGCTCGGCCAGAACGTCAACGCGTACGGCTCCGACATCGGCGACCGCGAGGCCTTCAGCAAGCTGCTGCGGGCCTGCGGGAAGATCGACGGCCTGGAGCGCGTCCGCTTCACGTCTCCCCACCCGCGTGACTTCACCGACGACGTCATCGCCGCCATGGCCGAGACGCCGAACGTGATGCCGCAGCTGCACATGCCGATGCAGTCCGGCTCGGACACGGTCCTGAAGGCGATGCGCCGCTCGTACCGCCAGGAGCGCTACCTGGGGATCATCGAGAAGGTCCGCGCCTCGATCCCGCACGCGGCGATCACCACCGACATCATCGTGGGCTTCCCCGGCGAGACCGAGGAGGACTTCGAGCAGACCCTGCACGCGGTCCGCGAGGCGCGGTTCGCGCAGGCGTTCACCTTCCAGTACTCCAAGCGGCCCGGCACCCCCGCCGCCACCATGGAGAACCAGGTCCCCAAGGAGGTCGTCCAGGCGCGCTACGAGCGTCTCGTCGCCCTTCAGGAGGAGATCTCCTGGGACGAGAACAAGAAGCAGGTCGGCCGCACCCTGGAGCTGATGGTCGCCGAGGGCGAGGGCCGCAAGGACGGCGCCACCCACCGCCTCTCCGGCCGCGCCCCCGACAACCGTCTCGTCCACTTCACCAAGCCGGACGCCGACGTCCGCCCCGGCGACGTCGTCACGGTCGAGATCACCTACGCCGCCCCGCACCACCTCCTCGCCGAGGGCCCCACCCTCGACGTGCGCCGCACGCGCGCGGGCGACGCATGGGAGAAGCGCAACGCCGAGGAGTCTGCGAAGCCGACGGGCGTCATGCTGGGCCTGCCGAAGATCGGCGCCCCCGAGCCCCTGCCGGTGGCCACGGGGAGCGGCTGCGGCTGCGACTGACCTCACGGCCGTCGGCATGATGGCCACCGGCGTCACCGGCGTCACCGGCGTCACCGGCGTGACCGACTCCACCGACGTGCTCGTCAGTCACCGACGTGCTCGTCGAGGACTGACGCCCGCCCGCCCCGCGGGGTTACGCTGCCGATCATGCTTGTAGCCGCCGTAGTCTGTCCCTGCCCGCCGCTCCTGGTGCCCGAGGTCGCCGCCGGTGCCGCCTCCGAACTGGACGTCGCGCGCGCCGCGTGCACGGACGCGCTCGGGGTGCTGGCCGCCGCCCGGCCCGACCGGCTCGTGGTCCTCGGTCCCGCCGAGCAGAGCGGGCGCGGTACGCATCCCGCGGGCACGCCGGGGTCCTTCCGGGGATTCGGCGTCGAGGTCGACGTACGGCTGGGCGAGCGGGGGCCGGATCTCCCGTCCGAGCGACGGTTGCCGCCCTCGCTCGCCGTCGCCGCGTGGCTGTTGGAGCGGACCGGGTGGTCCGATGCCCCGATCGAGGGACTCGGCGTGGGGGAACCTCTCGCCGCCGAGCGGTGTATCCAAGTCGGAAGGGACCTCGCGACCCGTGCCGAGCGGGTGGCGCTGCTGGTGATGGGCGACGCCAGCGCGTGCCGCACGCTCAAGGCGCCCGGTTACTTCGACGAGCGGGCGGCGCCGTTCGACGCGGAGGTCGCACGGGCGCTGGGCACGGCGGACGTGGCGGCCGTCAAGGCACTGGACAGCGAGCTGGCGTACGAACTGAAGGCCTCGGGCCGCGCCCCCTGGCAGGTCCTCGCGGGCGCGGCGGAAAACGCGGAGCTGACCGGCACGCTGCTGTACGAGGACGCCCCGTACGGGGTGGGGTACGTGGTCGCGACCTGGTCTTGAGACGGGCCGTCGAGGCGGGCCTCGCGGGTCCTGGGGTGGGTCTAGGGGGCGGGTCCAGGGGCGGGCTGATCGGGAGCCGGCCACGGCGGTCCCGGCCGGCAGCTCGGAGACGGTAGTTCCGAGACGGAGGGCGGGTCTCGGGGCGGGCTGTCCGGGAGCTGGCCACGGCGGTTCCGGCCACGACGGTCCCGGCCGGCAGCTCCGTGACGGCAGCTCCGAGACGGAGGGCGGGTCTAGGGGCGGGGTGTCCGGCAGCCGGCCACGGCGGTTCCGGGCACGGCAGCTGCGAGACGGTAGTTCCGAGACGGAGGACGGGTTTAGGGGCGGACTGTCCGGGAGCCGGCCACGACAGTCCCGGCCACGGCAGCTCCGACAGAGCAGCTCCGGGACGGCAGCTCCGACAGAGCAGCTCCGGACACGGCAGTTCCGGACATGGCGAACGGCCGGGAGGCCCTTGGCCCCGCGGCCGTCCGTCGATGTGTCGTGCCGGTCAGGTGGTCGGCGGGGGCGGAGTCTCCGGCGGCGGTGTCGTGCCGCCGCTCGGGGGCGTGCCCGCCGGGTCGTCCTTGTGGGCGAGCCGGTCCATGGCGCCCTTGGCCTTGCCCGTCCCCGTCTGGATCCGGTCGCTGTACTTGCCCTTGGTCTTCTCGTCGACGGCCTTCGCGGCCTTGTCGATACCGGTCGAGATCTTGCCCCCGTGCTGCTGCGCGAGGTCCGAGACCTTGTCCTTGGCCGGAGAGAGCTTGGCCTTCAAATTGTCCAGGAGACCCATGGTCCACCTTCCGTGTGTCCCGGCCCCGTACGCCCGCCGGGTACCCCGTCGGCGCACGCGTATGCCGGGCGGCTACGTGCGGGCGCCCTCGCCGGCCTCACTGTCGGCCGTCGCCTCGGCGGACTGCTGCTTGGGGATCTCGACGCCCTCGCCGGAGCCGGCCTCGGAGCCCGCCTGCTCGGCCGGGGTCTCCGCCTGCGCCGCCGTCGGCTCGACCTCGGCCGCACCCGCGTCCTCGGACGGGACCTCGGACGCCTCGGCCGACCCCTTCGCCGCTGCCGCCTGCTCCGCCGCCGACTCCGAGCACGCCGTCAGCGCGCCGTCCTGAGCCTCGGCGGTCGACGCCTCCTCCGTGGCCTTCGACCTCCGGAGAAGTCGTGCGAAAACACCCATATCCACTCCATACGTTACTCGTGCGGGCGAAATCCCGCGTCGTCCGGTGCGCCCGTTCGCGTCACCCGCCCCGCCGCCTCCTGCGAACCGGCGGCGAGGACCTCGACCGGGCAACGACCCCGTCCCGTCACCGTCACGTAACTCGTTCGAGGAGTGGTCGCCGGGTTTGCGAGACTGGTCCGGTGAGCACCGCACCCCCCGCCCCCCGAGTCATCGCCGTCGTCGGACCCACCGCGGCGGGAAAGTCCGATCTGGGCGTCTTCCTCGCCCGGCAACTCGGGGGCGAGGTCGTCAACGCCGACTCCATGCAGCTCTACCGGGGGATGGACATCGGCACCGCCAAGCTGACGCCCGAGGAACGCGACGGCGTCCCGCACCACCTCCTGGACATCTGGGACGTCACCGTCACGGCCTCCGTCGCCGAGTACCAGCGGCTCGCCCGCGAGCGGATCGACGCCCTGCTCGCCGAGAACCGCTGGCCGATCCTCGTCGGCGGCTCGGGCCTGTACGTCCGCGGGGCCGTCGACAACCTCGAGTTCCCCGGCACCGACCCCGAGGTGCGAGCCCGCCTCGAGGAGGAGCTCACCCTGCGCGGCTCGGGCGCGCTGCACGCCCGCCTCGCCGCCGCCGACCCCGAGGCCGCGCACGCGATCCTCCCCAGCAACGGCCGCCGTATCGTCCGGGCACTCGAAGTGATCGAGATCACCGGCCGGCCCTTCACCGCCAACCTCCCCGGCCACGACTCGGTCTACGACACCGTCCAGATCGGCGTCGACGTGGCCCGCCCCGAACTCGACGAGCGCATCGCCCGCCGCGTCGACCGGATGTGGGACGCGGGGCTCGTGGCGGAGGTGCGCGCGCTGGAGGCGCAGGGCCTGCGTGAGGGGCGTACGGCCTCGCGCGCGCTGGGCTACCAGCAGGTCCTGGCCGCGCTCACGGGAGAGTGCACCCTCGACGAGGCGCGCACCGAGACCGTCCGTGCCACCAAGCGCTTCGCGCGCCGTCAGGATTCATGGTTCAGGCGCGATCCACGGGTGCACTGGTTGAGTGGGGCCGCGGCGGATCTCACAGAACTTCCGCACCTCGCACTGGCGTTGGTCGAACGACCGGTCACAGCCTGATCACGTCATGGCATCGGGACGCTCCGGCCGTCATCGCGGCCTCCGGTGCCGTGCCATCATCGAGCTTCGATCGACCTAGTTCCTAAGTTGGGAGGGCGCGTGGCGATGGAGGCCGGCCCTCGCGACACCGCACACGGCACCGAGCCCCTGACCGCTGAGAACAGTGGGCCGGAGCTGGAACTGGACGAGGACCGTCTGAGCCCCGACGGGCCCGACGACACCCAGGGCGGAGTGACCGCGGACGGTCCCGAGCCCGAGGAGATGTTCGCGAGCGGCCCCGAGGTCGAGGTCGAACTGCGCCCGCAGCGCCGACTGCGCATCTGGCAGCTCGCCCCCATCGTCGCCCTGGCCGCGGTCGGCTCCCTGATGTTCGCCTTCCCGCTCGCCTTCGACTTCGGCGACAGCGGCGCCGTGATCGCCATGCTGGGCCTGCTGATCTGCTCCTGCGCGGCCGGCTGGGGCATGATGGCCGCCCGCCGCGTCGGCTACACCGGGCCCGGCCTGCCGCAGCGCGGTTCCGGCTCCCGGCCGGACTGGCGGGTCGTGCTGGCGTACGTCGTGGTCGTGGCCGCGGTGGTCGTGCTGGCGGTATGGCGCGTGGCGCGGCTCCGCTGAAGGGCCTTTCGGGCTTTTGAGGGGCGCGGGGCTGCTGTACCGATGTGCGGCACCGCAGTGCGGGCGCGACCAGCTCCCACCGGCCCGCAGTCGAAACGCGACACCCTTTACGATCGAAGAATGAGCACCCGCGCGCGGATCCCCTTCCTCAAGGGCCACGGCACCGAGAACGACTTCGTCATCGTCCCGGACCCCGAGAACACCCTCGACCTGCCGGCGGCGACCGTCGCCGCCCTGTGCGACCGCCGTGCGGGCATCGGCGGTGACGGGCTGCTGCACGTGGTCCGGTCCGCCGCGCACCCCGAGGCTCGGGAGATGGCGGCCGAGGCGGAGTGGTTCATGGACTACCGCAACGGCGACGGCTCGATCGCGGAGATGTGCGGCAACGGCGTACGGGTCTTCGCGCGCTACCTCCTGCGCGCCGGACACATCGGCGAGGGCGACCTCGCGGTGGCCACGCGCGGGGGCGTGAAGGCCGTGCACATCGCCAAGGACGGTGACGTCACCGTCGGCATGGGCCGGGCACGCCTCCCCGAGGGGGACGTCACGGTGAGCGTCGGTGAGCGCAGCTGGCCCGCGCGGAACGTGAACATGGGCAACCCGCACGCGGTGGCCTTCGTCGACGACCTCGCGCACGCGGGCGACCTGTACTCCCCGCCGCCGGTCGGCCCGGCCGCCGCCTACCCGGACGGGGTCAACGTGGAGTTCGTCGTCGACCGCGGCCCCGGCCACGTGGCGCTGCGCGTGCACGAGCGCGGGGCCGGCGAGACCCGCTCGTGCGGCACGGGCGCGTGCGCGGTCGCCGTGGCCGCCGCGCGCAGGGACGGCGCCGATCCCGCCGTCACCGGCGCCCCGGCGACGTACACCGTGGATGTGCCCGGCGGAACGCTGGTGATCACCGAACGGACGGACGGCGAGATCGAGATGACCGGCCCGGCGGTGATCGTCGCCGAAGGCGAGATCGATGCCGAGTGGCTGGAAAAGGCCGCCAGTTGAGCTGTGTGATGGCTTGGCATCCGAGGCGCGCACGCGTGCGTGGTGCATGAGTTGTCACCCGGGGAGCGGTCGTGGGTTCGAAAGCACGGCCGACCGCTTTCCGCGTGGCGCGAAACCGTAAACCTACAAACCTTCGCTCGAATGGGTGATCCGTTTCACGCTCGACGAGAGGCGGTCAGTCGCACGTGGTGGGCTCGGTAGCATCAAGCACCGGCCCGGACGGGGAGTGTTGCCGCTCCCTGAGCCGTGTCCGCCCTGGGGCACCCCGTCCGCCGGTCCACGCAGCCGGAGGTGCCCATGAGTGCGGAGGCCACGAACCCCGCGACCCCAGGTCCGATGACCGGGTCCGCGGCTCGCTGGCGGGCGCGGATCGATCTGCGCCGGCTGGGCCGGGCGGCCCTGCTCGGCCCCACGGCCCGTGACCGGCTGCCCGACGCCATCGGCCACGTCGCCGAGGCCCACCGCGCCCACTACTCCGACGCCGACCTCGAACCCCTGCGCCGCGCCTACGTGTTGGCCGAGTCCTCGCACCGCGGCCAGATGCGCAAGAGCGGCGAGCCGTACATCACGCACCCCCTCGCCGTGACCCTGATCCTGGCCGAACTCGGCGCCGAGACCACGACCTTGACGGCCTCTCTGCTCCACGACACCGTCGAGGACACCGACGTGACGCTGGACCAGGTCGGCGAGGAGTTCGGCGCCGAGGTCCGCTATCTCGTCGACGGCGTCACGAAGTTGGAGAAGGTCGACTACGGCGCCGCCGCCGAGCCGGAGACCTTCCGCAAGATGCTCGTCGCCGCCGGCAGCGACGTACGCGTGATGTCGATCAAACTCGCCGACCGGCTGCACAACATGCGCACCCTCGGCGTGATGCGCCCCGAGAAGCAGGCGCGCATCGCCAAGGTGACCCGCGACGTCCTCATCCCGCTCGCCGAACGGCTCGGTGTCCAGGCGCTCAAGACCGAGCTGGAGGACCTGGTCTTCCAGATCATCCATCCCGAGGAGTACGAGCACACACGGGAGTTGATCGTCGACAACGCCTCCCGCGCGGACGATCCGCTGGCCGAGATGGCCGAGGAGATGCGCGTGGTGCTGCGCGACGCCGACATCCCGGCCGAAGTCCTCATCCGGCCACGGCACTTCGTCTCCGTCCACCGCGTCGCCCGCAAACGCGGCGAGCTGCGCGGCGCCGACTTCGGGCGGCTGCTCGTGCTCGTGAACGAGGACGCGGACTGTTACGCGGTCCTGGGCGAGCTGCACACCTGTATGACGCCCGTCGTCTCGGAGTTCAAGGACTTCATCGCCGTACCGAAGTTCAACCTGTACCAGTCGCTGCACACCGCGGTGGCCCGCGGGGACGGCCAGGTCGTCGAAGTCCTCATCCGCACCCCCCAGATGCACAAGGTCGCCGAGGCCGGCGTCGTCGCGCTCGGCAACCCGTACGCCCCCGCGCCCGAGGACCCCGCCGACGGCGAGCGCGTCGACCCCACCCGGCCCGGCTGGCTCTCCCGTCTCCTCGACTGGCAGGAGGCGGCGCCCGACCCCGACACCTTCTGGTCGACCCTGCGCGAGGACCTCGCCCAGGACCGCGAGATCACCGTCTACCGCCCCGACGGCGGCACCCTGGGCCTGCCCGACGGCGCCACCTGCGTCGACGCCGCCTACGCGCAGTACGGCGAGGACGCGCACGCGTGCATCGGCGCCCGCGTCAACGGCCGCCTGGCGACGCTCAGCACGGCCCTGCGCGACGGGGACACCGTCCAGCTCCTCATGGGACAGGACCCCGCCTCCGAGCCCTCCAGGGAGTGGCTGGAGCACGCGCACACGCCCGCCGCCCGGATCGCCATCCAGCGCTGGATCACGACGCACCCCTCGCAGGACGCCGCCGAGGAGGCCGAGGGCCCCGCCGTCACGCAGCGGCCCACCGCCGAGGCGCCGACCACCCGCCCCGCCACCGATCACGTCACCGTCGACCAGCCCGGCGCGACCGTGCGCCTCGCCGGCTGCTGCACGCCCGTGCCGCCCGACGACGTGACCGGCTTCGCCGTGCGCGGGGGCGTGGTGACCGTGCACCGCGTGGAGTGCGCCGGGGTGGCGCGGATGAAGACCGCGGGGCGCCCGGAGGTCGGCGTGCGCTGGGGCGACACCGCCGAGTGCCGGGTCACCCTGGTCGCCGAATCGTTCGTCCGGCCCCACCTGCTGGCCGACCTCACCGAGGCCATGGCCCTCGAAGGCGCGGAGATCGTCTCCGCGACGGTCGAACCCCCGACACAGCAGCAGGTGCGCCACACGTACACCGTCCAACTCCCGGACGCGGCCCACCTTCCGGCCCTGATGCGGGCCATGCGGAACGTGCCCGGGGTGTACGACGTGAGCAGGGCGCAGACGGCGGGGCTGTGAAGGACGGGGCTCCGAAAGACGGGGCTCCGAAGGCCGGACTCTGGAGGCCGGACACTGGAGGCGAGCTCGCCTCCGCAGCGGTCCCTCGGCCTCCTCGACGGCGTCCCGCGAGGGGCGTGCGCGATAGCTGACGCGCCGGTGTGTCACGCCATGCACCCCCGCCCGACCTACCCGTTCGGGTGGGCCGAACGCGCGCCGTCGCCGCAGCGCACGCGCGCGCTGGTAGGTCGTGGTGCATGCTGCTCACCCCCCGCGTCCGGGCGGCCCGCCCCCAGGCCGCCGCCCCGCACACCGCAGGCCCCCGCACGAGGAGCCCCCGCCGCCTGAAGGCGACCGCGCTGCTCGCCTCCGCCGTCTCCGTCTGCCTCCTCGCCGCGAGCGCCCCGGCGGCCCCGCTGGGCGTCGGCGACCGCCTCTTCCCGTACCTCGGCAACCCCGGGTACGACGTGGCGTCGTACGACCTCTCCTTCACCTATCCGGGCTCCAACAGCAAGCCCCTCCAGGCGGTCACGACGATCGACGCCTGGACGACGACCAACCTGGACCGCCTCAACCTCGACTTCGCGCACGGCAAGGTCGAGTCGGTCGACGTCGACGGCGAGCCGGCGTCGTACACCAAGGCGGGTGACGACCTCGTGGTCACGCCGCGGGAGCCGCTGACCGAGGGGAGTTGGACGCGGATCACCGTGCGGCACACCAGCGACCCGGTGCCCGCCGACGGGCAGGACGGCGGCTGGGTGCGCACCAAGGACGGGCTCGCGATGGCCAACCAGGCAGATGCCGCGCACCTGGTGTTCCCGTGCAACGACCACCCCTCCGACAAGGCGATGTTCACCATCAGGGTCACCGCCCCGAACGGCTACACCGCCGTCGCCAACGGCCTCCCCGCGGGCGTGGACCGCGTCGGCAGGGCGACCACCTGGACGTACCGCACCCAGCACCCCATGGCCACCGAGCTCGCCCAGGTCTCCATCGGCCGCTCCAGCGTGGTGCACCGCGACGGGCCCAACGGGCTGCCGGTGCGCGATGTCGTGCCCACCAAGGACCGCGCGGCGCTCGAACCGTGGCTCGCCAAGACGCCCGACCAGATCGCCTGGATGGAGAGCAAGGTCGGCCCGTACCCCTTCGAGACGTACGGCGTGCTCATGGCGGAGGCCACCACGGGCTTCGAGTTGGAAACTCAAACCCTCTCCCTCTTTGAGAAGGACCTCTTCACCGAGCCCGCCTACCCGAAGTGGTACGTCGAGTCGATCATGGTCCACGAGCTGTCCCACCAGTGGTTCGGCGACAGCGTCAGCCCGCGCGCGTGGTCCGACCTGTGGCTCAACGAGGGACACGCCACGTGGTACGAGGCGCTGTACGCGCAGGAGAAGGCCGGCCGGTCGATGGAGGCGCGGATGAAGGCCGCGTACGGCGCCTCGGACCGCTGGCGCGCCGCCGGGGGACCGCCCGCCCGGCCCAAGGCGCCCCAGCCCGGCCAGAAGATCAGCATCTTCCGCCCCAACGTCTACGACGGCGCCGCGCTCGCCCTCTACGCCCTGCGCGAGGAGATCGGCCGCTCCGACTTCGAGCGCCTGGAACGCACCTGGCTCGAACTCCACCGCGACGGCACCGCGACGACCGCCGACTTCGAACAGCTGGCCGCCGAGATCTCCGGCCGCGACCTCGGTGACTTCTTCAAGGGCTGGCTGTACGGCGAGAAGACCCCGCCGATGCCCGGTCACCCGGACTGGAAGGCCGTCGAGCCGGTGAAGAAGGCCGGGAAATAGGCGACTGAGGCCGGTAAGGAAGGCGCTGAGGCTGGGAAATAAGTCGGTGACGAGACGAGGCGTCCCGTGCGACCATCGTTCGGTCGGCGCGGGACGGGACACGGGAATCTCCCGGGGTACTCGGACGTTGAGACTGATGAGCGCCGTATCGCACTCCCCATCTACGTAAGGATCCAATGACCTCCTCTTCTTCCCCTTCCCAGGACGCCAAGCGCTTCGCGCACGACAACCCAGACGGTCTTCGGGCCGATGCCCTGATGGAAGAGGACGTCGCCTGGAGCCACGAGATCGACGGAGACCGGGACGGCGAACAGTTCGACCGCTCCGAGCGCGCGGCCCTGCGCCGTGTGGTCGGCCTCTCCACCGAACTCGAGGACGTCACCGAGGTCGAGTACCGCCAGCTCCGGCTGGAGCGGGTCGTCCTCGTCGGCGTGTGGACCACGGGCACCGCACAGGACGCGGAGAACTCCCTCGCGGAGCTCGCCGCCCTCGCGGAGACCGCCGGCGCACTCGTGCTCGACGGTGTCGTCCAGCGTCGCGACAAGCCCGACGCGGCCACCTACATCGGCTCCGGCAAGGCGACCGAGCTCAGGGACATCGTCCTGGAGACCGGCGCCGACACCGTGATCTGCGACGGTGAGCTCAGTCCGGGCCAGCTCATCCATCTCGAAGACGTCGTCAAGGTCAAGGTCATCGACCGTACGGCCCTGATCCTCGACATCTTCGCCCAGCACGCCAAGTCCCGAGAGGGCAAGGCGCAGGTCGCGCTCGCGCAGATGCAGTACATGCTGCCGAGGCTGCGCGGCTGGGGTCAGTCGCTGTCCCGGCAGATGGGCGGCGGCTCGGGCGGCGGCCTCGCCACCCGTGGTCCCGGTGAGACCAAGATCGAGACGGACCGGCGACGGATCCGCGAGAAGATGGCGAAGATGCGCCGGGAGATCGCGGAGATGAAGACCGGCCGCGACATCAAGCGCCAGGAGCGCAAGCGCCACCGGGTGCCGTCGGTCGCCATCGCGGGCTACACCAACGCCGGCAAGTCGTCCCTGCTCAACCGCCTCACGGGCGCGGGCGTCCTGGTCGAGAACTCCCTGTTCGCGACCCTGGACCCGACCGTCCGCCGGGCGGAGACCCCGAGCGGCCGGCTGTACACGCTGGCCGACACCGTCGGATTCGTCCGGCACCTGCCGCACCACCTGGTCGAGGCGTTCCGTTCCACCATGGAGGAGGTCGGCGAGTCCGACCTGATCCTGCACGTGGTGGACGGCTCGCACCCCAACCCGGAGGAGCAGCTGGCCGCCGTGCGCGAGGTGGTCCGGGACGTCGGCGCCACCAAGGTGCCCGAGATCGTCGTGATCAACAAGGCGGACGCGGCCGACCCGTTGACGCTCCAGCGGCTGATGCGGATCGAGAAGCGTTCCATCGCGGTCTCGGCCCGTACCGGCCAGGGCATCGCGGAGCTGCTCGCGCTCATCGACAACGAGCTGCCGAGGCCGTCCGTCGAGATCGAGGCGCTCGTGCCGTACACCCACGGCAAGCTGGTCGCCCGCGCGCACGACGAGGGCGAGGTGATCTCCGAGGAGCACACCCCGGAGGGCACGTTGCTCAAGCTGCGGGTGCATGAGGAACTGGCGGCGGAACTCACGCCGTACGTTCCGGCGCCGCTGATCTGAGTGTCGTAGGACGTCTGTCGCGACTGGGCGTCCGTGGCATGTGGGACGTCCGTCCCGTTGAACGGCCCGAAGGCCCGCCCCTGTTCGATCGGGGGCGGGCCTTCGGCGTTGCCTGCGGTGTCGGTTTCTCCGGCTTCTCCGGCCTCACCGGCCGCCGTACGTCCGGCTCATGTTCTCGTAGAGCGACTCGGCCGTCCGTCCCAACTGCGGGCCGGCCAGCCAGGTGTTGTCGGACGGGCCGATCGACGTGTTGGAGACCAGCTCGGTCTCGCCGTCCACCACCCGGAACCAGCCGCCGCCGGACGAGCCGCCGGTCATGGTGCAGCCGATGCGGTACATCGTCGGCAGGGTCGGGTCCAGCGAGAACCGCCCTGGCCGGTCGAGGCACTTGAACATCTGCAGACCGTCGTACGGCGGCGCCGCCGGGTATCCCCAGGCGCCCATCTCGGGAACCTTGGGCGCGGACGGCGCCGAGAAGTCGACGTCGAGCGCCGCACCGACCGTCTCCTCAAGGGACTTGGTGCCCTGTTCGGGCTTCACATGCAGCACGGCGAAGTCGTACGCCGCACCCGCGCCGCCCGACTCCGAGCCGCCCTGGATCCACTGGCTGGAGGTCGACGCCCAGTCCGCCCACCAGTTGCCGTACGGGGCGATCTCGGCGGCGTTCACGTTGCTGAGCTGCGACGCCGACTCGCCGAGGTCGTTGTAGGCCGGGACGAAGGCGATGTTGCGGTACCAACCGCCGCCCGCGCCCGCGTGCACACAATGCCCGGCCGTCCAGACCAGGTTGGACCTGCCCGGATGGTTCACGTCCTTGATCACCGTGCCCGAGCAGACCATCGAGCCCTCGGGGGAGTCGAAGAACACCTTGCCGACCGGGGCCGCGTTCTCGTGGTACGGCGTCATCTCGGCCGTGGCCTCGACGGGCGCCGGCACCGGGTCACTGACGCCCTGGTCGGCGGCGGCGTCCTTGGTCGACACCGTCTTGTTCGCCTCGTGGGCGGACTTCATCCGCTCGGGTTTCCAGAGGTCGTCGATCACCGGGTTGACGAAGTCCTTCGCGGCGCTGAGCCACTTGTCCTTGTCCCAGTCCTTCCAGCCGCCCTTGGCCCACTCGTCGACATCGATCCCGTGCTCCTTGAGCCTGCTCGCTATGTCGGCCGGGATGTACGGCTTGCCGTCGCCGGTGCCGGACGACTGCGAGGCGGTGGCCGGCTTGTCGCCGGCGCTGTCGTCGTCCGCGCCGTTGCACGCGGTCGCGGTCAGGGCGAGCGCGGTGAGCAGGCCGGTGGCTGCAAGTGCGGTGCGCCGGTGGCGGCCCGGCCCAGTGGGTGTGCGGGTGGAAGGCATGGTGCGATAACCCCCGTTGAAACGTGCGGTGTTGGTGCTCCCAGTGGTGCCGTGGCCGGTGAGTGGTGTCGCCCGGGGGTCGAGGGCGGACGGGGACGGGGTGGTGAATGTGTTCCTGGGCACCCCGTCGCCCGCCGTGTCCGTCTACCGCGTCCGCTGATCCGTCACGGTCCGCTGTCCCGTCACCGTCCGCTGCTCCGTCACTGACCGGCGAACTTCTCGCTCACCGAGTCGTACACGCCCTTCGCCACGTCGCCCAGCCGCGGACCGGCCAGCCAGCCCGCGGTCACCGGACCGATCGAGGTGTTGGACACCAGCGCCGGCTTGCCGTCCGACCCCGTCGCGACCCAACCCCCGCCGGACGAACCGCCGGTCATGGTGCACCCGATCCGGTACATCGTCGGGTCCGCGGTGTTGATCGACAGCCGACCCGGCTTGTCCTGGCACTGGTACAGCAGTTGGCCGTCGAACGGAGCCGCCGCCGGATAGCCGGTCGCCGTGATGCTCGCGACCTTCGGCACGGCCGGGGCGTTGAAGTTCACCGGCAGCGCCGCACCGACCGTCTCCTCGAGGGACTTGCCGTTGCTGCCCTTCTCGGGCGTCACATGAATGACGGCGTAGTCGTACGAGGCTCCGTCGCCGCCGGTCTCGCCGCCCTGCTCGATCCACTGCTGGGAGGTCTGCGCCCAGTCACCCCAGTACACGCCGTAGGGAGCGGTCTCCTCGCGGGTGGCGTTCTCCAACTCGGCGGCCGACTTGCCCTGGTCGTTGTACGACGGCACGAACGCGATGTTGCGGTACCAGCCGCCCTTCTTGCCGGCGTGCACGCAATGGCCCGCCGTCCAGACCAGGTTGGACTTCCCCGGGTGCGCCGGGTCCTGCACGACCGTCGCCGAGCAGACCATCGTGCCCTCGGGGGAGTCGAAGAACACCTTGCCGGCCGTCGCCGCGTTGGCGTGGTACGTAGGCGGCACGGCCTTCGCGTCCACCGGCTCGGGCGTCGGGTCGGTCACGCCCTGGTCGCCCGAGAGGTCGCTGTCGTCGACGCCCTTGTCCGGGTCGTCGGCGTCCCGCATCCGCTCCGGGTCCCACAGGCCCTTGATGATCGGGTTGACGAAGTCGTCGGCCTCGCGCAGCCAGTCGTCCTTGTCCCAGTTCTTCCAGGCGCCGTCCTTCCATTTGTCGATGTCGATGCCGTGCTCTTTGAGCTTGTCCCTGATGTCGTCCGGGATCTTGAGCCCGCCGTCGTCCGACGCGGCGGCCGCGGCCGAGGCCCGCCCGTCCGCCTTGGTGTCGTCGCCGGAGCCACAGGCGGTGGCGGTGAGTGCCAGCGCGGAGGCGATCGCGACGGCGGTCAGCACGGGGGAGACTCTGCGGCGCGCACTCCTCCCCGGGCGGGTGGTGAAGGACGGCCGGATGGGTCGCATGGTCTGACTCCCCCTGGGTTCAACGGATTTCGGCGGAACGGCAACACAGACTATGGGTCCGCTGTGGGTGACGTCGCACGGAACGGCAACGGTTCGGCTACAAGCGGTCTGACCTGGGTGTCGAGGGTTCTGACCTGGCCATCGAGGGGGCCGACGCGACCCGCTTCGCCGACCCGGCGGGCCCTGCCGAGCCGGACGGTGCCGATGGGGCTACGGTGTTCACCCATGGGGACTCGTCAGCCGCTGAACGCCCTGTCCAGGCTCGCCGGCGCGACGGTCCTCGGAACCGTCGTCGGTGTGGCCGTCGGGCTGCCGACCGACCTGGATCTGGGTCTGATCGCGGGCATCGCCGCCACGGAACTCATCTTCGTCGTGACGGGCTGGGTGGTGCTGTGGCCGATGGACGCCACCGACACCCACCGCAACGCCCAGCGCGAGGACTTCCGGCCCCTCGTCGAGGAACTCCTGGTCGTCGCGGTGGCCCTGGGTGGACTGGTGGCCATCGTGCTGCTGCTCGTGCGCGGCCGATCCGATCCCGGCCACGCCACGGCCACGACCGCACTGTGCGCGGTCTTCCTGGCCTGGGCAGCACTGCACCTGATGTACGCCGCCCGCTACGCGTACGTGTACTACGAGACCGGCAAGGGGATCGACTTCAACTCCGACCAGCCGCCGGCGTACCGGGACTTCTTCTACTTCAGCTACAACCTCGGCATGACCTACCAGGTCTCCGACACCGACGTCTCCAGTCCGGAGATCCGCGCGATCGTGCTGAGGCACTCGCTGCTGTCCTACGTCTTCGGCACCAGCATCCTCGCCACCGCCATCAACCTCGTCGTGGGCCTCGTCGGCGGCTGAGCCACTGTGTCCCTTGTGTCCTCGGTGTCCTCGTGCGGATTTCCCGGGGACACAGCAGGATGGCGGAGAACGGACCCACCCCGGGACCCCTCGCGGGACCCGTCTCGTACAGGTTGAGGAGGCCGACCCGTGGTCGAGTCGCAGCCAGTGATCGTCCCTCCGGCCAGGGCTGCCATGTTTCTCGTGGTCACCATCACGCCGGGGCAGGAGGAGACGGTCCGCGATCTGCTGGAGGACGTCTCGGGGCTGCGCCGCTCGGTCGCCTTCCGCGCTCCCGACGACGAACTCACCTGTGTCGTCGGCATCGGATCGGACGCCTGGGACCGGCTGTTCAGCGGACCGCGCCCGCAGCAACTGCATCCGTTCGTCGAGTTGACCGGTGACCGGCACCGGGCCCCGTCCACGCCGGGCGACCTCCTCTTCCATGTACGCGCCCGTCGGATGGACCTCTGCTTCGAACTGACCCGGCTGTTCGCCGAACGGCTGGCCGGCGCGGTCACGGTCGTCGACGAGGTGCACGGCTTCAAGTACTTCGACGAGCGGGACCTGCTCGGCTTCGTCGACGGCAGCGAGAACCCCGAGGGCCGGCTCGCTTCCGACGCCGTGCTCATCGGTGACGAGGACCACGCCTTCAAGGGCGGCAGCTACGTGATCGTCCAGAAGTACCTGCACGACATGACGGAGTGGAACGCCCTGCCCGCCGACGAGCAGGAGAACGCCATCGGACGCACCAAGCTGGCCAACCTCGAACTCCCCGACGACGTCAAACCCGCCGACTCCCACGTGGCCCTCAACGTCATCACCGACGAGGACGGCAACGAGCTCAAGATCGTGCGGGAGAACATGCCGTTCGGGACCGTGGGCACCGGCGAGTTCGGCACGTACTTCATCGGCTACGCCCGTACGCCCGAGGTGACCGAGCGGATGCTCCGGAACATGTTCCTCGGCAACGACGGGGCCAAGCACGACCGGATCCTCGACTTCTCGACGGCGATGACGGGATGCCTGTTCCACGTGCCGACCGTCACCTTCCTGGACGACCTGCCTGCGGCGCCGACGGGCTGACCTGGGCTGGTCGGACGGGCGAGCGGTTCGGGCGGAAGCGTGTCCTGCCGAATCGCGTCGGCGTGGGCACTGTGGAATCGTAGATGTCTGAAAAGCGCATTTCTCCTGGTGCCTGCCCGCCCGGACGGGGAGATGGTGAGACCCGTGACCACCACGCACGACGGTCAGAACGGTCCGCAGCCGCACGTGGGGCCCGATCCACAGGGCGAACCACAGGCCCACCCCTACCGCCACCCCGCCGCCGGCTGGGGCGCGGCCAAGAGCGTGGGCAAGGTGCTGGTGCGCGAGGGCGCGCTCGTGGACGGGCCACGGGCGATCATGCGGATGAACCACGAGAACGGCGGCTTCGACTGCCCCGGGTGCGCCTGGCCGGACGACACCAAGGGCCTGCACCTGGACATCTGCGAGAACGGCATCAAGCACGTCACCTGGGAGATGACCCCCAAGCGGGTCGGCCGTGACTTCTTCGCCGCCCATTCGGTCACCGAACTGTCCGGCTGGAGCGACTTCGACCTGGAGGACCAGGGCCGGCTCACCGAACCGATGGTCTACGACCCCGAGTCCGACCACTACGTCCCGATCGGCTGGCACGACGCGTTCGAGACGGTCGGGCGTGTCCTGCGCGAACTGGACAGCCCGAACCAGGCTGCCTTCTACACCTCCGGCCGGCTCGGCAACGAGGCCACCTTCCTCTACCAGTTGATGGCCCGCGAACTGGGCACGAACAACCTGCCCGACTGCTCCAACATGTGCCACGAGGCCAGCGGGCGCGCGCTCACGGCGTCCCTCGGCACAGGCAAGGGGACCGTCGACCTCAAGGACTGGGAGGCCACCGATGCCCTGTTCATCATGGGCGTCAACGCCGCCTCCAACGCGCCCAGGATGCTCACCGCCCTGGCCGAGGCATACCGGCGCGGCGCGCAGATCGTGCACATCAACCCGCTGGTCGAGGCGGCGGCGACCCGCACCATCGTGCCGCACGACTTCACCGACATGGCCCTCTTCAAGTCGACGCGGACCAGCACCCTGAACCTGCAACCGCGCATCGGCGGTGACATGGCCCTCCTGCGCGGCGTCGCCAAGGCGATCCTGGAACAGGCCCGGACCGACCCCAAGGCACTGGACCAGGTGTTCCTCGACCGCCACACCGAGGGCTTCGACGCCTACCGGGCGCTGTGCGAGGCCACCCCCTGGGCGGAGATCGAGCGCCAGTCGGGGGTCGACCGCGACGACATCCTCAAGACGGCACGCGTCTACCGCGACGCCGACCGCAGCATCGTCAGCTGGTGCCTCGGCGTCAGCCAGCACGAACACGGCGTCGACACCGTCCGCGAGATCGTCAACCTCCTTCTGCTGCGCGGAAATCTGGGGCGCGAGGGCGCGGGACCGTCTCCCGTACGCGGGCACAGCAACGTGCAGGGCAACCGCACCTGCGGCATCGACCACCGGCCCACCGAGACGTTCCTGGAGCGCCTCGCCGAGGTCTGCGCGATCGACCCGCCGCACGAGCACGGTCTGGACACCGTCGGCACCATCCAGGCCATGCACCGCGGCGAGGTGAAGGTGTTCGTCGGCATGGGCGGCAACTTCGCGCTCGCCGCCCCCGACACCCCGTACACCTACGAGGCCCTGCGCACCTGCGACCTCACCGTCCAGGTCAGCACCAAGCTCAACCGCAGCCATCTCGTGCACGGCAGGCGGGCGCTCATCCTGCCGTGCCTGGGCCGCACCGAGAAGGACCAGCAGCGCCACGGCGTCCAGCGCACCTCGGTCGAGGACTCGATGAGCATGGTCCACCTCTCCCTCGGCATGAAGCGCCCCGCCTCGCCCCACCTGCTCTCCGAGCCCGCCGTCATCGCCGGAATGGCCCGCGCCGCCCTGCCCGACAGCTCCACCCCCTGGGAGTGGTACATCGAGGACTACGACCGCATCCGCGACACCATGGCCCAAGTCCTGGACGGCTTCGAGGACTTCAACCGCCGGGTACGGCTCCCGCTCGGCTTCCGCATCAAACAGCCCGCCCGCGAACTGGTTTTCCTCACCCCGTCGGGCCGCGCCGAATTCTCCACCGCGCCCCTGCCCGACGTGGTCCCCGCCCCGGGCACCCTGGCGCTGGGCACGATGCGCTCCCACGACCAGTGGAACACCACCATCTACTCCGACAACGACCGCTACCGCGGCATCGAGAACCTCCGCACCCTCGTCTTCATGAACAAGGACGACATGCGCGAACGCGGGCTCGCCGAGTTCGACCCGGTGGACATCACCAGCACCGCCAAGGACGGCACCCGCCGCCACCTCAACGGCTACCTGGCCATCCCCTACGACATCCCGCGCGGCTGTGCGGCCGGCTACATGCCGGAAATGAACGTCCTGTGCGCCATCGGCGACTTCAGCACCCAGAGCGACCAGCCACTCATGAAGCACGTCAAGGTCACCATCGAACCGGCCGCCTAACAGCGCGACTTGGGACGCGACGACATCAACGTCCATGCCCCGGCAAGGATTGTGAGGCCACCCGTAACCCCGTGCACGCAGCGGGGTTGGTACCGATGGGGGTCCTGCTGTCCGTGTCCGGCCTCCGCGGTGGCAAATCCCCTTTCCACGGCGGCAGGACAGGAAGCCTCGGCGCGCGCGCAGCTCTGCCGACTGTCTTCCACACATGACCGGTACCCCTAACTCCTTGCATTCAGCACGATCACCAGACCAGGCAAAACACCAGGCTGACCACCAGGCAAAGCACCAGGACGAACCGCCAGCGCGAGCCGACCGCACGGCCCAGAACCACCCATGAGGAACCACCTTGAACACCACCTCCGCACCCGACTCCCACGCACCGACGCCCACACCGGTGCCGTGCCAACAGGGCGACACCTCGGCGCAGGTCAGGGTTCCGGAGCAGGCCAAGGCGCCGGAGACATCGGAGACGCCGGAGGCCCCGGTCCCGTCGCAGAGCCGCACCCCGCACGTGGAACCCCCGCGCCCGCCTCACACCCTCGCCAACCCGCTGGACCACGCCGACCCACTGGAAAACGTCGACCCCATCACCGCAGCTGACGCCGCCACCGTCGAAAACCTCCTCCGCTGCTGGGTACGCGAGACCGGCATCCCCGCCCCCGCCGACGGCACCCTCCGCATCTCCCTCCCCGCAAGCGGTACGACTCTGCACGCCCCGATCCACTACTGGTCCCCGACCGGCTGGCACCGCTTCGGCATCCCGTACTTCGCCGACGCCCCTGACTCCGACGCCTCTGAATCCGACCGGTCCTCCTCACCGGCGGACGCGGTCACGGTTGCGGCGCTGCTGGCCCGGGAGACGCCTGTTGCTACCCCTGCGCCTGTTGTCACCCCTGCGCCCTCGACTTGCCCTAAGTCCACCGCTGGTCCTGAGTCCACCTCCGGTACCGCGCCCACGACGAACCCCGCGCCCGCACCTGACCTTGCCGACATGCCCGGCCCCGACCTGGTCGCCCGCGTCATCGACTCCCTCCGCCGTACCGCCACCTTCCTCACCCACCGCCGCCGGCACCCTTCCGACGGCCCCGACCTCTTCCTCGCGGCCGAACAGGCCCTCCTGCTCGGACACCCCCTGCACCCGACCCCCAAGAGCCGCGAAGGTCTCTCCGAGTCCGAAGTACGGCTGTACTCACCGGAATTGCGAGGCTCCTTCCCCCTGCACTGGCTCGCTGTCGCTCCATCCGTACTCGCCACCGACTCCGCCTGGACCGAGCGCGGTCGTCTCGTCCCCGCGCCCCACCTCACGGCACGACTTGCTGGTGGCGAGCACCCCTTGCTGCCCGATGGTTACGCGGCCCTGCCCATGCACCCCTGGCAACTCCGGGAGCTCCGCCGGCGCAGTGAAACCGCGGCCCTGCTCGACGCCGGACTGCTCCGCGACCTCGGAGTACAAGGCCTCCCGTGGCACCCCACCTCCTCCGTACGAACCGTCCACCGCTCGGGCGCCCCCGCCATGCTCAAGCTGTCTCTGGGCCTCCGCATCACCAACTCCCGTCGTGAGAACCTCCGCAAGGAACTGCACCGAGGCGTCGAGGTCCACCGCCTGCTGCGCAGCGGCCTCGCCAAGCAGTGGCAGGCAGCCCATCCTGGGTTCGACATCGTCCGCGACCCTGCCTGGCTCGCCGTCGACGATCCGAACGGTGTCCCGGTTGCCGGCCTCGACGTGGTGGTCCGGCACAACCCGTTCAGCCCCTCGGACGACGTCTCCTGCATCGCCGGACTCGTCTCGCCCCGACCGCGTGACCCGGAGGCGGAGGGCCGGCCGACCATGCGATCCCGACTCGCCGACCTCGTCACGAGCCTGGCCCGCCGAACCGGCCGTCCGCGTGGGGCCGTTGCCGCCGAGTGGTTCCTGCGCTACCTCGAACAGGTGGTCCGCCCCGTGCTGTGGCTGGACGCGGAGGCCGGGATCGCGCTGGAGGCCCACCAGCAGAACACGCTGCTTCTGCTGGACGCCGACGGTTGGCCCGCAGGCGGTCGTTACCGCGACAACCAGGGCTACTACTTCCGCGAGTCCCGTCGCGCGGAACTCGACGCCCGGTTGCCCGGTATCGGCGAGCACAGCGACACGTTCGTCTCCGACGAGGTCACCGACGAGCGGTTCGCCTACTACCTCGCCATTAACAACGTGCTTGGCCTCATCGGCGCGTTCGGCTCCCAACGTCTGGCCGACGAACGCGTGTTGCTCGCCGCCTTCCGCCGCTTCCTCGGCGATGTCGCCTCCGGCCCCGCGCGGCTGCGCACCTCCCTGCCCGCCCGCCTGCTCGACTCACCCGTACTGCGCTGCAAGGCCAACCTTCTGACCCGACTGCACGGCCTCGACGAACTCGTCGGTCCGGTCGACACCCAGTCCGTTTACGTCACCATCGCCAACCCCCTTCACCTCTGAGCACCTGAGGAACGTCCCACCCCGCCTACCGAGACCTCTGAGAGGAGCGTCACTGTGCTTCCCACTGACGCCGGAGCGAACGCAGCCCCCGCCTCTGTCTCCGCCGCCCCCGCCTCTGCCGTCACCGACCTGGGCGCCGGCATCGGATCCGACTGCGAGGACACGCTGGACCTGCGTCTGCCCGACGAGCTGATCGCGCTCTTCGCTCAGGACACCGCTGCCGGCACCGACTCTCACGCCGACCTCCGCGACCGGTCCCCTCTAGACGCGTCCGTCACCGATCCGTTCTCCGACGACCTACTCGACCAGATCGCCGACTGGGGCCCTGTTCTCACGCCCGCGGGCGTGTTCCAACTCGTCCCCGTCCACATCGAGCGAGACGTCCCGCTGATCAGCCGCTGGATGAACGACCCCGCTGTCGCGGAGTTCTGGGAGTTGGCCGGCTTCCAGGCCGTGACCGAGGACCACCTGCGGGCCCAGCTCACCGGCGACGGACGCAGCCTTCCCTGCCTCGGGGTGTTGGAGGGCACGCCTATGAGCTACTGGGAGATCTACCGGGCGGATCTGGACCCACTGGCCCGCCACTACCCCGCTCGACCTCACGACACCGGAATCCACCTCGTTATCGGCGGCGTCGCCGATCGCGGGCGAGGGCTCGGCAGCACGCTGCTCCGAACCGTCGCTGATCTGGCCCTGGACAAGCGGGCCGCCTGCGCGCGTGTCATCGCGGAACCCGACATTCGCAACACCCCTTCCGTAGCTGCCTTCCTGCGCGCCGGATTCCGTTTCTCCGCCGAGGTCGACCTGCCCGCCAAGCGGGCCGCCCTCATGATCCGAGACCGGTCCCTGCGCGACCTGCTGTAACGCCATGCCGCGACATCGCTACTTTTGGTACACCGCTCGCGCCGAGCCGGTTCCCACTTCCGCCGAACTGATTTCCGCGCCTGCGGATCGGCTGCCGCCGACCGAACGCCGACCGAACGCCGAATACCGCACTGCCGGCCGCGTTCCCGTTCCACCTCTCGGACGCCCGGCTTTCGGACAGCCCATTCGCGACCACGTCCCGCGCGATCGGGCCCCCCTCGCGACCCGACGCGAAACCGCACCCACGCCCCACCGATCGGATCCGATGCCACCCCAACCACAGCCGATCCCCACTCGGCCCTCATCCGATCCGACTCCGGTCGGACTCCGACCCCATCCCGCTCCGCCCCGGTCACCGGCCGAGACGACCAAGGTCCTGATCCCATCGCTCCCACCAGGCTTGATCACCCGTTTGTCAGTCCCGGGCCGTAGGGTGGTCGCCCTATGACGAAGTCCTCACTCCCCGAACTCCTGCATGCTGCCGTCACTGCTGTCGGCGGTTCGGAGCGCCCTGGCCAGGTGACCATGGCCGAAGCCGTCGCGGAGGCTTTCGACGGCGGTTCCCATCTGCTGGTCCAGGCCGGCACAGGCACCGGAAAGTCGCTGGGCTATCTGGTGCCCGCGCTCGCGCACGGGGAGCGGGTCGTCGTGGCGACGGCCACCCTCGCCCTGCAGCGCCAGCTCGTCGAGCGCGACCTGCCGCGTACGGTCGACGCACTGCATCCCTTGCTGCGCCGCCGCCCGGAGTTCGCGATGCTCAAGGGCAGGTCGAACTACCTGTGCCTGCACCGTCTGCACGAGGGAGTTCCGCAGGACGAGGAGGAGGGCCTCTTCGACCAGTTCGAGGCGGCCGCGCCGACCAGCAAACTGGGCCAGGACCTGCTGCGCATGCGCGACTGGGCCGACGAGACGGAGACCGGCGACCGCGACGACCTCACGCCCGGTGTCTCCGACCGCGCCTGGGCCCAGATCTCGGTCTCCTCCCGCGAGTGCCTGGGCGCGACCAAATGCGCGTACGGCGCCGAGTGCTTCGCAGAGATGGCCCGTGAGCGCGCCAAGCTCTCCGAGGTGATCGTCACCAACCACGCGCTGCTCGCGATCGACGCCATCGAGGGCGCCCCGGTCCTCCCGCCGCACGAGGTACTGATCGTCGACGAGGCGCACGAACTGGTCTCCCGGGTCACCGGTGTCGCCACCGGCGAGCTCACTCCCGGACAGGTCAACCGCGCTGTGCGCCGCGCCGCGAAGCTGGCCAACGAGAAGGCCGCCGACCAGCTCCAGACCGCCGCCGAAGGCTTCGAACGGCTGATGGAACTGGCTCTGCCGGGCCGCCTCGAAGAGATCCCGGAAGACCTCGGCTACGCGCTCATGGCGCTGCGCGACGCCTGTCGTACGGTGATCTCCGCGATCGGCGCGACGCGTGACAAGTCGGTCCAGGACGAGGACGCGGTCCGCAAACAGGCGCTGGCGTCCGTGGAGAGCGTCCACGACGTGGCGGAGCGGATCACGAACGGCTCCGAGTGGGACGTCGTCTGGTACGAGCGTCACGACCGCTTCGGCGCCTCCCTGCGGGTGGCCCCGATGTCCGTGTCGGGCCTGCTCAGGGAGAAGCTCTTCACGGACCGATCCGTGGTCCTGACCTCGGCCACGCTGAAGCTCGGCGGCGACTTCAACGGCGTCGGCGCCTCGCTCGGGCTGGCCCCGGAGGGCACCGAGGGCGAGGACATCCCGCAGTGGAAGGGCGTCGACGTCGGCTCGCCCTTCGACTACCGCAAGCAGGGCATCCTGTACGTGGCCAAGCACTTGGCGCGCCCGGCGCGCGACGGTGACCGCGCGGACATGCTGGACGAGCTGACGGAGCTGATCCAGGCCGCCGGCGGGCGCACCCTCGGTCTCTTCTCCTCGATGCGGGCGGCCCAGCTCGCCGCTGAGGAACTGCGCTCCCGCATCCCGGAGTTCCCGATCCTCCTACAGGGCGAGGAGACCCTCGGCGAGCTGATCAAGAACTTCGCGGCCGATCCGAAGACCTGCCTCTTCGGCACCCTCTCGCTCTGGCAGGGCGTCGATGTCCCGGGAACCAGCTGCCAGTTGGTCGTCATGGACAAGATCCCGTTCCCGCGCCCGGACGACCCGCTCATGAGCGCCCGCCAGAAGGCAGTCGAGGACGCCGGGGGCAACGGCTTCATGGCTGTCGCTGCCACCCACGCGGCGCTGCTCATGGCCCAGGGCGCCGGCCGCCTCGTACGGGCGTCGGGGGACCGTGGCGTGGTCGCCGTACTGGATCAGCGCCTTGCCACGGCTCGATACGGCAGCTATCTGAAGGCGTCACTGCCCGACTTCTGGTTCACGACGGACCGCAACCAGGTCCGGAAGTCCCTCGCCGCGATCGACGCGGTCGCGAAGAAGGCCGAGGAGCAGGCGGAGACCGAGGAGCAGGCGGAAGTCGAAGAGCAGGCGGAAGCTGAAAGCCAGGCGTCGGCCGAAGACGAGTGATCGGGGGTCGGCCTGGCGCACCTGTGCCAGGCCGACCCCCGATCCACATCAATCAATTGACCACCGAGGGCCGAGACCCGCCAACCGCCGGAGGGCAACGCACAGGGCCCCGGAACCGGCGCAGGGGTTCCGGGGCCCGGTCAGGGAGCGGGGTCCGTCAGGGCCCGCCCGTCGCGGCTGTCACACGCGCCGCAGGACTGCCACCACCTTGCCCAGGATGGTCGCGTCGTCGCCGGGGATCGGCTCGTACGCCGAGTTGTGCGGGAGGAGCCAGACGTGGCCGTCCTCGCGCTTGAAGCGCTTCACGGTGGCCTCGCCGTCGAGCATCGCGGCCACGATGTCACCGTTCTCGGCGACCGGCTGGCGGCGGACCGTGACCCAGTCCCCGTCGCAGATCGCGGCCTCGATCATCGAGTCACCGACGACCTTGAGGACGAACAGCTCACCGTCACCGACCAGTTGGCGGGGGAGGGGGAAGACGTCCTCGACCGACTCCTCGGCCAGGATCGGGCCACCGGCGGCGATACGGCCCACGAGGGGGACGTAGGACGCGGCGGGCTTGCCGGCGGTGTCGGTGGGCTGCACGGAGGCGGCCTGGTCGGAACCGCGCACCTCGTACGCGCGCGGGCGGTGCGGGTCACGGCGCAGGAAGCCCTTGCGCTCCAGTGCCATCAACTGGTGTGCGACCGAGGAGGTGCTGGAGAGGCCGACGGCCTGTCCGATCTCCCGCATCGACGGTGGATATCCCCGTCGCTGCACCGAGTCCCTGATGACCTCGATCACCCGGCGCTGCCGGTCGGTGAGCCCTGAGCTGTCGGCCCGGATGCCTGGCGGTCGCCCTGGTAGGGAACGCTTGTGTCCCTCGGGATTCACGGCTTCGTTCATCGCATGCACCGGCTCGAGTCGGCCCTGGGAGCGGTCCTGGGCAGTGATGGTGGCACTGTCTGCGGTGGTGGTCACGTCGGCCCCTCTCGATGGTCTCCCTGCTGGACAACGGTAGTTGCTTTCGAAAGGTTGCGCCAAACACACGTTCGAGTGAAAAACCGTGGATAACCTGACTTGATCATGTGTCTGGGTGTATGGCTGACGCGCTTCCGGTGGACGAAGGTGCCCGAGTTCGTGCTCTTCACCGCCGGGGTGGTGGCCTCGTGGGTTGTCGCCCCAGTCTGCCATCCGGCATCCCGTCGACCGGGTACCGGCCCCCATTTCTGCGGGAGTCGCACGTCCTCTCCGTGTGGCGCCCACGGTATCTCCGCATGTGTCGCAGCGGTACGGTCGTGCCCGCTCGTTTCCGCTGCGGCGGGTACAGGCGTACGGCACATGCCAATACGTGCGCGACACGCGTGTTCGGCGTGTTTGGCAAGCCAAATCCCACATCTAGTGGTTGGATTGCGGCAGCAGCCCAGAAGTTGTGGTCCCCCGGGTCTTCGAACGCTTGGCGATCGCCTATGCTTGGGGCTGCTTCGAGGGTCCGACGGGCCCGGCGAGGCCATTGAGTCTGCTGTGAGGAGGGTTGGAAGATCATGCACTGCCCCTTCTGCAGGCACCCCGACAGCCGTGTCGTCGACAGTCGTACGACCGACGACGGCACGTCGATCCGCCGGCGCCGCCAGTGTCCGGACTGCTCCCGTCGTTTCACGACCGTGGAGACGTGTTCGCTCATGGTGGTCAAGCGGTCCGGAGTCACCGAGCCTTTCAGCCGTACCAAGGTCATCAACGGTGTGCGCAAGGCATGCCAGGGACGACCTGTCACCGAGGACGCACTCGCCCAGCTCGGCCAGCGGGTCGAGGAGGCGGTGCGGGCCACCGGAAGTGCCGAACTGACCACCCATGACGTCGGGCTGGCCATACTCGGCCCGTTGCAGGAACTCGACCTCGTCGCCTATCTGCGATTCGCCTCCGTCTACCGGGCGTTCGACTCGCTCGAGGACTTCGAGGCCGCGATCGTGGAACTGCGGGAAGCGACGCCAGGCCCCGCCGCGGACGACGAAGACGCGGGATCGGGAAGCCAGGAAGACGACGGCGGGTCCGGAGGGACTGTTCAGGTCCCCGTACCCGCCCACTCCGCCGACTGACCGGCGGGCCGGAACCGGGCGCGAGCCCCGGGTCCGGCCGGGCGGCGGCGGACCAGGACTTGTCGCGGAGCCATGAGCGTTTCGGCGGCCGCGACACCAGACAAACACTCTGCCACGGGAACATCGTGGCATTTCAGGGCGTTTTTGCCTGTACAGGGAGGCGGCATGACAGAGACGGCGAGCGGTCCGGCACGAGGTTCCCGCACGAAGGGCACCAAGGCGACCAAGGGACTGCGTATCGAGCGTATTCACACCACTCCCGGCGTGCATCCGTACGACGAGGTGGAGTGGGAGCGTCGTGACGTCGTCATGACCAACTGGCGCGACGGCTCGGTCAATTTCGAGCAGCGTGGCGTCGAGTTCCCCGCCGAGTGGGCGGTGAACGCGGTCAACATCGTCACCAGCAAGTACTTCCGCGGCGCTGTGGGCACCCCGCAGCGTGAGGTGAGCCTCAAGCAGCTCATCGACCGCATCGTGAAGACGTACCGGAAGGCCGGCGAGGACTACAAGTACTTCGCCTCGCCCGCCGACGCCGAGATCTTCGAGCACGAGCTGGCGTACGCCCTCCTGCACCAGATCTTCAGCTTCAACAGCCCCGTGTGGTTCAACGTGGGCACCCCGCAGCCCCAGCAGGTCTCCGCCTGCTTCATCCTTGCCGTCGACGACTCCATGGAGTCGATCCTCGACTGGTACAAGGAAGAGGGCATGATCTTCAAGGGGGGCTCGGGCGCCGGTCTGAACCTCTCCCGGATCCGCTCCTCCAAGGAGCTGCTGTCGTCCGGTGGCAACGCCTCCGGTCCGGTCTCCTTCATGCGCGGCGCCGACGCCTCCGCCGGCACCATCAAGTCCGGTGGCGCCACCCGGCGCGCGGCCAAGATGGTCATCCTGGATGTCGACCACCCCGACATCGAGGACTTCATCCAGACCAAGGTCAAGGAAGAAGAGAAGATCCGCGCCCTGCGTGACGCGGGCTTCGACATGGACCTGGGCGGCGACGACATCACGTCGGTGCAGTACCAGAACGCCAACAACTCGGTCCGCGTGAACGACACGTTCATGAAGGCCGTCGAGAACGGCGACCAGTTCGGCCTGACGTCCCGCATGACCGGCGAGGTCATCGAGAAGGTCGACGCCAAGCAGCTGTTCCGCAAGATGGCCGAGGCCGCCTGGGCCTGCGCCGACCCGGGCATCCAGTACGACGACACCATCAACCAGTGGCACACGTGCCCGGAGTCCGGCCGCATCAACGGCTCGAACCCGTGCAGCGAGTACATGCACCTGGACAACACGTCCTGCAACCTCGCCTCGCTGAACCTGATGAAGTTCCTCAAGGACGACGGCAAGGGCCACCAGTCCTTCGAGGTCGAGCGCTTCGCCAAGGTCGTCGAGCTCGTCATCACCGCGATGGACATCTCCATCTGCTTCGCGGACTTCCCGACCCAGAAGATCGGCGAGAACACGCGCGCGTTCCGCCAGCTCGGCATCGGCTACGCCAACCTCGGCGCCCTGCTGATGGCGACCGGCCACGCGTACGACTCCGACGGCGGCCGTGCGCTCGCCGGTGCCATCACCTCCCTGATGACCGGCACGTCGTACAAGCGCTCCGCCGAACTCGCCGCGGTCGTCGGCCCGTACGACGGCTACGCCCGCAACGCGCAGCCGCACCTGCGGGTCATGAAGCAGCACTCCGACGCCAACACCACGGCCCCGCGCGCGGACGACCTGGACACGCCGATCTGGGCCGCCGCCACGGAGTCCTGGCAGGACGTGCTGCGGCTCGGTGAGAAGAACGGTTTCCGTAACTCCCAGGCGTCCGTCATCGCCCCGACCGGCACCATCGGTCTCGCGATGTCCTGCGACACCACCGGACTTGAGCCCGACCTCGCGCTGGTCAAGTTCAAGAAGCTGGTCGGCGGCGGCTCGATGCAGATCGTCAACGGCACCGTCCCGCAGGCCCTGCGCCGCCTGGGTTACCAGGAGGAGCAGATCGAGGCGATCGTCGCCCACATCGCCGACAACGGCAATGTGATCGACGCCCCGAGCCTCAAGCCGGAGCACTACGAGGTGTTCGACTGCGCCATGGGCGAGCGTTCCATCTCCGCGATGGGCCACGTCCGCATGATGGCCGCCATCCAGCCCTGGATCTCCGGCGCGCTGTCCAAGACGGTCAACCTGCCGGAGACGGCGACCGTCGAGGACGTCGAGGAGGTCTACTTCGAGGCCTGGAAGATGGGCGTCAAGGCGCTCGCGATCTACCGCGACAACTGCAAGGTCGGCCAGCCCCTCTCCGCCAAGACCAAGGAGAAGGAGAAGGTCGAGGTCACCGAGAAGGCCGAGGCGACCATCCGCGAGACGGTCGAGAAGGTCATCGAGTACCGCCCGGTCCGCAAGCGTCTGCCCAAGGGCCGTCCCGGCATCACGACGTCCTTCACGGTCGGCGGCGCCGAGGGCTACATGACCGCCAACTCCTACCCGGACGACGGTCTCGGCGAGGTCTTCCTGAAGATGTCCAAGCAGGGCTCCACCCTCGCGGGCATGATGGACGCCTTCTCCATCGCCGTCTCGGTCGGCCTCCAGTACGGGGTGCCGCTGGAGACGTACGTCTCGAAGTTCACGAACATGCGCTTCGAGCCGGCCGGTATGACGGACGACCCGGACGTGCGGATGGCACAGTCGATCGTCGACTACATCTTCCGCCGCCTGGCGCTCGACTTCCTGCCCTTCGAGACGCGGTCCGCGCTCGGCATCCACTCCGCTCCGGAGCGTCAGCGTCACCTGGAGACGGGTTCGTACGAGCAGTCCATCGACGACGAGGTCGACGTCGAGGGCCTGGCCCAGTCGGCGCCGCGCGCCCAGGAGCTGAAGGCCGTGGCCACGCCGAAGGCCGAGGTCGAGGCTGCCAAGCCCGCCCCGCAGCAGGCGCACACCAGCGCCGAGTTGGTGGAGATGCAGCTGGGCATCCAGGCCGACGCCCCGCTGTGCTTCTCCTGCGGCACCAAGATGCAGCGGGCCGGCTCCTGCTACATCTGCGAGGGCTGCGGCTCGACCAGCGGCTGCAGCTGACGGAGGGCGGGACCTATCCGTCCCGCCTGACAGGCAGTCTCTGAGAGAACATCTTTAAAAGAGGAGGGGCACCGGCCATGTGTCGGTGCCCCTCCTCTTCGTGTCGCCGCTCCTCGGTCAGGGCTGGTGCGCCTGGCCCATGCTCCTGATGAAGGTCGCGGGATCGTCCTCGAAGCCGTGGATCCCGGGACGGAACGTCCAGGTGCCGGAGCCCTCACGCACGAACTCCCCGACGGCAGCCGCCGTCGACCCCAGGACGTCACCGAAGTCGTCCTCGGCCAGGACGGTGTAGCCCTCGCGGATCCGCAGGCCCGGGTTGAGCACGCCCACGAAGGTCTTGTGCGTCGAGGGCTGCTGGATGACGATGCCGACGACCACGCGCGTGTAGCGGCTGTTGAGCCGGTCGAGCTCCAGCGTCATGACCTCGTCCCAGCCGAAGCCCTTGCCGTCCTTGCTGTCCCGGTTGAGATAGATGGTGCCGTCGGGGGACCTGCTGTCGAAATACACCACGTACGAGGGAGCGCCGTACGGATCGCTCTCCTCGTAGGTCGCGGCAACGATGTCCAGATCGGTGGGCGGCTGCCCAGTGGGACTCGGATCCCATTTCAGCCCGACCTCGACCTTGCGGATGCCCTTCTTGAGGCCGTTCACCAGACTTCCCCTTCCCCGTTTCCCCTATGCCTTCTGCGGCCCGAACTACCGGGCGGACAGGGCCGATTGTCCATCCTGCCACGCGCGTGTGTACGTGGATGGACGAGCTGTCCGCCCGAGCGTGACCGGCGCCACGCTCCGTGGCCTTACGATGGCGCGGTGCTGGTCAAGTGGATTCGCTGCACCGTGGTGGACCGCCGCGGCTTCGAGCGCGGGCAGCGAAAGTGGGCGGGGCTTCTGGGGGAGCCGGGGTTTCGGGGACAGGGTGGTGGGTGGAGTCGGCAGAGGCAAGGCGTGGCGCACGTTTTCGCGTTCTGGGAGAGCCGCGCCTTCTACGACTCCTTCATGGCCCGCTCGCACGACCGGCTGGCCTCGGCTCAGTCGGGGACCTTCAAAGATGCCCAGGTCAAGCTCTTCGACCACCGCTTCGACGTGAAGACCGGCTTCGAGCCGCGCTTCACGGACGCCGACCTGGTGCGGGTTGCCCTGGCTCGTATTCACGAGGAGCGCGTGGACAACTTCACGCTCATGCAGGAGAAGGTCTGGAATCCCGCCATGGCCGGCTCGCCGGGCATGATCCGCGGGCTGTTCGGCGAGGCGCCCGGGCACGAGTTCCTGGTGCTGTCCATGTGGCGGCAGGCCGCCGAACACGGCAAGTACCGCACGGAACGGGTGGAGCGGCTCGCCCTGCGGGCCCAGACGGAGGCCGACGTGGCAGCCCTCACCGGCGACATCGTGGACCTGGAACCGACCTGGACGGTCTGAGCACCGACCGCGTGACACACGCACTCCTACGGGGCGCGAGGTGCGGGAATTGTGTGACCTACGCCGTATGGAGCCCGTACGAGTGCTCGATCTGCCCTCACCCGATCTAGGGTTTTGGCATGGCACGACCACGGCGGATCATCCTTGTCCGGCACGGAGAGTCAACGGGCAATGTTGATGACACCGTGTACGAGCGCGAGCCCGACCATGCGCTCGCGTTGACCGAGCGCGGCTGGCAGCAGGCGGAGGAGACGGGTAAACGCATTCGCGAGGTGCTCGGCCGGGAGCGCGTCAGCGTGTACGTGTCCCCGTACCGCCGCACGCACGAGACCCTGCGCGCCTTCCACCTCGACCCCGACCTCATACGGGTGCGCGAGGAGCCCCGGCTGCGTGAGCAGGACTGGGGGAACTGGCAGGACCGCGACGACGTACGCCTCCAGAAGGCCTACCGCGACGCATACGGTCACTTCTTCTACCGCTTCGCCCAGGGCGAGTCCGGCGCCGACGTGTACGACCGGGTCGGCGGTTTCCTGGAGAGCCTGTACCGCAGCTTCGAGGCCGCCGACCACCCGACGAACGTGCTGCTGGTGACCCACGGTCTGGCCATGCGGCTGTTCTGCATGCGCTGGTTCCACTGGACGGTCGCCGAGTTCGAGTCGCTGTCGAACCCGGGGAACGCGGAGATGCGGATGCTGGTGCTCGGGGACGACGGCAAGTACGTCATGGACCGGCCGTTCGATCGCTGGCGCGACCCGGAGCCGTACGGGGTCACCGGATAGGGTCGGAGGAACATGACCTCTGACTTCTCTTCCAGTGGGCGCCTGGATCGCGCCCTGAACAGTCTGCGCGGCCTGACGGTCGGGGACGCGTTGGGCTCGCAGTTCTTCGTACCGGAGAACTATCCGCTGTTGCAGCGCCGCGAACTGCCCGCCGACCTCTGGCAGTGGACCGACGACACCGAGATGGCGTGCTCCGTGGTCGCCGTCCTGGCCGCCCACCACCGCATCGACCAGGACGCCCTGGCCCGTTCCTTCGCCGTGCGCCACGACTTCGACCGCGGGTACGGCCCCGCCGTCAACCGGCTGCTGCGGTTGGTCCGGGAGGGCGGCGACTGGCGCGAGCTCTCCGCCCAGCTCTTCAACGGGCAGGGATCCTGGGGGAACGGCGCGGCGATGCGGATCGCCCCTCTGGGCGCCTGGTACGCCGACGACCCCGAGCAGGCGGTCCACCAGGCGGAGATCTCGGCGTATCCCACACACCAGCATCGTGAGGCCGTGGTCGGCGCCATGGCCGTCGCCGCGGCCGCCGCGCTGGCCGGTGCCCCCGACGGCCCGCCCAGCCCCGAGAAGCTCCTGGACGGCGTCCTGGCGCTCGTCCCCAAGAGCGCCGTCGGTGCCGGACTGCGCCGCGCCCGGGACATGCTCGACTACGACGATGCGGGCACCGTCGCTGCCGTACTGGGCTGCGGACGGCGTACGTCCGCCCACGACACCGTGCCCTTCGCGCTCTGGTCGGCGGCGCGGGGCCTCGGGGACTTCGAGCGGGCGTTCTGGACGACCGCACAGGTCGGCGGTGACGTGGACACGAACTGCGCGATCGTGGGCGGTGTGATCGCCGCGGGGAAGGCGGGGGCGCCGCCGGTCGAGTGGGTGGAGCGGACGGAGGCGCTGCCGGACTGGGTGCCGGCGGTGGCGTAGCGGGCGGCAGGTTCACCGGCGGGTCGGTCGGCAGGCCATATACGGGTCGGCAGGCGACAGGCGTTCGCGGGCGGCTTCCGCGGTGTTCCGCTCCGCTTTGAAAACTCTCTGTGGTCGTCGGGAACTCTCCGTGACCGCCCGGCCGTTGTGCTGGCAGATGCTGTGCGGCGTACGGGTCCGCATATGCGGGTGATGTGCCAGGGGCCAGGGGGTGGTCATGGAGTTTCCGCGGGCGTTGCTTGCGTTGATCGCGCTGTTCTGTCTGGTGTTCCGGCTGAGGCGGACGGCCGGACCGGCGTCCTCGCCGTCGGTTTCCCGGACGAGGTCCGGCCGTCCGCGGTCCTTCGTGGGCCCGGCCGGGTCAGACGGCCGCGGGACCCGCCGTTCCGGCGAGCGCCTCCAGGTCGCTCTTGCGCACCCGGATCACGAACCAGGCGGTGGCCAGGGCGAGTACCGCCATCGCGGCGGCCGGAATGAAGGCCGTCGAGATGCCGTGGGCGAGGACCTCGTGCCCCCAGGGCGCCGGGAGTTGGTGCGTCTTGGTGAACTCGGCCTTCTGTTCCGGCGTGCCGTCGGTGAGGAAGGAGGGCAGTTGCTTCTTCGCCTCGTCCCTGCTGGCCGAGCCGAACACCGTCGTCAGAATGGACAGGCCGAGCGAACCACCCACCTGCTGCATGGCGTTGAGGAGTCCGGAGGCCGCGCCCGCCTCGTGCGGAGCGACACCCGAGACAGCGGTGACCGTCAGCGTCACGAAGTTCAGGCCCATGCCGAACCCGAACACCAGCATCGGTCCGAGCACGCCGCCGACGTAGGAGCTGTCGGAGCTGATGAGGGTCTGCCAAGCGAGCCCGATCATCGCGAGGGTCGAGCCCGCGAGCATGAACGGCTTGGGGCCGAGCACGGGCAGGAACCGCTGCGAGAGTCCCGCGCCGGCCGCGATCACGACGGTCACGGGCAGGAAGGCGAGACCGGCCTGGATCGGGGTGTACCCCAGCACGTTCTGCACGAAGAGCACGATGTAGAAGAACATGCCGAACATCGCCGCGGCCAGGCACAGCATGATCACGTACGTTCCCGAGCGGTTGCGGTCGGTGAACATCCGCAGCGGGGTGATCGGTTCCTTGGCCCGGGACTCGATGAGCCCGAAGCCGACCAGCAGCACCACGGCCGCCACGAAGGAGCCGATCGTCAAGGTGTCCCGCCAGCCCTGGTCGGCCGCGCGGATGAAGCCGTAGACGAGGGCCGCCATGCCGGCCGTCGAGGTCAGCGCGCCGGGGAAGTCGAAGCGGCCGGTGTGCCGTTCGGACTCGTTGATGTACATCGGCGTGAGCACGGCGATCAGGACGCCGATGGGCACGTTGACGAAGAGGACCCAGCGCCAGTCGAGCCACTCGGTGAGCATGCCGCCGGCCAGCAGGCCGATGGCGCCGCCGCCCGCGGAGACCGCGGCGAAGACACCGAACGCGCGGTTGCGCTCGGGGCCTTCGGGGAACGTGGTGGTGATCAGTGCGAGCGATGTGGGCGAGGCGATCGCGCCGCCCACACCCTGCAGGACGCGTGCGGCCAGCAGTTGCCAGGGCTCCTGGGCGAGACCGCCGAGCAGGGAGGCGAAGGTGAAGAGCAGGATGCCGGACATGAAGACCCGGCGGCGGCCGAGGATGTCGCCGGCCCGGCCGCCGAGAAGCAGCAGGCCGCCGAAGGTGAGCGTGTAGGCGCTCACGACCCAGGTGAGGTCGGTGGTGCTGAACTTGAGAGCGTTTTGAATGTGCGGGAGCGCGATGTTCACAATCGTCGCGTCGAGGACCACCATGAGTTGGCAGGCCGCGATGACGGTGAGCGCTATGCCGGGATGCCCTTCCCGACGAGCGGCACCGGGCTTCCGTTCTTGGAGCACAGGAGAGGTTGTCACTATGGGTCCCCCACGAGAGATTTAGTGAACGCTCGCGTTCACTGTCGTGGTAACGGTAGTGAGTCCCCACTAGTGAACGCAAGCGTTCACTTATCTTGGAGTCATGTGGCGGGTCCCCCGTCGCTGCCGCATGGCGCGCACCCGAACCCCCATCCCCACCCGCGCGCACCCGCATCCGCACCCGAAATCCCCGCTTCCCTTGCTTGCTGGAGACACTCAGATGGTTACCTCGCGCTGGACGGCCGCCCCCGCTCAGGCGGCCTCCCTCCGTCGGCGCGGAGCTGTGCTCGAACGCGCGATCCTCGACGCCGCGTTGGAGCAACTCGGCACGGTCGGCTGGAACGGCCTCACCATGGAAGGCGTCGCCGCCGGCGCCCAGACCGGGAAGGCCGCGGTCTACCGCCGCTGGCCGTCCAAGGAGGATCTCGTCGCCGACGCGCTGCGGGCCGGTCTGCCGTGCATCGAGGGCGCCCCGGATCTGGGCAGCGTGCGCGAGGACCTCCTCGCGCTCTGCCGTACGGCTCGTGACGCCATGTACTCGCGGCCCGGGTTCGCGGTCCGGTCGGTGATTCACGAATGCGATCCGGTGCAGGCGGAGCGCTTCCACAGCGTGATCTTCAACGGGATCGTGGAGCCGACCGTCAACCTGCTCCGGGAGGTCATCACCCGTGGAATCGAGCGCAAGGAGGTGCGGGCCGACGCGGCGAACAGCTACGTCATCGATGCCATGCCGGCCATGATGATGTACCGCTCCAAGATGAGCGGAAGCGAATGGGGGGATCGTGATCTGGAGGAAATGGTCGACCAGTTGATGGTCCCGCTGCTGCGGCCCGACGCCGGCTGAGCGGGTGCCGGGAGGGTCGTGCCGCCACATGGGGAAACCGGGGTGTCGCAGGGTGATCCCGGCGGCGTACGCTTAGCTCGCCATGCCGTACGAACCTCCTACTCACACTGTCGAGCGCTCCCTTCGCGCCACGACCGGAGCCAAGGTCATTGCCGGTGTCGACGAGGTGGGGCGCGGTGCGTGGGCCGGCCCCGTCACCGTCTGCGCGGCCGTCACCGGACTGCGCCGGCCGCCCGAAGGTCTCACCGACTCCAAGTTGATCGCCGTCAAGCGGCGGACCGTGCTCGCCGAGACACTCCAGCAGTGGGTGACCTCGTACGCGCTGGGTCACGCCTCTCCGGAGGAGATCGACCAACAGGGCATGACGGCGGCGCTGCGGTTGGCCGCGGTGCGTGCTCTGGAAGCCCTGCCCGTCCGACCCGACGCGGTGATCCTCGACGGCAACCACGACTACCTCGGGGTGCCGTGGAAGGTCCGTACCGTGATCAAGGGCGACCGGTCCTGCGTGGCCGTCGCTGCGGCGTCGGTGATCGCCAAGGTTCAGCGCGACAAAATGATGGCCGAACTGGGTATGGACCATGCAGACTTCGGTTTTGCGGACAATGCCGGGTATCCGTCGCCCGTGCACAAGGCCGCGCTGGAGGAGCGGGGACCCACCCCGTACCACCGGTTGTCGTGGGCGTATCTTGATGCGCTGCCCCAGTGGCGGCACCTCAAGAAGGCCCGCAGCTGGGCGGACGGGAGCGTTCCGGAGATCGAGGGGCAACTCGGCTTCGACTTCTGACGATTCCGCTCGCACTCATGTGCCACCCGCTGACGCGAGTCGTACCAATGTTTGATAGATATCAGCCCATGCCTCTCATTCCCGAGGAGCCTCAGATTCACGAGAGTGCCCAGGGTCCCCGCGCCACGCCGGCCAGCGGCCGTACCGCGCAGACCCCTCGTCCCGTACCCGGTCCCCGTCCCATGGGATCGCCGCGCCCCGGTCGTCCCGGTCCGCTCCGGCCTGCGCCGCCGGTGCAACGTACGCCGCGAGACGTGGCCGCGCCGAAGCCCGACCCCTCGGGGCCGGTCGCTTCGGGGCCGGTCGCGCCCGTCGCTCCGGTCGCGCCCGTCGCGTCTTCGGCGACCCCCCAGATCCAGCTGATCCCGGCCTCGGTGGAGGGCGCGCTCGACGCCGCCGAGGAGGCCGTGGACCTTCTTCTCGACGCCGGCCGTGCCCCCGGTGACGTGCTGGTGATCACCACCGGTGAGCAGCATCCGTGGGCCGCCCACGAGCTGTCCTTCGGTGAAGCCGCCTACTGGGCGCAGCACGACGCGGGTGACGACGTCTTCTACACGGACGCCTCCGTCGCCGAACGTGCCGTGTCGCGTCCCGTGGTCGTGGTCGCCGTCAACGGTGGCTCCGCCACGACTGCCGCAACCGCCCTGCCGCTGGCCCATGCCCGGGCCGGTGCCCTGCTGGTCGTCTGCGGCGACCCGCAGCAGATCAACTCGCTGCTGGGCGCGGGCGTCTGAGTCCGCTCCGGTAGGTCCGCGAGGACCTGCACCGGAGCGGCAGGAGCGTTGTCGCGGTATCGCACGGTGGGCGTTTCGGCGTGCGCGGACGGTCGACGGGGCCGTCCGGAGTGAGGTGGGCGAGGGAGACGTGCCGTGCGGTGGGCACGGCCCGTCGACTCCCTCAGCGGGCCGCCGCGCGGCGCAGGACCTCCGAGGCGGCACCGCCGGTGCGGGGCAGCGGGGGCGGTGCCTCGGACAGCGCGAACGGCTCCGGCTTCGAATCCGAGTTGGGGCGGCGACCACCGCGGCCCTCACCCAGGACCTGCCAGCCGTCCCGGGTCAGCGTGATGTACGCCCCACAGCGCAGACCGTGCAGCGTGCAGGCGTCCCGCAGGCCCCACATCCACGCGCCGTCCTCCTCGGTCCACCGGGCGTCGCCGTCACGGCAGTAGAGCAGCACGGCGGTCCGGATCGGGGTGCGGCGACGCAGGTCGTGGGGGATGACCCGGCGCAACTGGGCGAGCAGCACGTTACGGAACATCCAGCCGTCGGCCGGGGCCGGGCGGCGGGTGAAGGAGGCGCTGGCCCGCAGCCGTTCGTCCGGGTCGAGCACGGCCACGACCGCGGTGGCCGGTCTCGGGCGGTGCCGGGAGTGGAGGCCGCTGACGACCTCACGGGGATTGCGCAGCAAGGGGATTCCGGCGGCGGTCCACTCCGCCGGTTCGAGCACGCGGGCGAGGGGGTTGGCGGATGCGGCGGACAGGTCGGCAGACGTCGACGTGGATGCCGCGGAGGACGGAGCGAATCCGAAGGTCACGGTCCTCCCTTCGGCTACGCGCCCACACTGCGGGCGGGGTCTGAATCGGGGGAGCGCACACCACAGCAGAGCCCTACCGTGTCACGGGCGAGCCATGCGGGGAGCGGAGTCCAATTCTTGCTGTCGAACTGGGATGCGGCAACGAGCAATTGGGGCCAGAGACCGAAATCCGGCGGTATGAGGCTTAGATCCCTACCCGGTGATCCCCTACGCGATGTGTGAGACGACCGTTCACTCTGTGTTCGTACACCGTTCGAGTGCGGCCGGTCCAGAGCGGTGCGGTCGCCGATTGTCAGTGGCATCGGGTTGCATGGGGGTATGGAAGAACTGGAACTGCGCGCCGAAGCCGATGCCATCCTCGCCGAGCTGGTCGGCGGCCCGGGGGGTTCCGCGCGGTTGCGGGAGGACCAGTGGCAGGCGGTGTCCGCCCTGGTGGAGGACCGCAGGCGCGCGCTGGTGGTGCAGCGCACCGGCTGGGGCAAGTCGGCGGTGTACTTCGTGGCCACCGCGCTGCTGCGCAGGCGCGGCTCGGGCCCGACGGTGATCGTCTCGCCCCTGCTGGCGCTGATGCGCAACCAGGTCGAGGCCGCGGAGCGGGCCGGCATCCGGGCACGCACCATCAACTCGGCCAACCCCGAAGAGTGGCAGACGGTGTACGAGGAGGTCGAGCGCGGCGAGACAGACGTCCTGCTCGTCAGCCCGGAGCGCCTCAACTCCGTCGACTTCCGCGACCAGATGCTGCCCAAGCTCGCGGTCACCACCGGTCTGCTCGTGGTCGACGAGGCGCACTGCATCTCCGACTGGGGACATGACTTCCGGCCGGACTACCGCCGGCTGCGCGCGATGCTCACCGAACTCGCCCCGGGCGTCCCGGTGCTGGCCACCACCGCGACCGCCAACGCCCGGGTCACCGCGGACGTGGCCGAGCAGCTGGGCACCGGCGCGGGGGAGGCCCTGGTGCTGCGCGGCCCGCTGGAGCGGGAGAGCCTGCGCCTTGGCGTGGTCCAACTGCCGGACGCCGCGCACCGGTTGGCCTGGCTCGCGGAGCACCTGGAGGAGCTGCCGGGCTCCGGGATCATCTACGCGCTCACGGTCGCCGCCGCCGAGGAGGCCACCGCCTTCCTGCGCCAGCGCGGCTTCCCGGTGGCCTCGTACACGGGCCGCACGGAGAACGCTGACCGGTTGCAGGGCGAGGCCGACCTGCTGGCGAACCGGGTCAAGGCATTGGTCGCGACCTCGGCGCTCGGGATGGGCTTCGACAAGCCGGACCTGGGCTTCGTGGTCCACCTCGGTTCGCCGTCCTCGCCGATCGCCTACTACCAGCAGGTGGGCCGTGCGGGCCGCGGGGTGGAGCACGCCGATGTGCTGCTGCTGCCGGGCAAGGAGGACGAGGCCATCTGGCGCTACTTCGCCGACACCGCCTTCCCGCCAGAGACCCAGGTCCGCCAGACCCTCTCGGCCCTCGCCGACGCGGGGCGGCCACTGTCCGTGCCCAGCCTGGAGGCACAGGTCGACCTGCGGCGCACCCGGCTGGAGACGATGCTCAAGGTGCTCGACGTGGACGGGGCGGTCAAGCGGGTCAAGGGCGGCTGGACCTCCACCGGCGAGCCATGGACGTACGACGCCGAGCGGTACGCGTGGGTGGCGCGGCAGCGGGCGGCCGAGCAGCAGGCCATGCGGGACTACGTGAGCACGGACGGGTGCCGGATGGAGTTCCTGCGCCGTCAACTGGACGACGAGGGCGCGGTTCCGTGCGGCCGGTGCGACAACTGCGCGGGGGCGTGGGCCGATCCCTCCGTCTCGGCCGAGTCGCTGACGGGGGCGGCGAAGGAACTGGACCGGCCGGGCGTGGAGGTCGAGCCGCGCCGGATGTGGCCGACAGGGCTGCCCGCGCTGGGCATCAACCTCAAGGGCCGTATCCCGGCCGGAGAGCAGTGCTCCACCGGACGGGCCCTTGGGCGGCTCTCGGACATCGGCTGGGGCAACCGACTGCGTCCGTTGCTGGCCGAGCACGCCCCCGACGGGCAGATTCCCGAGGCCGCCTTGCGGGCCGCGGTGGACGTCATCGCCGACTGGGCGCGTTCCTCGGGCGGTTGGGCGTCCAGCGGCCCGGACGCCTCCGCGCGGCCCGTCGGAGTCGTCGCCGTACCGTCCCTGGCCCGCCCGCAGTTGGTCGGTTCCCTCGCCGAGGGCATCGCGTCCGTCGGCCGCCTCCCCTTCCTGGGCGCGCTGGCGTACACCGGACCGGGCGGCGAGCACGCGACCCGGCGCAGCAACTCCGCGCAGCGCGTCAAGGCGCTGTCCGGCGCCTTCGCCGTACCCGATCAACTGGCCGAGGCACTGGCCGCTTCACCCGGTCCCGTCCTGCTCGTGGACGACTACAGCGACTCCGGCTGGACCCTCGCGGTCGCCGCCCGGCTGCTGCGGAAGGCGGGCAGTGGGCCGGTGCTTCCGTTGGTTCTCGCGGTGGCGGGCTGAGCTGTGGCGCGCGGGGGGAGCGGGGCACTGAACAGCCGGGCGGTGAGCGCCGGTTGGGCCGGCGGACCCGGTGGGCCGTCAGCCTGCCGACGGGCTCTCCGCCGTCGGAGTCTCCAGGGAGCCCGGCGTGATCAGGCCCGTCTCGTAGGCGGCGATGACCGCCTGGGCGCGGTCACGGAGTCGGAGCTTGGCGAGGATGTGCGTCACGTGGGTCTTCACCGTCGCCTCGCTCAGACGGAAACGGGCGGCCAGTTCCGCGTTGCTCAGGCCGCGCGCCAGGGACTCCAGGACTTCCAGCTCCCGCCGGGTGAGCGCGGACAGGTCACGGTGCATCGTGGCCGTACGCTCCGTGGGCACGGCGAAGCGCTCCACGAGTCGGCGGGTGATGGACGGCGCGAGCAGCGCGTCGCCGGAGCGGACCAGGCGCACGGCGGCGGAGAGGTGCTCCGGGGTGACGTCCTTGAGCAGGAAGCCACTGGCGCCGGCCGCGAGGGCCCCGTAGACGTACTGATCGAGGTCGTATGTCGTCAGGATGATGACCCGCGGCGGGGGCGAGGGGGCGTCCGGGCCGAGGATGCGGCGGGTGGCCTCCAGACCGTCCGTCCCCGGCATGCGGATGTCCATCAGCACGACGTCGGGGAGCGTGCGTCGGACGACGGTCACGGCCTCGTCGCCGTCGGTCGCCTCGCCGACGACCTCGATGCCGTCCGCGGCGAGGATCATCCGGAAGCCGGTGCGGACGAGCGCCTGGTCGTCGGCGACCACCACCCGGGGCGGCCCGCTGCCGTCGTCGGTGTGCCGTGCCTCGGTGCTCACTCGACCTCCACCGGGATGATCGCCAGGACCGCGAAGCCCCCGCGCGGGCGACTGCCGGCGGACAGAGTACCGCCGTACAACGCGAGCCGTTCGCGCAGTCCGATCAGGCCGCGGCCGCTGCCCGGTGCCCGTGACCTGCGCTGTCCGCCGGTGTCCTCGACCGCCACCCGCAGCTCGCCCGGCGCGTACTCCACGGACACCGTGACCGTGGCACCGGCGGCGTGTTTGACGGTGTTGGTCAGTGCCTCCTGCACCACCCGGTACGCCGTGAGGTCCACGCCCGCGGGCAGCGGGGCCGGGGTGCCGGTGACGGACACCTCGACGGGTACGCCCGTGCCGCGCACCCGGCCGGTCAGTTCGGTGAGTTGGCCCAGGCCCGGTTGCGGTGCCAGGTCGGCCGTCGCGGCCGACTCCGCTCCGTCCGAGGCCGTCGTCAACAGGCCCATGACGTGCCGCAGTTCCGCGAGCGCCGCCCGGCCGCCCGCCTCGACGGCCCGCAGCGCCTCGCGGGCCTGGTCGGGGGAGGCGTCGAGGGTCTTGCGCGCCGCGCCCGCCTGGATCGTCATCATGCTGACGTTGTGGGTGACGACGTCGTGCAACTCCCGTGCGATACGCGAGCGTTCGCGCTCGACCGCGAGCCGGGTCGCCTCCTGCTGGGCGCGGCCCCGCTGCTGCCAGGCGTGCACCAGGTTGGCGGCGAGCGCCACCGGCAGCAGCATCAGCAGCGGGATCAGACCGCGGTCTATATCGGGCAGCAGGGACAGCGTGCCGAACGCGACGCCGCCCGCCGCCAGGCTCACCAACGACGGCACGCGGTAGGGGCTGTACGTGGCCGCGCTGTAGGCCGCGATCAGCGTGCTCGCGAAGGTGAACACCGCCGCGTCCTCGGTGATCTCGCCGAGGTGGAACAGCCCGGTGGCGGCCAGCACCGCCCAGAACGCGGCCAGTGGATACCGCCGGCGCAGTGCCAGCGGGGCCGCGGAGAGCAGGGCCAGCGCCAGTTCCCACGGCTCGACGGGGGGCAGTTGCCGGTCGGTCTGCTGGGCGGGAACGGGGTCCGGCTCCGGCGGCGGGACAGGGCGGGCCGGCGGGATCGAGGGCGCCGTCGAGGCCGAGACACCGGGTACCTGCGGCCGGTTCTCGTAGGTCGAGCGGTCCAGGTCGGTGGAGACCGTACCCACCGCGAGCACGGCGGCCAGCAGCACATCGGCGATCCAGGTCCAGCGTGAGCGCCGCGGCGGCATGCCGATGGCGCGCAGCACCGAGGCGCCTCGCCCACGGAACGACTGAACTGCGCCTGCCCACAACCCCCTCGCGGGGAACGGCCACCGTCGACGGATCCGGCCCGCTGAATTCACCGGCCCATTGTGGCAAGCGGGCGCACTCCGGGGATCGGCCCACGAGTCGATCCGGCCTCAACCTCTCGACTACATCGTTGGGTTGAGGCCGGCGGGCCTCCGCCGCACACGGTAGGAACCTTCGGCACAGCGACCGACGCGGTGCCCGACCTCTCACACCTAGCTTCTGCGAGCACGAGACGAGATGTGGCACACCTGGAGGCGCCGTGAGGGACCTGATCGACCCGCTCATCGAACTGCGTGACGTGAGCAAGGCGTACGACGAGGGCCCGCCCGCGCTGGCCGGACTGACACTGGACGTGCGGTCCGGCGAGGCGGTCGCCGTGCTGGGCCCGTCCGGCAGCGGCAAGTCGACGCTGCTGAACCTGGTCGCGGGCCTCGACCGGCCGACTGAGGGCGGCGTGACCGTCGCCGGAGTGCGGGTGGACGAGCTGAACGAGACCGGGTCCGCCAAGTACCGCAGGGCCTGGATCGGCATGATCTTCCAGTTCTTCAACCTGCTGGACGACCTGACGGTCATCGACAACGTCCTGCTGTCGGCCCGGCTCGCGGGCATGCCCCGCGGCCGGGCCGCAGCACGCGCCGACGAACTGCTCGGCCGTCTCGGCATCGCCCGGCACGCGCACACCCACCCCGGCCGGCTCTCCGGCGGTGAGCGCCAGCGGGTCGCGGTTGCCCGGGCACTGATGAACAGTCCCGCGCTGCTGCTGGCGGACGAGCCGACCGGAGCGCTCGACTCCGCGTCGGGGGCGGACGTACAGGCGCTGTTGCGCGATCTCAACGCGGACGGGCAGACGATGATGCTCGTCACCCACGACCTGTCTCTGGCGGAGGCCTGCGCGACCCGGACCGTCGAACTGGTCGACGGACGGGTCGCCCGGGACACCGCGCACAGCATGCCGAAGGCGGCCCGATGAGCGCGCTGGGGCCGACGAGCAGCCGACTCGCGGAGCTCGGCGCGTCTCCGCCACCCGGGGGCGCCCAGGACGGCCGAGCGGGCCGGAGCGGCGGCGGTGCGCTCGGCTGCGTGGTCCGCGCGGGCGTGGGGCGGCGGCGGGTGCAGACCGTCGTGATGGTGCTGACGACCCTGCTCGCGGTGGCGGCCTCGGTGCTCGGCGCCGGGCTGCTGGTGGCTTCGCAGGGGCCGTTCGAGCATGCGTTCGCCAAGCAGCAAGGGGCCCATCTGAGTGCGGAGTTCGACGCGACGAAGGTGTCGTCGACGCGGCTGGCGGCGACCGGAGACGCCGACGGCGTGGCCGCGGCGGCCGGTCCGTTCCCCGTGGCCTCGCTGCGGCTGGAATCGCCGAGCGGCGGGCCCCCGGGCGTGGCTCCGCTGCCCATGACGGTGGTCGGCCGTGCCGAGGGGGAACAGCCGGTGGACCAGGTGAACCTCGTCGAGGGCAAGTGGGCCTCGAAGCCCGGCGAGATCGTGCTGGAGACCGGCGCGCGCACCCCGGACACCGCGGTGGGCAGCGAGCTGGAGGCCATCGGCCCGGACGGCACAGCGGAGTTGACCGTGACGGGGATCGCCGAGTCGGTCGGCGAGAGCGCCGACGCCTGGGTGCTGCCCGCACAGCTGAGCCGACTGGCCGCGTCCGGCGCGGACTCCGGCTACCAGATGCTCTACCGCTTCGACGACGCCGACAGCAGGTCGGCGGTCGCGGCCGACAAGAAGGCCGTCACCGCGGAGCTTCCCGACGGCGCCCTGCGCGGTGCGCAGTCGTGGCTGGACGTGAAGCAGATCGCGGACAACAACGTGTCGGCGTTCGTCCCGTTCGTGAGCGCGTTCGCACTCATCGCCCTTGCGATGTCGGTGCTCATCATCTCCATCGTGGTCAGCGGCGCGGTCGCCGCGTCCACCCGACGGATCGGCATCCTCAAGGCCATCGGCTTCACGCCGTCCCAGGTAGGCCGGGCGTACGTCGCACAGGCCCTGATCCCGGCCTCGCTCGGGGCGCTGCTGGGCGTGGTCGTCGGAAATCTGCTCGCGGTCCCGATGCTCAACGAGGTCGAGACCGCGTACGGCACGAGCGCCCTCCTCATCCCCCTCTGGATCGACCTCCTGGTGCCCCTCGCGGCCCTGGCGCTGGTGACGGCCGCGGCGCTGGGCCCGGCGACGCGTGCGGCCCGACTGCATACCGCGGTGGCGATCAACGTCGGGCGCACGCCCAGCGAAGGCCGTGGGCAGCGCGTCCGCGGGCTTCTGGCCCGGTTGCCGGTGCCGCGCTCCGTGAGCCTGGGTCTCGCGACGCCCTTCGCGCGTCCTGCGCGCGCGGCGACCACCGCGGCCGCCGTCGGCTTCGGCGCGCTGGCGATCACCTTCGCGGTGGGGCTGGGCAGTTCGCTGTCCGCGATCCAGACGAGCGGCGACCCGGACTCGTCCGGTGATGTCACCGTCAGCACGGTGGGACGGCCGGACGTGGCGGGGCGGGGTGGAGCGGGCGACAGTGCAGGAACGGTGGGTGGTGACGGTGAGGCCGTGGCGCGTGCGGACCAGGAAGGTCGTGGCGCGCCGGGCACGACGGCGGATCCGCAGGGCGAGGTGAAGCTGGCCGACCCGGACAAGGTCGCGGCGGTGATCAAGGCGCAGTCGGGCACGGGGTCGTACTTCGGCACCGGCAAGACCTTTGTGAGCGTCGCCGGTGTCAAGGGTGGTACACCGCTGGTGGTGTACGAGGGTGACGCCGAGGGCGCTGGCCACGTGATGGTGTCGGGGCGCTGGTTCTCCGCGCCTGGCGAGGCGGTGGCGCCGGCCCGCTTCCTTCAGGCCACCGGGGTCAAGATCGGGGACACCGTGACGCTGACCGATCAGGGGCACAGCGTGCGGCTCAAGCTGGTCGGCGAGATCTTCGACCTCGGTGACCAGGGCATGGCGGTGCGGGCCGACGCCGCGTCGGTGGCGCGGATCGTGCCCGACGCGAAGCTGGACAACTTCACGGTCGAACTCACCAAGGGCACGGACAGGGTCGCCTACTTGGACGGGCTCAACACCCAACTGGAGAAGATCGGGGGAGTCGCGACGAGCTCCGACGACGGCCGCGCCTCGACCGTCATCCTGGTGATGCAGTCCTTGATCGCGATGTTGACGGCGATGCTCGTGGTCGTGGCCTGCCTGTGCGTCCTCAACACGGTGGTCCTCGACACCCGCGAACGGGTCCACGACCTAGGGGTGTTCAAGGCGCTGGGGATGATCCCGCGCCAGGTCGTCAGCATGGTGCTCACCTCCGTCGCAGCCACCGGTCTGGTGGCCGGGGCCATCGGCGTACCGCTCGGCGTGGCCCTGCATCACGTCGTCATGCCGGCGATGGGCCGCTCGGCCGGCACCGAGATCCCGACCGCCGACATCGACATCTACGGTCCCGGCCTGCTGGTGCTCCTCGCACTGGGCGGCGTGGTCATCGCGGCCACGGGCGCGCTGCTGCCGGCGGGGTGGGCGGCTCGGACGGGGTCGGGGCGGGCGTTGCGTACGGAGTGAGGGGTGCGGTGTTCGGGCTGAGGGGTGCGGTGTACGGGGTTAGGGGGCGGCGTACGGAGTGGAGGGTGTACGGAGCGGGGCGCGGCGTACGGAGTCGGGGCGCGGCGGCGTACGGGTGAGCGGCAGCAGCGTTGACCTGAGCCGTGCTGATGACATGCTGGAGCCGTGTGTCCGGGGAAGGGCCCCGGACGGGTGGGGTTTCGAAGAGTTGGGGGTCCGCATGGTTGCGGGTCGTGTAGTGCGTTTCGACAGTGTGCGTGGGTATGGGTTCATCGCGGCGGATGCCGGCGGCGAGGACATTTTCCTGCATGTGAACGATCTCCTCATTCCCGAGGAGTACATCCGCTCCGGTCTGGTCGTCGAATTCGACGTGGAGAGCGGCGATCGAGGACTGAAAGCGTCGAACATCCGTCTCCCCGAGGGTGCCGCACCGCCGGTGCCGCGTCGGTCGCACGAGGCAGGCCCGAGGGCGGTGACGCTCGACGAGAACGGCAACGTGATGTGCGACGTGCTCAGCGCCCAGGAGTACCGGCGTGATGTGACGGAACTGCTGCTCGCCGCGAGTCCGCTGCTGACCGCGGAGCAGATCCTCACCATCCGCGCCGCGCTGGTGAAGTTCAGCGAGGGCCACGGCTGGGTCGAGGATTGAGCCGCACTGTCGGATAGCTGACGCCACCGGTCCCTGTCGGCGGCGGGCACGCGCGCGTTGGGGCTGGGAACCGTGGTCGGGCGTTCGTCCGCGGCCAGGTGATCGGCTCCAGCCGGGCGTGGTCGCGGTGATCGGGCCGCCATGACCGGTGTTGTCGTAGGCGCTGCTGTCGCAGGCGGTGTCGTCGTAGCGGTGCCGGTCATGGCGTTGTCGTGTCCCTGGCCCGAGTTATCCACAGGGCAAAGCGGAATATCAAGATCCGCGAGATCGTCTGCGCATGACGAATCACGGCGAAACCGCTGGATCATCCGAAAACGGCACACCGTCCCTCGAACCGAGCGCATACGACCATCACGGCGCAGACCATCAGGTCACCCTTCGCACCCCGGCAGAACTGGCGGACGCCCTGCCGTATCTGCTCGGGTACCGCCCGGAGGACAGCATCGTGCTGGTCGCCCTGCACGACAAGGACGGCCGAGGCAGGTTCGGCGGCCGGGCCAGGCTGGGCATTCCGCCCGGCGCGGACGACTGGGCGTCCGTGGCCCGGCAGTTGGCCCACGGGCTGGTGACGGGCAGCGAGCGCAGGGGCGCCAAGCCCGAGCAGATGGTGGCGTACCTCTGCCAGGAACCGGCGGAGGGCGAGTCGGGCCGCCAGGTCATGGAGCGGCTGCGCCCGTTGGCCCAGAAACTGCGCGTCGAGTGCGGACAGCTGGACGTGCCGGTGATCGAGGCCTTGTGCATCTCGGACGGCCGCTTCTGGTCCTACTGCTGCGCGAACCAGGCCTGTTGTCCTCTCGACGGCCTCCCCATGGGCCTGCCCGGCACCTCCGTGCTGGCGGCCGCCGCCACCTACGCCGGCCTCCAGGTGCGCGGCACCCTTCGCGAGCTGCGCGCCAGGCTGCTGCCCTGGGAGACAGCGGCTGCCCTGGCACAGGAAGTCGCCCTGGACGCGGCCAACATGGCGCTGGTTCCGAGGATCCTCGACGACGCCAGCCGCGCGGAGGTGGGCAAGGAAACCCTGGAGCTGGCCGGACGGATCATCTGCCGCCTGACCGAAGTACCGCCCGCCTCCGGCCCGTTCACATCCGACCTCCGCGACGACGAACTGGTCGGACACGACGAAGCGGCCACTCTGATCCTCGGCTTGCAGGACCGCGCCACCCGCGACCGCGCGGCCGAATGGATGGAGGGCGACGACGCCGTCCCGGCACTCCGACTCTGGCGCACCCTCGCCCGCCGCTGCGTCGGCCCGTACCGCGAACACGCCGCGGCACCCCTGACCCTCGCGGGCTGGGTCGCCTGGTCCACCGGCGACGAACTCGAAGCCCGCGAAGCCCTCGCCATGGCACTCGGCGCCGACCCCGACTACCTCTTCGCGCGCCTGCTCCACCAAGCCTGCAACGAGGGCCTGGACCCGGAATCCATCCGCCGCTGTCTGCGAGCGGAACGGCATGAACGAGGGCGAGCGGGGGCGGCGCGAGCGGAGCGGAAGGAGTGGGGGGAGCCTGAGGTGCCGTTCGAGGGGGAGTTGGAAGGGGATACGGCGGGGGCCGTGCCGTCGGCGGGGGTTGCGCCGACGGGTGGTTCTACGTCGGCGGGTCGGCTCGCGTCGGCGATCGAGTCTGCGCCCGCGTCCCGGCCTACGTCGGAAGTCGGGGCGGTGCCGGCACCCGGGGCTGCACCGGCACCTGCGTCCGCATCGGGGGGTTCCTCCCGCCTCCGACGCCGTGTTCGCCCGACCGGCGCCCGCTCCCGTCCTCGCCCCGCCCGGACGGACGGTCGTGGAAGCGGGGCGAGCGTTCCGCGTCCCCGGGCACCGTTGGCGGACGACGGTGTCGAGGGCAAGCCGTGAGCAACTGCCAGGTGGGCAAGGGGTGGTGCTGCCGAACCGACGGCCACCGCGAAGCGTTGCGCGGGCGGCGAGAGGAGGCAGGCGGAGGCAATCCGGTCCACCGCCGCCATTCGGTCGGCTCGAGCCGCTTGGGGCGTGACCAGGAGGAGTCCGGTTCCGTTCACCTGAGTGGCGGAACGCCTGGATGGGCCCTGCCGTCGCATCGCCCACGTCCGTCCGGATCTCCTACGGCGCCGCGCACGCCCGAGGTGCACAGAGAGCAGAAGAAGCCGCCCATGTATGAGCCGACTCCGCCCTCCTCCGCCGCCGACCGTTCCGACCATCACGGACCTGAACAACGTCCAGCGAGCCCGGGCCAACCCGCCCGCGGCGGTCCGACACCGCTGAGTCCACACGGTCCACACGGTCACCGCGGTCCATACGGGCAGTCCGGTGCGCCCGGGCAGTCCGGTCAGCCCAGTTCATCCGGCCCCACCACTCTCCCCACCCCCCGCCGTCCCTTCGACCTGCCCCCTACCCACACCACCCTCATCTGCGTCGCCCTCCCCGCCCTCGCCATCTCCACAGACCAAGGACAGTTGACCGGCCAGGGACTGGAGGGGTTCTACCGAGCGGGCCGACGCGTGCTCTCCCGGTGCCAGATCCGAGTCGCCGGACGCGAACCGCTGGCGATCCAGGCCCGGATGACCGCCGCCGACCGGGCACGCTTCGTGGGGACGCTGCGCGCGTCCCCGCAGTCCGGCCCGGACCCGGACGTCGTCGTCGAACGCATCCGTCACGCGGACGGCACCGAGCGGATCACGTTGCACAGCGCGTCCCTCCGCCCGCTGCGCGTGCCTGTCGAGGTCGCCCTCGCCACGGACCTGGCCGACCTGGCGGCGATCGCGTCCGGGGTCACGGGCCCCGAACTGCCCGCCAGCGTCCACGACTCGGGTCTGCGCTGGACCGGCACCGCCGGACGCTCGTCGGTCACGGCGGACCCACCGCCCGCCGACATGCTGGCCTCCGCGGGGCTGCTGCGCTGGGAGTTCGAACTGCCTCCGGGCGGCAGCAGAAGCCTGGAGCTACGGGTGCGCTCGGACGGAACGGGACCCGTCCGAGCCGTGGGCCGCGCCGCGACGAGCCCGCTCGCCACGGCCCGCGCCTCGGGCGACGACCCCAGAGTCGAGCCGCTGCTGCGGACAAGCATCGAAGATCTCCAGGCCCTGCAGTTACGGGACCCCGCCCACCCTTCCGACACACACCTCGCGGCGGGGGCACCATGGCGCTGCGGTCTCGCCCCGGCCGAGGCGCTCGCCGCGGCCCGGATGACCCTGCCCCTCGGCACCCGCCTCGCCTCGGGCACATTGCGCACCCTCGCGCGCACTCAACTCCGGGACCCGGCGCCACGATCCGGCATGATCCCCGGACCGCGCCGGGACGCAGGCCCTCATCTGCCGCCGGGGTGTACCGGCACGGAAGCAACGCTGCTCTTCCCCGCCCTGCTCGCTGAGGCCCGCCGTTGGGGGCTCCCCGAGCAGGAGACGGAGGAGTTGCTGCCGGCGGCCGAGCGCTGTCTGACCTGGCTGCTGGCGACTGTGGGCGACGGCACCTACCTGCACGACCCGCACCCGGGCGGCCCGGTCCGCTGCGAGACGCAGGCCCACGCCCACCGTGCGGCCCTGCTCGGCGCCGATCTGCTCCAGGACTTCGGCAGACCGGGCGGCGCCGAGCTGCGGCGGTGGGCGCAGGCGCTGCGCGGGGCGTTCCGGGAGGAGTTCTGGATCGACGACCTGGGCGGAGGCAGACCGGCTGCCGCCCGCGCGCCCGACGGAAGCGTGGTGCCCTACCTGTGTGCGTCCGCCGTCCACCTCCTGGACACCGGCCTGCTGGGCGGGGGAGAACTGGCACCCGGCCTGCTCGACAAGGTGCAGACCGAACAACTCGCACGACTGCTGGGCGGTCCCGCCATGGACACGGGCTGGGGACTGCGCGGACTCGGCGCGAAGGAAGCCGGATACAACCCCTTCGGTCACCGCAGCGGCGCCGTACGGGTCCACGAGACGGCGGTCGCGGTCGCCGGCCTCGCCGCCGCCGGTTACGAGAAGGAGGCGGCCTCGCTACTGCGGGGCACCTTGGGGGCGGCAGAGGCCTTCGGCCACCGGCTGCCCGAGATGTACGCCGGCGTGCAGCGCACCGACGGGAGCGCTCCCCTTCCGCACCCGGCGGCCTGCCGACCGGCGGCCACCGCGGCGGCGGCCGGCGTGCTGCTCCCCACCGCGCTCGTGGGCATCCGCCCCGACGCCCCGGCAGGCACGCTCACACTGCGCCCCGTGCACAGCGCACCCCTCGGCGAGCTCGTCCTGACGGGCCTGCGGGTCGCCGGAGCCCCCTTCTCCGTCCGGGTCAGCCGACTGGGCCTCGCCATGGTCGAGGAGGCAGCCGACGGTCTGCAATTGGGCGTGTGACCTCGGACGACCCACCGGCGCACGCCGGGCGCGAGCGGCCGGGAACGGGGAGGAGCGGCCGACGGGACCCATACCGGAACGAAGTGGATCAGCCACCGAAGCGACCGACGAAGGGAGTGTTTATCGTCAGGCAGACGACTATGATCGCCGCATGCCCTACGACCCGTCAGCCTTTCCGCCTTTCGCCGTCACCGTGGACCTGGTCGTGCTGACCGTGCGCCGCCATGCCCTGTGCGCGCTGGCGGTACGGAGGGGCGAACCACCCTTCCAGGGGCGTTGGGCGCTACCGGGCGGATTCGTACGGGCCGACGAGGACCTGGCACAGGCGGCGGCACGCGAACTGGCCGAGGAGACCGGGCTGCGCGCCCACGACCAGACCGTCCCCGCCCCGGACAACGGGGCGCATCTGGAACAGCTCGCGACCTACGGCGACCCCAAGCGGGATCCCCGGATGCGCGTGGTCAGCGTCGCGCACCTGGCCCTCGCCCCCGACCTGCCCGCACCCCGGGCCGGCGGCGACGCGAGCTACGCCCGCTGGGCACCGGTCGACGAACTGCTGCAACAGAGCGGCTACGGCCGTGACGAGGAGCCCGTGGCACCGCTCGCCTTCGACCACGCCCAGATCCTGGCCGACGGCGTCGAACGCGCCCGCTCCAAGATCGAGTACTCGTCGCTCGCCACGGCGTTCTGCCCCACCGAGTTCACCGTCGGCGAGCTGCGCCGCGTCTACGAGGCGGTGTGGGGCGTGGCACTCGACCCCCGCAACTTCCACCGCAAGGTGACGGGCACACCCGGCTTCCTGGTCCCCACCGGCGGTACCACCACACGCCAGGGCGGCCGCCCCGCCCAACTCTTCCGGGCCGGCGGCGCCACACTGCTCAACCCCCCGATGCTGCGCCCCGAGGTCTGACGACGGGAGTCCGGCCACAGCGCCGATCCCCGTTCGTGGGGCGGGCCGTGCGATGCCCCGAAAACCGGACATAGCGCGCTATCTTGCTTCGGGTGATCCAGGCCTTCGGACTGACCAGCAACCCCCGCAAGGACCTTCCGCCCGCCGTCGACGACGTCTCCTTCGAGGCGCGCGCGGGCCATGTCACCGCGCTGCTCGGAGCGGCGGGGGCAGGCAAGACGACGGCGCTCAGACTCATGCTCGAACTCCAACAGGGCCGTGGCATCACCTACTTCAGGGGCCGCCCCCTGCACCGCATCGCCCACCCGTCGCGCGAGGTCGGCGTGCTCCTGGGCGACGTACCCGGCCACCCGTCCCGCTCGGTCCGCGGTCATCTCCGCATGCTGTGCGCGGCAGCCGGCGTGCCCGGTCGCCGCGCCGACGAAGTGCTCGAAGTGGTCGGCCTGGTCAGCCTGCGCGACGAACGGCTCGGCACCCTCTCGCGCGGCATGGACCGCCGCCTCGGCCTGGCCTGCGCTCTGCTCTCCGACCCGCACACCCTCGTCCTCGACGATCCGGCCGACGGACTCTCCACCCGTGAGGCCCACTGGCTGCACGGCATGCTGCGCGCCCACACGGAACAGGGCGGCACGGTCCTGCTGACGACAACCGACCCCAAGGAGGCCGCCCGCGCGGCAGACCGGGTCGTCACCCTGGAGCAGGGCAGACTCGTCGCCGACCAGGAGGCCCCCGAGTTCGCCCGCACCCGACTGCGCCCCCGAGTCGCCGTCCGCACCCCGCATGCCGCCCGCCTCGCGGCCCTCCTTGCCAAGGAAGCCCGCACCGCGCAACGCTCCGTGGAGGTCGTCCGCGAGGCCGGCAACCGGCTCTCCGTCTACGGCAGTACGTGCGCCGACGTCGGCGAGACAGCGTTCCGCCACAGCATCCTCGTACACCAACTCGCCGACGAGATCGGGGACATGGGCCCGGGAGCGGCTGCGGACCCGGACCCCGATTCGCACCCGCACCCGGAAAATCGAACGACCGTCGAGCCGCGAGCGCAAGCGCAACCGCAGCCGCAGCCGCAGCCGTCGACGGGGATCGGGGAGGCCTCGTGCGTTGCCGACGAGTCAGCCGAAGTTGACGCGCAACGCGAACCCGACGGACTCCGCGAACCCGATGCCGAACCGCAGCGCTCGGGCTCGGAAGAGCCCCGGGACTCGCAATCCCCGCAGGCCAGGCCGACGCCCCGGCCCACCGCGTCTAGCGAGTTGATCCCAACCCCAACTCCAACCCCCCGCCCCACCCGAGCCCGCACTCTCGATGCCCTGGCCCCCCTGCCGCCCCCCATCTCCGTCCGCCCCGCCCCCAGCCCCCTCCGCCCCCTGCGCTACGAGATCCGTCGTGCCGCCGGAATCGGCACCGGGTTTCTCACGGCCGCCGCCGTGCTCGTCGTGTCCGCTCTCACCGCCGTGCTCCTGGCGCGGATCGGCCACACCCCGCAGTCGCGCCTGCTGGCCGCGTGGCCGAGGGAGTTGCCGCTGCCGCCCGCCGCGCTCGGTGCGGGACTGCTCGGCGCGCTGGCCTTCGGCGACGAGTTCCGCCACCCCGCCCTGGCGGCGGACCGCGGCACCGTGCCCCGCCGGCTGGGGCTGCTCGCCGCGAAACTCCTCGTCGCCGCGGCCACCGCGCTGATGCTGGCCTTCCTCACGGTCGGCTGCGACGCCGAAGTGCTCTATCTCGTCTACGGACGGGAGCTCGCACAAGTTCCCGCCGACTGGCTGCCACTGAGCGCGAGTTGGATCGGGCTCGTGGTGGGCTGTTCCTGGGCCGGAGTGCTGGCCGCCGGGGTCTTCCGGTCCACCACGGCGGGGCTCGCGGCGGTGGTCGCGGTGCCGGTCCTCGTCGTACCGCTCGTACACAAGGCCTTGGCGGGACCGTCTGTGCGGATGGCGGCCGGACTTCCGTTGCGGCTGCGCGAGGTGCTCCTGCTGCAGTGGCCCTTCGGTGGAGAGCGCTATCTGTCCGCCATGGCGCGCGTGGTCGGTCAACCCGTGGGCGGCGCACTCACGTTGTCGCTGACCGCGCTGCTCTGCGCGTATCTGCTCACGACCCTGCGCAGCAGGGTTCGATGACGACCGTCCGCGCTCTTCCGACGCACCTTGCGCACAACTCCCCGGGGAAAGCCCATTTCTTTCCGATAAGGCGTCAATTGCGACGGGGTGAGCGATCACCCTTTCGTGTGCTTTTCACCAAAGACCTCAAGGGAGTTGGGGAGAGAGCCGACAAAGGATCCGTGAGTACCCTTGCGCACACCATGATGACCGCCGCCCGCTCCGCAGACTCCGGCCTCGCCGGCCCGGGCGAACTCGACCGCTACCCCTATGCCGAGGCCCCTGTCGCCGACCGGGTCAACACCTCCGTCTGGGACGGTGCGGACCACCAGGAGCTGGGCCGCGTGGGCCGGCGTGCCGCGGGCAGCCGCGGACGCGGGCTGCACGGCCAACTCGTCCAGCAGCTGGGGCAGATGATCGTCTCCGGCGACCTGGGCGCCGACCGCCCACTGGTGCCCGAGGAGATCGGCCAGCGCTTCGAGGTCTCCCGTACCGTCGTCCGCGAGTCGCTCCGTGTCCTTGAGGCCAAGGGCCTGGTCAGCGCCCGGCCGAACGTCGGCACGCGCGTGCGTCCCGTCAGCGACTGGAACCTCCTCGACCCGGACATCATCGAGTGGCGGGCCTTCGGACCGCAGCGCGACGACCAGCGCCGCGAGCTGAGCGAGCTGCGCTGGACGATCGAGCCGCTGGCCGCCCGCCTCGCCGCCGGGCACGGGCGCGAGGACGTCCAGCAGCGGCTCACCGACATGGTCGAGATCATGGGGCACGCGATGGCGCAGGGCGACGCGCTGACGTTCTCCCGCGCGGACGCCGAATTCCACTCCCTGCTCATCCAGGTCTCCGGGAACCGCATGCTGGAGCACCTCTCCGGGATCGTGTCGGCCGCCCTTCAGGTCTCCGGCAACCCCGTCACGGGCTGTGACCGGCCGACCGAGGCGTCGCTGGCGTATCACGGCCGGATCGCCGACGCGCTCGCCACGGGCGACGGCGGGGGCGCCGAGGCGGCCATGCGTCAACTGCTGACCGTCCACCCCGAGGTGGAGCGCGTGGTGCCGGCGCCGCGCGAGCACTGACCGCGGTCCGAGGGCGGCGCGGCCGGGGGATGCCTCCCCCTCCTGGGCATCGCTCGGCCGTCGAACCGTCTTCCGTCGGACCCCGCGCGATCCCCGGATCCCGCGGGGTCCGACGGTGCGACACGGTCGTCCGAGTGTCACGGAAGCCCCGATCGGGGGCATACGTGACCTCCTCTGCCCGTGTCTGGCCGTTTTTGAGTGCTTACGGGGTGTGACTCGGGCCACGCAGATTGGGCGTAACGCTCGCGGGAACAGCACGATGACCTAAGAGGTGACTGCCGAGGAGGGAATACGGACGCCGTTCCAGGCGCTGTGTATCTCCCCGGCCCCCGCCCGCGCCGTCGGCCCAATCCCCAAGCCGGTGGTCGGCTCCTGTCCGTCATGGACGGGGCCGGAAGCCGTTTTCCAACGTTCCGAGAGGTTGTTCGTGTCGGCCAGCACATCCCGTACGCTCCCGCCGGAGATCGCCGAGTCCGTCTCTGTCATGGCTCTCATTGAGCGGGGAAAGGCTGAGGGGCAGATCGCCGGCGACGATGTGCGTCGGGCCTTCGAAGCTGACCAGATTCCGGCCACTCAGTGGAAGAACGTACTGCGCAGCCTCAACCAGATCCTCGAGGAAGAGGGTGTGACGCTGATGGTCAGTGCCGCGGAGCCCAAGCGCACACGAAAGAGCGTCGCAGCGAAGAGTCCGGCCAAGCGCACCGCCACCAAGACGGTCGCGGCGAAGACGGCGACCGCCAAGAAGGCCACCGCCACCGCCACGCCGGCGGCGCCCGTCGCGGACCCGTCCGTCGAGGACGACTCCGCCCCCAAGGCCGCTGCCAAGAAGACGACCGCCAAGAAGACGACGGCGGCCGCGAAGAAGACCGTCGCCAAGAAGGCAGCACCCGCGGCGGCGAAGAAGACCGGTGCCAAGAAGGACGACGCCGAGGCCACCGAAGAGGAAGCACTCGAGGAGACGCCGAAGACCGGCGACGAGCCCGAGGGCGCCGAGAGCGCGGGCTTCGTGCTCTCCGACGAGGACGAGGACGACGCGCCGGCGCAGCAGGTCGCCGCCGCCGGTGCCACCGCCGACCCGGTCAAGGACTACCTCAAGCAGATCGGCAAGGTCCCGCTGCTCAACGCCGAGCAGGAGGTCGAGCTCGCCAAGCGCATCGAGGCCGGTCTGTTCGCCGAGGACAAGCTGGCCAACGCCGACAAGCTCGCCCCCAAGCTCAAGCGTGAGCTGGAGATCATCGCCGAGGACGGCCGCCGCGCCAAGAACCACCTCCTGGAGGCCAACCTCCGCCTGGTGGTCTCCCTGGCCAAGCGCTACACCGGCCGCGGCATGCTCTTCCTGGACCTCATCCAGGAGGGCAACCTCGGTCTGATCCGCGCGGTCGAGAAGTTCGACTACACCAAGGGCTACAAGTTCTCCACGTACGCCACCTGGTGGATCCGTCAGGCGATCACCCGCGCGATGGCCGACCAGGCCCGCACCATCCGTATCCCGGTGCACATGGTCGAGGTCATCAACAAGCTCGCGCGCGTGCAGCGCCAGATGCTCCAGGACCTGGGCCGCGAGCCCACCCCGGAGGAGCTGGCCAAGGAACTCGACATGACCCCCGAGAAGGTCATCGAGGTCCAGAAGTACGGCCGCGAGCCCATCTCCCTCCACACCCCCCTGGGTGAGGACGGCGACAGCGAGTTCGGCGACCTCATCGAGGACTCCGAGGCCGTCGTTCCGGCCGACGCGGTCAGCTTCACGCTCCTCCAGGAGCAGCTGCACTCCGTCCTGGACACCCTCTCGGAGCGCGAGGCGGGCGTCGTCTCCATGCGCTTCGGTCTCACCGACGGTCAGCCGAAGACCCTCGACGAGATCGGCAAGGTCTACGGCGTCACGCGCGAGCGCATCCGCCAGATCGAGTCCAAGACGATGTCGAAACTGCGCCACCCGTCGCGCTCGCAGGTGCTGCGCGACTACCTCGACTAAGTCGCGGTCGTACGACATCGAAGGCCCGGTCTCCCGTGAGGGAGCCGGGCCTTCGCGCGTTGTCGCGCGGGTGCGGTGCGCGGTGGGCTGGATCACTCTGGGTGTCTCGTGACCATCCCAGAGTGAGGAACGTGCATGCGCCGTCCTTTTGTCCGGGCCCTCGCCCGGCCGTTGGTCCTTGCGGCCGCGGCGACCGCAATATCACTGCTGTCGGCGGCTCCGGTGGCCGCCGACGACATCGTCGTAGGAGGGTTCCCGGTCGACATCTCCGAGAGTCCGTGGACGGTGGCACTGTCCAGCCGTGACCGGTTCGGGGGTACCCGCGCGGGGCAGTTCTGCGGCGGAGTGGCGGTCGGTCCCACGACCGTGCTGACCGCGGCCCACTGTCTCGGCGACGACGTGCTCGGGGCGCCGCCGAACAGGGTGCGCGACCTCAAGGTCATCACCGGTCGTACGGATCTGCTGTCGAACCAGGGGCGGGAGATCGCGGTGCGCGACACCTGGGTGAATCCGGACTACGACAGCGGCAGCAACGCGGGGGACTTCGCCGTGCTCACCCTCGCCGAATCCCTTCCCCGGAGTTCGGTGGTCAGGATGGCGGCGGACGGCGATTCCGCCTACGCGCCGGGTATGAGTGCGGTCGTCTACGGCTGGGGGGATCTCACGGGGGGCGGCGACTACGCGCGCAGTCTGCGGGCCGCACGCGTGCACGTGCTGGCGGACGCCCAGTGCGAGCGGGCCTATCCAGGCAGTTTGGACGGGGCCTACGCGGCCGACACCATGCTGTGCGCCGGTGAGACGACGGGCGGCCGGGACGCCTGTCAGGGGGACAGCGGAGGGCCGCTTGTCGCCCAGGGGAAGCTCATCGGACTGGTGTCCTGGGGGAGCGGCTGCGGCCGTGCGGGCAGTCCTGGCGTCTACACACGCGTGTCCGCCGCCGTAAGGGCCCTGGAAGGGCTGGGAGGGGGCGCCGGGTCAGCGGGCCCAGGGCGGGCCGCTGACGGCGGCTGAGGGCTTTCTCGCCAAAGAGCGCGGGCGGCGTGGCCCCTGTGAAAGGGGCCACGCCGCCCGTCGACCGGCCTGTGCCGGAGCTGGCTCGTCGTTGACGCGAGTTGTCAGCGCTCTTCTTCGTTGGAGGTTGCCGGCACAGCCGTCAGCCGCTCCGTCTCGTCCTGTATCTCAGCGGCGATCTTCTTGAGTTCCGGCTCGAACTTGCGTCCGTGGTGGGCGCAGAAGAGCAGTTCACCGCCGCTGAGCAGGACCACGCGTACGTACGCCTGGGCGCCGCAGCGGTCGCAGCGGTCAGCGGCCGTCAGCGGGCTCGCGGGGGTCAGAACAGTAGTCACGTCGCCTCTTCTCTAGCTCGACGAGCTGTCGTACCAGGGTCAACATCCAACCAGCCCCAAAACGTTCCCGCTCGGGGCTTTCCCTCGAAAAAATCTTTCGAGGCCGGCTGTCTGCTGCCGGTTGGCGGCGAATGTGCCGTATTGCGTGTCTCTGTGTCTTACGGGTTCGCGCGGTCTGTCAATGTCTGTCCTCCCGGCTGGGTTGCCGGTTGTTCTTGAGGACGTGCCCGGAGCCTAAATGGTTCATGCCCCGAAGGGAACGTGATATGTACTTCACTCCATCGAGGGATCGAACACTCATGCGACTCTGGACTAGTGTGAACTCAGACGAGGGTGGCGTTACAACGGCTCTACCAGGCCTGGGTACCCTCTTGGCGGCGACCGAAGCCGCGCCCTTACCCCAAAGGGCCCCACTTGAAATTCAGCGAGGAGCGAACCGCGTGACCGCCGAGACGTCCGTGCCGTCCACAGCGCTGCTGGCAGCAGACCGGGACGGTTCCAACTACACCGCGCGGCACCTGCTCGTCCTCGAAGGACTCGAGGCCGTGCGCAAGCGCCCGGGCATGTACATCGGCTCCACCGACAGCCGAGGTCTGCTGCACTGTCTGTGGGAGATCATCGACAACGCGGTGGACGAGGCCCTCGGGGGCTACGGCGACCACATCGACGTGATCCTCCACGACGACGGCTCCGTCGAGGTGCGGGACAACGGCCGGGGCATCCCGGTCGACGTCGAGCCCAAGACCGGTCTGTCCGGCATCGAGGTCGTCATGACCAAGCTGCACGCCGGCGGCAAGTTCGGCGGTGGCTCGTACGCCGCCTCCGGCGGTCTGCACGGCGTCGGCGCATCCGTGGTGAACGCGCTGTCCGCCAGGCTGGACGTGGAGGTGGACCGCAGCGGCCACACCCACGCCATCAGCTTCCGGCGCGGTGTGCCCGGCGCCTTCGCCGGCAACGGCCCCGACGCCAAGTTCGAGGCCGCCAGCGGACTGCGCAAGACTAAGAAGGTGCCCAAGAACCGGACCGGCACGCGCGTGCGCTACTGGGCCGACCGCCAGATCTTCCTCAAGGACGCCAAGGTCTCCCTGGACACGCTGCACCAGCGCGCCCGCCAGACCGCCTTCCTGGTGCCCGGCCTGACCATCGTCGTCCGTGACGAACTGGGTCTCGGCGAGGGCGGCAGCAAGGGCGAGGAGTCCTTCCGCTTCGACGGCGGCATCAGCGAGTTCTGCGAGTACCTGGCCACCGACAAGCCCGTCAACGACGTGCTGCGCCTCACCGGCCAGGGCACCTTCAAGGAGACCGTCCCGGTCCTCGACGACCACGGCCAGATGACGCCCACCGAGGTCACGCGTGAGCTCGGCGTGGACATCGCGCTGCGCTGGGGAACGGGCTACGACACCACGCTCAGGTCGTTCGTCAACATCATCGCCACGCCCAAGGGCGGCACCCACGTCGCGGGCTTCGAGCAGGCGATCACGAAGACGATGAACGAGGTGCTGCGCGCCAAGAAGCTGCTGCGCGTGGCCGAGGACGACATCGTCAAGGACGACGCCCTCGAAGGTCTCACCGCCGTCGTGACCGTCCGACTCGCCGAGCCGCAGTTCGAGGGGCAGACCAAGGAGGTGCTCGGCACCTCGGCGGCCCGCCGGATCGTGACCACCGTCGTCTCCAAGGAGCTCAGGGACTTCCTGACCACCACCAAGCGCGACGCGGCCGCACAGGCCCGGGTCGTCATGGAGAAGGCGGTCGCCGCTGCACGCACGCGTATCGCGGCCCGCCAGCACAAGGACGCACAGCGTCGCAAGACGGCTCTGGAGTCCTCGTCCCTGCCCGCGAAGCTCGCGGACTGCCGCAGCGACGACGTGGACCGCAGCGAGTTGTTCATCGTCGAGGGGGACTCCGCGCTCGGCACCGCGAAGCTCGCCCGGAACTCCGAGTTCCAGGCGCTGCTGCCGATCCGCGGCAAGATCCTCAACGTCCAGAAGTCGTCCGTGACCGACATGCTCAAGAACGCCGAGTGCGGCGCGATCATCCAGGTCATAGGAGCCGGCTCGGGCCGTACCTTCGACATCGACGCGGCCCGCTACGGCAAGATCATCATGATGACCGATGCCGATGTGGACGGCTCCCACATCCGCACCCTGCTGCTGACGCTGTTCCACCGCTACATGCGGCCCATGGTCGAGGCGGGCCGGGTCTTCGCGGCGGTGCCGCCGCTGCACCGCATCGAGCTCGTCCAGCCGAAGAAGGGCCAGGACAAATACGTCTACACCTACTCGGACCGTGAGCTGCGCGACAAGCTCCTGGAGTTCCAGAGCAAGGGCGTCCGGCACAAGGACTCCATCCAGCGCTACAAGGGTCTCGGTGAGATGGACGCCGACCAGCTGGCCGAGACGACGATGGACCCCCGCCACCGCACCCTGCGCCGGATCAACCTCTCCGACCTGGACTCCGCCGAGACGGTCTTCGACCTGTTGATGGGCAACGACGTGGCCCCGCGCAAGGAGTTCATCTCCAGCTCGGCGGCGACGCTGGACCGGTCACGCATCGACGCGTAGCCGCTGCGCTGGGCTTTGGCGGGGGAGTGGGGCGGTGTCGGGTCGGCGGCGTGGGGTGACTCGGCGTCACCTCATCCACGCTGGAGCCGGCGGCTCCAGCCAGGGCCAGGGGGGTTTGGCACGGTCGAGGCGCCGTCGCTGACCGATGGTGCTGCTGTGCAGGGCTCCCGCGTCCGGCCGGTCTGGGGTGGCAGCCGCGCAGGCGGGACGTACCTGCAACCGTCCCCT
>NZ_JBSFXO010000003.1:124956-705547 GCF_053595415.1 Streptomyces sp. NPDC002499
TCGCGGCCTCGCGGCCTCGCGGCCTCGCGGCCTCGCGGCCTCGCGGCCTCGCGGCCTCGCGGCCTCGCGGCCTCGCGGCCTCGCGGCCTCGCGGCCTCGCGGCGCCGGGGCCTCGCGGCGCCGGGGCTCCACCCGTGGGTGGAGTCGGCCGGGGGCGAGGATCCACCTGCGATCCACCCCGGCTCCGATCTGCCGGCCCATGGATTTCCGTAGCTTCGAAGACGTCGGCGGCGCTCGCTGCCGGAATCGTCTTCTCGCTCACGGAGGCACTGATGTCCGGGCTGGTCAACACGCTGGTGATCGTGGCCGTCGTCTGTCTCGTGATCGCGCGACAGTTCCGCGCACAGCAGGTCGGCGCCGGGAGGCGCTGGTGGCTGGTGCCGGTGGTGCTGGCCGTCGTGGCGCTGCGCCAACCCGGCATAGTCGACGCCCACCACCGCACGGAATCGCTCGCCCTGCTCTCCGTCGAGCTGCTCGTGGGCCTCGCCACCGGAGCCGGCTGGGCCTGGACCACCCGCATATGGGCGGAGCCGGACGGTGCCGTGTGGAGCAAGAGCACCAAGGCGAGCGGGACCGTCTGGGTCATCGGCATCGCCCTGCGCGTCGGCCTCTTCGCGCTGGGCGCCGCCCTCGGCGTGCACCAGAACAGCTCCGCCCTGCTTCTCGCCCTCGCGGCCACTCTCCTGGTCCGCTCCGGGATCCTGGTATGGCGGGCCCAGTCGTTCGCCCCGACGGCGGGTGTGGCCACGGCGTACGGTGACCGCATGGTCCGGCCCGCGCGGAAGGAGCGCGTGTGACACGGAACTCCTGGTCGAGCTGGCCCTCGCCGGAGGCTCTCGGGCGCAACGGGCTCTCCCGGCCCAGGCGACTGCTCGCCTGGGTCGTGCGGGGGCTCGTCCTCGGCATCCTGCTGTGGGGCGCGTTCACCAGCAGCCATGAGCACGGCTGGGCCGTGGCCGCGGGCGTCGGAGTGGTGGTCGTCGCGGCCGGGCTGGCCTGGCTCCTGTACCGGACGACGCTCCAACACAGGATGGTGCCGTCTCTGGTGGCGCTCTCGCTGCTGCAGGGCGTCGGGGTCGTCGCCCAGGCTTCCGGCTTCCGGACGCTCGGTCTCGTCCTGTGGTGCGGTTGCGCGGTCGCCGGCCTGGAGCGGCTGCCCCTGAGGGTGGGAGTGCCGGCTGCGGGACTGGCGCTGACCCTCTACGGGGTCATCAACAACGACAACCATCTGACGACTGTCGTCACGTGCGTCGGTCTCGGTCTCGCCGGCTACACCCTGCGGCTGGACGCCGAGGCCCGGGGCAATGCCCAGCGGCTGCTCGCTCAGGAGCGGGCCGCCCGGGCTGCGGAGGCCGAGTCGGCGGCACTGGGGGAGCGGGCCCGGATCGCACGGGAGATCCACGACGTACTGGCGCACAGCCTCTCGGCGCAGCTGGTGCACCTTGAGGCGGCGCGGCTGCTGATCGAGCGGGGAGCCGACCGGGAGCAGATCCTCGACCGGGTCGTGGCCGCCCGGGGCATGGCCCGTGACGGTCTCGAGGAGACGCGGCAGGCGTTGTCCGCGCTGCGTGGCGAGATGACGCCGCTGGAGGACTTCCTGGGACAGCTGGTCGGGGTGACGGCCGGGGCCGAGGTCACCATTACGGGTGAGCGCAGACAGTTGCCTGCCGAGGCGTCGCAGGCGGTGCGCAGGGTCGCGCAGGAGGCCCTGACGAACGTCCGCAAGCACGCGCCCGGGGCCAAGGTGCGGGTCCGGCTCGACTACGGGGCGCACCAAGTGACGCTGGACGTGAAGGACTTCGGCGGTTCGCCGGGTGAACTCGCGGGCGCGGGCAGCGGATACGGTCTGCTGGGCATGCGCGAGCGTGCCGAGCTGCTGGGCGGCTCGCTGCGGGCGGAGCCGGACGAGGAGGGGTTCGTGGTGACGCTGAAGGTGCCCGTATGACGGAAGGGGCGGAGAAGCGGGTCGCGCGGGTGGTGGTCGCGGACGATCAGACCGTCGTCCGTGAGGGCATCGTGATGCTGCTGGGCCTGCTGCCGGGGATCGAGGTCGTCGGAGCCGCAGGGGACGGGGACGAGGCGGTGAAGCTCGTCGCCGAACTCGCCCCGGACGTGGTGCTGATGGACCTGCGCATGCCGCGCTGCGACGGGGTGGAGGCCACCCGGCGCATCCGTGCGGAGCACCCCGGGACGCAGGTCGTGGTGCTCACGACGTTCGCGGACGACGAGTCCCTGTTCCCGGCACTGCGTGCGGGAGCGCGCGGCTATCTCACCAAGGACGCCGGAGGCGACGAGATCGTCCGGGCGGTGCACAACGTGCTGTCCGGGGACGCGGGGCTGTCGCCGAGCATCCAACGGCGGCTGCTGGAGCGGCTCTCCGAGCCCGAGCCGCAGCCGGTCGAGGGGCCCGGCGAGCCGCCGGACGGGCTCACCGCGCGGGAGACCGAGGTGCTGGTGCTGATCGCGGACGGCCTCAGCAACCAGGAGATCGCCCGCCGGCTGCACGTGTCCACGGCGACCGTGAAGACCCACATCAACAACCTCTTCGCCAAGACGGGCCTCAAGGACCGCGCCCAGGCCGTGCGTTACGCGTACGGCAAAGGGCTTGTGCGGCCACCAGCGGGTTAGTCACCTGATGGGGTGAAGCCGGTGGCGAAGAAGAGTCAGGGATCTTCCCGTTCTGTCCATGCTTGGGCATGCAGTCAAGCAACGGTCGTCCCCGCGGAGGCGGGGGTGGTCCCGAGAGTTCGGCCGGGCACCACGAGGGCAGTGCCCCGGCACCAGCACCCGAAGCGGTGAGGTACGACGACCCGTGGTACGACGCGCTGGCCTCCGGCTGGGGCGAGTCGGCCGGTGTCGGCGCACCGGAGCCGGTGCCCGCTCCCGCGGTCGTGGCGCAGCGCAGGACGGGCACGGAGGAACGGATCGCCGCGGCCGACGTCTACCTCGAGGTGCAGCGCAGCGCGGCCTTCCAGGAGGTGCGCAGCCGGTACCGGAGGTTCGTCGTGCCGGGCTTCGCCGCCTTCTTCACCTGGTACGTGGGGTACGTGGTGACCGCGACGACCGCGCCGGGGCTGATGGCGCGGCCGGTGGCGGGAGCGGTGAACGTGGCCATGGTCGCGGGGCTCGGACAGTTCCTGACCACCTTCCTGCTCGCCTGGGCCTACGCCCGCCACGCGCGGCTGCGCAGAGACCGTGCCGCGCTCGAACTGCGCTGGGACACCCAGGAACTGACCCGCGGCGTCCGGGGTGGTAGGTCGTGACGGGCAATCACCAGACGCTGGCGTTGCTGCTGTTCAGCGCGTTCGTCGCCGTCACCCTGGCGATCACGACGTGGGTGAGCCGCAACAGGCGCGGTTCCGCGGAGGAGTTCTACGCGGGCGGGCGGCTGTTCTCGCCCATGGAAAATGGTTTTGCCATCGCGGGCGACTACATGTCGGCCGCTTCCTTCCTGGGCGTCACGGGGCTCATCGCGCTGTTCGGCTACGACGGGCTCCTGTACGTGGTCGGCTTCCTCGTGGCCTGGCTGGTGGTGCTGTTCCTCGTCGCCGAACTGGTGCGCAACTGCGGGCGTTTCACGCTCGCGGACGTCATCGCGGCACGGATGAGCGAGCGGCCGGTCCGGATCGCGTCGGGAACTTCCTCGGTCACCGTGTCCGTTCTGTACCTGGTGGCGCAGATGGTGGGCGCGGGCAGCCTGGTCTCGCTGCTGCTCGGCGGGACGAGCGCGGCGGCGCGCGCCTGGACCGTGATCGGCGTCGGCGCGCTCATGGTGATCTATGTGTCGTTGGGAGGGATGCGGGCCACCACCTGGATCCAGATCGTCAAGGCGGTACTGCTGCTCAGCGGTACGGTCGCGCTGACCGTGCTGGTGCTGCTGCGATTCCACGGCGACTTCGACCGACTGCTGCTGACCGCGGCCGAACGCAGCGGGCACGGAAACGCGTTCCTGGTACCGGGGCTGAAGTACGGCGGGGACTGGACGGCCCGCTTCGACTTCATCAGCCTCGGCCTCGCGCTGGTGCTGGGCACGGCCGGCCTGCCGCACATCCTGTCCCGCTTCTACACCGTCCCGACGGCCAAGGCGGCGCGTCGTTCGGTCCTTTGGGCGATCGGACTGATCGGCGGCTTCTACCTGATGACGATCGTCCTCGGCTTCGGCGCGGCGGCGATCGTGGGACCTGATGCGGTACGTGGATCGAACGCGGCCGGCAACACGGCGGTCCCCCTGCTGGCGCTCGATCTGGGCGGCGGCGCCAACTCCACAGGCGGAACGGTTCTCTTCGCGATCGTGGCCGCCATCGCCTTCGCCACGATCCTCGCGGTGGTCGCCGGCATCACGCTCGCCTCCTCCGCGTCCGTGGCCCACGACCTGTACGCGTCCCTGCGGCGCAAGCACGCCAAGCCGTACAGCGAGGTGGCCGTGGCGCGGATCGCCGCCGCGGGCATCGGCGTCGTGGCGATCGCCCTCGGCCTGCTCGCCCGCGACCTCAACGTCGCCTTCCTGGTGGGCCTCGCCTTCGCCGTCGCCGCCTCCGCGAATCTCCCGGTGCTGCTCTACTCCCTGTTCTGGCGCGGCTTCACCACACGCGGCGCCGTGTGGGCCGTATACGGCGGTCTCGTCCCGTCACTCCTGCTCGTGCTGCTGTCCCCGGTGGTGTCCGGCAGCCCCGAATCCCTGTTCCCCGGCGTCGACTTCCAGTACTTCCCCCTGCAGAACCCCGGCCTCGTCTCGATCCCGCTCGGCTTCCTCGCCGGCTGGCTCGGCACGGTCACCTCGGCCGAGGTCCCGGACGAGGCCAAGCATGCGGAGACGGAGGTGCGGTCGCTCACGGGTGCGGGGGCCGTTTGAGCAGGTCGGGTGAAGGGCGCTTCGGTTCGGTGCCGTCGGCTTCTCTGCCGGAAGCGCTCGCGGCAGGCCGCCACTGGTTCGCGGCGCCGTCGTGGCTTGTCGCGCAGTTCCCCGCGCCCCTTCAGGACGCTGCCGAGCCCTATGCCGATCCGGACCGCGGGCTACGGCGCCACCCACGCGTACAGGTGCTCCGGGCGGCCCGTGTCGCCGTATTTGAGGGTGAGGCGGAGGCGGCCGGCCTGTTCGAGGTGGCGGAGGTAGCGCTGGGCGGTGGAGCGGCTCAGGCCCGTCTCGGTGGCTACCTCGTGGGCCGAGAGGGGGCGGACGGCGTGGTGGAGGACGCGGCAGATCAGGTCCGTCGTCGGCTCCGAGTGGCCGCTGGGCAGGCCGGGCGAGGACGGCACCGGTGAGGTGCGCAGGGCGCCGAAGATGCGGTCGACCTGCTCCTGACCGGCCACGCCCCGGCCGCCGACGCGGTCGACGGTGCGGCGCAGGGCGGCGTACGAGTCGAGGCGGGTGCGCAGGGCGGCGAAGGTGAACGGCTTGACCAGATAGTGCAGGGCGCCCAGGCGCATCGCTGCCTGCACGGTCGTCACGTCACCGGCCGCGGTGATCATGATGACGTCGGTGCCGTGCCCCTGTTCGCGCATGCGGTGGACGAGTTCGAGGCCCGTCTGGTCGGGGAGATAGTGGTCGAGAAGGACCAGGTCGATGGTCCCCCGCTGCACGCTGGCCAGGGCCTGGGCGGCACTGTGTGCGCGGGCGGCGACCCGGAAACCGGGAACCTTTCCCACGTACTTGGCGTTGATCTCGGCAACGCGGAAGTCGTCGTCCACGACCAGGACGTCAATCATCGGGCCTCTTTCTGTCAAGGCCAGGCGGGCGTTAAGCCCATGTTTCGGCTCCGCTGTTGTAGCGCGAGCAAAACGAGCACAACAGGCCACAGGAAGCAAAAGAACGGCATGTGCCCACAAGGCTGATGCTGTGGTCCGCGCCACACCTACCGTCCCGGGCCATGAGCCCAGACACCAGCCCCGCCATCGAGCTGCGGGGCGCGAGCAAGACGTTCCGGACCCCGTCAGGGGGACTGCACACGGCCGTCAACGGCCTCGATCTCACGGTCGGGCGTGGCGAGTTCGTGGCGGTCGTCGGCCCCACGGGCTGCGGCAAGTCGACCACGTTGACCCTGGTCAGCGGGTTGGAGGAGCCCACCGAAGGCGAAGTGCTCGTCGCCGGGGAGCCGGTGCGCGGCGTCGGTGACAAGGTCGGCTTCGTCTTCCAGCAGGACGCCACCTTCCCCTGGCGCACGGTCCTGTCCAACGTCATGGCAGGACCGCGTTTCCGCGGAGTGCCCAAGGCGGAGGCGAAGGAGAAGGCCCGCGAATGGCTGGCCCGGGTCGGGCTCAGCGCGTTCGAGGACCGCTATCCCCACCAGCTCTCCGGCGGTATGCGCAAGCGCGTCGCGCTCGCCGCGACCTTCGTCAACGACCCCGAGATCCTGCTGATGGACGAGCCGTTCTCGGCGCTCGACGTGCAGACCAGGGCCCTGATGTCGGACGAACTGCTGGAGCTGTGGGAGGGCACCCGCGCCTCCGTCGTCTTCGTCACCCACGACCTGGAGGAGTCCATCGCGCTGGCCGACAAGGTCGTCGTGATGACCGCCGGACCCGCCACCGTCAAGCAGGTCTACGACATCGACCTGCCGCGCCCACGCAAGGTCGAGTCGGTGCGTCTGGAGTCGCGGTTCATCGAGATCTACCGCGAGATCTGGGAGTCCCTCGGCGAAGAGGTCCGCATCACCCGCGAGAGGGGTGCCGCTCATGTCGCCTGACATTCTCAGCACGCCGGTGGTCGACACGGTGAAGACGCCGCCCGACCGCGCGCACTCACGCGCGCGTGCCGCCCGTAGACGCAAGATCGTCGTCGCGGTCTTCCGGGCGCTGCTCCTGGTCGCCGTCCTCGGCCTGTGGGAGCTGCTCGCCCGGACCAAGGCCATCGATCCGTTCAACTTCTCGATGCCCTCGAAGATCTGGGACCAGATCTACACCTGGCTGACGCACGGCACCGCACTCGGATCCCTGGGCGAACAGATCTGGTACACGCTCTACGAGGCACTGCTCGGCTGGGTCATCGGTGTGGCCGCCGGTGTCGTGTGCGGTATCGCCCTCGGGCGGATCACCTTCCTCGCCGATGTCCTTGGTCCATACATCAAGGTGCTCAACTCGATCCCCAGGATCGTCCTGGCGCCCATCTTCGTGATCTGGTTCGGCCTCGGGCCGGCCTCCAAGGTCGCCTCCGCCGTCGTCCTGGTGTTCTTCCCGGTGTTCTTCAACGCCTTCCAGGGCGCCCGCGAGGTCGACCGCAACCTGGTCGCCAACGCCCGCATCCTCGGCGCGAGCGACCGCAGGGTGACGCTCCAGGTCGTCATCCCGTCCGCCACCTCGTGGATCTTCACCAGCCTCCATGTGAGCTTCGGCTTCGCTCTGATCGGCGCCATCGTCGGCGAGTACATCGGCGCCACCAAGGGCATCGGCCTGCTCGTCGCACAGTCTCAGGGCACCTTCAACGCGGCCGGTGTGTACGCCGCGATGGTCATCCTCGCCGTCGTCGCCCTCGTCGCCGAAGGGCTGCTCACCTTCGCCGAGCGCCGCATCTTCCGCTGGAAGCCGACCGGCTCCGACAGCTGACCCCGCGGCCCGCCCCGCTGTTCCCGGCACGCCCCGCTGCCCCAGCGGCCCGCCCCGCAGCACGCCTCTCCCCGCAGCTGCCTCCCTCGCACCGCCCCCTCACAAGGACGTGAACCCTCATGCGCACACCCGCCAGATACGCCGCCCTGGCCGCCGCCGGCCTGCTCGCCCTCTCCTCCCTCACCGCCTGCGCCGATGACGCCTCCAGCACCGCCTCCACCGGCTCCGGGAGCAAGGGAGACGGCAAGGGTACGAAGGTCAAGATCATGGTCGGCGGCCTCGACAAGGTCATCTACCTGCCCGCGATGCTCACCCAGCGGCTCGGCTACTTCGACGCCGAGGGCCTCGACGTGGAGCTGCTGAGCGAGCCGGCCGGCGTGCAGGCCGAGACCGCGCTCGTCTCCGGCCAGGTGCAGGGGGCCGTCGGCTTCTACGACCACACCCTCGACCTCCAGACCAAGGGCAAGGCCGTCGAGTCCGTCGTGCAGTTCTCGCACGCGCCCGGCGAGGTCGAGATCGTCTCCAACAAGGCGGCGGACGACATCAGTTCGCCCAAGGACTTCAAGGGGAAGAAGCTCGGCGTCACCGGTCTCGGCTCCTCGACCGACTTCCTCAGCAAGTACCTCGCCGTCAAGAACGGCGTGAAGGTCAGCGACTTCACCCCGGTCGCCGTCGGCGCGGGGCCGACCTTCATCGCGGCGCTCCAGCAGGGCTCCATCGACGCCGGCATGACGACCGACCCGACCGTCGCCACGATCCTGGACAAGAAGGTCGGCAAGGTCCTCATCGACATGCGGACGCCCGAGGGGTCCCAGGAGGCGCTCGGCGGACCGTACCCGTCGTCAAGTCTGTACATGCAGACGGACTGGGTGAACGGTCACAAGGACACGGTCCAGAAGATGGTCAACGCATTCGTCAAGACGCTCAAGTGGATGTCCACACACAGCGCTTCCCAGATCGCCGACAAGATGCCCGCCGACTACTCGCAGGGCAACAGCGTCCTGTACGCGAAGGCCATCCAGAGCACGCTGCCCATGTTCACCGACGACGGCGTGATGCCCGAGAACGGCCCGGAGACCGTCGAGAAGGTCCTCAAGGCGTTCAACCCGAACATCAAGAACGCCAAGGTGGATCTCGCAAAGACATTCACTACGGAGTTCGTGGAGAAGGCGACGGGCTGACATCCGTATGTAAGGGGGGCACGGTCCCTTCCCCCGCCCCCACCCGACCGTGCCCTAGGCGCGGGCCGCCCACACGTAACGGTGTTCCGGGCGGCCCGCGTCGCCGTACTTGAGTGTGAGCCTGGCCCGTCCCGTGCGCTCCAGGAGCTTCAGATAGCGCTGGGCGGTCTGCCGGCTCACCCCGGTCCGGTCGGCGATCTCCTGGGCGGACAGCGGCCCTTCGGCGTTCATCAGGGACCGGCGCACCAGCTCCGCCGTGTTCGGGGAGTGCCCTTTGGGCAGCCCCGGCTCCGAAGGCGCCGACAGCGCACCGAAGATGCGGTCCACCTCGGCCTGTTCCGCCTCGCCGCCGCCGTCGAGCGTGCGGCGCAGTTCCGCGTACGCCTCCAGCTTGGCGCGCAGGCCCGCGAAGGCGAACGGCTTGACCAGGTACTGCAGCGCGCCGTGCCGCATCGCCGCCTGCACGGTCGTCACGTCCCGGGCCGCCGTCACCATGATCACGTCGGTCTGGTGGCCGCGCCGACGCATCTCCTGGACGACCGCCAGGCCCGTCTCGTCGGGCAGGTAGTGGTCCATGAGGACCAGGTCCAGCCGAGGCAGCGCCTCCATCTGGCGCAGGGCCTCGGCCGCGCTGTGCGCCTCGCCGGCGACGCGGAAGCCCGGCACCTTCTCGACGTAGGCCGCGTTGACCTGCGCGACCCTGGTGTCGTCGTCCACGACCAGGACATCGATCATCGCGACTCCTCCTCGGCGGACGTGTCCGCGGTTGCCGTCAGGGCCGGTTCCGGCTCGGCGAGCGCCTCCGGCAGGACGACGGTGAACTCCGCGCCGCCACCGTCCGCCGCGCCCACCGTCGCGCTCCCGCCCTGCCGTTCGGCGAGCCTGCGCACCATGGAGAGCCCGATCCCGCGCCTGCGGTGCGCGGGCGGCTCCTTCGTGGACCACCCGTCGGTGAAGATCAACTCGTGGTTCTCGGCCGGGATCCCGGGCCCCGTGTCGCGCACCCGGAGCACGGCGGTACGTCCCTCCGCGCGCAGCTCGACCTCCACGCGTGCGTGCGGAGTGGCCGCGACGGCGTCGAGCGCGTTGTCCACCAGGTTGCCGACGATGGTGACCAGGCCCCTGGGGTCGATCAGCCGGTCGGGCAGCCGGGTCCGGTCGGAGACCCAGAGGGCGACGCCCCGCTCGGCCGCGACGGTCGCCTTGCCGACCAACAGGGCGGCCAGCAGCGGGTCGTGGATCTTCTCGGTGACCTGCTCGGCGGTGGTCCGGTGGTCGCCGACCACCTCGCCGACGAACTCCACGGCGTCGTCGAACATCTCCAGTTCGAGCAGCCCCAGGAGCGTGTGCATGCGGTTGGCGTGTTCGTGGTCCTGCGCGCGCAGGGCGTCGATCAGACCGAGCGTCGAGTCGAGCTCCCGGCCGAGCTGCTCCAACTCGGTGCGGTCGCGCAGGGTGGCGACGGCGCCGCCGTCGTCGGTGGGCATCCGGTTGGCGACCAGGACACGCTGACCGCGCACGGTGAGCAGGTCGGTGCCGGTCACCCGGCCGGCCAGGATGTCGGCCGTACGCCCGGCGCCGAGGGCCTCGTCGGGGGGTTGGCCGATGGCTTGATCGTCGATGCCCAGGAGGCGGTGCGCCTCGTCGTTCAGGAGCCGTATGCGGCCGGTGCGGTCCAGGGCGACGACGCCCTCCCGGATGCCGTGGAGCATTGCCTCGCGCTCCGCCAGCAGCCCCGAGATGTCGGAGAAGGCCAGGTCGCGGGTCTGCCGCTGGACCCGCCGGGAGACGAACCACGCGGCCAGCGCGCCGACGGCCAGGGCGCCCCCGGCGTAGGCGAGCAGTCCCGGTATGGCGCTGAGCAGCCGGGCGCGCACGCTGTCGTAGGCGATGCCGACCGAGACGGCCCCGATGATCCGGCCGTCGGTGGCGCGCAGGGGCACCTTGCCGCGCGCCGAGCGGCCCAGGGTGCCGCTGTCGATCTCCATGACCTGCCGACCGGCCAGCGCCTGGGTGGGGTCGGTCGAGACGGTCCTGCCGATCTGCTTCAGGTCCGTGTGCGACCACCGCACCCCACGCCAGTCCAGCACCACGATGTACTCGGCGTTGGTGGCCTTGCGGATCCGCTCCGCCTCCGTCTGAACCGGTCCGTCGATGGTCGGGGCGGTGTTCTGCACGTCCTCCGCGATCTGCGGCTGCTCGGCGGTCGTCTGCGCGATGGCCAGCGCGCGGTGCATCGCCTCGTTGTCGAGCTGGTCGCTCAGCGGCGCGAGAAACAGCCCGGTCGCGAGCACCGCGACCCCCGCGGCGATCGCCACCTGCATCAGCAGCACCTGCGAGAACACCCGCTTCGGCAGACCGAGGCGCAGGCGTCGTGCGGGGGGCGTGGGGCTCATACCCACGACGGTACGTGGACGCGTGCGGACTGCCGTAGGGGGATGTGGTGTGGATCTCTTGATCAATACGTACGGCGACCGACTCGTCCGGACCGGCGTCAGCCCGCGAGCACCGTCGCCGTCATTTCGCGTACCGCCACCACGTCCATCCGCGCGGGCGAGCCGAGAACCGACGTGCCGCAGGTCTCCGGCCGTGGCGGCAGGGACGCGCCCTGGGCCACCACGACCCGCCAGCGCCGCCCGTCCGTGTGCGCGACGGTCACCTCCCAGCGCGGCGCCGCGCCCTCCGTCCGCACGATGCTCAACACGTCCGCCGCGTCCTCGCGCACGGCCCGGCGCACGGCCAGTTCCGCCGCCTGACCCGGGCGTTCCCAGGCGGAGCACCCGCGGCACCCCTCCGTGACGATCCGTCCCTCCTGGGCGCTGTGCAGGATCTCCTTGACGGCATGGGCCTCCGCGCGGCCGTACGCGTACCCGTACGGCAGGACGAGCAGGGTCGGCGAGAAGCGATGACCACCCAGATGGGTGACCTCCCACACGCCCTCCACCCCGGAGGCGGCGAGTTCGGCGGCCAGCGGACGGCCGAGCAGGGCGCAGCAGCGGTCGCGTTTGCCGTTGGTGCAGACGAGCGCGAGCGGATCACCCGTGTGCGGCCTGCCGTCGAGCACGGAGTCGAAGGTGCGGTGCTCGCCCCGGCCGAGCGCGGCGAAGTCGAGGTCCAGCAGCTCCCGCGTATCGCGGGTCGTGGCGGAGTGCAGCCAGGTGCCGCCGGGCACGGTGTGGGCCGCGTACACCTGCCGCTCCGACGGCGTGCCGCAGTCCGCGTGCCGTCCGGGCCGGCGGATGAGCGCGACGCGGACGCCCGTGCCCTGGGCGGCCGCCTCCAGCGCACGGCCCACTGCCGGATCCAGGTGGCTCGATGTGAGCGCCTTGGCGCCCCATGGGCCGGGCTGTTCCAGCAGCAGCCAGGTGCTCGCGGTCGCGGCGGTGCCCGAAATGGGCTCGTCGAGATCCCGGGAGACTGTTGAGCACGTACTCACAGAGGTGAGCCTAACCTGACTTCAGCCAGGGCGACTTCTGGCCTGCCCGTGGGTTACTCCGGCAGGGGCTGGGGCGGTTTCGGACCGACGTAGTGGCCGCTGGGGCGCATGCGCAGCGGGCGTTCGCCGTACTCCTCCAGGGCGTGCGCGATCCAGCCCGCCGTACGGGCCACGGCGAAGATCGTCTCGCCTGCCGTGGCGGGCATTCCGGCGGACGCGGTGAGCACGGCGAGGGCCAGGTCGACGTTGGCGTGCAGCGGGGTGTGGCGGGCGGTGACGGTCACGATGTCGCGGGCCGCGGCGAGGGCGGGCGCGGCCTTGGGGATGTCCTCCAGGAGGCCGAACAGGACACGCGCGCGTGGGTCCTCGCCGGGGTAGAGCCGGTGCCCGAGTCCCGGGATGCGGCGGCCGGCACGCAGTTCGTCGGCGATCACGGGGGCCGCGTCACCCTGGTCGAGGACGTCGAGGAGCAGCCGGTGGGCGAGCCCGCTGGCCGCTCCGTGCAGCGGGCCTTCGAGCACGCCGAGTCCGGCGGAGACGGCCGCGTAGGCGTGCGCGCGGGCCGACGCGGCGACCCGTACGGCGAGGGTCGAGGCGGCGAGGTCGTGGTCGACGAGCAGAGCGAGCGCGGTGTCCAGTGCCCGCAGGGAGACCTCGTCGGGGTCCCGCCCGCTCAGCCGCGCCCAGAGGCGGTCGGCCAGCGGGCCCGTGTCACGGTGGCCGCGCCGGGCCGGCGGGAGGGCCGTGACGAGCGTCGGGATGAGGGTGCGCGCGGTGCCCAGCACGGCGTCCTCGGAGAGGTCGAAACGCAGCGGGTCCGCGGTCGCGGCGGCGATCGCCGCGACCCTCAACCGGTCGGTGGGGCCCGCGTGTTCGGGCAGCGCGTCGACGGCACGGCGGGCCACGGCGACGGATGAGTCAGGTGCCGTGAACTCGACTCCGGGGTGCAGTCGGCCCGTCCACAGCCACTCCGCGACCTCTTCGTAGGAGTGGCGCGTGGCCATCAGCGTGGCGTCGACGCCACGGAAGTAGTACCGGTCCGCCTCGATCAGTGTGATGCGGGTCCGTACGGCCAACTCGCCCCCGGAGCCCGAACTCCCGGCGCTCTCCCGCCTGTTGCGCCGGGCGAGCGTCTCCACCTCTTTGGCGTCGAAGGTGCTGCCCCGGCCGCCGGGCACCCGTCGACTGCTGAGCTGACCGCGGCTCACGTACGCGTACACGGTCTCGGATTTCACGCCCAGCACTTCGGCGGCTTCTTTGGTGGTCAGCCGCCGTTCGGCGGGACCGACGGCGGGCTCTTGATCGCGCATGGGGTCACCGTATCGGCACAAGGACACATGGATTGAATGCATTGACTGAATCAATATTGACAGGAATTCAGTCAAGCATGGACAGTCGAATCAAGTCCAGGGAGGAATCATGTCCGTCAACAGGTCAGCAGCCACGCCCGTCGTCCCCATCAAGCCCGTCGCACCCATCAACGTGCCGAGGGGACTCGCCGGCGTCGTCGTCACCGACACCGAGGTCGGGGACGTCCGAGGACTCGAAGGCTTCTACCACTACCGCCAGTACTCGGCCGTCGACCTCGCGAAGACCCGCGGCTTCGAGGACGTCTGGCACCTCCTCGTCCACGGTGAACTCCCGGACGCGGCACGGCAAGCCGCCTTCGCCACTGAGACCGCGGCCCTGCGCCGGCTCCCCGACGAGGTGCGCGCGGCCCTGCCCGCCATCGCGGCAGCGAGCGGCCGGTCCGGCCCGCTGGCCGGTATGCGCACCGCGCTGTCCCTGCTCGGCGCGGCGAAGGGCTTCCGGCCGGTGTACGACATCGACGCCGACGAGCGCCGCCGGGACGCCGTCGCCGCCGCGGCGGCCGTACCGACGCTGCTCACGGCGCTGCACCGGCTGGGTCGGGGTCTTGACCCGGTGGAGCCGCGTGACGATCTTCCCTACGCGGCCAACTACCTCTACATGCTGACGGGTTCGGAGCCGGATCCGGAGCGGGCCAGGGCGATCGAGCAATACTTGATCTCAACCATTGATCACGGATTCAATGCGTCAACCTTCACGGCACGGGTCATCGCGTCGACGGGTGCGGACGTGGCCGCGTGTCTCGTCGGGGCTGTCGGGGCGCTCTCCGGGCCGTTGCACGGCGGTGCGCCCAGCCGTGCGCTGGACACCTTGGACGCGATCGGCACCCCCGATCGGATCGACGGGTGGATCCGCGAACGCGTCCTCGCCGGCGACCGCATCATGGGCTTCGGGCACCCCGTCTACCGCACAGAGGACCCCCGTTCGCGCATGCTCCGCGAGCTAGCCGAGAGCTTCGGCGGGTCACGGGTCGAGTTCGCCGTACGGGTCGAACGGCAGGTCGAGGCGATCCTCGCGGAGCTGAAGCCGGGCCGGGAGCTCCACACCAATGTCGAGTTCTACGCCGGCGTGGTCATGGAACTCTGCGGCCTGCCACGCGAGATGTTCACCCCGACGTTCGCGGCGGCCCGGGTGGTCGGCTGGAGCGCGAACGTCCTGGAACAGGCGGCGGACTCGAAGATCATCCGGCCGGTGGCGCGGTATGTGGGGCCGGGGGCGCCGGTGGCGGTGCCGGCCGCCTGACACATGGCAGGGGTCGGCTCCAAGCCGCGCCATGACAGAGGCCGGCTCGGAGTGGCACCGAGCCGGCCTGTTGTGCACGATCAGGCGTCAGGGATGTCGGCCTTGGCCTTGAGCAGGGTCTCGCGTGTGATCACGACGATGCGTTCGTAGTCGGCGCGCGAGGCATCCGCGGGGAGTTCGGCGTCCAGTGAGTCCGTGACATCCGTCCCGATGATGGCGAAGCGACCGTCGGACAACTCGAAGATGTCCGGGCAATTGGCTCCGCCTGCGCTGCCTCGGTCGCGTGGAGATGCACCAAGGCGACGGATGATCTGACTCACTGTTCTGTTTCCTTTGATCTCACGGTCCTGGGCCCGCGCGCTGCAGTCGTGCGGGCCGATGCCCCCTGAAGGCGGCTTCGACCAGTGAACCCGGTGCTGAGGGGCCTGCCGCCCGGCCTGGAGAGGGTGCTGCAGCAGTTAAACCTGTGACATCTGCGAAAACAGAAGGTTTGCCACTTCGTTATTACTTGAACTGACTCACTCTTGTGGGGCTTGGTGCGGAGCGGGCGGGGTTGACGTATGAGAGGTGCTCGCACCGGTGCCGACCGTGTCACTCGGCGGGCGGCTCTCCCACGACCCACCACTCGTCTATGTCCGCCTCCTCCAGCTGGCGCAGCAGATCGTCGACCAGCCGTCCGAGCCTGGCTTCGTCGGAGTCGTCCGCGATGGTGGCACGTTGGTGCTGGCCCGCGTACCAGTACTCGCGGACGATCGGGTTCTGGAGCAAGCCGCGCACGAATCCGAAGAACTCCTCGCGGGTGATGTTGCCGACCCGGTAGGCGAAGACCTGATTCGTGTACAGGGCATTGGCGAAGAGGAACTGGCGCCTGCGCTCCGGGGACACGGACCCTTTGAAGACGTCGAGCACCTCGGCCAGTTCCGGATTGTCGATCGCCTTGCTCAACAGCTCCCAGTGGAGGCGCTGTTGGGTGGCGAGGTCGGAGCGGTGCTGTGCCTGCGCCGCTTGCTCCAGATGGTCGAGTCGCATGCGTAGGGCGTCGATCCTGCGGCGCTGTGCGACCAGGGCGGCGAAGGCGCCGGCCAGCAGACCGAGGCCTGCCGCGGTACCCAGTCCACCGGTCCCGGACTTCTGTGTGGCCATGTCAACCCCCGAATCAGGCGGCCGTTCCGCCGGTCGTCGGGTTGCGGGTCGACGGATGGGGACCGGCGAGCGGTGGGCGGCGCTTGCCGTCTCCCAGAGTGCCGAGCGGCTCTGATCGGCGGGGGAGGCGGAGAGGAGGCGCACGGAGGGAAGCGAGGGTCGCACGAACCGGCGCCTTCCCCAACGTCTGCCCCGCAAGTGCTGCTAACAATCGTTCACTTCGTAGTGATTGTTCCGGCTCGTATCCTGGGTCCGCAGTCAATCTTCGTACGCGCGCCGGGACCGCGATCCGGCGTGCGCACAGGCGTGAGAGAGGTACGACGGTGAGCCGCAGCCCGCAGCAGATCCCGGTCCTCGTCCTGGCCGGCTTCCTCGGTTCGGGCAAGACCACCCTGCTCAACCACCTCCTGCACCGCAGCGGCGGCAGCCGGATCGGCGCGATCGTCAACGACTTCGGGGCCATCGAGATCGACGCCATGGCGGTGGCCGGCGCGCTCGGCGACTCCACCGTCTCTCTCGGAAACGGCTGCCTGTGCTGCGCCGTGGACGTCAGCGAACTCGATCAGTACCTCGACCGGCTCGCCCGCCCCTCAGCCGGCATCGACGTCATCGTCATCGAGGCCAGCGGACTCGCCGAGCCCCAGGAACTCGTCCGCATGGTCCTCGCCAGCGAGCTTCCGGGAATCGTGTACGGGGGTCTCGTCGAGGTCGTCGACGCGGCCGAGTTCGACGACACGCGCGCGAAGCACCCCGAGATCGACCGGCATCTCGCCCTCGCCGACCTCGTGGTGGTCAACAAGCTCGACCGCGCGCCCGACGGCGACGGCGACCGCGTCCTCGGGCTCGTCCGGTCCCTCGTGGACCACGCCGCCGTCGTCCCCGCCTCCTACGGCCGCGTCGACCCCGAGCTCCTCTTCGACTGCCGGCCGAGCGAGGAACGCATCGGGCAACTCTCCTTCGACGACCTGCACGCGCGCGGGGAGCACGGCGAGCACGATGCGGACGACCACGCCGGTCATCTCCACACCGCGTACGACAGCCTCTCCGTCAGCTCCGAAGTCCCCATGGACCCGCGCCGGTTGATGGCGTTCCTCGACAGCCGGCCCGAGGGGCTGTACCGCATCAAGGGGTACGTCGACTTCGGCGCCCACGACGCCCTCAACCGGTACGCCGTGCACGCCGTCGGGCCGTTCCTGCGCTTCTACCCCGAGCCCTGGCCCGCGGGCGACGCGCCACGCCTCAGCCAGCTCGTCCTGATCGGCTCCGGCATCGACGCGGCCGCCCTGCGCAAGGAGTTGGAGGCCTGTACGAGCGACGCCCCGCACACCGCAGACGAGCACGGTATGTGGGGCGTTCTGCGCTACGTACAGGAACCGGAGGACGTACAGGATCTGGGAGAGGACCTCGTAGAGCCCTCCCAGGACCCGTCCTGACCGGACCTGCTAGACCGGTCCCGCCACCACCGCCACTGTCTTCGGGAGCGACACGCCCGAGCCGTCGCGGCGCGGGTCGACCTCGGGGAGGTCGGCCGGTGTGCCGTTCTTCTGGGCGGCCTTGGCGGGGTTGGGGCCCGCCCAGGCCAGGGAGAGGCAGTCCTCGCCCTTGAGGAACCGCTGGCAGCGGACGCCTCCGGTGGCGCGGCCCTTGCGCGGGTACTGGTCGAACGGGGTCAGCTTGGCCGTCGTCTGGACGGAGTCGTCGAGCGTGCCGCGCGAGCCCGCGACCGTGAAGACGATCGCGTCGGCTGCCGGGTCCACGGCCGTGAACGAGATGACCTTCGCGCCATCCGTGAGCTTGATGCCCGCCATGCCACCCGCCGGTCGGCCCTGGGGACGGACGTGGGCGGCCTGGAAGCGCAGCAGTTGGGCGTCGTCCGTGATGAAGACCAGGTCCTCCTCGCCGGTGCGCAGCTCGACCGCGCCGACGATGCGGTCGCCGTCCTTGAGTGTGATGACCTCCAACTCCTCCTTGTTCGTGGGGTAGTCGGGGACCACGCGCTTGACCACGCCCTGCGCGGTGCCGAGCGCCAGACCGGGGGAGGACTCGTCGAGCGTGGTCAGGCAGACCACCGTCTCGTCGCCCTCGAGGGAGACGAACTCCGTCAGGAGCGCCCCCCCGGACAGGTTCGGTGCCGCCGCCGTCTCCGGGAGCTGGGGAAGATCGACCACGTTGATCCGCAGCAGTCGGCCGCTGGATGTGACCGCGCCGATCTCCCCGCGCGCGGTGGCCGGCACCGCCGAGATGATCACGTCGTGCTTGGTGCGTCTGTCGTCGGCGTCCTCCGGGAAGGGCTCGCCGTTCGCCGTACGGGCCAGCAGGCCCGTCGAGGAGAGCAGCACCCGGCACGGGTCGTCGGCGACCTGGAGCGGGACGGTGGCCGCGGGGGTGCCCGACGACTCCAGCAGGACCGTACGCCGCTCGGTGCCGAACTTCTTTGCTACCGCGGCCAGTTCGGTGGAGACCAGCTTGCGCAGCTCCGTGTCCGAGTCCAGGATCCGGGTCAGCTCCGCGATCTCCGCGATGAGGCGCTCCTTCTCCGACTCCAGCTCGATGCGGTCGAACCGGGTGAGACGGCGCAGCGGGGTGTCCAGGATGTACTGCGTCTGGATCTCCGACAGCGAGAAGCGCTCCATCAGGCGCTCCTTCGCCTGCGCGGAGTTGTCGCTGGAGCGGATCAGCCGGATGACCTCGTCGATGTCGACGAGAGCCGTCAGGAGGCCCTCCACCAGGTGCAGTCGGTCGCGGCGCTTGGTGCGTCGGAACTCGCTGCGGCGCCGTACGACCTCGAAGCGGTGGTCGAGATAGACCTCGAGGAGCTCCTTGAGACCCAGGGTGAGGGGCTGACCGTCCACCAGCGCCACGTTGTTGATGCCGAAGGACTCCTCCATCGGCGTCAGCTTGTAGAGCTGCTCCAGGACTGCTTCCGGCACGAAGCCGTTCTTGATCTCGATGACCAGGCGCAGGCCGTGGGCGCGGTCGGTGAGGTCCTTGACGTCGGCGATGCCCTGGATCTTCTTCTGGCCGACCAGGTCCTTGATCTTGGCGATCACCTTCTCCGGGCCGACGGTGAAGGGCAGTTCGGTGACGATCAGGCCCTTGCGGCGGGCGGTCACGGTGTCGATCTCGACCGTGGCGCGGATCTTGAAGGTGCCGCGGCCGGTCTCGTACGCGTCCCGGACGCCGGAGAGGCCGACGATGCGGCCGCCGGTGGGCAGGTCGGGGCCCGGGACGTGCTTCATCAGGGTGTCCAGATCCGCGTTCGGGTAGCGGATCAGGTGGCGGGCGGCCGAGATGACCTCGGCGAGGTTGTGCGGCGGCATGTTCGTCGCCATGCCGACGGCGATGCCCGACGAGCCGTTCACCAGCAGGTTCGGGAAGGCGGCCGGCAGGGCGACCGGTTCGCGCTCCTGGCCGTCGTAGTTGGGGCTGAAGTCGACCGTGTCCTCGTCGATCGACTCCGTCATCAGACTGGTGGCCTCGGCCTGCCGGCACTCCGTGTACCGCATGGCGGCCGGCGGGTCGTCGTTGCCGAGCGAGCCGAAGTTGCCGTGGCCGTCGACGAGCGGCACGCGCATGGAGAACGGCTGGGCCATGCGCACCAGGGCGTCGTAGATCGACGCGTCGCCGTGCGGGTGGAGCTTGCCCATGACCTCGCCGACCACGCGCGCGCACTTCACGTAGCCGCGGTCGGGGCGCAGTCCCATCTCGTTCATCTGGTAGACGATGCGGCGGTGCACCGGCTTGAGACCGTCCCGGGCGTCCGGCAGGGCTCGTGAGTAGATGACCGAGTACGCGTACTCGAGGAAGGAGCCCTGCATTTCGTCGACGACGTCGATGTCGAGGATCTTCTCCTCGTACGAGTCGTCGGGCGGCGGGGTCTTCGTACTACGGCGGGCCATCGCTGCCGGCTCCTCTTTTCTGGTAGCTCGCCTACGGGTCGCTCACGTGGGTGCCGCGCCCCTCCGGCTCACTCTTGCTGAAGCGTGAACGGTATCTGACGCGACCATTGTGGACCGCGGCACTGACAACGCGGACGAGGACCCGACATCGACCCTTGTGCCCGGCGTGCCCGCAGGCTACGCGATCCGCTCTGGGCGTACGTCCACCGGGAACTTCGCCGCCCGTCCGCACGCTTGCATACAGTGGCAGGACCGGTGGGAAAACCCCGGTTTCCACCGCAGCATTCGCGATCGAAGGGACGTACATGCCCATGGGTCACACGGCCACGGACCAGGCAGACACCGGCGGCCTGACAGCGACCGAGCACCGCCTGGCCAACGGCCTGCGCGTGGTGCTCTCGGAGGACCACCTGACCCCGGTCGCGGCGGTGTGCCTCTGGTACGACGTCGGCTCGCGCCACGAAGTCAAGGGGCGCACGGGTCTTGCTCACCTTTTCGAGCACCTCATGTTCCAGGGCTCGAAGCAGGTCAAGGGCAACGGACACTTCGAACTGGTGCAGGGCGCGGGCGGTTCGCTCAACGGCACCACCAGCTTCGAGCGCACCAACTACTTCGAGACCATGCCCACCCACCAGTTGGAGCTCGCCCTCTGGCTGGAGGCGGACCGCATGGGCTCCCTGCTCGCCGCCCTGGACGAGGAGTCCATGGAGAACCAGCGGGACGTGGTGAAGAACGAGCGCAGGCAGCGCTACGACAACGTCCCCTACGGCACGGCGTTCGAGAAGCTGACCGCCCTCTCCTACCCGGAGGGCCACCCCTACCACCACACCCCGATCGGCTCGATGGCCGACCTGGACGCGGCCACCCTGGAGGACGCGCGCGCGTTCTTCCGCACGTACTACGCGCCCAACAACGCCGTTCTGTCGGTCGTCGGCGACATCGACCCGGAGCAGACGCTCGCCTGGATCGAGCGGTACTTCGGGTCCATCCCGACGCACGACGGCAAGCCCGTCCCGCGCGACGGCGCGCTGCCCGAGATCATCGGCGAGGAGCTGCGCGAGGTCATCGAGGAGGAGGTGCCGGCGCGCGCCCTGATGGCGGCGTACCGGCTGCCCGAGGACGGCACGCGCGCGAGCGACGCGGCCGACCTCGCGCTCACCATTCTCGGCGGCGGCGAGTCCTCCCGCCTCTACAACCGCCTTGTGCGGCGCGACCGTACGGCCGTCGCGGCCGGCTTCGGTCTGCTGCGGCTGGCCGGCGCGCCCTCCCTGGGCTGGCTGGACGTGAAGACGTCCGGTGACTACGAGGTGCCGGTCATCGAGACCGCCATCGACGAGGAGCTCGCCCGGTTCGCCGAGGAGGGCCCCACGGCCGAGGAAATGGAGCGCGCCCAGGCCCAGTTGGAGCGCGAGTGGCTGGACCGGCTCGGCACGGTCGCGGGCCGCGCCGACGAACTGTGCCGCTACGCCGTCCTGTTCGGCGACCCGCAGCTGGCCCTGACCGCCGTGCAGCGCGTCCTGGAGGTGACCCCGGAAGAGGTCCAGGAGATCGCCAAGGCCCGGCTCCGCCCCGACAACCGCGCGGTGCTCGTCTACGAGCCCGTCGCCGCCGAGCACCCCGAGTCCGCCGAGCCCACCGAGAACGAGGAGGCGGCCAAGTGACCGAGCTCGCCGCGATGGAATTCCACCCGCAGCCCCAGGCCGGCGAGGCCAGGCCGTGGGCGTTCCCGGCCCCCGAGCGCGGGACGCTCGACAACGGCCTGACCGTCCTGCGCTGCCAGCGTCCCGGCCAGCAGGTCGTCGCCGTGGAGGTTCTCCTGGCGGCGCCCCTGGAGGCCGAACCGGCCAGCCTGGACGGCGTCGGCACGATCATGGCGCGGGCCTTCTCCGAGGGCACCGACAAGCACTCCGCCGAGGAGTTCGCGGCCGAACTGGAGCGCTGCGGTGCGACGCTCGACGCGCACGCCGACCACCCCGGCGTCCGGATCAGCCTCGAAGTGCCCGCCTCGCGCCTCACCAAGGCCCTCGGTCTGCTGGCCGACGCCCTCAGGGCGCCCGCGTTCGCGGACAGCGAGATCGAGCGCCTGGTCACCAACCGCCTCGACGAGATCCCGCACGAGCTGGCCAACCCCTCCCGGCGTGCGGCGAAGGAGCTCTCCAAGGAGCTCTTCCCGGCCGGCTCGCGCATGTCGCGCCCGCGCCAGGGCACCCAGGAGACCGTCGAGAACATCGACTCGGCGGCCGTACGCGCCTTCTACGAGAAGCACGTCCGTCCGGCGACCGCGACCGCCGTGGTCGTCGGCGACCTCACCGGCATCGACCTCGACGAGCTGCTCGGCGACACCCTCGGCTCCTGGACCGGCTCCTCGGCCGAGCCGCGTCCCGTGCCGCCGGTGACCGCCGACGACACCGGGCGCGTGATCATCGTGGACCGCCCGGGCGCCGTACAGACGCAGCTGCTCATCGGCCGCGTCGGCCCCGACCGGCACGACCGCGTGTGGCCCGCGCAGGTGCTCGGCACGTACTGCCTGGGCGGCACCCTCACCTCCCGCCTCGACCGCGTCCTGCGCGAGGAGAAGGGCTACACCTACGGCGTCCGGGCGTTCGGGCAGGTCCTGCGGTCCGCCCCGGACGGCACCGGGGCCGCGATGCTCGCCATCAGCGGCTCCTTCGACACCCCGAACACCGGCCCGGCGCTTGAGGACCTGTGGACGGTGCTGCGCACGCTCGCCGAGGGCGGTCTGACCGACGCCGAGCGCGATGTCGCCGTGCAGAACCTGGTGGGCGTGGCGCCGCTGAAGTACGAGACCGCGGCGGCCGTCGCGAGCACGCTGGCCGACCAGGTCGAGCAGAACCTGCCCGACGACTACCAGGCGACGCTGTACCGGCAGCTCGCCGCGACCGGCACCGTGGAGGCCACCGCGGCCGCCGTGAGCGCCTTCCCGGTGGACCGTCTGGTGACGGTCCTGGTCGGTGACGCGGCGCAGATCAAGGAGCCCGTGGAGGCTCTCGGGATCGGCGAAGTCACCGTCGTCCCGGCCGAGTAGGACCGGGCGGAGGCGGAGCGAGCGCCACGCGCACGCAGGGGCCCTGGTGACGGATGCGTCACCAGGGCCCCTGTATGTCCGAATTGAGGGAGAGGTTGCCTGTCTGCCCTGTGGCATGCGCTACAAAAGCCGTGATCCGTTTGGGGATTGAAAGTTGTCCCGTTTAGCGTCATCCGGGCTGTCCGTCAGGCACCGCGCCGCATCCGCGGCACCGGACAGTCATCGCCGAGTCCCCGTCCGGCGCGAGCCAGGGGAGCCGGGGACCCATGTCCCTGGGGTGAATCGGACGCCCGCGCGCTGCGCGAGGGGGTCCGTAGGAGACCTTCCTGCTCCGAACCCGTCAGCTAACCCGGTAGGCGAGAAGGAAGGAAAGGACCACCCAGTACATGGCGTTCACCTGCGCCACCGGGAAGCACCGTCGTCCCAGCCGCGTGAAGCGCACCACCGCCCGTGCGGCGGGCGTCGCGGCACTCGCCACCACCGGCGTCGTCGGCACCCTGGCAGCTCCGGCACTCGCCGCGGACAACTCCGCCGAGAGCGCCGTCGAGCAGACCGGTTTCACCCCCGTCATCACCATCGGCGACACGATCGCCGCCAAGATCGACGCCCAGGCCGACGCCCAGAAGGAGGCGGCCGAGGAGGCCGCCCTCAAGAAGGCGGCGGCGGAGGCGGCACGCAAGAAGGCCGCCGCGCGGGCCGAGGAGGAACGCGAGGCCAAGGAGCGCGCCGCCCGGGCCGCCGAGCGCAAGCGCCTCAACACCTTCGTCGCGCCGATCTCGAACTCGTACGTCTCGACGGGTTACAAGAGCGGCGGCTCGCTGTGGTCCTCCGGCAGCCACACCGGCATCGACTTCCACGCGGCCAGCGGCACGACCGTCCACGCGGTCGGCTCCGGCACGGTCGTGGAGACCGGCTGGGGCGGCTCCTACGGCAACCAGATAGTGATCAAGATGAACGACGGGACGTACACCCAGTACGGTCACCTGTCGTCCATCGGGGTCTCGGTGGGCCAGACGGTCACCCCCGGGCAGCAGATAGGCCTCTCCGGCGCGACCGGCAACGTCACCGGTCCGCATCTCCACTTCGAGGCCCGCACGACCCCCGAGTACGGATCGGACATCGACCCCGTCGCCTACCTTCGTTCGCATGGTGTGAACGTCTGACGACGGACCGCGAGATCTTCTTCAGCCCCGGCTCTCCGAGCCGGGGCTTTCGGTCTTTCTGTCCGCTCTCTGTCCAAAAAATATCCATCGATTCCGGTCCCCCGTCGGAAATTCCAGCCGATTGCAATAGAGTCACTGAACACACGTCAACCGGCGACGTTTCACGGGGATTAAGACGGAGGTCGGACATGCGTATTCCGGCGCACTCGGTGTGCACGGCCATCCGGGACGACATCGTCGCCGGTGTCTACGAGCGCGGCGGCCGGCTCACCGAGGAACTGCTGGCGCGGCGCTACGGCGTCTCGCGCGTCCCCGTCCGTGAGGCCCTGCGCACGCTGGAGGCGGAGGGCTTCGTGGTGACCCGGCGGCACGCGGGCGCGTGCGTCGCGGAACCGACCGAGCAGGAGGCCGCCGACCTGCTGGAGATGCGCATGCTGCTGGAGCCGCTCGGCGCCTCCAGGGCCGCGCAGCGGCGCACCGAGGCCCACCTCAAGGTGCTGCGCGGCCTGGTCAGGCTGGGCCAGGAGCGGGCCAGGAGGGGCAACAGCGAGGATCTGCGCTCCCTGGGGGGCTGGTTCCACGAGACGCTCGCCCAGGCCTCCGGCAGCCACGCGCTGACCTCGACGCTGACCCAGCTGCGCCACAAGATCGCCTGGATGTACGCCGTGGAGGCGCCGGCCAACCCCGTGGAGTCCTGGGCGGAGCACGGCGCGATCGTCGACGCCGTGGCGCGCGGGGACGCCGAGCGCGCGCGGGCGATCACCGCCCTGCACACCGAGCACTCGACGAGCGCGCACCGGCTGCGCTTCGGCACCGGGGAGCGCGCGGAGCGTGTGAGGAACTCGCAACATCCCGTAAACATGTCGGGTGTGCGGCATTAACACGGGCGCCGTATACAAAGAGAAGGTAATTCCAGGGGGATTATTTCTGCTGCCCGAACTCGGGAAATTCGAAGGGCTCGCCCGGTAATTCGGGCGAGCCCTTCGGAGTTGCGGGACGGTGTCGTCGAAGTGACGCGTGCCGTATCCCTCAATTCGATTTTCAGACGGTCTCGGGAAGCTCCTCGAGCCCCTCGGCGACCAGCTTCGCCAGCCGGTCGAGCGCGGCGTCCGCGCCCTCGGCCCCGGAGGCGAGGACGATCTCCTCGCCGCCCTGGGCGCCCAGGCCCAGAACCGCGAGCATGGAGGCCGCGTTGACGGGGTTGCCGTCGGACTTGGCGATCGTCACCGGGACGCCTGTGGCCGTGGCGGCTCGGACGAAGATGGAAGCGGGGCGGGCGTGGAGGCCCTCGGCCCAGCCGACGTTGACGCGGCGCTCAGCCATGTGATGCTGCCCTTCAGTGTCTCAGGTTGTCTAGACCATGTTGTCTAGACCAGTTTTCCATAGCGTGCGGTCGGGCCGCGGCCTCGGCCCGACGCACACCCTTCCACCGTCCCCGGCGGACAGGCGTGTTCCCCACAGACTGCCTCGCGCCGTTGTCATACGCGAGCCGTACGCTGGGGCCCATGCAGACCTCGTCGGACCGGCACGAGTACCCCGCCCACTGGGAAGCCGACGTCGTGCTGCGCGACGGTGGCACCGCGCGCGTCCGCCCCATCACCGTCGACGACGCGGACCGCCTGGTCAGCTTCTACGAGCAGGTGTCGGACGAGTCGAAGTACTACCGCTTCTTCGCGCCCTACCCGCGGCTGTCCGCGAAGGACGTCCACCGCTTCACGCACCACGACTTTGTGGACCGGGTGGGGCTCGCGGCCACGATCGGCGGCGAGTTCATCGCCACCGTACGCTATGACCGCATTGGTCCCGAGGGCACGCCCGCGTCCGCTCCGGCTGACGAGGCCGAGGTCGCCTTCCTCGTCCAGGACGCCCACCAAGGACGCGGTGTCGCCTCCGCGCTCCTCGAACACATCGCCGCCGTCGCCCGCGAGCGCGGCATCCGCCGCTTCGCCGCCGAGGTGCTGCCCGCCAACAACAAGATGATCAAAGTCTTCATGGACGCCGGCTACACCCAGAAGCGCAGCTTCGAGGACGGCGTCGTCCGCCTCGAGTTCGACCTGGAGCCCACCGACCGCTCGCTCGCGGTCCAACGCGCGCGTGAACAGCGCGCCGAGGCGCGGTCGGTGCGACGGCTGCTGGTGCCCGGCTCGGTCGCCGTCATCGGCACCGGCCGCACGCCCGGGGGAGTGGGCCGCAGCATCCTCGACAACATCAAGGACGCCGGGTACACCGGGCGGCTGTACGCGGTGAACAAGGCCTTCCCCGACGACCTCAAGGAGCTCGACGGGATCGCCGCCCACCGCTCGGTGCGGGACATCGAAGGACCCGTCGACCTCGCGGTCGTCGCCGTGCCGGCCGACCACGTCCCCGAGATCGTCACCGAGTGCGGCGAACACGGCGTACAGGGACTGGTCGTCGTCTCCGCCGGATACGCCGAGAGCGGCCCCGAGGGACGCGACCGCCAGCGCGAACTCGTCCGCCACGCGCGCACGTACGGCATGCGCATCATCGGACCGAACGCCTTCGGGGTCATCAACACCGCGCAGGAGGTACGGCTCAACGCCTCCCTCGCCCCCGAGCTGCCCCGCCCCGGCCGCATCGGCCTGTTCGCCCAGTCCGGCGCCATCGGCATCGCCCTCCTCTCCCGCCTGCACCGACGCGGCGGCGGCGTCACCGGGGTCACCGGCGTCTCCACCTTCGTCTCGGCCGGCAACCGCGCGGACGTGTCCGGCAACGACGTCCTCCAGTACTGGTACGACGACCCGGACACCGACGTCGTCCTCATGTACCTGGAGTCGATCGGCAACCCGCGCAAGTTCACCCGCCTCGCCCGGCGCACCGCCGCCGCCAAGCCCCTGGTCGTCGTCCAGAGCGCCGGCTCCGCCCCCCAGGGCCACGCCGTCCAGGCGACCCGGCTGCCGCACGCCACGGTGACCACGCTGCTCCGGCAGGCCGGCGTGATCCGCGTCGACACCATCACCGACCTCGTCGACAGCGGACTGCTGCTCGCCCGCCAACCCCTGCCGGCCGGACCCCGGGTGGCGATCCTCGGCAACTCCGAGTCGCTGGGGCTGCTGACCTACGACGCCTGCCTCTCCGAGGGACTGCGGCCGCTGCGGCCGCTGGACCTGACCACCGGGGCGACGGCCGGCGACTTCCACGCGGCGCTGCTGCGCGCGCTCGGCGACGACGCGTGCGACGCGGTCGTCGTCACCGCGATACCCGCCATCGGCGAGACCTCGGTCGCCGACGCCGAACTGGCCGAGGCGCTGCGCTCCGCCGCCGAACAGGTCCCCGGCAAGCCGGTGCTCGTCGTGCACGTCGAGCTCGGCGGCCTCGCCGAGGCACTGTCGGCCGCGGTCGCCACCGCACCCCAGGCCGAGACCAAGCCCTCCGGCGCCCGCCGGCTCCGCCCCTCGCAGCAACTGCCCCCGCCCGTACAGGCATCGGAGACCGCGGCTCCCGACGCGCCCTCCGCCCGCCTCATCCCGGCCTACCCCGCCGCCGAGCGCGCCGTCCGCGCCCTGGGCGAGGCCGTGAAGTACGCGCAGTGGCGCCGCGAGGCCGCCGAGCCCGGCAAGGTGCCCGAGTCCATCGACGCGGACATCGACGAGAAGGGCGCGGCCCGCCTGATCGACGGGATGCTCGCGCGCGGGCAGGGCCTCACCCTCGGTACGGAGGAGACCTGCGAGCTGCTCGGGCGGTACGGGATCCCCGTACGCAGGGCCCTCCCCGCGTTCACCCCGGACGACGCCGTCCGAGCCGCCGGGACCGTCGGCTACCCGGTCGCCCTCAAGGCCACCGCCCCCCACCTCAGGCACCGCGCCGACCTGGGCGGCGTCCGCCTGGACCTGGCGGACGAGGAGCAACTGCGGCGGGCGTACGCCGAGTTGACCGAGCTGTTCGGGAAGCCGGAGGAGCTGCGCCCGGTGGTGCAGGGGATGGCACCGCGCGGGGTCGACACCGTCGTACGGGCCGTCATCGACCCGGCGGCCGGAGCCGTGCTGTCGTTCGGGCTCGCCGGAGCCGCCTCGCAGCTGCTCGACGACATGGCGCACCGGCTGATCCCGGTCACCGACCGGGAGGCGACCTCCGTGGTCCGCTCGATCCGGACCGCGCCGCTCCTGTTCGGCTGGCGCGGCTCCACCCCGGTCGACACGCCTGCGCTGGAGGAACTGCTGCTGCGTGTGTCCCGGCTCGTCGACGATCACCCCGAGGTCGTCGCGGTCACCCTGGAGCCCGTCGTCGTCGCACCCCGTGGCCTGAGCGTTCTCGGCGCCTCCGTCCGGCTGGCCCCGGCACCGGCCCGCGACGACCTCGGCCCGCGCACGCTTCCCGTCTACTGAGACGGTCACGGAGACGGCCGTGACCGGTGCCTCGTAGTCAGTCCACCCCCGTAGGATGGACATCATGGCCAAGACCAGTACGACGACCCAGGGGCTGCGAGCGGCGATCGAGCGCAGCGGCTACTACCCGGCCCTCGTGGCCGAGGCGGTGGAGGCCGCCCTGGGTGGCGAGCCCATCCGGTCGTACCTGGTCCACCAGGAGACGACGTTCGACCAGAACGAGGTGCGGCGGCACGTGACCGTGCTCGTCCTCACCGCCAACCGCTTCATCGTCAGCCACACCGACGAGCAGGCCGCGGACAGCACCTCCCCGACGCCGTACGCGACGACGTCCACCGAGTCCGTGAAGCTCAGCCGGATCTCGTCGGTCGTGCTCAGCCGCGTGGTCGCCAACCCGGAGCAGTACACGCCGGGCACGCTGCCGCGCGAGGTCGTCCTCACCATCGGCTGGGGCGCGGTCGCCCGCATCGACCTGGAGCCCGCCGCCTGCGGCGACCCCAACTGCGAGGCGGACCACGGCTATACGGGGAACTCGACGGCGGACGACCTCAGCCTGCGGGTCAGCGAGGCCGGGGACGGCCCGGACACGGTGCGGCAGTCCCTGGCCTTCGCGCAGTCGCTCTCCGAGGCGACCGCGGACGTCACCCGCTGATGGCGCAGTCCACCTCCTGGGACGCGTACCCGGAACCGCTCGCCGTCGACTCCGCCCCGCTGCCCGAGTACGGCAGCGGCTCCCTCGCCGACCTGCTGCCCACCCTCGCCGCGGGCATGTCCGTACCGGGCACCACCGCGGCGATCACCGAGCTGACCCCCGCCGACCGGAACTGCGTGTTCCTGATCGACGGCCTCGGCTGGGAGCAGCTGAAGGCGCACCCCGACGAGGCGCCCTTCCTCACCTCGCTGCTCGGCAGCTCGCGCGGCGGCACCGGCCGCCCCCTGACCACGGGCTACCCGGCGACCACCGCGACCTCCCTCGCCTCCGTCGGCACCGGCCTGCCGCCCGGCGCGCACGGCCTGCCCGGCTACACCGTGCGCAATCCGGCGACCGGCCAGCTGATGAACCAGCTGCGCTGGCAGCCGTGGACCTCGCCGGGCGACTGGCAGCCGTACCCCACGATCTTCCAGCTCGCCGACGCCGCGGGCGTGCACGCCGCCCAGGTCTCCTCGCCCACCTTCCAGAACACCCCGCTGACCAAGGTCGCGCTCAGTGGCGGAACGTTTCACGGGCGGCTGACCGGCGAGGACCGCATGGACCTCGCGGCCGAGCAACTGGCCGCCGGCGACCGCGCCCTGGTCTACACGTACTACGCCGAACTCGACGGCGCGGGCCACCGCTTCGGCGTCGCCTCCGACACCTGGCGCGGTCAGCTCATGTACGTGGACCGGCTGGTCCAGCGCCTCGCCGAGCAACTCCCGCCGCGCAGCGCGCTGTACGTCACCGCCGACCACGGCATGGTCGACGTGCCCTTCGACGAGGACCACCGCATCGACTTCGACGCGGACTGGGAACTGCGCGCCGGGGTCGCCCTGCTGGGCGGCGAGGGCCGAGCGCGGCACGTGTACGCGGTGCCGGGCGCCGCGAGCGACGTCGTCACCTGCTGGCGCGAGGTGCTGGGCGAGCAGTTCTGGGTGGCGTCGCGGGACGAGGCGATCGCGGCGGGCTGGTTCGGGCCGAAGATTGACGAGCGGGTGTACGACCGCCTCGGCGACGTGATCGCCGCCGCGCGGGACGACGTCCTGATCATCGCCTCCGAGCGGGAGCCCAAGGAGTCGGCGATGGTCGGCAACCACGGCTCGATGACCCCCGCCGAACAACTGATCCCACTCCTGGAAGTACGCTCCTGACGGCGATCCACCCTGTCCCCCTGCCTGCCCGCCGAAAGGTGCTCAACCCTCCATGCCCGAGCTGGTGTTCTTCTCCGGAACGATGGACTGCGGGAAGTCGACCCTGGCGCTCCAGATCGAGCACAACCGCTCGGCGCGCGGGCTGGCCGGGATGATCTTCACCCGCGACGACCGAGCGGGCGAGGGCAAGCTCTCCTCCCGCCTCGGCCTGGTCACGGACGCGGTGGAGGTCGAAGACGGCCAGGACTTGTACGCCTACCTCGTCGACCACCTCTCCCAGGGCGGCCGCGCGGACTACGTGATCGCCGACGAGGCCCAGTTCCTGGTCCCCGAACAGATCGACCAACTCGCCAGCGTGGTCGACGACCTCGGCCTCGACGTCTACGCCTTCGGCATCACCACGGACTTCCGCTCGAAGCTCTTCCCCGGCTCCCAACGCCTCGTCGAACTGGCCGACCGCGTAGAGGTCCTCCAGGTCGAGGCCCTCTGCTGGTGCGGAGCCCGCGCCACCCACAACGCCCGCACGATAGGCGGCGAGATGGTGGTCGAGGGCGCCCAAGTGGTCGTAGGCGACGTCAACCAGTCCGAAGCCATCGGCTACGAGGTCCTCTGCCGCCGCCACCACCGCCGCCGCATGACATCGGCGACGACGCGAGCGGCGGCCCTGTCACCGGACGTACTGCCGGTGTCGTCCTCCTAAGGGACGGTCCATTCACCGACGTCGTCGGAGAATCCGCTGTTCATGGCGAACTGGACGGTGACGACACGGGATCCGTCGGCCACCTCGAAGGTGATGAAGCCCAAGGCCGACTTGCCGGGCCTGATGGTGACGCTGCCGGGGAACTCCGGGCCGGCCGCCGTATTGGCGATGGTCGCCGTGAAGCGCTGCCCCGCCTTGTCGATCACGGTGGCGCCGTTGGACGGAGAGTCCTTGTAGACCGCGGTGCCCGTGTTCTTGAGCCGGAACTGCACCGACACGTAGTGCTGTCCGGCCGAGGATTTGAAGTAGTCGGCCGGCCGCGCCGGATCGACGACCTTGCGCACTGTGACGTCGAGCGTCTCGCCCGAGTCGGTCCCCGAGAGACTCAGCGTGTCTCCGACCCCGGGGTCGGCCCCGGGCGCCAACGCCAGCGCCGGAACCGCCAACAGACATGTCAGCAACGGTGCGGTACGACTTCGCATCGCTCCTCCCGATGTGTGGAGCAGCAGATACCTCCATGCTCCGCCCACATCGTGCCGCTGGCGAGCCGAGGGCTCAGCGTGGGATCTGGATCAAGGCGAAGCGGGCGCCCTCCGGGTCGGCGACCGTGGCGACTCGGCCGTAGGGGCTGTCCGTGGGGGGTTTGAGGACGTGGCCGCCGAGGTCCTGGAGGCGGGTGGCCGAGGCGTCCGTGTCGGCTACCTCGAAGTACGTCATCCAGTGCGGGCCGCGGTCGCGGGGGAGGGCGTTGCCGACGCCGTGGATGCCGGCGACCGGGTGGGCCGCGAGGTTGAGGGTGACGTAGTCGAAGTCGGTGGCGGCGGCCGGCTGGGTCTCGTAGCCGAAGACCGTCTCGTAGAACTTGGTCACGCTCTCCGACTCGGCGGTGACGAGTTCGTTCCAGGCGGGGGTGCCGGGGACGCCGGTGATGGCGGTGCCGAGGTGGGCCGCCGCCTGCCAGATGCCGAAGACCGCGCCCGCGGGGTCCGAGCCGATCGCGAGGCGGCCCGCCTCGGCCGCGTCCAGCGGGCCGACGCCGATCGTGCCGCCGCACAGCCGGACCGTCTCGGCGGTCACGTCCACGTCGTCCGAGGCGAGGTAGGGCGTCCAGGCGATCGGCAGGTGGCGGTCGGGCGGCAGCTGGCCGATGCCGGCCACCTCGTAGCCGTCCAGCAGCGCACGCGCGTAGGGGCCCAGTTGGTGCGGGCCCGGCCGGAACTCCCAGCCGAACAGCGCGCCGTAGAACTCCTGGGTCGCGTCCATCCCGTGCACCATCAGGCTCACCCAGCAGGGTGTGCCGGGCGCCCGCAGATCGTGCGCTTCGCCGTTCGGGCCGGCCGACCCCCGTGCCTCGGTCATCGTCACTCTCTCCTCGACCCCTCGCGGTGGCCGTTCGCTTCCGCTCTCCGGATACCCCGAGCCGATGCTCGCATCACCCGTACCGTCGCGCGCCCCGGGCGCGCCGTACCTCGGACCCCGTGCCCGGAGGATGCCCGACACGCGGTTTCTCGCCCGTTTCCGTGCGATTGCCGAAGGATGTCGATCAGCTGTACAGCATGTGCCCGAACCCATACGCCTCGTGATCGGGTCTGCCCGGCGGAGCAGACTAGTCGGACATCGACGGCGCGGCCACCCCGTGCGCAAGGATGGGGCCATGAACGCCATCATCTCCGCATCCGAACTCACGAGCGACCTGGCCGGGCAGCGGCCGCCCGTCGTGCTCGACGTCCGCTGGCAGCTGAGCGTGGCCAGGGCGGCAGGTGAGCCGCCCTTCGACGGCCGCGCCGCGTACGCGGCAGGCCATATTCCGGGCGCTGTCTACGTCGACCTCGACTCGGAGCTGGCCTCCGCCCCCGGCGACCGCGGCCGGCACCCGCTGCCCGACCCGGAGATCTTCGGCGCCGCGATGCGCCGGGCGGGCGTGTCCGCCGGGACGCCGGTGGTCGTGTACGACGGCGGACAGGGCTGGGCGGCCGCCCGGGCATGGTGGTTGCTGCGCTGGACGGGTCACCCGGACGTGCGGGTCCTCGACGGCGGGTTGCCGTCCTGGGAGGGGCCGCTGGAGACGTCCGTGCCGACCCCGGCCCCGGGCGACTTCGTCCCCGCGCCGGGTGCCTCGGGTCTCCTCGACGCCGACGAGGCCGCGGCGCTGGCCCGCTCCGGGGTGCTGTTCGACGCCCGCGCGGGGGAGCGGTACCGCGGCGAGGTCGAGCCGATCGACCGGGTGGGCGGCCACATCCCGGGAGCCGTCTCCGCGCCCACCAACGAGAACGTGGCGGCCGACGGCCGCTTCCTGCCCGCCGAGGAACTCGCCGACCGCTTCAAGGCTCTTGGTGCGAGCGACGGTTCAGCGGTCGGCGTCTACTGCGGCTCGGGCGTCTCGGGCGCGCACGAGGTGCTGGCCCTCGCGGTGGCGGGCATTCCGGCCGCGCTGTACGTGGGTTCGTGGTCGGAGTGGTCCACCGACCCGTCCCGGCCGGTCGCCGTCGGCCCCGACCCGCAGTAGCCCGGGGGGACGGATCCCGGGGCGCACCAAGAAAGGGATCCCGGGGGCGTACGAAGAAGAGGGCCGCACCCGACTGGCGCGGCCCTCACCCTCGTACGAACGCGTGCTGTTCCCGCTACTCCTGCTTCTTGCGCCGTGTGCCGAACACGATCTCGTCCCAGCTCGGGACCGCCGCGCGGCGGCCCGGGCGGACGCCGTCGGCCTCGGCCTGGCGGTCGGTCGCGCCGACGAGACGGTCGCGGTGGGCGCCGACCGAACGGGGCATCAGGACGTCCGCATAGGCAGAACCGGCCGAGGCCGCGGGGGCCGGGGGTTCCTCCTCCGCGGGTTCGGCGGCGGGCTCCTCCACCGCAGGCTCCGGCGCCGGGCGCTCCGGGACGACCAGGTCGCCGCGGAAGCTCGGTACCGCCTCCAACAGGCTGGTCAGCGAGTCCCGTTCGCTCGCCGCGCTGTCCTCGTCGGACTCGACCGGCGGCGCCGGCAGGCTCGGCCGCTCGAGAGCGCGGTCCAGCGGACGGTCGCGCGGCAGCCGGGCGATACGCGGCACGAACGGAAAGCTGGGCTCCGCCGCGGCGAGGTCCTCGGACTCGCCGATCAGCGAGCGCGCCTCCTCGTCGACGGCCTGGACGAGCCGCCGGGGCGGGTCGTAGGTCCAGCTCGCCGAGTGCGGTTCACCCGCGACCAGGTAGACCAGCAGGACTTCCCAGGTGCCGTCGTCGCGGCGCCAGGAGTCCCACTGCACGGTGTCCTTGTCGGCACCGCGCAGGGTCAGCCGTTCCTGGACGGCTTCGCCGAGTTGGGGTCCGGCCGCGTTCTCACCGGGCCTGCGGACAGGGGTCTTGCGAGCCCGCTCGGCCATGAACGCGCGCTCCGCGAGGACGGGGCCCTCGAAACGCCGTACACGGTCGACGGGGATGCCTGCGAGCTGGGCGACTTCTTCCGCGCTGGCACCGGCACGTATACGCGCCTGGATGTCGCGAGGACGGAGGTGGCTTTCGACTTCGATCTCGATCTGACCGAGGCGGGGACGATCGCCGCGGACAGCGGCACGGAGCCGCTCATCGATCGGAAGCGTGTACTCCGTTGAGTCGGCAGCCTTCAGCACCAGCCGTGTGCCGTCATTCGAGACGGCCACGACACGCAGTTCGGGCATGGGGACCTCCCGGGTGGTGCCTGCCGACGTCACGTGCGTCGCTGCTTCCGCTAGTCGAGTGTGGCCTGCCCGGGTGCAGCCTGCCACAACCTTGCCGAGTTGCCCGGCGTGTCGGGCACAGGCCCTGGAACGCCGTTATGGCACGGTTACCTATTCGCAACGCTAAGTGACCAACTCCGTCACCCTGTGCAACAAGCCCCCTCCGGGCGGTCCAGTGAGGCCGCGGACATCCTGGCGGGAGGCCGGGCCCAGGGCTCGCAACAGTACTCCATTTGGGCCACGTGCGTGGATTGGGACGCGGTCCAACTTCTCGCGAGAGGTGCGAGTTGGCCGCCCGTCACGCGGTTTCGGGATCTTGAAAGTGGCGTACTTCACGTAAACCCCCGAAACGGAACTATCGGTTTCGTCTGTACGTCCCTTTCTCGTGCAGTTGGTCGATCGCGGTCGATCAACGTTGATCAAGCAGCAAAAGTCGATCAAGTACGGGAAAGGCAGGCAAGGAACCGGTATGCGTGAAAGGTCGGACGCCGAGGTCGTCGAGGTCGCGGAACCAACGGGCGCGGACGTCGCCGAAGTCAAGAAGAAGCGGCTCGATCTGAGCGTCCCTCAAGTCGCGGGCAGCGCCGTGGCCGCCGTGGTGGCGGCCAAACTCGCCTCGTACTTCGGGGTCTACGGCACGATCGTGGGCGCCGGTCTCGTCAGCGTCGTCGCGACCTGCGGCGGCTCGGTCTTCCAGCACTTCTTCAGCCGCACCGGCGAGCAGCTCCGGGAGGCCACCGTCAGGGACCGGCTCGGGGAACCGCCGCCCGCTCCCGGCGAGTTCACCGAGGGCACCGTCTACCGCGCGCGGGTGAGCAGTTGGAAGCGGCCGGTGGTCGCGGCCGCCCTGGTCTTCGGGGTCACCCTGACCGGCATCACCACCTACGAGCTGGTGTCCGGCAACAGCTTCAGCGGCGGCGGGGGCACCACCGTCAGCGACGCCGTCACCGGCCACGACCCGTCGACCTCGAAGTCCCGTGACGACTCGCCCGGTTCATCCACGACCTCGCCGACGCCGTCCACCACGCCCGACGCCGGCACCCCTTCGGGTTCGAGCGGCACTTCTTCGGACGGGAGCGGCGGTACGACGGCCGACCCGACGCCGACGCCCAGCGCCTCGGACGGCGGCGGCACCCCGACCCCGACGCCCAGCGCGTCCGCTACGACCCCAACACCCGACGCAAGTAGTCGTTCTGGAAGCGCCGATCCGGATCAAGACGGTCCCGCAGCGCCGTGAACTCGCCGAAGCGCGGGTAGACCCCGGCGAAGTACTCGGCGTCCCGGGTGTTCACCTTGCCCCAGTGCGGCCGGCCCTCGTGCGCGGTGAAGATGCGCTCGGCCTCGGTGAAGTACGCCTGGTAGGGCGTGCCCCGGAACATGTGCACGGCGATGTAGGCGCTGTCCCGGCCGGAGGCGGTGGACAGGGTGATGTCGTCGGCCGGGGCGGTGCGGACCTCGACCGGGTAACTGATCCTGAACTTCGAACGGTCGACCATCGCCTTGAGTTCCCGCAGCGTGTCCACCAGAGCGGCGCGCGGGATGGCGTACTCCATCTCGACGAACCGCACCCGACGGGTCGAGGTGAAGACCTTGTAAGGGATGTCCGTGTACGTCCGTGAGGACCAGGCCCGGGTGGAGATCTGGGCGATGGTCGGCACGGTCGAGGGCACCGCGCGGCCGAGCATGTTGGCCACCTGCCACAGGCCGTTGGCCACGAACTCGTCGTCGAACCAGCCCGCCAGCGGCTTCACCGGCTGCTCCGGGCCCGCGCTGCGGTTGTTGCGCTTGGTGTTGGTGGACGTCGTGTGCGGGAACCAGTAGAACTCGAAGTGCTCGTTCTCGGCCCAGAGTTCGTCGAAGCGGCCGGTGACCTCGTCGAAGGGCATCGGCTCCTCGCGGGCCGCGAGCAGGAAGACGGGCTCCACGGCGAAGGTGATCGCGGTGACGATCCCGAGGGCGCCGAGGCCGATGCGGGCCGCCGCGAAGACGTCCGCGTTCTCCTTCTCGGAGCAGGTCAATACCGAACCGTCCGCCGTGACCAGCTCAAGTCCCCTGATCTGGGCGGCGATCGAGCCCGACTCGCGGCCGCTGCCGTGGGTGCCGGTGCTGGTGGCGCCGGAGACCGTCTGCTCCATGATGTCGCCCATGTTCGTGAGCGACAGACCCTCGCGCGCGAGAGCCACGTTGAGTCTCTTGAGCGGGGTGCCCGCCTCGACCGTGACCGTCATGGCATCGCGATCAATGTTGCGGATGCCGGTCAACAGTTGAGGGCGGATCAACACACCGTCGGTGGCGGCGATCGAGGTGAAGGAGTGCCCGCTGCCGACGGCCTTCACCGTCAGTCCGTCCTCGGCGGCCTGACGCACGGCCGCCGTCAGTTCCTCGACCGAGGCCGGCGTGACCTCCCGCGCGGGGCGGGCCGTGACCGTACCGCCCCAGTTACGCCACGTGCCGTTCTTCGCGCTCGCTGTGGTGCTCAACAACGGTGCCTCCCCGACCCGGTGCCGGTCTGCTGAGCCGGCGGTACCCGAGGAAACCGACCGCGACCGCGACGGCCCCGGCGACCACCGGAACCCCGTACCCCGCACGCGCGCCGGCCGCGTCGATCACCCAGCCGGCGACGGAGGAGCCGAGCGCGACCCCGACCGCCAGGCCGGTGCTCACCCAGGTCATGCCTTCGGTGAGCTTCGCGCGAGGTACGTGCTCTTCTATGAGGGACATCGTCGTGATCATCGTGGGTGCGATGGACAGGCCCGCAAGGAACAGCGCCACGGCCAGAAGCGGCAAGTTTCCGACCAGTAGGAGGGGGATCATACTCACGGCCATCGCGCATATGCCCAGCAGCCACCTGCGCGCGGGCGCTCCCCGGAAGCGCAGCAGTCCGAACACGACGCCCGCGGAGCAGGAGCCCGCCGCGTACAGGGCGAGCACCACGCTGGCGGCGCCCTTGTGGCCCTGCTCCTCGGCGAACGCGACGGTGACCACGTCGACCGCTCCGAAGATCGCTCCGGTCGCCACGAACGTGGCCACCAGCACCTGGAGACCGGCCGCGCGCAGTGCCGAGCCGCCGCTGTCGGCGCCGCGCACGCGCGGGTGCGGCTCGGGCTCGGTGGCGCGCTGCGCGGTGAGCCAGAAGACGCCGAGTGCCAGGAAGCAGGCGGCGAGCAGCGGACCGGCCTCCGGGAACCAGGCCGTGGACAGCCCGATGGAGATGATCGGCCCGAAGATGAAGCACACCTCGTCGACGACGGACTCGAAGGAGTACGCGGTGTGCAGCTGCGGGGTGCCCCGGTACACGGCCGCCCAGCGCGCGCGGACCATCGCGCCGAGGCTCGGCACCGAGCCGATGCCGGCGGCGCACACGAACAGCGTCCAGTCCGGCCACTCGAAGTGCGCGGCGAACAGCAGCCCGGCCGAGGCGACGAGCGCCGCAAGGGTCGCCGGTCGCAGCACCCGCCGCTGCCCGTGCTGGTCCACGAGCCGGGAGATCTGCGGCCCGATCGCGGCGGCGGACAGCGCGATGGTGGCCGACAGGGCGCCCGCGAGCCCGTACCTCCCGGTGAGCTGGGAGATCATCGTGACCACGCCGATGCCCATCATGGACAGTGGCATCCGGCCGAGGAGGCCCGCGGCGGCGAACCCCTTGGAGCCGGGGGCGGCGAACAGGGCGCGGTAGGGGCTGGGCACGGGCTCTCCGGAGGGTACGGCCACGCGCGCGTACGGGGCGGCTCGGGCACGGCGTGGACGAAAGTGGCTCGGTAAGGCGCCGATGCCAGCCCGTAAGGTGCCAACACGGCTGATACAGCTTACGAGTAAGGTCACCCTAATGCACCCGGGCGTACGGCCCGGAATCGGCGTCGTCGCCCGACCTGCCCCCGTCGTCCCCCTGGCCGCTGCCGGGTTGTCGGAGCGGGGTGGCAGGATCGATGTCATGCCAGACGTGCTCGATGCCACCCCCTACGACGCCCTCCTCCTGCTCTCGTTCGGCGGCCCCGAAGGCCCGGACGAGGTGGTTCCGTTCCTGGAGAACGTGACGCGGGGGCGCGGCATCCCCACCGAACGCCTCAAGGAAGTCGGGCAGCACTACTTCCTGTTCGGCGGGGTCAGCCCGATCAACGACCAGAACCGCGCCCTGCTGGACGTCCTGCGCAAGGACTTCGCGGAGCACGGCCTGGACCTGCCGGTCTACTGGGGCAACCGGAACTGGGCCCCGTACCTGACGGACACCCTGCGCGAGATGGTCGCCGACGGCCGCCGCCGGATCCTGGTCCTGGCCACCAGCGCCTACGCCTCGTACTCGGGCTGCCGTCAGTACCGCGAGAACCTCGCCGACTCGCTGGCCGCCCTTCAGTCCGAGGGACTGCCCCTGCCGAAGATCGACAAGCTCCGGCACTACTTCAACCACGAGGGCTTCCTGGAGCCCATGATCGAGGGCGTCCTGCGCTCCCTGGCCGACCTCCCCGAGGACGTCCGCGACGGCGCGCACCTCGCCTTCTCGACCCACTCGATCCCCACCGCCGCCGCGGACACCTCCGGCCCGGCCGAGGACCACGGCGACGGCGGCGCGTACGTCGCACAGCACCTGGACGTGGCCCGGCAGATCGTCGACGCGGTCCGCGACCGCACCGGCGTCGAGCACCCCTGGCAGCTCGTCTACCAGTCGCGCTCCGGTGCCCCGCACATCCCGTGGCTGGAGCCCGACATCTGCGACCACCTGGAGGAGCGCCACGCGGCCCGCGTCCCCGCGGTGGTCGTCGCGCCCATCGGCTTCGTCTCCGACCACATGGAGGTCCTCTACGACCTCGACACGGAGGCCGAGGCCAAGGCCGAGGAGCTGGGCCTGCCGATGCGCCGCTCGGCGACCGTCGGGGCCGACCCGCGGTTCGCCGCCGCGGTCCGCGACCTGGTCCTGGAGCGGGCGGCCGTGGAGCGCGGCCAGGAGGTCACGCCGTGCGCCCTGGGCGCTCTCGGGCCGAGCCGCGACCTGTGCCCTGCCGGCTGCTGTCCGGCCCGTGCCCCCCGCCCCGCCGCCGCGGGCGCGGACAGTCCGTACGCGTGAGGAGCCCTGTGACCGACGCCCCGCACCAGGAACTGCTGGAGCTGGCCCTGGAGGCCGCCCGCCGCGCCGGAGCGCTGCTGCGGGACGGCCGCCCGGCCGACCTGGCGGTGGCCGCCACCAAGTCCAGTCCCATCGACGTCGTCACCGAGATGGACATCGCCGCGGAGAAGCTGATCACCGACCTGATCTCCGCGCACCGCCCCGACGACGGCTTCCTCGGTGAGGAGGGCGCCTCCAGCGAGGGCACGAGCGGTGTCCGCTGGGTGATCGACCCGCTCGACGGCACGGTCAACTACCTGTACGGGCTGCCCACTTGGGCCGTGTCCATCGCGGCCGAGCAGGACGGCGAGACGGTCGTGGGTGTCGTGGCGGCCCCGATGCGCGGCGAGACGTACCACGCGGTCCGCGGCACCGGAGCGTGGGCCCGCGGCGCCTGGGAGGGCGAACGCGGGCTGGCGTGCCGCCCGGCGCCGCCCCTGGAACAGGCGCTGGTCTCCACGGGCTTCAACTACGTCACCGAGGTCCGCGCCCACCAGGCCGAGGTCGCCCGGCGCCTGATCCCGCTCCTGCGTGACATCCGGCGCACCGGTTCGGCGGCCGTCGACCTGTGCGACGTGGCCGCCGGCCGGCTGGACGGCTACTACGAACGCGGCCTGAACGCCTGGGACTACGGCGCCGGCGATCTGATCGCCCGGGAAGCGGGCGCCCTGACCGGCGGACGCCCCGGAGAGCGCCCGTCACCGACCTTGACGATCGCGGCGACCCCGGGAGTCTTCGAGCCCCTCCAGCGCCTCCTGGAGGACTTCGGCGCCTGGCACGACTGAGGGCCCGTGGACAAAAGGGGCAGGGGCAGGGGTCGGCGCTGTGAACACAGGCTGTGATCAAAGAGGCAGGGCCCGACGCTGGATTCGCCGGGCCCTGCCTTTTCCTGCGGTATGCCTACAAGCGATCAGACGCTAAGCGCCGACCTCCACACCGTGCTCGGCGGCGAGGCGGCGCAGGTCGTCGAGTTCGCCCTGCTCCACCTCGACGAGGAAGTCGTCGCCCTCGTTGCGAGCCCGCGTCAGGTCGGACTCGGTCGTCCTTATGCGCTGCAGAAGTCCTGCGGTGAATGCGTCCATGCTGCGCCCCCTCGTCCTGGGTCGTGGGTCGATGGCACGGGGGTGTGCCGTTCGGAAGGGGCGATCACGTCTCCAACAGGTGCCCGGCACAGCCCGCGCCGGGCGGCGACGGTGCCGGACACCCACGTCCACTCTGCGGAAAGCGGATTGCGCCGTGCCGCATGGTGTTGCGGCACTAGCAGAGCGTGATCGCGGGGTATGAACGGTCCTCCCCGCGCTTCCTTCCACGGAAACCTCAACCGGCCGAGAAAATCCGGCATTCCCGAGTCTCACAACTGTCTTTCATCCACCGCTCACCCCTCCCTCACCCGCCGCCCTCCTGCCACCCGGCCGCCTTACAGCCGACTTATGGCCGAAAAGGGCAGGATGGAGGCACACAGTCATGGAGAACTCCGCCCACGCCTGCCCTCAGGGGCGCTACGCGGGTGGACATCAGGAAGGACAAGCGACGTGCGCGTACTCGTCGTCGAGGACGAGCAACTGCTCGCCGATGCGGTGGCCACCGGACTGCGCCGAGAGGCCATGGCCGTGGACGTCGTGTACGACGGCGCGGCCGCCCTGGAGCGCATCGGTGTCAACGACTACGACGTGGTCGTCCTGGACCGCGACCTCCCGCTCGTGCACGGCGACGACGTCTGCCGCAAGATCGTCGAGCTCGGCATGCCCACGCGCGTACTGATGCTCACGGCCTCCGGCGACGTCAGCGACCGGGTTGAGGGTCTGGAGATCGGCGCCGACGACTACCTCCCCAAGCCCTTCGCGTTCAGCGAACTCATCGCACGCGTGCGTGCCCTGGGCCGGCGCACCAGCGTCCCGCTGCCGCCGGTCCTGGAGCGCGCCGGGATCAAGCTCGACCCCAACCGCCGCGAGGTCTTCCGGGACGGCAAGGAGGTGCAGCTCGCGCCCAAGGAGTTCGCCGTCCTGGAGGTGCTGATGCGCTCCGAGGGCGCCGTCGTCTCCGCGGAGCAGCTCCTGGAGAAGGCCTGGGACGAGAACACGGACCCGTTCACCAACGTCGTGCGCGTGACCGTCATGACCCTGCGCCGCAAGCTGGGCGAGCCGCCCGTCATCGTCACCGTGCCCGGCTCCGGCTACCGGATCTGATAGCCCATGGCCGCAACACCCGCTCTCCCCACGGCACCTCCCAAGCCCACCTGGGACCCCCGCAAGCCCGAGCCGCCCTTCCCCTGGCTGCGCCCGACCATCCGCATACGGCTGACGCTGCTGTACGGCGGCATGTTCCTGATCGCCGGCATCCTGCTGCTGTCGATCATCTACCTGCTCGCCGCCCAGGCCCTGCACGAGGGCAGTGGCCAGTCCTTCTCGGTGTCCGGCACCAACCTCGGCATCACCAGCAGCACCTGCCCCCAGCTCGACCGGGCGACCAGCAACAGCGAGATCAACTCGATCCTGGAGTCGTGCGACGCGGTCAAGCGCCAGCACGCCCTGGACGACCTGCTGAGCCGCTCGCTGCTGGCCCTGCTCGGCCTCGCCGTGATCGCCTTCGCGTTCGGCTACGCGATGGCCGGCCGGGTCCTGTCGCCGCTCGGCCGGATCACCCGCACCGCCCGCGCGGTGGCCGGCTCGGACCTGTCCCGCCGGATCGAGCTGGACGGCCCGGACGACGAGCTCAAGGAACTGGCCGACACCTTCGACGACATGCTGGAGCGGCTCCAGCGGGCCTTCACCGCCCAGCAGCGCTTCGTGGGCAACGCCTCGCACGAGCTGCGCACCCCGCTCGCGATCAACCGCACGCTCCTGGAGGTGCACCTGTCGGACCCCGGTGCCCCCGTGGAGCTCCAGCAGCTGGGCAAGACGCTGCTGGCCACCAACGAGCGCAGCGAGCAGCTCGTGGAGGGCCTGCTGCTGCTCGCCCGCAGCGACAACCAGATCGTCGAGCGCAAGCCGGTGGACCTCGCCGAGGTCGCCGGGCAGGCCGTCGACCAGGTGCTCTCGGAGGCGGACGCCAAGGGCGTGGTGATCCGCGGCCAGCAGAAACCCGCGGTGGTCCAGGGCAACGGCGTGCTCCTGGAGCGGATCGCGCTGAACCTCGTACAGAACGCGGTGCGGTACAACGTGCCGAAGGACGGCTGGGTCGAGGTCACCACCGAGGTCCAGCACGGCCAGGCGGTCCTGGTCGTGTCGAACACGGGCCCCGTCGTGCCGGCGTACGAGATCGACAACCTTTTCGAGCCCTTCCGGCGGTTGCGCACGGAGCGGACGGGCAGTGACAAGGGGGTCGGGCTCGGGCTGTCGATCGCGCGGTCGGTGGCCCGGGCGCACGGTGGCCACATCTCGGCACAGCCGCGTGAGGGGGGTGGGCTCGTGATGCGGGTCACCCTTCCCATCTGAGAACATGTCGCCGACACGCGGGGATGTTCGCTTTGCGCGGAATTTTCTGGGCATCGAATCGACGAACCCGTGTGTGATCGATCACAAGGGCGAATTTCCGGCCATCTACTCTCAGTGATCACAGGACCTGCCGGAAAGCCGGGATAATCCGGGTTTTTAGGGGTCTTGATCACGGGAAGTACACGGTGAGACGCCTTTGAAGTGCGGCATTGGGACCGTGTACGGTCCGCATCGCCATCCAAGCCGATCACTCGTGAGGAGTCCGGTTGGGTGTCGATTGAGTAACAGACCTTGATGTGAGGCAAAATCTCCGCCTCAGGTCGGGCACAAGTCCGGCCTCTCACGCGTTACGTGCGCTGGAGACACCGATAGACACCCAGAGGGGGAGAGCGACATGGCAACGGATTACGACACCCCACGCAAGACCGACGACGACGTTGATTCGGACAGCCTTGAAGAGCTCAAGGCCAGGAGGAACGACAAGTCGACCTCCGCGGTCGACGTCGACGAGTTCGAGGCCGCAGAAGGCCTGGAACTGCCCGGAGCGGACCTCTCGAACGAGGAGCTGGCCGTCCGGGTGCTGCCGAAGCAGCAGGACGAGTTCACTTGCATGAGCTGCTTCCTGGTGCACCACCGCAGCCAGCTGGCCAGGGAGAAGAACGGCCAGCCGATCTGCCGCGACTGCGACTGAGGCGGGGTCGGCCGTGACTGGCTCGACCCCTCCTCGGAAGCGCCGCTTCCCCCTGCCGGGAGCGGACAAGGGGCCGAAGGACGGCCCGCACGGCGCGCGTGAAGACGAGCGGGGCTCATCCGGTACGAAAGGATCTGCAGGATCGGCCTCGCTCGAACCGGCGGCTGACCGGGGTGACCTCCCGGTACCGACGGAGCAGGAAAGCGCGCCCGTCGCACGGCGACGGGCCGCGGTGATCCGGGACAAGGCCAGGGAAGGCGTCCGCAAGAGCGGCAGCCGCGCCAGGGCGGGACTGGCGTACCTTGCCGACCGGATCATCGAGAGCGCCCCGAGGATCCCCGTACGGGACCTCGCGACGCTCCGCAGGCAGTTCCCGGGCCTCGGCCCCGAGGAGCTCGCCGACAAACTCGTCGCCGGCGCGGCGAGCGCCACGGCGACGGTCGGAGCCGGGATCGGCGCGGCGGCGATGCTGCCGGTGCCGCCCGCGATGCCGACCGAACTGGCGGCCGAGATCACCGGCGTGGCCGCGATCGAGCTGAAGCTCATCGCCGAGCTGTACGAGGTGTACGGCGTGCGCCCGCCCGGCAATCTCAAAGAGCGCACGACCACATATCTGAACTCGTGGTCCGGAGAGCGCGGGATCCAGGTGACCAAACCGTCGACGGTGACGTCGGCGCTGAACGGTCACATGAAGCGCGAGCTGCGCCAGCAGATCATGAAGCGCATGGTCCGCGATCTGCCGAACCTGATGCCCTTCATGGTGGGGGCCGCCGTCGGAGCGGTCATGAACCGCAAGGACACCAGAAAGCTCGCGGGGCGCATCCGCACCGACCTCCGCAAGGTCCAGGTGCCCTGGGACGCGCTGCCCGCGCTGCCGCCCCTGGAGGCCCCGTCTGAGCCGTTGGAGCTGGGGGACGGCCGCAAGGCGCTCGGGCCTTAGCGGGCCCCGCAGGCGCCTCTCCGGGCCCTGTGCGGGGCAGCCCTACGCCACGGTCTCCCGGGCCGTCCGCAGAGCCTCGGCCAACCGCTCCGGCTCACGCGTCGACAGGTACAGGTACGGAGTCGGGTCCGCCGGGTCGGTGACCTCCACGCGCAGAGCCCTGGGGATGTAGGAGCGCAGCAGCAGGAACGCGCGCGTGTCCGCCTTGTACGTGCGCCAGGCGCGGGCCTCCTCCGCGTCCAGGACCTCGGCCTCGCCCAGCGCCGCCACCGGGATCCGCGCCTCGCCCGCGATCAGCGAGTCGCCGACCACGCGGATGCGGACCGAGCCGTAGGCGCTCGCGCAGACCGCGGCCGCCGCCGTGCCGCCGACCAGACCGCCGAGCAGCGGCAGCGTGCCGAACGGCAGCAGGATCAGGGCGAAGGAGACCCCGACCAGGAAGGAGATCAGCCACCAGGTGCGGGGGGCGGTGAGGCGTTCTTCGTAAGGGGCGGCGGAGAGCTGCATGGAGCCAAGCTTGGCACGGTGTCCTGATATGGCCGACGCGCGGGTAAGGTCTGCGGCTGTGAGTGGTACTTCCGCGGCTCTTCAGCCTCCCGCCTACGCGGTGAAACCTGTGCGGCACCCGGATGCTCCCGCACCCGGTGAGCTGCTCGGTTCGCACTACGAACAGTGTTTCGGGTGTGGCGGGGGACAGGCCCACGGGCTGCACCTGGCGGCGCGGGCCGGCGAGGGCGTCACCATCACCGCCGAGTTCACCGTGCAGCCCGCCCACCAGGGGGCGCCCGGGCTCGCGCACGGCGGGGTGCTGGCCACCGCGCTGGACGAGACGCTCGGCTCGCTGAACTGGCTGCTGCGGACGATCGCCGTGACCGGACGGCTGGAGACGGACTTCGTGCGGCCGGTCCCGGTGGGGACCGTGCTGTACCTGGAGGCCGAGGTGACGGCCGTGGCCCGGCGGAAGATCTACTCGACCGCCACCGGCCGCATCGGCGGCCCCGACGGGCCCGTCGCCGTCCGCGCCGACGCGCTCTTCGTCGAGGTGCTGGTCGACCACTTCATCGACAACGGCCGCCCGGAGGAGATCCGCGCCGCCATGAACGACCCGGACCAGGCCCGGCGTGCCCGTGCCTTCGAGGTGAACCCGTGACCCCCGTGAGCCGAGAACCCCTGAACGTGCTGATCCGCCGCGTCGACGCGGACGTACCGCTTCCGACGTACGCGCAACCCGGCGACGCCGGAGCGGATCTGCGGACGACCGAGAGCCGTGAACTCAAGCCCGGCGAACGGGCTGTTCTGCCCACGGGGGTGTCTATCGCCCTCCCGGACGGGTACGCGGCCTTCGTGCACCCCAGATCCGGCCTCGCCGCCCGCTGCGGTGTCGCCCTGGTGAATGCCCCGGGGACGGTTGATGCCGGGTACCGTGGGGAGATCAAGGTGATCGTGGTGAATCTCGACCCGCACGAGTCCGTGCGGTTCGAGCGCTTCGACCGGATCGCCCAACTGGTCGTCCAGCAGGTCGAGAAGGTCCGCTTCCAGGAGGTCGCGGAGCTTCCCGACTCGGCGCGGGCCGAGGGGGGCTTCGGGTCCACCGGTGGCCATGCCGCCGTGGGCGACGCGAGCGGCACAAGCGGTCAGGTCGCCCCGGGCGGCCTGGCGGGTGGGAATCGATACGCTTCGGTCGTATCCGACCGGGAAGGACAGTGACGTGTTCGGACGTCGCAAGAAGAGGGATGCCGCCGAGGACGCGGCCGGCGAGGCCGAGCAGGTCGTCGACAGTGTCGACACTGAGGCGGACGACGAAGAGGGCCGGCGCACGCGTGTGCGGCTCGAGCCGGAGCCGCGCCCCGATGGGCCCTGGGACGACACCGAGGTGAGCGATCCGGCCGAGGGCCGGGTCGACCTGGGCGGTCTGTTCGTGCCGGGTGTCGACGGCATGGAGCTGCGGGTCGAGGTCGCGGGCGACGCGATCGTCGCGGCCACCGTGGTGCTGCGCGACAGCGCCGTCCAGTTGCAGGCCTTCGCCGCACCCAAGCGCGAGGGCATCTGGGGCGAGGTGCGCGAGGAGATCGCCACCGGCATCACCCAGCAGGGTGGCATCGTCGACGAGGTCGAGGGCCCGCTGGGCTGGGAGCTGCGTGCCCAGGTTCCGGTGCAACTGCCGGACGGCACGGGCGGTTTCCAGGTCGTGCGGTTCATCGGCGTGGACGGACCCCGCTGGTTCCTGCGCGGGGTGATCTCCGGGCAGGGCGCGGTGCAGCCGCAGGCGGCCGGTCTGCTGGAGCAGATCTTCCGGGACACGGTCGTGGTCCGCGGCGAGGGCCCGATGGCGCCCCGCGACCCGATCGTCCTGAAGCTGCCCAACGACGCCCAGATGGTGCCCGAGGGCGTCCAGCAGCAGGAGGAGGGCTCGCGCTTCTCCGGTGGCATGGGCCAGCTCCAGCGCGGACCGGAGATCACCGAGGTCCGCTAGCCGGGACGCTCCGCGAGGAGACCGGTCCGAGAACCGAGCGAAGAGCCGCACCCTTCGGGGCGCGGCTCTTCGGCGTGCGTGACCTCTTGACGGCGTATTGGTCTGTACCTATGGTCTCCGCTCAACGCGTCCGTTCATAAAGGCGCTTCACGTTCACATAGGAGAACGGAAGACCCCCACATGCGCAGAACCGCCTTGATCACGACCGTTGCCGCCCTGCTGCTCGGTGCCCTCTCGGCTCCCGCCGCCCACTCCGCCCCCGCCACCTTCGTCCACCCCGGAGTCACCGTCTCCGCGGCCCAGCTGGAGTTCGCCCGCACCAAGGTCAACGCCGGCGCCCAGCCCTGGAAGGGCGCCTACGACCAGATGATGGCGAGCAAGTACGCCAGCCTGACCCGCACGCCCGCGCCCCGGGCGACCGTCGAGTGCGGCTCGTACTCCAACCCCAACTACGGCTGCACCGACGAGCGCGAGGACGCGATAGCCGCGTACACCGACGCGCTCGCCTGGTACATCACCAAGGACGCGCGCTACGCCCAGAAGGCGATCCAGCTCATGGACGCCTGGTCGGGCACGATCACCAGTCACACCAACAGCAACGCGCCCCTGCAGACCGGCTGGGCCGGCTCCTCCTGGCCCAAGGCCGCCGAGATCATCAAGTACACGTACACCGGCACCTGGGCCAACTCCGCCCGCTTCTCCACCATGCTGCGCAACGTCTACCTCCCCGTCGTCATCAAGGGCTCCAACTCCAACGGCAACTGGGAGCTGTCGATGATGGAGGCCGCCGTCGGCATCTCCGTCTTCCTGGAGGACAAGGCGTCCTACGACACCGCCATGGCGAAGTTCCGCACCCGCACCGCCGCCTACGTGTACCTCGCCTCCGACGGCTCGGTGCCCAAGACCGTGCCCAGCCAGAACCTGAACACCACCGCCAAGATCGTCTCGTACTGGCAGGGCCAGTCCACCTTCGTCACCGGGCTCACCCAGGAGACCTGCCGGGACTTCGTGCACACCGGATACGGCATCTCCGCGATCTCGCACGTCGCCGAGACCAGCCGCATCCAGGGCGCCGACCTCTACGGCACCGACGTCGGCGAACGGCTGCGCCAGGCACTCGGCTTCCAGTCCAAGTACCAGCTGGGCGAGGCCGCCCCGAGCTGGCTGTGCGGCGGCACCCTCACCCGGGGCCTCGGCCCGATCACCGAGGTCGGCTACAACGCCCTGCACAACCGCCTCGGCATCGCCATGGCCAACACCCAGACGCTGACCCAGAACCAGCGCCCGGCCGGCAGCAACAACCTCTTCGTGGCCTGGGAGACCCTCACCCACGGCGACAACCCGAACTGAACCGTTGAACGGCCGGGCGCCCGACCGCGATACTGGCGCCCGGTCTTCGGGGGAGACGAGACGGGGGAGTCGACATGAACAGCCAGGTGGTCACCGAGACCATGGTGCGGGTCGAGGACGTCCACAAGTCCTACGGCCACGGAGCCGCCGCCGTGCACGCGCTGCGCGGTGTCTCCTTCGAGGTCCCGCGCGGCGAACTCGTCGCCCTCAAGGGGCGCTCGGGATCCGGCAAGACCACCCTGCTCAACATCGTCGGCGGACTCGACCTGCCGGACCGGGGACGGGTCACCGTCGACGGCCTCGACCTCTCCGAACTCGGCGAGGACGGACTGCTGGGGCTGCGCCGGGACCGTATCGGATTCGTCTTCCAGTCCTTCGGGCTCGTCCCGATCCTGACCGCCGCCGAGAACGTCGGGGTGCCGATGCGGCTGCGCCGGGCGCCCGTGCGCGAGCGCGAGGAGCGCGTCGAGCTGCTGCTGGCCCTGGTGGGCCTCGCCGACCACGCCAAGCAGCGGCCCGGGGAGCTCTCCGGCGGCCAGCAGCAGCGCGTCGCCATCGCCCGTGCCCTCGCCAACAGCCCCTCGCTGCTCGTCGCGGACGAGCCGACCGGCCAGCTGGACGTCGAGACCGGGCACGCCGTCATGGAGCTGCTGCGCGCCGTCGTGCACAGCGAGCGGGTCACCGCCCTGGTCGCCACCCACGACGCGACCCTGCTCGACCTGGCCGACCGGGTGCTGGAACTGGGCGACGGGGAGATCGTCGAGCACTGAGTCGGCACTCCTGAGCGCCCCGCGTCAGAGTTCCGTCAAAGAGCGCCGCTCGGCCCCTGGCCGCCCCTTTTGTCGCGATGGCCCGCCGTACTCTCGACGCTGCGCAGTCAGCGGTGAGCGGAAGACAATGGGGCCATGGGACGCGGCAAGCTTCGGATCTACCTCGGTGCGGCACCGGGCGTCGGCAAGACGTACGCGATGCTCTCCGAGGCGCACCGGCGGGTGGAGCGCGGTACCGACGTCGTCGTCGCCTTCGTGGAGCACCACGACCGGCCGCGCACCGAGGTGATGCTGCACGGCCTGGAGCAGGTGCCCCGCAAGGAGCTGGAGCACCGCGGGGCCGTCTTCTCCGAGATGGACGTCGACGCCGTGCTCGCCCGGCACCCCCAGGTCGCCCTGGTGGACGAACTCGCGCACACCAACATCCCCGGCTCGCGCAACACCAAGCGCTGGCAGGACGTCGAGGAACTGCTCGCCGCCGGCATCGACGTCGTCTCCACCGTGAACATCCAGCACCTGGAGTCGCTCGGCGACGTCGTCGAGTCGATCACCGGCGTACGGCAGCGCGAGACCGTGCCGGACGAGATGGTGCGGCGCGCCGACCAGATCGAGCTGGTCGACATGTCGCCCCAGGCCCTGCGCCGCCGCATGGCACACGGCAACGTCTACAAACCGGACAAGGTCGACGCGGCCCTGTCCAACTACTTCCGGCCCGGCAACCTCACCGCGCTGCGCGAACTGGCGCTGCTGTGGGTGGCCGACCGGGTCGACGAGTACCTGAAGCAGTACCGCAGCGAGCACCGGGTGTCGAAGATCTGGGGCTCGCGGGAGCGGATCGTGGTCGGCCTCACCGGCGGACCCGAGGGCCGCACCCTCATCCGACGGGCCGCGCGGCTCGCCGAGAAGGGCGCGGGCGGCGAGGTGATGGCCGTCTACATAGCCAGCAGCGACGGCCTGACCGCGGCCTCGCCCAAGGAACTCGCCGTGCAGCGCACCCTCGTCGAGGACCTCGGCGGCACCTTCCACCACGTCGTCGGCGACGACATACCGGCCGCCCTGCTCGCCTTCGCGCGCGGGGTCAACGCCACCCAGATCGTGCTCGGCGTCTCCCGCCGCAAGACCTGGCAGTACGTCTTCGGACCGGGCGTCGGCGCCACTGTCGCCCGCGAGTCGGGACCCGACCTCGACGTCCACCTGATCACGCACGGCGAGGCCGGCAAGGGCCGCGGCCTCCCGGTGGCCCGCAGCGCGCGGCTCGGCCGGTCCCGGATCATCGCCGGCTGGATCGTCGGGGTGCTCGGGCCGGTGGTCCTGGCGCTGCTGCTCAACGCCGTCGACCTCGGTCTCGCCAACGACATGCTGCTGTTCCTGGCGCTGACCGTGGCGGCCGCCCTGCTCGGCGGGCTGCTGCCCTCGCTGGCCTCGGCCGCGGTGGGCTCGCTCCTGCTGAACTACTACTACACGCCGCCGCTGCACAGGTTCACCATCGCCGACCCCAAGAACATCGTCGCCATCGTGATCTTCGTGGGCGTCGGCATCTCGGTCGCCTCCGTCGTCGACCTCGCCGCCCGGCGCACCCACCAGGCGGCCCGGCTGCGCGCCGAGTCCGAGATCCTGTCGTTCCTCGCGGGCAACGTGCTGCGCGGCGAGACCGGCCTGGAGGACCTGCTGGAGCGGGTCCGCGAGACCTTCGGGATGGAGTCGGCGGCCCTGCTGGAGCGGACCGGCGAGCACGACCCGTGGACCTGCGCGGGCCGCGTCGGCACCGGCCCGCCCGTCGCCCGACCCGACGAGGCGGACGTGGACGTGCCGGTCGGCGACCACATGGCGCTCGCCCTGACCGGCCGCGTGCTGCCCGCCGAGGACCGCCGGGTGCTGGCCGCGTTCGCCGCGCAGGCCGCCGTCGTCCTGGACCGCCGCCGCCTCCAGGAACAGGCCGACCGGGCCCGCGCTCTCGCCGAGGGCAACCGCATCCGCACGGCCCTGCTGGCCGCCGTCAGCCACGACCTGCGTACCCCGCTGGCCGGCATCAAGGCGGCCGTCTCCTCGCTGCGCTCCCACGACGTGGCCTGGTCGGAGGAGGACCAGGCCGAGCTCCTGGAGGGCATCGAGGAGGGCGCCGACCGCCTCGACCACCTCGTCGGCAACCTCCTGGACATGTCCCGCCTGCAGACCGGCACGGTCACCCCGCTGATCCGCGAGATCGACCTCGACGAAGTGGTGCCGATGGCGCTGGTCGGGGTCCCCGAGGGCAGCGTCGACCTGGACGTCCCGGAGACGCTGCCCATGGTCGCCGTCGACCCGGGGCTCCTGGAGCGGTCGGTGGCCAACCTCGTCGAGAACGCCGTCAAGTACAACCCGCACGGCAAGCAGGTCCTGGTGGCCGCCAGCGCCATCGCCGACCGGGTCGAGGTCCGGGTGGTCGACCGCGGGCCCGGCGTCCCCGACGACGCCAAGGACCGTATCTTCGAGCCCTTCCAGCGCTACGGTGACGCCCCGCGCGGGGCCGGCGTGGGCCTGGGGCTCGCGGTGGCGCGCGGCTTCGCCGAGGCCATGGGAGGCACCCTCAACGCCGAGGACACGCCCGGCGGCGGCCTCACCATGGTCCTCTCCCTGCGCGCGGCAGGATCGGCCCCGCAGGAGCTTCGACAGCAGGCACAACCCGAGAGGCAGGTCCAATGACCCGGGTGCTCGTGATCGACGACGAGCCGCAGATCGTGCGCGCCCTCGTGATCAACCTCAGGGCGCGCAAGTACGAGGTCGACGCGGCGCACGACGGCGCCACCGCCCTCCAGCTCGCCGCCGCCCGCCACCCCGACGTGGTCGTCCTGGACCTGGGCCTGCCCGACATGGACGGCGTCGAGGTGATCCGGGGTCTGCGCGGCTGGACCCGGGTGCCGATCCTCGTACTGTCCGCCCGGCACTCCTCCGACGAGAAGGTCCAGGTCCTGGACGCGGGCGCCGACGACTACGTCACCAAGCCCTTCGGCATGGACGAACTCCTCGCCCGGCTGCGGGCCGCCGTCCGCCGGGCCGAGCCGGTCGGGGTCGGCGAGGACGAGGTGACGGCGGTGGAGACCGAGGAGTTCACCGTCGACCTGGCCGCCAAGAAGGTCCACCGCGACGGCAGGGACGTACGGCTCACGCCCACCGAGTGGCATCTGCTGGAGGTGCTGGTCCGCAACACGGGCCGGCTGGTGAGCCAGCGGCAGCTGCTCCAGGAGGTGTGGGGTCCGTCGTACGGGACGGAGACCAACTACCTGCGCGTGTACATGGCCCAGCTGCGCCGGAAGCTGGAGGCGGACCCCTCGCATCCCAAGCACTTCATCACGGAGCCGGGGATGGGATATCGCTTCGAGAAGTGAGGCGAGGTGACGACAAGTGACCGGGGACGGGGTACCCGTTCGAACGCCGGGGTCCGCGGGTACGTACGTGTCAGTGCACCCCGGTACGCTTCAGATATGAGTGCTGTTCCTCGTTCCGAAAAGGCGGTGGGCCGCTTCCGGCGCATGCTCGACCGGCTCTCCTCGTCCCAGGAGGACCTGGAGTCGGAGGAGCTGCGTGAGGACGCGGAGACCGCGGGCTGCGTGCGGATCGGTGACTGCCACGACCGACAGATCGTCACGGTTACTGGTACCTTGCGCACGGTCACCCTGCGCCCGCGCGCGGGGGTCCCGGCCTTGGAGGCCGAGCTGTTCGACGGCTCCGCCGCGCTGGACGTGGTGTGGCTCGGCAGGCGCTCCATCGTGGGGATAGAGCCGGGACGCAGACTGATCGCATCGGGCCGGATCTCGATGAGCCGAGGCCGCCGGGTGCTGTTCAATCCGAAATACGAACTGAGACCCCTCGGACGGGAGTAGCCGGTGACGTCGCTCGACAAGCCGACCGAAGACACTCAAGCCGACGATGCGCGGGCGGTGACCGAGGCCGCCCTGTTCGAGGCGTTCGGTGGAGTGCGGGGCATGGTCGAGACCGTCCTGCCCGGCCTGCTGTTCGTCACCATCTTCACGATCAACAAGGACCTGCACTGGTCGGCCATCGCCGCCCTCGCGGTCTCCCTGGCGCTCGTGGTGGTCCGGCTGGCCATGCGGGACACCGTCAAGCACGCCTTCAGCGGTGTCTTCGGCGTCGCCTTCGGTGTCGTCTTCGCGATGATGACCGGCAACGCCAAGGACTTCTACCTCCCCGGCATGCTCTACACGCTGGGTCTGGCGCTGGCGTACATCATCACGACCCTGTGCGGGGTCCCGCTGATCGGCCTCATCCTCGGCCCGGTCTTCAAGGAGAACCTCTCCTGGCGCACCCGCAACCCGGGCCGCAAGAAGGCGTACGCGAAGGCCAGTTGGGCCTGGGGCCTGATCCTCCTGGCCAAGTGCGCGGTCCTCTTCCCCCTCTACTGGTGGGCCAACACCGCGCAGCTGGGCTGGGTCCTGATCGCCCTCAAGATCCCGCCCTTCCTTCTCGCGGTCTGGCTGACCTGGGTCTTCCTCGCGAAGGCGCCCGCGCCGATCGACGTCTTCGCCGAGATGGAAGCGGAAGAGCAGGCGGAAAAGGAGCGCAAGGCGGCCCTGGCCGAGGAGCGCGCGGAACAGGGCGAGATCGCGGGCCGACACCGCCGCGAGGCGTAGTTCCCGGTACGCGAAGAAGCAGAGTTTCCGGTACGTGGATGAGGGGCCCTGGGAATCCCAGGGCCCCTCATCCACGTACCGGATCAGACGGAACCGTCGGCTAGCCCGCCGCGTCCTCCCGGCGGACCGACAGCAGGTCCTCCAGCTGCTCTTCCCTTGCCTGGGCCGCCACGAACAGGAGTTCGTCGCCGGCCTCCAGGGAGTCCTCGCGGGACGGGGTGAGGACCCGGGTGCCGCGGATGATGGTGACCAGGGACGTGTCCTCGGGCCACTCCACGTCGCCGACCTGGGTGCCGGCCAGCGCCGACTCCTCGGGGAGGGTCAGCTCGACGAGGTTGGCGTCGCCGTGGCTGAAGCGGAGCAGCCGGACCAGGTCGCCGACCGACACCGCCTCCTCGACCAGGGCCGACATCAGGCGCGGGGTGGAGACGGCGACGTCGACGCCCCAGGACTCGTTGAAGAGCCACTCGTTCTTCGGGTTGTTCACGCGGGCGACGACGCGCGGGACGCCGTACTCCGTCTTCGCGAGCAGGGAGACGACGAGGTTGACCTTGTCGTCGCCGGTCGCGGCGATCACGACGTTGCAGCGCTGGAGCGCGGCCTCGTCCAGGGACGTGATCTCGCAGGCGTCGGCGAGCAGCCACTCCGCCTGCGGGACGCGCTCGACCGAGATGGCGGTCGGCGCCTTGTCGATGAGCAGGATCTCGTGGCCGTTCTCCAGCAGTTCGCCCGCGATCGAGCGGCCCACGGCGCCGGCGCCGGCAATGGCGACCCTCATCAGTGACCGCTCTCCTCTTCGGGACCCTTGGCGAAGGACGCCTCGACCTTGTCGACCTCGTCGGTGCGCATCATCACGTGCACCAGGTCGCCCTCCTGCAGCACCGTCTGGGAGCTGGGCAGGACGGCCTCGCCGAGCCGGGTCAGGAACGCCACGCGGACGCCCGTCTCCTCCTGCAGCGTGCTGATCTTGTGGCCGACCCAGGCCGCGGAGGCGTGCACCTCGGCGAGCTGGACACCGCCGGTGGGGTCGCGCCACAGCGGCTCCGCGCCCGAGGGCAGCAGTCGGCGCAGCATCTGGTCGGCGGTCCAGCGGACCGTGGCCACGGTGGGGATGCCCAGGCGCTGGTAGACCTCGGCGCGACGGGGGTCGTAGATACGGGCCGCGACGTTCTCCACGCCGAACATCTCGCGGGCCACCCGGGCCGAGATGATGTTCGAGTTGTCGCCGCTGGAGACGGCGGCGAAGGCGCCGGCCTCCTCGATGCCGGCCTCGCGCAGAGTGTCCTGGTCGAAGCCGACTCCGGTGACCCGGCGGCCGCCGAATCCGGGACCGAGACGACGGAAGGCGGTGGGGTCCTGGTCGATCACGGCGACCGTGTGCCCCTGTTGCTCCAGGGTCTGGGCAAGAGCGGAACCCACTCTTCCGCAGCCCATGATGACGATGTGCACGACCGTCCTTCCGGTGTCCTAAAACTACTGCTCAGCCAAGGGTCTCAGACCGACGCCCAAGCTACACACGCGCGGTAGGACGTCGGCACCCCTGTGCACGGTTGCCGTGCACGCCCGGGAGATCAGCGACGGCTGATGCTGCGGACGCTGGCGAGCGTCAGGAGTCCGAGACCGACGAGAGTCACCGCGGCGCCGATCAACTCCGCTGTGGCGTGCATGGAACCTCCGGGGTGCGACGAGAGGGCGGCAACGGCCGGGGAATGGGGCGGTGTTAGTCATATAGACATGGGGAGCGGGCGAGCTGCGGAATCCGTCGCCGGACCGGCTCAGAGTTCACCCGGAGGGCAGATGTGGAGATGGGGGTGCCCCCGTTCGAGCGTGTCGAGAACGGGGGAGGGTGGTTGTGCACCCGTTCGAACGCCTACGATGCTCAGTTGTGTCCAAACTGACCGACGTGCCCAAGCGGATTTTGATCGGGCGCGCACTGCGCAGTGACCGGCTGGGCGAAACGCTCCTGCCGAAGCGCATCGCCCTCCCCGTCTTCGCCTCCGACCCGCTCTCCTCCGTGGCCTACGCCCCCGGCGAGGTGCTGCTGGTCCTGTCCATCGCGGGTGTGTCGGCCTACCACTTCAGCCCCTGGATCGCCCTTGCGGTCGTCGTGCTGATGTTCACCGTGGTCGCCTCCTACCGGCAGAACGTGCACGCCTACCCCAGCGGCGGTGGCGACTACGAGGTGGCGACCACCAACCTGGGCCCCAAGGCCGGGCTGACCGTCGCGAGCGCCCTGCTCGTCGACTACGTCCTCACCGTCGCCGTCTCGATCGCCTCCGGCATCGAGAACCTCGGCTCCGCCATCCCCTTCGTGGTCGAGCACAAGGTCGCCTGCGCGGTCGGCGTGATCGTGCTGCTGACCCTGATGAACCTGCGCGGGGTGAAGGAGTCCGGGAAGCTCTTCGCCATCCCGACATACGTCTTCGTCGTGGGCGTCTTCATCATGATCGCGTGGGGCGCGTTCCGCGGCCTGGTGCTCGGCGACACCATGCGCGCGCCGACCGCCCACTACACGATCAAGGCCGAGCACCAGGGCCTGGCCGGATTCGCCCTCGTCTTCCTGCTGCTGCGCGCCTTCTCCTCCGGCTGCGCCGCGCTCACCGGCGTCGAGGCGATCTCCAACGGCGTGCCCGCCTTCCGCAAGCCCAAGTCGAAGAACGCGGCGACCACGCTCCTCGCGATGGGCCTGCTCGCGGTCACCATGTTCTGCGGGATCATCGTCCTGGCCCTGACCACCAAGGTCCGGATGGCCGAGAACCCGGCCACCGACCTGCTCAGGAACGGCGCCGAGGTCGGCTCCGGCTATGTGCAGAACCCGGTCATCACCCAGGTCGCCGAGGCCGTCTTCGGCAAGGGCAGCTTCCTCTTCGTCATCCTCGCCGCGGCCACCGCGCTGGTCCTCTTCCTGGCCGCCAACACCGCCTACAACGGCTTCCCGGTGCTCGGCTCGATCCTCGCCCAGGACCGCTATCTGCCCCGCCAACTGCACACCCGCGGCGACCGGCTCGCCTTCTCCAACGGCATCGTGCTCCTGGCCGGCACGGCGATGCTGCTCGTCGTCATCTACGGCGCCGACTCGACCCGGCTGATCCAGCTCTACATCGTCGGCGTGTTCGTCTCCTTCACGCTCAGCCAGACCGGCATGGTCCGGCACTGGAACCGCCACCTGGCCACCGAGAAGGACCCGGCCAAGCGCCGCCACATGGTCCGCTCGCGCGCCATCAACACCTTCGGCGCCTTCTTCACCGGCCTGGTCCTGGTCGTCGTCCTCGGCACCAAGTTCACCCACGGCGCCTGGGTCGCCCTGCTCGGCATGGTCATCTTCTACGCGACGATGACGGCGATCCGTAAGCACTACGACCGGGTCTCCACGGAGATCGCGGCCCCCGAGGGCCCGAGCGACGACAGCGTGCGGCCCTCCCGCGTGCACTCCGTCGTCCTGATCTCCAAGATCCACCGCCCCACCCTGCGCGCTCTCGCCTACGCCAAGCTGATGCGCTCGGACACCCTGGAGGCGCTCAGCGTCAACGTCGACCCGGCCGAGACCAAGGCGCTGCGCGAGGAGTGGGAACGCCGCGGGATCGACGTACCGCTGAAGGTCCTCGACTCGCCCTACCGCGAGATCACGCGGCCGATCATCGAGTACGTGAAGGGGCTACGGAAGGAGTCGCCGCGCGACGCGGTGTCCGTGATCATCCCCGAGTACGTGGTCGGCCACTGGTACGAGCATCTGCTGCACAACCAGAGCGCGCTGCGGCTCAAGGGCCGGCTGCTGTTCGTGCCGGGCATCATGGTGACGTCCGTGCCGTACCAGCTGCAGTCCTCGGAGGCGGCCCGCGACCGCGCCCGCAAGCGGCAGGACTGGAACGCGCCGGGTGCGGTGCGGCGGGGTCCGGCGCAGGTGCGGCCGAAGGAGCCGACAGGGTCGGGCACGGGCACGGGGACGGGCGGCAAGGCCTGAGCGAGTCCTTGGCCTCGGGCGGCAAGGGCCGACGTTCGTTGGTCGGCGGCCGGACGGCACCCACGTAGACTGGTGGGCTGTTGTCCGGCCGTATTCTCTTTCGATGTTGTGGAGTCACCCCGCCATGCAGGCAGAACCGAAGAAGTCGCTGGTCGGGGAGGCGTACGAGGTCGAGGTCGGGCCCGTCGCGCACGGCGGGCACTGTATCGCCCGTACCTCCGAGGGCCAGGTGCTGTTCGTCCGGCACGCGCTGCCCGGTGAGCGGGTCGTGGCCCGGGTGACCGACGGCGAGGAGGGCGCCCGCTTCCTGCGCGCGGACGCGGTCGAGATCCTCTCGGCGTCCAAGGACCGCATCGAGGCGCCCTGCCCCTACGCCGGTCCCGGCCGCTGCGGCGGCTGCGACTGGCAGCACGCCAAGCCGGGGGCGCAGCGCCGGCTCAAGGGCGAGGTGATCGCCGAGCAGCTCCAGCGGCTCGCGGGCCTCACCCCGGAGGAGGCCGGCTGGGACGGCACGGTGCTGCCGGCCGAGGGCGACAAGCTGCCGGCCGGGCAGGTGCCGCAGTGGCGGACGCGCGTGCAGTACGCGGTGGACGTGGACGGCAACGCCGGTCTGCGCCGGCACCGTTCGCACGAGGTCGAGCCGGTCGAGCACTGCATGATCGCGGCGCCGGGCGTCAGCGAGCTCGGCATCGAGGAGCGGGACTGGGCCGGCATGGCGTCGGTCGACGCGATCGCGGCGACGGGCTCCCAGGACCGCATGGTGATCCTGGAGCCGAAACCGGGCGCCCGTCTGCCCCTGGTCGAGCTGGACCGCCCGGTCTCCGTGATGCGGGTCGAGGAGCACGACGGCGGCATCCACCGTGTCCACGGTCGCGGATTCGTGCGTGAGCGGGCCGACGGTCGTACGTACCGGGTCGGGAGCGGCGGTTTCTGGCAGGTCCACCCGATGGCCGCCGACACCCTCGTCAAGGCGGTCATGCAGGGCCTCATGCCACGCAAGGGCGAGATGGCGCTCGACCTCTACTGCGGCGTCGGCCTCTTCGCCGGCGCCCTCGCGGACCGCCTCGGCGAGAAGGGCGCGGTCCTCGGCATCGAGTCCGGCAAGCGGGCGGTGGAGGACGCGCGGCACAACCTCGCGGGGTTCGAGCGTGTCCGGATCGAACAGGGCAAGGTCGAGGCGGTCCTCCCGCGCACCGGCATCACCGAGGCCGACCTGATCGTCCTGGACCCGCCTCGGGCGGGAGCGGGGAAGCGGACGGTCGAGCACCTGGTGTCGCTGGGGGCGCGGCGGATCGCTTATGTGGCGTGCGATCCGGCTGCGTTGGCTCGGGACTTGGGGTATTTCCGGGACGGGGGGTACAAGGTGCGGACGCTGCGGGCGTTCGATCTGTTCCCGATGACGCATCACGTGGAGTGTGTGGCGATTCTGGAGCCGATGGCCAAGTAGGCCTGATCGGTCCGGCGACGGTGCCCGTCCCGGGCCGGTCGCCGGGCGAACCGCCGGTCACAGCGTCGCTAAGGGCGGTTCGGCATCGACGGCGAGTCCCGCCTCGTCGTTCGTGATCGGGGAGATCCTGGTGATCGACGGGGGCCGCACCTTGTGGTGAGCCGGGCCGGCAAAGGCTCCTGACCTTCACGAAGGTCCGTACCGGTCGCGTCAAGTGATGGAGGAACAAGCCCCGTTGGGATCCGGCCCGCGGTCGGGTCCTGAACGGATCGGCGGCATCGCGCGCCCTCATCGACCAACTGCTGCGGATTCGGCTTCAGTTGTTGACGTCGGGCAAGGGTGGGGCTACAACCCGGGGAGAGCGCTCTCACATCTGCTGTTGCTCCTACCCCCGCACGCCGAACCGGCTTGAGGAGACTCCCCATGCAGACTTCCGCCGGCGTACCCGGCACACCCGGCAGACCTTCGGCCCGTGTCGTACGCCCCCGTACCGCTCTCGGACTCGTCGTCATCCTGATCGTCGCCTGTTTCGTCACCCTCACGTCGTCGCCCGCCCGGGCCGCCGAGCAGTTGCTGTCCCAGGGCAAGCCCGCCACCGCGTCCTCGACCGAGAGCGGGGCCTTTCCCGCCAGTGCGGCCGTCGACGGGAACACCGGCACCCGGTGGTCCTCGGCCTTCGCCGATCCGCAGTGGGTGCGGGTGGACCTCGGGTCCGTGCAGCAGCTCACCCGGGTCGCACTGAACTGGGAGGCCGCCTACGGCACCGCCTACCAGATCCAGATCTCCAACGACGCCAACAGCTGGACCACCGTCTACTCCACCACCACCTCCACCGGCGGCAACCAGAGCATCAATGTCTCCGGTAGTGGACGCTACGTGCGGGTGAACGGCACCGCACGGGCCACCCAATGGGGCTACTCGCTCTGGGAGTTCCAGGTTTATGGGCCTGGAAGTACCACGCCGCCGGACGACTTCTGGGGGAGTACCACCGACATTCCCCCGGCCGCCAACGCCGTCGAGGTGAAGATCCTCAACCGGACCAACGGCAAGTACCCGGACAGCCAGGTGTACTGGAGCTTCAACGGGCAGACGCACTCCATCGCCGAGCAGCCCTACCTGGACATGCCGGCCAACTCCGCGGGCCGGATGTACTTCTATCTGGGTTCGCCCACCAGCTCGTACTACGACTTCATCGAGTTCACCGTCGGCAACAACGTCTTCAACGGGAACACCACCCGCGTCGACGCCTTCGGGCTCAAGCTCGCCATGCGCCTGCACAGCAAGGACGGTTACGACGTCGAGGTCGGTGAGAACCGGCAGACCTTCGCCGAGGATCGCGCCACCACATTCCAGCGGTTCACGGACGCGGTGCCTTCGCAGTTCAAGGTGCTGGCCCAGACCCAGGGGCCGTACCGGATCATCGCGCCCGGCAGCGACCCGAGTTTCCGTGCGGGTGGGGTCAACGCCAACTACTTCACGTCGTACGCCCAGTCGGTCGGCGTGAACGCGGCCACTTCCGACATCTTCGGGTGCGCGGGCTCGTTGGCCGCCAATCCCGACATGTGCGCCGGACTCAACCGGCATGTGGCCACGCTGCCGGCCTCGCAGCAGTCCGACCCCGCGCAGTTCTACAAGGCCGCGCCCGCCAACTACTACGCCAAGTTCTGGCACGACAACGCCATCAACCAACTCGCCTACGGCTTCCCCTACGACGACGTGGCGGGTCAGTCCTCCTTCGTCTCCCATGCCAACCCGCAGTGGCTTCTGGTCGCCGTCGGTTGGTAGGCATGTAGACACATGCCGAACGGGGCCGCCCCTGTCAGGAAGGGCGGCCCCGCTTCATGCGGTGCTGGTCTGCGCTGCTCGGTCGCTACTCGACGTTGATCGTGAACGTGGACGTGGTGTTGCGGATGTCCTGGAAGTTGCCGCTCATCCGCAGGTTACGGAAGGTGGCCGAGCCGACGGCGGGTCCCTGACCCGGTTCCGGCAGCTCGTTGGCCCAGATGCCCCAGCCGGACTTGGCGTCGAACGCGTCTCCGCTCTTCTTGGAGTTGGTGATGGAGATGTCGGTGAAGATCGTGTCCTTCACCGGGAACTGCGGCTGGCCGCCGACGTAGTTGGTCTGGAACATCACGCCTCCGTAGGTGGAGTCGTCGATGTCGACGTCGTTGACCCGGATGCCCTGGAAGACCTTGGAGGCCGAGAACGCCCAGATCGCGGGGAAGACCTGGGAGCCCCAGAAGTGGCCGCCCGTTCTGTCCAGGGAGACGTTCTCGATCGTCGTCGGATCGGTCCCGAAGCCGTTCATCGGGTAGCCGAAGTCCAGCGAGGAGATCGTGATGCCGGAGTAGACCAGGGTGTCGGCGACCCTGATGTTGCGGAAGGTGTTGTTGAAGCCGCCGTAGACGGCGATACCGGCCGCACGCCAGGTGAGCGTCGACGTCAGGTTCTCGTACAGGTTGTTCTTCTCGTCCGCGCCGCCCGCGTCGATCGCGGAGAAGAGCGCGAAGCTGTCGTCGCCCGTGGCTCTGGCGTCGTTGTTGACCACGTGGTTGTCCGTGGAGCCGTTCGTCATGTTGACGCCGTCGGCGAACGTGTCACGGATGCGGGAGTTCTTGATGGTCACGCTGTCGGTGTTGGCGCCCCAGTAGAGGCACACCATGTGCTCGACCCAGATGTCGTCGATGGTGATGTTGGCGACGTTGGAGAAGTCGAACACCTTGCCCGGACCGTCGATCCGGGACGTGTAGTTGCCGAAGTAGGAGAAGCCGGTGAACGAGGAGCCGTTCGCGGTCGCCTCGGCCCGGAAGCCGACGTCGGTGTTCTCCTGCGAGGAGGGCGCGTGGAAGCGGGTGAACCACGACCCGGCTCCCAGGACCTTGACCGCCTTGCCGTAGACCTGGAACTTGCTGGCGGTCTCGTAGTCACCGGCCGGCAGGTAGACGCCCACGAGCTTGCCCGTGGTGTCCATGCGGACCTTGTCGAGCGCGTTCTGCACGTCCTGGTGCGAGAAGCCGGCCGGGACCGTGTAGGCGGCCGGGTCCGGGTTCGCGACCGCCGTCGCCTGTTCGAGGTTGATGAAGTCGACCGCGTACGTGGAGGTGTTGGCCGCGTCCTTCTGGAGCCGGATCTTCGAGCCGGCGGGCACGGTCTTTCCGAGCTGGACGTTCGCCTCGTCGTAGATGTGGCGCGGGGCACCGGAGCCGGGCGAGTTGCCGGGCGCGGTCTCGTTGCCGTACAGCCACGCGTACTTGGAGGTGAGGTCGATGGCCTTCAGGAACTGGCCGTCGACGTAGATGTTGAGTGTGGTGTCGGTGCCGTCGGGGATCTCGAAGCGGGTGACCAGGGTGTTGGTCGCCGCCCGGGTGGTCCACTCGACGTACTGACCGGTCGCGGAGAGGGTGACCGCCTTGCGGCCGCTGGCCTCGCCGGCGATGTCGCCGATCGTGCGGTTCGGTCCTACGACCTTGGCGCCGCCGCCGACGGTGCCGTCCTCGGCCTCGTACATGTCGTACGGCATGTCCGCGCCGCGGCCGACGAACAGGTTCTGCGTGGTGGTGTTGTTGGTGCGCTTGACCGGCAGTTCGTTGGCGTCGTCGGCGATGACCGTGGTCACGGTGAACTTGCCGTTGGCCGCCGTCCAGGAGCCGAGGGCGACCGGTGAGGTCGTCTGGCCGGACGCGATGGTGCCGTTGTAGGTGCCGGTGAGCGTCTTGACGGTGACGCCGTTCGCGTCCTTGACCGTCAGCGTGACGCCGTGGGCGCCGGCGGCCGAGGCCACCGAACCCTGGTTCTTGATCGCCACGGTGAAGGAGACGTTGTCACCCGCCGAGGCGCTGGTCGGGGTCCAGGCGACCGGTGCGGCGACCAGGTCGGAGCTGGCGACCGGCTTGACGACGAGGGCGTCGGAGCGGGTGAAGACGTTGTTCGCCTCGTTCTGCTCGATGACCTTGTTCGTCGGGTCCACCTCGGCGCCGACCGGGTAACTGCCCGCGTCCCGGGTGCCGATGCTCGCGGTGACCGTCGCCGACGCGCCGGCCGCGAGAGCCGGGACGTCCGCCGTGGCCGCCTTCGTGCCGCCCAGCGTGAAGTTCAGGTCGGTGGCCTTGGCCGCCTTGCTGCCGCTGTTGGTGACGGTCGCCGTCAGGCTGATGGCGTCCGACTCGACAGGCGCCGCAGGGGAGTTGGTGATGCCGGTGACCCTGAGGTCCGGGTTGGCCGCCGGGGTGCCGATCACCTGGAACTCGGCGACCTGCGCGCCGGGGGCGCCGGTGTTGGAGGCGAACTTGAGCTGGATGTCGGCCGCGGCGCCGGAGACCGGGATGGTCACCGTGTTGCCGCTCGACGGGTTGAACGTGTAGTCCTTCGCCGCGGCGAGACTCGTGAACGCGGTCGCGTCCTGGTCGCGCCCGAGGACCTGGATGTTCTGGGTACGAGTGGACCAGGCGGCGTCCGGGTTGAGCTTGACGACGACCTGGCTGAGGTCGGCGTTGGCGCCCAGCTTGGTGGTGAGGGTGGCCGGGTAGGCGCCGCCCCCGCTCTCCCAATAGGTCGCGACCTGGCCGTCGTTGGCGTTCGCGGCGACATAGGTGAAGGTGTACGAGGAGGCCTCGATGGGCTTGCCCTGGGCGAGGTCGGAACCGGTGCCGTTACCGGCCCGGGTGACGCTGTTGCTCGCCACCGACACGTTCCCGGCCGCGTCCTTGGCCTTCACGGTGTAGACGACCGTGGCCGTCGGCGACGGGGTGTCGGTGTAGGTCAGGGCGGTGCCCGCCACGGAACCGACGACCGTGCCGTTCGCGTAGACGTCGTAGCCGGTGACCGCGACGTTGTCGCTCGACGCCTGCCAGGTGAGCTTCACGTCGTTGCCGGTCTGCGTGTAGGCGAGGTTGCCCGGCGCGGTGGGCGCCTGGGTGTCGCCGCCCGATCCCGTGCGGGTGACGCTGTTGCTGTTGGCGGAGACGTTGCCCGCCGCGTCCTTGGCCCGCACGAAGTACGTGAGGGTGGTGCCGGCCGGCTGGGTGTCGGTGTACGTGAGGACGTTCCCGGCGACGCTCGCCCTCAACTGCCCGTTGGCGTAGACGTCGTAGCCGGTCACGGCCGTGTCGTCGGTCGCCGCGTTCCAGGTCAGCTTGATCTGCCCGGTCGCCGGCTCGGTGTAGGCCAGGCTCGTCGGCGCGGTGGGCGCCTGGGTGTCGCCGGTGGCCGGTCCGTAGACCTCCAGCTCGGACAACTGCCCTGCGGGCCAGCCGGTGTTGGCGGTGATCAGCACCCGCACGTACCGCGTGGTGGTCGTGTCCAGGGCGATGGTCGTCGACTGGTCGTTGGAGCTGTCGAAGGTGTACGCCTTCGAGGCCGTCAGGTCGGTGAAGTTCTGGTTGTCGGTCGAGCCCTGGACCTTGAGGGTCTGGCTGCGGCTCGGCCAGCCGCTGGGCAGCCGCAAGGTCACCTGGTTGATCTGGACCGACGATCCGAGATCGACCTTGACCCACTGCGGGAAGGCGTTGTTGGTGCTCTCCCAGTAGGTGGTGCGGTTGCCGTCACCGGCGTTGGCCGCGCCGTAGACGTCGGCGTGCCCGCTCTCGCTGAAGGGCTTGCCCTGGGCGAGGTTGGGGGTCGCGGCCGCGGCGGTCAGGACCTGAAGCTCCGCCAACTGGGCGGTGCCGGCGACCGAGTTGGCACTGAAGTCGGCCCGTACGAACCGGGTGAGGGTCGCGGGGAAGGAGACCTTCACCGTGTTGCCGTTGCCGGGGCTGAAGACGTACTGCGCCGACGACTTGAGCGTCGCGAAGCTCTTTCCGTCGGCGCTCGCCTGGAGCGCCAGGGTCTGCTTGCGGGTCTGCCAGTCCTCGGGCAGCCGCAGCACGACCTGGCGGACGCGCTCGGTCTTCCCGAGGTCGGTCTGCACCCACTGGGCCGACTTCTTTCCGGCCTGCCAGTAGGTGTCGGTGTCGCCGTCGGTGATGTTGGTGGCCTTGTGCGCGCCGCGGGTGCTGCCCGCGGTGGTCCTGGCGTCCGCTGCGGCGTTGGGGCCGCCGGCCGCGTGCGCGCCGACGGCGGGCAGGCCCAGCACCATGACGGCGGAGGCGAGCGCGGCGGTCGCTGCGCGGCGCCTGGTGGATCTCTGCTTGTGTCGAGTCATGCGGGGTCGCTTCCTGCGGAGGCTCGCGCGCCGGTGGGGGCGGCGAGGGCGGCTCATTCCTGGCGGAGTGGTGCAGAAAGGTGCAGGACGATCAGAGAGGTGCGGTGGGGGGTGGCTCAGGCGAGAATTTGCATTGTTTCATCGAAATATTGCAGAGCCGAGTGAAGGGGTCTACAGCCCGAACAGCACAATTTTCACCAGAAGCACTCACCACTCGGGGGTGGCGACGGCGCGGGAGCCCCTTCCGAGCCGTTGAAGTGGCCGAACGGCAGGACTCAGGGCGGGTCGCACCGGTCCGTGCGGCCCGCCCTGAGGTTGGGAGGCAGTGGCGAACTTGCGCTTCGAGAGCGCAAGCGAACGCAAGAACTGCAAACTCTTGCGTGATGTCTACGCCCGCACACTCCCCGGAAGCGGGGTCCGGGCGGGCCTGTCGGCCAGGACGTCGAGGATGTTGTCGACCGCCAGATCGACCATCGCGGCGCGGGTGGACTCGGTCGCCGAGCCGATGTGCGGGAGGGTGACGACGTACGGCTCCGCGACCAGCGGGGACAACTCCCGCCCCATCGGCTCGCGTTCGTGGACGTCGAGGCCCGCGGAGTGCAACCGGCCCTCGCGGACGGCGTGGAGCAGGGCGTCCTCGTCCACGACCCCGCCGCGGGAGGTGCTGACGAGGGTGGCGGTGGGCTTCATCAGGGCCAGTTCACGGGCCGAGATCAGATGCCGGGTCTCCTCGGTGAGCGGCACGTGCAGCGACACGACGTCGGACTCGGTCAGCAGCGTGGGCAGATCCACCGCGGTCGACAGGTCGTCGTCGGCGGCGTACGGGTCGTGGTGGAGTACGCGCATGCCGAAGCCGTGCGCCCGGCGGGCCACCGCGCGGCCGATCTGGCCGTAGCCGATCAGGCCGAGAGTGGCGCCGTGGATGTCGTGGCCCAGGTAGTCGTGCATCCGGAAGAGGTCCCAGGAGCCGGCGGCGAGGCTCGCGGACGCGGCGCCGAGCCGGCGGCGTGCGCTGAGGACCAGCGCGAAGGTGAGGTCGGCGGTGGTCTCGGCGAGCACGCCCGGGGTGTGGGTGACGACGATGTCCCGCTCGGCCGCCGCGGCCCGGTCGACGTTGTCGAAGCCCATGCTCGCCAGCGCGACGACCCGGAGCGAGGGGCCCGCCGCGTCCATCAGCGCGGCGTCCACGGGGTCGTTGCCGAGGGCCAGTACGCCGCTGACTCCGGGCGCGAGTGCGGCGAGGTCGGCGGGGCCGGGCTTTTCGGTGCCGGGCCAGGCAACCAGTTCCGCCGATTCGGACAGGCGGGCCAGGCCGTCGCCCGGCAGGTTTTCCCGGGTGGTGAGGACGCGCTTTCTCATTTGCTACTCCAGTGCCGAGCCATGCGTAACCGACCAAGTGAATTAATTCGATCGACGCTAGTCGGGACGGTCACCGGAAACAAATAGCGGATTCTTCTGACGCTATCGGGGATCCTTATCCCCGGTCAGTTCGAGGAACAGGTCGTGCACGGCCAGCGCGGGCTCGGAGAGCGGCTGATTGTCGGACGTCACCAGCGACAGCTTGACCTGGATCACCGGCTCCACGATCCGCCGCACGGACAGCGAACGGACGTCCAGGATGGCGCGCGCAGCCGACCAGGGCAGGACCGTGGCGCCCAGGCCCGCGTCCACGGCGTTGACCAGGGTCAGCGCCGATTCGACCTCGCCGACCACGTTCAGCCGGAGGGACGCCTGCTGGAAGGCGGCGTCCACCACCTGCCGGATGGTGTGGATGCGGCTCGGCAGCAGCAGCGGCACGCTCGCGAGCTCCGCCAGCCGCACCTCGCCCTGTCCCGGCGGTGCCGTCTCGCCGGGCGCGCCGATCAGGAACAGGTCCTCCGTCCGTACGGGCTCGAACTGCACACCCCGCAGCGGCCCCGCCCCGTAGATGAACGCCATGTCCATCCGGCCCGTCATGATCGCCTCGCTGATCACGCCGCCGAAGTTCTCGTTGATGTGCAGCAGGATGTCCGGGTAGCGCTCGCGCACGCTCTTGAGGAGCGGCAGGGCGAGGGCCGCGCCCAGGCTGTACGGCGCGAGGCCGACCGACACGCTGCCGGCGGGGGCCCGGCCGGACACCTCGACGGCGGCGTGGGCGAGGTCCACCTGTCGCAGGATCAGCTGCGCGTGCTGGTACAGCGCCCGGCCCGCCTCGGTCGGGGCGACCCCGCGCTTGCTGCGGATCAGTAGCTGCTGCCCGAACTGCGCCTCCAGCGCCGACAGTTGCTGGCTCAGCGCCGGCTGGGCGATGTGCAGGATGTCGGCCGCGCGCGTGATGCTCCCCGCGTCGATGATCTTGATGAAGGAGTAGAGACGCCTGGTGTCCATGCGCGGGGCCTTCCAGATGGAGCGAAGCCTCATCGTAGGGAGGGATCATCCCGAAGCACAGCCCCGGTGGGCGGAGGGTGTGAGGGGAGTCATAGCGGTTCGCGATAACGCCAGAACGAACGGATATTGGCGATCACGCGACGGGCGGAATAAGTTGAGCGGAACAAGTCGAGCGGAGCCTCCGCACCGGGCCGTACCCCGTTCCCCGTTCACGGTTTCCGGTCTCACGAAGACGTGATGGTATCCGCTTCCCAGAATTCCGCTCCCCAGGATTCCCCTTTCTGGAACTCCCTTCCCGGCATTCCCTACCGGAGGACGTCATGACTCCCATGGTTGATCTCGTCGCCGATCTCGGCGAGGGATTCGGCGCGTACACGATGGGCGACGACGCGGCCCTTCTGGAGATGCTGACGTCCGCCAATGTGGCCTGCGGGTTCCATGCCGGCGATCCGCGCATCATGGACGCCACCGTGCGGACGTGCGTGGCGAAGCAGGTGGCCGTGGGCGCGCACCCGAGCTTTCCCGACCTGGCCGGCTTCGGCCGCCGCGCGATGGACCTCACGCCGGAGGAGGTCCGCACGGACATGCTGTACCAGATCGGCGCCCTCCAGGCCTTCGCCGTCGCCCACGGCACCCGGGTGCGGCACATGGCCCCGCACGGCCGCCTCGGCAACCTGGTCGCCGTCCGCGCCGACTACGCCCGTGCGGTCGTGGACGCCGTGGCCGCCCTGGACGAGTCGATGATCGTGCTGGCACAGGACGGCGAGCTGGCCGACGCGGCCCGCGCCCGCGGACTGCGTGTGGGCATCGTGGGCATCGCCGACCGCGCGTACCGCGCCGACGGGACGCTCGTGCCGCGCTCCGAGGCCGGAGCCGTGATCCACGACCCCGACGAAGTCGCCCGGCGCACCCTGCGGATGGTCACCGAGGGCGTCATCCGCAGCGTCGACGGCACGGACGTCCAAGTCGCCTGCGACACCGTCCTGTTGCACGGGGACAGCCCTGGAGCGCTCGCACTGGCCGGCCGGATCCGCGAGCAACTCCTCGCCGCCGGGGTCGAGATCACCTCGCTCGACAAGGTCCTGACCGGCAAGGGAGCCTGACGTGACGGGTCTTGAGGTGAACGCCGGTGTCACGATCACCGACTGCGGCGACTCCGCGCTCGTGGCCAAGGCCGTGGGCCTGGACTCCGAAGCCGCCTGGCGACTGGTCCACGCCCTCGCCGACGCCCTGGACGCCGTCCGGCTCACCGGAGTCCACGACGTGGTGCCCACCTACGACGCCCTGCTCGTGGAGTTCGACTGCACGCGCACCGACCACGCCACCGTACGGAGCGTCCTGGCGCATGAAGCTGCCCGCCTCGGACCGCATCCCGAGCCGACGACCCCGCAGCGGCGCTTCGTCGTCCCCGTCGTCTACGGCGGTGAGTACGGCCCCGATCTGCCCGAGGTGGCCGCCCGACTCGGCCTGACCGAGGGCGAGGTGGTCGATCTGCACTCCGGGTCCGACCTCACCGTCCGCTGCCTCGGCGCACCCGCCGGAGCCCCGATGACGGACGGCCCGCCCTTTCCGAAGCCGGTGCCGCGCCTCGCCTTGCCCCGCACCCGGGTCGACCCCGGCTCGGTCGCCGTCGCCGGCCGGCAGGCGGTCATCTGCCCGATGCCTTCCCCCGGCGGCTGGCCGCTCCTGGGCCGCACCCCGGTGCGCGTCCTGGACCCGCACAGCGACCCGATCACCGCGTACCGCCCCGGCGACACCTTCCGCTTCCGGCCCATCGAGGCCCGACAGTGGGACGAATACGCCGACTTGAGCCTCGCTGACCTGGTGGACGCGGCGGACACGGTGGGCGTGGCAGACCTGGTGGACGCGGCGGACCTGGCACCCGTGACAGACCTGGCGGTCCGCCATGGCTGACACCCTCACCATCCGCACCGCGGGCATCGTCACCGTGCAGGACCTGGGCCGCGTCGGCCGCTCCCGCTACGGGCTGCCCGCCAACGGAGCCGCCGACCAGCACTCGGCACGCGTCGCCAACGTCCTGTGCGGCAACGACGAACGCGCCCCGCTGCTGGAGATCACGGCCCTCGACTTCGCGTGCGTGCCCTCCGCCGACATCCTCGTCGCCGTGACCGGCGCCCCCGCCGACGTCACGGTCGACGGCGGCGTACGGCCGCAGTGGGAACCCGTTCCCGTGCGGGCCGGCGAGACCGTCAAGGTCAGCGGTATCCGGCAGGGACTGCGCGTCTACCTGGCCGTACTCGGCTCGTTCGAGGCGGACCGGTTGCAGGGCAGCTGCGCTCCCGACACCATCCTCGGCTTCGGGCCCGCCCTGAGCGCCGGCGACGAACTCGTCCTGCGCACGGCGTGCCCGCCCCTCGACCACCCGTTCTCCCGCATCCCCCTGTTCCGCCTGAAGGCACCCGTCCCCCCGTTCCCCGCCGGCTGGACCATCGACGTCACCGACGGCCCCGACCGGGCCGAGTTCGGCGACACCGGACGGCGCCTTTTCGACGGCCCGTTCACCGTCACTCCGCGCAGCAACCACATCGGCCTGCGCCTTCAGGGGGAGGTGCCCCGCCGTGTCACCAAGGGTGAGGTGCTCTCCCGCGGTGTCCCCATCGGCGCCGTCGAAGTACCCGCCGGGGACGAACTCCTCGTACTCCACCGCGGCCGCGGTGTCACGGCCGGCTACCCCGTCCTGGCCGTCGTCACCGCGACGGGCCTGTCCGCCCTGGGACAGGTCCGCCCCGGCCAGACCCTCCGCTTCCGCCACCGCACCCTCGACCAGGCGGTCGCCGCCCACCGCGCCCAGCGCAACGCCGTCGACGCCCTGAGATCCAGGGTCCGCACGGCTTTCGAGGCCCTGCGCATCCGCGCACCCGCGGGGGCCTGATCACGGGGCACGGGCTCCCGCCGGCGCCTGACGCCCCGCACCTCGTCAACACGGGCCGCTTTTGCAGGGGCGCGGGGAACTGCGCGACCAGCCCCCACCGGCCGGCAGGAAATCCGCATCCGCTCCCTCCCCACTCAGCGGACCTCGCCGCCCACCAGCACATCCCAACCTGCACACACAACCCACCCGCACGCGCTCACCCGCTCCCGCCAACCCGCTGGAAGCACCCCGCACGGAGCCGCAACACCCCTCATCCCACGCCTGCTGCTCAAGACAGGAGACGCCATGAGTACCGTGGCCGCTCAGCCAGTCCCCAACACGGTCGATCCCAGAACCGCCCGCAAGGTCACCCTCGCCGGATGCGTCGGAATCTTCGCCGAGCTCTACGACAACGGCATCTTCGGCTTCATGGCCGGATCGCTCGCCGCGGTCTTCTTCCCCGGCTCGGACAACGCGATCCAGCTCGTCTTCCTCGGCTACGCCGTCTCCTTCTTCTTCCGCCCCCTCGGCGCCGTCATCTGCGGTCACCTCGGCGACCGCATCGGACGCCAGCGGATGCTGGTCTTCGTCATCATGCTGATCAGCATCGCCACCGCGGCCATCGGCATCCTGCCGACCTACGCGAGCATCGGCGTCGCCGCGCCCGCCCTGCTGATCCTGCTCCGCGTCGCCCAGGGCTTCTCCGTCGGCGGCGAGGCGTCCGGCGCCATGAGCTTCCTCGCCGAGCACGCCCCGGAGGGCAGGCGCGGCCTCTACACCAGCTACGCGCAGATCGCCTCGTTCCTCGCCCTGCTCACCGGCACCCTGGTGGCCGCCGCCATGACCAGCGGACTCGGCGACGACCGCATGCAGTCCTGGGGCTGGCGCATCCCGTTCCTGCTCGCCGTGCCGCTCGGCGTCACCGGCATCTACATCCGCAAGCGGATCAGCGACACACCCAACTTCACCCGCCTCAAAGAAGAGGACGGGCTGTCCAAGAACCCCCTCAAGGAAGCGTTCAAGTCGCCCGAGCACCGCCGCGCCATGCTGCTCGCCCTGTTCATCCCGCTGATGAACGGCTCCGGTTACTACGTCCTGTTCAGCTACATGCCCACCTTCATGAGCAGCGAGCTGGACTTCGGCAAGGTCCAGGGCCTCCTCGTCACCGCCTCCAGCCTGGTCGCGATCTGTATCGCCATCCCGTACATGGGCCGTCTCTCCGACCGCATCGGGCGCAAGGGGGTCATCGCCGGCGCCGCGATCGCCATGGCCGTCGTCGGCATCCCCTGTTACCTGCTGATCGGCACCGGCAACGTGGCCCTCGCCGTCATCGGCGCCTGCATCATGGCCGTCGTGTTCGCCGGGCACACCGGCGTCATCCACATCCTGCTCGTCGAACTCTTCCCGACCCGCGTGCGCTACTCCGCCTACGGCCTGGGCTACAACGTCTCCTCCGCCCTCTTCGGCGGCACCGCCCCGCTGCTCATGACCTACCTGATCGACCGCACGGGCAACGTCAACATGCCGGCCTTCTACGCCGTCATCACCGCACTCGGCACGCTCATCGCCGTCTCCCGAGTGACGGACCGCGCGCATCTGCCCCTGCGCGACGCCTGACAGCCCCGCGAACTCCCGGCACCCGCACACCCGTCGCACCCCCCACCCCGCACAGCAAGGAGCCCTCAGCATGCCCATCTCCGACTACAGGACGGCCCTCGTCACCGGAGCGTCGACCGGCATCGGAGCCGTGGTCGTCGAGCGCCTCGCCAAGCGCGGCCTCGAAGTCCATGCCGTGGCCCGCAACGCCGACCGGCTCAACACCCTTGCCGACGAGACCGGTTGCATCCCCCACGCGGTCGACATCACCGACACGGAGGCGCTCACCGCCGTCCTCGACGGCCTGGAGATCGACGTCCTCGTCAACAACGCGGGCGTCTCCCGGACCGGCAACATCCTGACCGCCGACGAGTTCGCCGTCGACGAGCAGGTCGCCGTCAACATCCAGTCCGTGCTGCACCTGGTACGGCTGCTCATGCCCGGCATGGTCGAGCGCGACCTCGGCCACATCGTCAACATCAGCTCCATCGCCGGTGTCTACAACTTCGGCGGCAACACGATCTACCACGCCACCAAGGCCGCCGTGCACACCCTCTCCCGCCAGCTGCGGGTCGACGGTTACGGTCGCCGGGTCCGCGTCAGCGAGATCTGCCCCGGCCGCGTGGAGACGGAGATCTTCGGCCGGCTGCTCGGCGACATGGAGGCCGCCCAGCGCGAGTTCTACGACGGCTACGAGTCCCTCAAGCCCGAGGACATCGCCGACGCCATCGAGTTCGCCGTCGATGCGCCCCGGCACGTCAACATCGGCCACATCGAGATCCTGCCCACCTTCCAGGTGCCGGGCGGCCTCAACTTCGAGCGCAGGGAGGGCTGAGCCGATGCCCGTCGACACGGCACAGCGTGTACGTCGTATCAACCCCTCGCCCAGCACGGCGGCGGCCCAGCGCGTCCGCGAGCTGAAGAGCCAGGGCCTCACCATCCTCGACCTCACCGTGGGCGAGCCCGACTTCGACACCCCCGACCACGTCAAGGCCGCCGCGATCAAGGCCATCGAGGCGGGCGAGACCAAGTACACGCCGGTGAACGGCACTTCGGCCCTGCGCGCCGCGATCTCCGGCAAACTCCGCGAGCGCCACGGACTCGACGTCACCGACGCGCACATCACCGTCGGCGGCGGAGCCAAGCAGGTCATCTTCCTCGCCCTGATGGCCACCCTGGACGAAGGGGACGAGGCCATCGTCCCCGCCCCGTACTGGGTGTCCTACCCGGACATGGTCCGCGCCAACGACGGCACGCCGGTCATCGTCGACTGCCCGGAGACGGACGGCTTCAAGCTGACGCCGGAGCGCCTGGCGGCCGCGATCACCGACCGCACGCGCTGGGTCGTCCTCAACACCCCCGGCAATCCCACCGGATCCGCCTACACCACCGCCGAACTGCACGCCCTCGCCCAGGTGTTGCTGGATCACCCCCACGTCCGCGTCCTCACCGACGAGATCTACGACGAGATCTGGTACGGCGACGAGGACACCCCCTCCCTCGCCGCCGCCGAACCCCGCCTGGCCGACCGGGTGTTCCTCACCAACGGCGTCTCCAAGACGTACGCGATGACCGGCTGGCGCATCGGGTACGGAGTCGGTCCGGCGGACCTGGTGACCGCGATCAACACCCTCCAGTCCCAGACCTCCTCCTGCCCTTCCTCCATCAGCCAGGCCGCCGCTGCCGCCGCGCTCACGGGACCGCAGGACTTCGTACGGGACACCGTGCGCGTCTACCGCGAACGCCGTGACGCGACCGTGAAGCTCATCAACGATGTCCCCCGGCTCAGCTGCACCGTCCCGGACGGAGGTTTCTACCTTCTGGTGAACTGCCGTGCGGCCATTGGGCTGTTGACACCTGAGGGCCGGTCGATCGAGGACGACGAGGACTTCGCCCGTCACCTGCTCGACAGCCGCCAGGTAGCGGTGATCCACGGAGCCGCGTACGGCGCGCCCGGCTACTTCCGTATCTCGTTCGCCACCTCCACGGAGGTCCTGACCGAAGCCTGCACCCGTATCGCGGCCGCCTGCGCGGCCCTGTCCGAAAGGTCCTCATGATCCGCGTCAGCACCAAGTTCGAGCGGCCGGAACCCTCCGTCGTCCGGCAACTGAGCGCCTTCTCCTCGGCCACCGTCCACGAGGCACAGGGCCGGCTCGGGGCACTGGACTCGGCGATCAAGCCGGTCGACCACCGCATGTCCCTGTGCGGCCCCGCCTTCACCGTCCAGTGCGCCCCGCGCGACAACCTCATGCTCCAGACCGCCATTGCCTACGCCCAGCCCGGCGACGTCGTGGTCGTGTCCGCCGGCAACTACGAGGAGGCGGGCTCCTTCGGTGACGTCCTCGCCAACGCCTGCCAGTCCAAGGGCCTCGCCGGACTGATCACCGACACGGGCGTGCGGGACACCGAGGACCTGCGCGACCTGGGCTTCCCGGTCTTCTCCCGCAGCGTCTCGATCAAGGGCACGGTCAAGGAGACCGTCGGCCCGATGTGCGAGCCGGTCACCATCGGCGGGGTGCTCGTCCGCCCCGGCGACGTGATGCGGGCCGACGCCGACGGCGTGGTCGTCGTCCGCCAGGAGGACGCGGCCGAGGCGGTCGCCGCCTCGCAGCGGCGGGTCGACACGGAGGCGGAGTTCATCGCGGCGTACCGGGCGGGCCGCACGGTCGTCGAGATCTGCGGCCTCGAACCGCTGCTGGCGGCGAAAGGCCTGGTCATCGAGGAGTAGGACGCCGCGAGGCCCTGGTCGGCGACCCCTCTCACACCGTCCGCCCCGCCCCTGTGCGTCCCGCGTAACCCCGGCCGACCGGCCCAGGAGACACCGGCGTAATGGGCATTTCGTACGGTCGCGGAAGCTCCACCCGCACGGGACGATCAGGAGAGGCAGGGGATGCCCGTGGCCGCGCCGCACTCGGGGAACGCCGGCACGAGGAAGGTGCGCACGGTCTGCTCGTACTGCGGAGTGGGCTGCGGCATGGTCCTCGACGTCGGCATGGGCCCGGACGGACGGCGTACGGTCCTGAAGGCGTCCGGCGACAAGGCGCACCCCGCGAACTTCGGCCGGCTGTGCACCAAGGGCGCGACCACCGCCGACATGCTGGCCGCGCCCGGCCGGCTGACCACCGCCCTGCGCCGGCCCGAGCGGGGCGCGCAGGAGGTGCCCGCCGCCCTGGCCCCGGCGATCACCGAGACGGCCCGCCGGCTGCGCGCGATCATCGACGAGCACGGGCCCGACGCGGTCGCCTTCTACGTCTCCGGGCAGATGGGGCTCGAAGCCCAGTACCTGGCGAACAAGCTGGCCAAGGGGTTCGTGCGGACCAACCAGATCGAGTCGAACTCCCGGCTGTGCATGGCCAGCGCCGGCACCGGCTACAAACTGTCGCTCGGGGCGGACGGCCCGCCCGGCTCGTACCAGGACCTCGACCGCGCCGACGTCTTCTTCGTCATCGGCTCGAACATGGCCGACTGCCACCCCATCCTCTTCCTGCGCATGATGGACCGGGTGAAGTCGGGCGGGGCGAAGCTGATCGTCGTCGACCCGCGCCGCACCACCACCGCCGAGAAGGCCGACCTGTTCCTCCAGATCAAGCCGGGCACCGATCTGGCCCTGCTCAACGGCCTGTTGCACCTCCTGTACGAGAACGGGCACACCGACCCCGACTTCATCGCCCGGTACACCGAGGGCTGGGACGCCATGCCCGCCTTCCTCGCCGACTACCCGCCCGCCGCCGTCGCCGAGATCACCGGCCTCGCCGAGGACGACCTGCGGGAGGCCGCCCGGCTGATCGGCGAGGCGGGGGAGTGGACCAGTTGCTGGACCATGGGTCTCAACCAGTCCACGCACGGCACCTGGAACACCAACGCCCTGGTCAACCTGCATCTCGCGACGGGCGCGATCTGCCGCCCGGGCAGCGGCCCCTTCTCCCTCACCGGCCAGCCCAACGCCATGGGCGGCCGGGAGATGGGGTACATGGGGCCGGGCCTGCCCGGGCAGCGGTCCGTGCTGGTCGACCAGGAGCGGGCGTTCATCGAGGAGTTGTGGGGGCTGCCGGCCGGCAGCGTCCGCGCCGACGGGGTCGGCAAGGGAACCGTCGAGATGTTCCGGAAGATGGCCGACGGCGAGATCAAGGCCTGCTGGATCATCTGCACCAACCCGGTCGCCTCCGTCGGCAACCGCAAGACGGTCATCGAGGGCCTGGAGGCGGCCGAGTTCGTCGTCACCCAGGACGCGTTCGCCGAGACCGAGACCAACGCGTACGCCGATGTCGTACTGCCCGCCGCCCTGTGGACCGAGTCCGAGGGCGTCCTCATCAACAGCGAGCGCAACCTCACCCTCGCCGCCCCGGCCGCCGACCCGCCCGGCGAGGCGATGGCCGACTGGCGGATCATCGCGGCCGTCGCCCGGGAGATGGGCTACGAGGAGGCCTTCTCCTACGACAGTGCCGAAGAAATCTTCGAGGAGCTCAAGCGGGCCTGGAACCCGAAGACCGGCTGGGACCTGCGCGGAGTGACCTACGAACGGCTGCGCTCCACGCCCGTGCAGTGGCCGGCCCCGACCGAGGACGGACCCGACCGCAACCCCGTGCGGTACGTCAACGAGGACGGCTCGCTCACCTTCCCCACCGCGAGCGGCCGTGCCGTCTTCTACGCCCGCCCGCACGTCCCGGCCGCCGAAATGCCCGACGACGACTACCCGTTCGTCCTCAACACGGGGCGCCTGCAACACCAGTGGCACACACTCACCAAGACCGCGAAGGTGCCCAAGCTGAACAGGCTCGACCCCGGGCCCTTCGTCGAGCTGCATCCACAGGATGCCGCCCAACTCGGCGTAAGCGACGGCGACTCGGTGGAGGTGGCTTCCCGGCGCGGGCGTGCCGTGCTGCCCGCCGTGGTCACCGACCGTGTACAGCCGGGGAGTTGCTTCGCGCCCTTCCACTGGAACGACGTGTTCGGGGAGTACCTGAGCGTCAACGCGGTCACCAGTGACGCCGTCGATCCGCTGTCCTTCCAGCCCGAGTTGAAGGTCTGCGCGGTGTCGCTGACGAAGGTGTCGACGCCGGTGACGGTACGGATTCCGGGGCCGGGTGCGGTGAGTTCGGGCACGGAGAGCTCGGGCACGGAGAGCTCGGATACGCAGAGGCTGGATGCGCAGAGGCTGGATACGGAGAAGCCCGGCGCGGTGATCGTGCCCTCCGGCGGACCCTTCGGTCTCGAACCCGGCCCACCGCCCCAACTCACCGCCCTCGAACGGCAGTACCTCGTCGGCTTCCTGGCCGGCATTCCCTCCGGAGCCCCGGGCGTGCCCGTCCTCCCGCCCTCCGCCCCCTTCAGCGCCGAGCACGCCCTGTGGGTCAACGGCGTGCTGGCCGGCATGTACTCGCGGGCGACACCGGGCACCGCCGACACCCTCCTGCCGGCGAGGTCGCCCGGCCGTGAGGTGGTGATCCTGTGGGCCTCGCAGACCGGCAACGCCGAGGAGTTCGCCGCCGCGATCGCCGAGCGGCTCAAGACGGACGGTCACGCGCCCTCCCTGCTCGGCATGGACGAGACCGACCCCGCCACCCTGCCGCCCGGCGCGGATCTGCTCCTCGTCACCAGTACCTTCGGCGACGGCGACGCCCCCGACAACGGCACCGGCTTCTGGGAGACCCTGGCAGCCCCCGACACCCCGCGCATGGAAGGCCGCCGCTACGCCGTCCTGGCCTTCGGTGACTCCTCCTACGACGACTTCTGCGGCCACGGCCGCCGCCTGGACCAACGCCTGCGGGAACTGGGCGCGTTGAGCCTCACCCCCCGCACGGACTGCGAGCCGGATTACGAGGACGCGGCGCACGCGTGGCTGGACGAGGTGCTCACGGCGCTCGCCGGGACACCGGAACGGGAGCTCACGCCCACGGCCCCCGAGCCCACGGCTCCCGTGCCGACGGCCCTCACCCCGACCGCGCCCGCAGGAGCACGTACACGAAAGCCCGTCCCCGTCACCGCCCGCCTCACCGGCAACCGCCTGCTCAGCCGCCCCGGTGCCGGCAAGGAGGTCCGCCGGTTCACCTTCGACACCCGTGACAGCGAGATCCCGCTCGTCTACGAGGCGGGCGACGCGCTCGGCGTCCGGCCGCTCAACTCCCATGCCCTGGTGGGGGAGTGGCTGACCGTCACCGGCCTGGACGCGGGCACGCCGGTCGACGTGAACGGCGTAGGAGAGGTCCCGCTCGGTGAGGCGCTGCTGCGGCACCTCGACATCACCCGGATCACCCCGGGACTGCTCCGCTTCCTGACCGAACGGGTCGGCGACCCGAGGGAGTTGAAGAAGCTTCAGCGCCCCGACAACAAGGACGGCCTGGCGAAGTGGTGTTGGGGCCGGCAGGCCGTCGACGTGGTCGCCGAGCACCCGGTCCGGGCCGGCGCCCAGGAGTGGACGGACGTCCTCGGGCGCCTCCAACCCCGCCTGTACTCCATATCGTCCAGCCCACTGACCGACCCCCACCAGGTCTCCCTCACCGTCTCCGTCGTGCGCTACGAGAACCTGGCGGGCCGCCCGCGCCAGGGCGTCTGCTCGCCGTTCCTCGCCGACGCCGCACCGGACACTCCCGTACCGGTGCACGTCCAGCGCTCCCCGCACTTCCGCCCGCCCGTCGACCCCGCCACCCCCATGGTCATGATCGGCCCCGGCACCGGAGTCGCCCCCTTCGTCGGCTTCCTGGAACAGCGCCGCGCCCTCGGCCACCGCGGCCCCAACTGGCTGTTCTTCGGCGAACAGCACCGGGCCACCGACTTCTACTACGAGGACGAGTTGACCGATCTCCTCGCCGACGGCACCCTCGACCGCCTCGACACCGCCTTCTCCCGCGACCAGCGCGCCAAGGTCTACGTCCAGGACCGCATGCGCGAACACGGCCCCCTGCTCTGGTCCCGCCTCCAGGAGGGCGCCCATCTCTACGTCTGCGGCGACGCCTCCCGCATGGCCAAGGACGTCGACCGGGCCCTGCGGGACATCGCCGCCCTGCACGGCGGTCTCGACGAGGCCGGGGCGGCGGCGTACGTGAAGCAGCTCGCGGCGGAGAAGCGGTACGTCAGGGACGTGTACTGAGCGGCTCCCGGCCGGAGGCGAGGAGCGGCTCCCGGGAGATGTGAGGAGCGGCCGGCTCCCGGCAGAGGTGAGCGAGACGGCAGATGCGAGGGTGAATTATGCTTTTGCCTCGCACGAGCTTGGCTGAATTGCCGTTCACATGCGCAGACGCGTTTGTCGGGCCCCGTCTCCCGGGTACCGTCTTGCGGGAGGTGGTGGCCCGTGAGCCAGTCCCTGATCCAGCCGGTCGCCGAGCTCGCCCTGACCGGGGACCTCGCCCGACCGGCCCGGCTGACCGTGCCGGACCTGCTCGGCTGGCCGCAGCACCGGGTCCGGGTGACCTTCGACTGCGCCACCAGCGGCCCCCAGCACCACCACTTCACGGGACCGCGCCTGTACGACGTCCTCACCGACGCCGGACCCGGCTTCGACCCCCGCCGCCGCAAGGACCGGCTGCGCTTCCTGATCGCCGTCACCGGCACCGACGGCCACCACGCGCTGCTGACCTGGGCCGAGATCGACCCCGACTTCGCGCACGCGCCCGTCCTGCTCGCGGCGAGCATCGACGACACCCCGCTCGACCGCGCGGGACCGCAACTCGTGCTGCCGCAGGACCGCTGCGGCGCCCGCTACATCAGCGGCATCAGCGCGATCCGTGTCGACGGGGGCTACCCGGGACCGTGAACCGGGACCGGTAACAGGGCACTCTGATCACATGCTGCTCCGCAGGCTCGAATACCTCGTCGCACTCGCCCGCGAACGCCACTTCGCGCGCGCCGCGGCCGCCTGCTATGTCTCCCAGCCGACCCTGTCCGCCGCGATCCGCCGTCTCGAACACGAGCTGGACGTCCCGATCGTGCGCCGCGGCAGACGGTACGAGGGCCTCACTCCCGAGGGCGAGGTGGTCCTGGCATGGGCGCACCGCATCCTCGCCGAACGGGACGCCCTGCAACAGGAGTTGTCCGCCCTGCGCGACGGCCTGGCCGGCACCCTGCGGCTCGGTGTCGTGCCCACCGCGCTGCCCGCCGCCTCCCTGCTCACCACCCCGTTCTGCGACCGCCACCCGCGCGCCCGGGTCACCCTGGAGTCGCTGTCCTCCGTCGACATCACCCAAGGACTCACCGAGTTCGAGCTGGACGCGGCGATGACGTACCTCGACGACGACACCCTGCGGCACGTACGCCGCATCCCGCTCTACGAGGAGCGGTACGTCCTGCTCACCCCCGTCGGCGGCGCGCTCGCCGGAGTGCCCGAAGCCCGCTGGTCCCAGGCCGCCGCGCTGCCGCTGTGCCTGCTCAACCCCCGGATGCGCAACCGCCGCATCATGGACGAGTGCTTCGCCGCCGAGGGCGTCACGGCCACGCCCGCCATCGAGTCGGACAGCGTCGCCGGGCTCTACGCCCATCTGACCGGCGGCCGTTGGTCCAGCGTGATCTCGCACGCGTGGCTGTACATGTTCGGCGTCCCGGACGGCATGCGGGTCATACCGCTGGAAGGCCCCGCGCACGGGCCGCGCGTCGGCCTGGTCGTCGCTCATAGCGAGCCCCAATCGGTCCTGGCCGAGGCGCTGTTGAAGGTCGCGCGGGAGGCGGGGGTGCGGGACGCGCTGGACGAACTGCTGCACACCTACCTGGGAAGCGCCGGGAGTTGATAGCCGTCGGCTATCCCGACATCACAAAGAACGCTTTGACCAGGGCGATCGTCCGCGAGCATCGTGAACAGCACCTTCCCGCAACGCCAGTTGAGGAGCCGCGACATGGCCAAGGTGCTCTGCGTGCTGTACGACGACCCCACCGACGGTTACCCGACCACGTACGCCCGCGACGACCTCCCCGCGATCGACCACTACCCCGGCGGCCAGACCACCCCGACCCCCGAGGCGGTCGACTTCACCCCGGGCCAGCTCCTCGGCAGCGTCTCCGGCGAACTCGGCCTGCGCGCCTTCCTGGAGAAGGCAGGCCACACCCTCGTCGTCACCTCCGACAAGGACGGCGCGGGCTCCGCCTTCGACCGTGAACTGGTCGACGCGGACGTCGTGATCTCGCAGCCCTTCTGGCCCGCGTACCTCACCCCGGAGCGCATCGCCGCCGCGAAGAACCTCAAGCTCGCCGTCACCGCCGGCATCGGCTCCGACCACGTCGACCTGGACGCCGCGATCGCGCACGGAGTGACGGTCGCCGAGGTGACGTACTGCAACAGCATCAGCGTCGCCGAGCACGTGGTGATGATGACCCTGTCGCTGGTGCGCAACTACCTGCCCTCGCACCAGGTCGTCCTCGACGGCGGCTGGAACATCGCGGACTGCGTGGAGCGTTCGTACGACCTCGAAGGCATGCACGTCGGCACGGTCGCCGCCGGGCGGATCGGGCTCGCGGTGCTGCGCCGGCTCGCGCCCTTCGACGTGAAGCTGCACTACACCGACCGGCACCGGCTGCCCGAGGACATCGAGCGCGAGCTGGGCCTGACCTGGCACGAGAGCGCCGCCGCCATGGTGCCGCACTGCGACGTCGTCACCATCAACGCGCCGCTGCACCCCGAGACGGAGGGCCTGTTCGGCGACGAGCTGATCGGCACGATGAAGCGCGGCGCCTATCTCATCAACACCGCGCGGGCGAAGATCGCCGACCGGGACGCCGTCGACCGGGCCCTGCGCAGCGGGCAGTTGGCGGGGTACGCGGGTGATGTCTGGTACCCGCAGCCGGCCCCCGCCGACCACCCCTGGCGGACCATGCCGCACCACGGCATGACCCCGCACATCTCCGGTTCCTCCCTCTCCGCGCAGGCCCGTTACGCGGCCGGCACCCGGGAGATCCTGGAGTCCTTCTTCGCGGGGCGGCCCATCCGCGACGAGTATCTGATCGTGGAGGGCGGCCACTTGGCGGGCACGGGCGCCCACTCGTACTCCGTGTAGAGGGGTAGAGCAGTAGAGGGGGGCGGGAGGATGGGAGGACCGGTGCCCGGCACCGGTCCTCCCACCCGCTCACTCAGCCCTTGCCGAGGAGCTTCTTCATCTCGGCGATCTCGGCGGTCTGGCCGGTGACGATGTCACCGGCCATGTCCTTGGCGGGACCGTAACCGCCCTTGCTCTTCTCGGTGTTGGCCATGGTCACGGCACCCTGGTGGTGCTCGGTCATCATGGTCAGGAACATGGTGTCGAAGGCGCTGCCGGACGCCTTCTTCAGCTCGTTCATGTCCTGGTCGGCCATCATCCCCGGCATCCCGGAGTGCTCCGAGTGGTTCGTGCCGGGCTTCTCGCCCCAGGCCTTCAGCCAGCCGGACATCGTCCTGATCTCCGGGTCCTGGGCCTTCTCGATCCGCGAGGCCAGGCTCTTGACCTGGGCCGACGAAGCTCGGTCGGCGGCGAGCGCGGCCATCTCCAGGGCCTCCTGGTGATGCGGGATCATGCCCTGCGCGAAGGCCACGTCCTGGGCGTTGTGGCTGCGGGCGCCGGTGCCGGCGCCCGTGCCGGTCGAGGACGCGGTGGAACCGTGGCCGTCGTGGCCGCTGTCACCGTCCTCACTGCCACAAGCGGTGAGGACGAGCGCGGCGGACACGGCGGTGGCCACCAGGGCGACGCGGCGGATGGGCGACGTACGGATGGGCGACGTACGGATGGGTGACGTACGAATCTGGGACGTACGAATCCGGGACGTACGAACGGTGTTGCGCATGCGGGAACTCCTGCTGTGCGAAAGGGATCTGGCGTGTGAGGGCGCGCGCGAGCCCACCGCGTCGCCCCGACGACGGGGGCGCGGTGCTCGCAACGGCCTCTAGATCCGCAGGAGTTGGAGTTCGGCCAGGTCCGGTGGCGCACGGCCGCCGTCCGGCGCGGTGACGGCGTACGAGCGTGGCGCCTCGGCCGGTACGGCGGCGGCCACCGGGTCGGGCACGAGCGCGGGCAGTGCGGGCCCGCCGCTCACCGCCCCGGACACGCAGGTCCGGTCGGCGTGATGCATCTGCCCCGACCCGCAGTCGTCGCCGGCACAGTCCCCGTGCGCGGCGGCCGCGACCGTCATGTGCCGGTCGGCGGAGTGCTCGTGCATACCGCCACCGGGAGCCAGCGCGTGCATGCCGAGGAGTCCGACCAGCAGCCCGAGCACGAGCAGCGCCTGCCACCGCACGGGGTGCGGCGGCGCGGTGCGTTGCTGTGCGCGGGCTGTCACGCGGCTCATGCTACGCACACCGTTCCTGCCCGCCGGCGGTCACCCTCGGCGACGGTCACTTCTGATCGGGGCTGTCGCTCTCCGCCGTCCAGACGATCCGCGGCGGCACCACGCGCGCGCAGAGCGGCCCGCCGCGGGCGTCCGTCAGCCCGAGCCGCCCGACCAGCAGCCCCTCGCGCACGGCGGCCTCGAGCACCTCGCCCGGCACCGCGTCGAGCATCAACTTGGCGCGGCGGAACATCGTGAAGGCGCCGGCCTCGTCGACCGACCCCCACGAGAGGTAGACGAACCGGCCGCCCGGTCCGCCCTGCACATAGGGCCCCTTCACATCCGTACCGTCCCCGGAGACAACGGCGGTGCACTCCAGCGTCCAACTCACAGACCCGGCGTCCCCGGGCGTGGCACCGAGCAGCTCGGCCGGTCGGTTCCGGCGCTGCACGGCGACATGGATGTTCGCGTACGACGGGACGCCCTCGGCGGGTCCGCAGTCGCGGCCCGGCAGGTCGACGGCGTCGATACGGATGCGCAGACCGGCCGTCATGCCGTCACCGCCTCGGTTCGTTGCCCTGTGGGACTCCAGTGTGCGGCTGTGGGCTTCGGTATCCGCGGGGCGGGGCCGCACCGGCGCGTGGCAGGATCAGGCGCCATGACGGCGTCTCCTACGGTACGCACGCTGCGCGCGGCGGTCTTCGCCGCGCTGTGCGTGCTGCTCGCCGCCGGAGGACACGCCCTGGCCACCGGTTCGGCGCCGCCCGTGTGGGCGCAGGCCGCCGGGTTCGCGCCGGTCTTCGGGGCCGCGTACCTGCTGGGCGGCCGGGAGCGCTCGCTGGCCGCCATCGGGGCCGCCACCCTCACCGCGCAGGGCGGACTGCACCTGACCTTCGACGCCGCACGCGCCCATGGTTTGGGCTCTCTCCGCTCGATGACCTCCATGCAGGGCATGACCTCGATGCGGGGCATGTCGGGGATGCAGGGCATGGCGTCCGGGCACGGCATGCGGATGGCCGCGCACGCGCAGGTCCACAGCCACACCCATGCCCTGACCCCGCACGCCACCGCCGCCCACGTCACGGCCGCGGTCCTGCTCACCTGGTGGCTCCGGCGCGGCGAGGCCGCCCTGTGGTCGCTGCTGCGCCGGGCCGCCGCGCTGGTGCCGGGTCTCGCGGCGTGGTGGCAGGTGCGCGACGGCGCGCGGGACGTGCCGGCCGCACCGGACGCCGTGGCCCTCTGCGCGGTCCGGCCACGACCGCTCGGACAGCAACTCCTGCTGCGACACGCGGTGCAGCGGCGCGGGCCGCCGCTGGGGACTTCGTACGCGAACTGACCCCAACACACCTTTCCAGTACGGAGATCGGCCCACCCATGTCCCCAGTACGCACCACCCTGCGCCGCGCCGGAATCGTCACCGGCCTCGCCGCCACCGCGATCATGACCGCCGCGGGCATCGCCTCCGCGCACGTCACCGTCCACCCCGAGAGCTACGCGAAGGGCGCCACGGACGGTGTCCTGACCTTCCGCGTGCCCAACGAGGAGGACACCGCGAGCACCACCAAGGTGCAGGTCTTCCTGCCCACCGACCACCCCGTCCTCGGCGTGCTCGTCTCCCCGCACGACGGCTGGACCGCCAAGGTCACCACCACCAAGCTCAAGACGCCGGTCAAGACCGACGACGGCACCATCACCGACGCGGTCTCCGCGGTCACCTGGACCGGCGGGAAGATCGGCGCGGGACAGTTCGAGGACTTCGACGTCGCCTTCGGGCAACTGCCCGACGACACCGACCAGTTGACCTTCAAGACCCTCCAGACGTACTCCGACGGCAAGACCGTCCGCTGGATCGAGGAGGCGCAGTCGGGCGACGAGGAACCGGAGAACCCGGCGCCGGTCCTGAAGCTGACCGCCAAGGGCGCCGCGGAGGACGGCGATTCGGCGGCCGCGCCGTCCGCGTCGGCGACCACGCAGGCGTCGGCGTCCGACAGTTCGGGCACCTCCAGCAGTTCCGACGCCAGTGACTCCACCGCGCGCGGGCTAGGCATCGCCGGTCTCGTCGTGGGCGTACTGGGCCTGGCGGCGGCCGCGTTCGCCGTCGCGCGCGGTCGGTCGGCGGGGGCCGGCAAGGAGTAGGCACCCGGCCCCGGACCTGGCCGCTCTCTCCCTTGTGTCCTGGGTCACAGCCTGTGAGTTGAGTCTGGTGCCCTGTGCACTTCCGTACTCACCTCTGCCGGCGACGACCCGGATGCAAGGATGAGGCGCATGAAGCCAGGGTGGTGTGCACGTACGACACGAGCCGCGGTGTTCGCGGCCGTGTGCGTGCTGCTCGCCGCCCTCGGCCACGTGCTGATGTCCGGCAGCGAGGTGCCCCTGTGGGCGCTCGCCGCCGGCGCGGCCGTGACCGGCGCCGCGGGGTGGTGCCTGGCGGGCCGTGAACGCGGGCTCCCGCTGATCGTGGCCGTCGTGGTCGCCGCCCAGACCGTGCTCCACTCGGCGTTCTCGCTGGCGCAGTCGGCGCACGTCGACGCGGGGCACGCCATGGACTCCATGGACATGGGCGGGATGCACATGTCCTCGACGGACTCCATGGACATGGCCTCGATGGGCACGACGGCGTCCATGTCCGGGGGTTCGGGGAGCCCGACGGGTGCCGCGGACTCCATGGACATGGGCTTCTCCCTGCACGGCACCTCGTCCTCCCTCGGCATGCTCGCCGCCCACCTGCTGGCCGCGCTGCTGTGCGGGCTGTGGCTGGCATACGGGGAACGCGCGGCCTTCCGCATCCTGCGGGCCGTCGCCGCGCGGCTGGTGGCCCCGCTCGAGCTGCTGCTCGCGCTGCCCGCCACCCCGGACCGCCCGCGGGTACGCTCGCGCCGCCGGCGTTCCGACCGGGCGCCGCGCCTGCTCCACCTCACCCACACGATCACCTCTCGGGGGCCGCCCACGGCCACGGCTGTCGTCCGATGACAGCCGGTTCCCGGGGCGGCCCCTGCGCACGCCCCGGTCACGGCCGTACGCGCGCGTCGACGCCGTAGGGCCGACCTCCCCTTGCACCGGACCGCCCACGCCTGGGCCGTGTCCGCAAAGCCCCTCCCTCAGCGGGGGTTCCCAGCCACGCGACGCCCGGCACGCACTCTCGCCGCACCGAGCGAATGCCCGAGTACGCCCAGTACGAGGGCTTCCGCCCGGCACCCCCAGCTTCCGTCCGGGGGGACCCCGAGAGCACGCACCGGACACCGCGCGGCCCGCCCTCCCGGCGGACGACGGGACTTTGCGGACACGACCTGGCGCGCCCCACGGTCCGGATCACGGATCCCGAGAAGGACCCCAGGTGATCACTCCTGCCCTGCCCGCGCCCCGCGCGGAGTCCGACGTCCTCGATATCGCCGACGCCGAACGCGACCCGGCCGACGTCCTCGACCCCTTCGATTCCCTCGACCCCTTCGACCCCATCGACTCCCTCGACAGGTTCGACACCCTCGACGAGTCCATAACCGCGTGGGCCCTCGCCGCCCGGACCGGCGACCCGGTCGCCGTCGAGCGCTTCGTGCACGCCCTGCATCGCGACGTCCGGCGCTACGTCGCCCATCTGTGCGCCGATCCGCAGGCCGTGGACGACCTCGCGCAGGACACGTTCCTGCGGGCGCTCGGCAGCCTGCATCGGTTCGAGGGCCGTTCCTCGGCCCGCTCGTGGCTGCTGTCCATCGCCCGCCGCGCGGTGATCGACGGTTACCGGTACGCCGCGGCACGCCCTCGGCAGTGCGACGCGCAGGACTGGGAGCCGGCCGCCGAACGCGCCCAGCCGCGGGGCCTGCCGGGCTTCGACGACGGCGTGGTCCTGCTCGACCTGCTGTCCGCGCTACCGGACGAGCGCCGGGAGGCCTTCATCCTCACCCAACTGCTAGGCCTGCCCTACGCGGAGGCCGCCGCGGTGAGCGACTGCCCTGTGGGGACCGTCCGTTCCCGAGTGGCGAGGGCGCGCGCCACACTCGTGGACCAACTGACTGACGCGGACGCGGTGTTGATGGCGTGAGCTGAGTGCGGCGCCCGGTGTGTGGTGGCTGAGAGGGTTGGGCTATTCGCGGGCCGGGCGCGCGCTCACCGTGCGGCGGCTTGCGCGCGCGTCTGCCGTGCGGGGGCCTGAGGAAGGGGCCCGCTCGGGCCAACCGGCGGGCGCGGGGGCGGTGTTGACGGCCTGAGCCGAGTGCGGTGCCCGGGGTGCGGTGGCTGAGAGGGCGCGGTCATGTGCGGGCCGGGCGCGGCGCTCACCGTGCGGCGGCCTGCGCAAGGACCATGCTCGGGTCAGCCGGTGGACGCGAAGTCGGTGTCCATGGCCTGGCCTGAGCGCCGCACTCGCTGTCTCGTGGCCCTAGCCGCTCGGTGGCCCGGGCACGCGGAACATGTCCGCGGGACAACTGGTCCCCACGGGAGCGGTGTTGACCGCCCAACCCGAGCGACGGGCTCGCCGCGCGGTTGTCCGGTGCGATGCCCATCGTCCGACGCCCACGCGGTGGCCCGAGCGCAACCCCCGCCACCCGGCGGAGCCCCACGACGCCCCCGCTACTCCGCCGTCGGCCCCCCGCCGTCCGACCTCTCCGCAAGGTCGGGCAGCAGGCCGCACACCGCTTCCCGTTCGGCCGGTCCGACGAAGCGGGCGAGTGCCTTGCTGACGGTCTCGGTGAGGACGCCCGAGGCGTCCTGGAGGAGGTCGCGGCCCTTCTCGGTGAGGGCGACCTGGACGCCCCGCCGGTCGCCGGAGACCGACGTGCGGGTGACCAGGCCGGCGTGCTGGATGCAGGCGATCTGATAGGTGAGCCGGGTCTTCGGTCGGCCCAGGAGCTCCGCGATCTGCGTCATCCGCAGCCCCGTCCTGGGCTGCTCGGCGAGCAGGCACAGGATCAGGAACTCGTCGTGGGAGACATCGAGCCGTTCCTTCACGACCGACCGCAGCTGCTGCTCCACCGCCCCCGTGGCCGCCAGCAGGACCATCCACGCCCGAAGCTCCGGGGGCAGCAGGCCCTCGCCGCTCGCGGACGGGCATTGCGGCAGCTGGGCGGAGTGCTCCTCGGGGTCGGCCATGACATCGAGTCTACCTGTTGTCCAATTTTGGACAGAGGGCATCACGGAGGGCGTCGCGGAGAGTGCCGCGGACGGTGTCGGGGGGTTGTTCAGATTTGGATAATGGGCTAGCGTCACAGTCATCCAAATTTGAAGCAACCAAATTTGAACTACCCGGACTGGAGAACGATCATGACCGTCGCCGTGGAAACAGGCCTGTGGCAGCTCGACACCACCGCCTCCACCGTCGCCCTGCGGCACAAGACGATGTGGGGCATGGTCACCGTGAAGGGCACCCTCGACGCCGTCGAGGGCCAGGGCGAGGTGACCGCCGCCGGGTCCGCGACCGGCACCGTGACGCTGAGCGCGGCCTCCATCGACACCAAGAACCGCAAGCGCGACGAGCACCTGCGCGGCGCGGACTTCTTCGACGTCGAGAACCACCCCGAGATCACCTTCGCCGTCCGCACCGCGGAACTGCGTGCGGGCGAGACCGTCGAGGTCGCGGGTCAGCTGACCGTGCGCGGCATCAGCCGCCCGCAGTCCGTCACGGCGAAACTGACCGGCGCGAGCGCCGACGCGCTCACCCTGGACACGGAGTTCACCGTGGACCGCGCCGAATTCGGCCTGGGCTGGAACCAGATGGGCATGATCCGCGGCCTGACCACGGTCACCAGCACGCTCCGCTTCGTACGCACACAGGCCTGATGCTCGTCAACCACCCTTCGCCCGTACAAGACTGACGTCCCGTCAATCTCACTCGTGGGCCTGCGCGTCGGCACCCCGGTCCACCAGGTGCACGTACACGCTCGACAAGGTCTGCGGCCCCGCCGTGAACGCGCGCAGCCGTATCCGCGCACTCGGCTTCGTCGACAGCGCGAACTTGCCCGCGGCCGGTCTGATCTCGACCCGTTCGGTGCGGTGGGCGGGGATCGTGGCCGGGCCCGCCACCACGGACCAGTACGTGCTGGAGCCCTGGCTCATGGTCAGCATGTAGTGCGGGGTGAGCGCGGTGCCGTCCCTGTTGCTGACCCGCAGGGTCAGCCGCGTCAGGACGTTCGCCCGGATCCCGTGCGCCGCGGCCCGGCCCACCGCCGCGACCCGCAGCTGCAACGGCGCCGAACCGCTCACCGCGAGAGCCGCGCTCAGCAGCGCCGGGGTGAGCGCCAGCACGGCCGCGGCGCCCAGCGTCGTACGGCGGTGCGGACCGGACAACAGGCGCGGGCGCGGCTGCCAGGCGCCCTCGAACTCCGCCGGGGGAGCGGTCACCGCGGCCGCGAGCCACAGCGGCGTCATCAGCAGGTAGTAGCCGTCCTGCGAGCGGGTCGCCAGATAGAAGGCGCACCAGGGCAGCACGGTCGCCGCGGGTCCGAGCCGGCGCATGAACAGCACCATCAGCACGAGCAGGCCCGCCGCGAGCAGCACGCTCGCGTGCCCGTACCAGTCGAGGCGGTCGCTGCCGTCGGTGAAGTAGAGCGAGATGTCCGCGAGGCCCTGGCCGTGCAGGGTCGCGCCCTGCGTCAGCGGCAGCGCGACGCCTCTGATCCAGGTGCCCGGTTCGCTCACGATGAAGTACGTGTTGATCAGCAGCCACACGGTGGCCGCGATGCCGGTGATCCGCAGCACCAGCAGCCCCGCCACCCGGCCGCCCGACTCGCCCCGGCGCACCGCGTACACGCCCGCAAGGAGGAACGGCGCGAGGAACCACGGCAGTTGCTGTGCCGCGCACGCCGCGCCCAGACACGCGGCGCGGGCGATGTCGGCCGCCCCGAGCCGTCCGCCTTTGCCGATCCGGGGCCAGCGGACCACCACCGGGATCAGCAGGGCCAGCGCGGTGATCGCCGGGTAGCCGAGCCGGGCGTACATCGGCAGGAAGCCGAAGCCGAGGCAGGCCATCGTCGCCGCCGGGCGCCACGGCACGGGCAGCATCCGCCACAGCACGACCGTGCCGACGAGCAGCGCGCCCGTGCCCACCGCGGTCGCCGGGATGCCGCCGTGCCCCAGCCACAGCAGTGGCGCGGTCAGCAACGGGACCAGCGGGGGATAGCCGTACGTGAGGTCGTAGCCGCCGTTCATCGTCGGGGTGAGGGCGGCGCCGTGGCCGAAGAGCCAGGGCCAGGACTGTCCGTAGACGGGGTGCCCCGCGACCAGTGAGCGGGCGGCCTGGGTGGACAGCAGGGCCTCGTCGGAGCCGCCGTGGTTCATGAGCCAGGTGCACAGCGCGAGCGTGATCGCGGTCGCGAGGACGCACAGGTCCAGGCGCGCCAGCGAACGGGTGCGGCGGACCACCAGGGCCAGCACCCCGGAGACCAGGATCGAGACGTAACAGAGCGAGACCACCGCGGCCACGGGGAGGCGGTGGCTCGCGCCCTGGGTCCACACGGAGCGGGTGCCGATGAAGAGGCTGACGTCGGCGAGCAGGGTCAGGACGCGGTGCCACTGCGCGGGGGAGTCCGGGACGGCGGACACCGCCGACCGGGTCCGCCGACGGGGTGCCACCAGCTGTGTTTCTGCCAAGTGCACGTCACGGGACGCTAGTCGCGCCCGGTGAGCGGGGCGTCGCCGGAGGTGAAGAGTCCGGTGTGAGGCCGGTAAGGCTTCGTCCGGGGCGCTCGTCCGGGGCCTTCGTTCGGTGCTTCCGCGGGGTCGCGGACCGTGTCGCTGTTAGGCCGAACGGGTGACATGGCGTAAGAATGGCTGGTGCAGGAGTTGAGGACGAGTCAGTTCGGGGGGAGCCGGTGAACAGCCACGACGTCACCGATGCACAGTGGGAAGGGCTCGCCCAGGTCGTGCCACTGCGGGGCCGGGACGCCTGGCCGTCGGCCGTGGACCACCGTTCGCTGCCCGACGCGGAGACGGAGACCCGCCGTCGCTTCGTCGTCCTGCGGGTCAACATCTTCGCCGACGCCCGCGAGGTCGCCGAGACCCTCATGGCCGGCATCCCGGTCCTGCTCGATCTCAGCGGCGCGGAGACCGAGGTCGCCAAGCGCGTCCTCGACTTCAGCACCGGCGTCGTCTTCGGCCTCGCCGCAGGCATGCACCGCGTCGACCGCAACGTGTTCCTGCTGACGCCCGCCGACACCGAGGTCACGGACCTGATCGAGGACGCGGGGGCGGCGGGCACCTGACCCTGCCCCCGGTGTTCGGTCCCTCGATCGTAGGAAGGTCGCCCGGGCGGAACGGTTCGCCTCCAGGCGGAGTCCTACGGTCCGGTCATGACCGTCCCTTCCGCGCGCCCCGAACCGGACGCAGCGCCTCCGCCCGCCGACCTCGCGAGCGACGCCGTGCCGTCCGCGCCCGCCTCGCCCGCTTCGCCCGGCGACCGGGCGCACCACGTCCGCCCCTGCGTCACCGAACTCCGGCTCTCGGCGTTCGCCGGACATCGGCAGGCCCGGCTCACCCTCGGGCCCGTCACGTTGTTCGCCGGGCCCAGCGGGGCCGGCAAGACGACGGCCCTGCGGGCGTACGAGGCCCTCGCGCGCCTCGGCGGGGGCGGTGCCGTCGGCGACGTGTTCCCCGATGCCGCGGACTGCGTTCCCGAGCGGGCCCGGCCCGACGCGCAGCGGCGCCGGGGCTTCCGGATCGGCTGTACCGCCGACGGACCGGAGGGTCCGGTGCGGCTCGACGTCGCCGTGCAGGCCGAGCCCGAACTGCGCATCGTGGGCGAGCGGTTGACGGCCGGCGGGCTCGTCCTGCTGGAGACCGCGCTGCGCGACCCGTCCCGTCCCTTCGTGCAGGCGGCCTGGCACACGGCGGGCTCGTCCCCGGTGACTCGGGCCCCGCTGCCCGACGACCGGCTCGGCACCGCGCTGCTGCCGTTACGCGTGGCCGGCAAGACCGACGGCCAGCGCCGCGTGCTCGCCGCCGCCGAGCAGATGGTGGTCGCCCTGCGCTCCGTCTTCGCCTGCGACCCGGACCCCGGCCGGATGCGGGCCCCCGTGCCGACCGGCTCCGGCCGACTGCTCAGCGGCTGCGACAACCTCGCCGACGTCCTGTGGCGCACCCAGGCGGAGTGCGGCCGGCGGCACGCCCAGCTCGTCGCCGCGGTCCGCGGCGGCTGCGCCGGCGCCGTGACGGACGTACGTGCCGAACCCTTCGTCGACGGCACGGTCCGCGCGCTGCTCGACCGGGGCGACGGACACCGCACGGCCCTGCGCCGGCTCGGGGACGGCGAGTTGAGATACCTGGCCCTCGCCCTGGTCCTGCTGACCGGGCCCGGGGTGCTGGAGGTGGACGCGGCCGGCGAGGTGCCCGCGGCGATGCAGGCGCTCACCGTGCTCGCCGACGGCTTCGACCGCTGTCTGGATCCCTGCCAGCGGGGTGAACTGCTGCGGCTGGCTACGCGGATGGCCGCCCGCGGACACATCCGGTTCGTCGCCGCGGTGAGCGACGCGTCCTGGGCCGAGGAGACGGCGGGAGTCACAGTGGTACACCTGGAGCCGTGACAGAACCACTCGACCCCGGGTCCCTCGACGTGCCGAAACTGCAGCGCAGGCTGGCCGACTTCGCGGCCGCCCGCGACTGGCGGCAGTACCACACCCCCAAGAACCTCGTCGCGGCCCTCAGTGTGGAGGCCTCCGAACTGGTCGAGATCTTCCAGTGGTTGACGCCGGAGGAGTCGTCGCGGGTGATGGACGACCCCGGCACGGCGCACCGCGTCACCGACGAGGTCGCCGACGTCCTCGCGTATCTGCTCCAGCTGTGCGAGGTGCTCGGCGTCGATCCGCTGGCGGCGCTGGACGCGAAAATCGACCGCAACGAGCTCCGGTTCCCGGCCCCGTAAGGAGCCGTTCGATCCGTTTTCACTCTCCGCAGTCGAAATCCCGCTCGAAATCGATTTGTTGTCCGCAGATTTCCGTCTTCCTCTGGCTTTTCGCCCTGCACACGCTCACGCTGGGTAGTGAATGGCGGGGTTCGAGTGGACGTGCGGACAGCGCGTCGTGGCAGACGGGGACAGCGCATGGACGCGGTGCGGCTCATCGTGACGAGCAGACGTGCCCTGGCGGGATCCGGCGGTACGCCGGAGACCTTGACGGAGGTGTGGCAGGCGCAGGCCCTGGCCCAGGCGATAGGCAGTCGCCTCGCGGTCTACGGTCCGCCCGAACTGCGCGGCGAGGCACTGGGGTTGACCGAGCTGGCGGGCCGGGGCTGCGGCGTCCTGGACGCGCCGCAGCTCGCCACGGAGGATCTACGAGCCGCCCAGCTCACCGAACTGGGCGACGCAGGACAGGCGCTGCGCTACCTCGGCGGCCTCCTCGGCGAGGTGGGCATCGCCCTCGTGGGCCTCGCCTGCGCCGCGGACGACGAGGGCACCTACTGGCAGTGCATGGAGGCCATCGACGCGGCGGACGAGTCCAGGGACCGGGTCCGGGAGATGCTGCGCAAACTCACGGACGCGGAGCAGCGGTTGACGGAGAAGGAGGCGGGTTAGCTTCTCGGGTGACCCGGGGTGACCGGCCGGCAGGCGATCCGTTCAGCCGGCCTCGGGCTCCTCGCCCGTTCGGCCCGCCGACTGGAGGTCCGCGTCCAGTGCCGACAGGTCCGCGTTCAGCGCCGCCATGAGCTCCTCCATCTGCTGCAGCAACCCTTTGGGCTGGCCGGAGCTCCCGCCCTGCTGCGGCACGGATTCTTCGGACATGACGGCCTCCTAGGCCTGCCGGCCCCCGGGGAGGCCGATGCGGGTGACGCGCCGGTGACGACGACCGACCGGTGCGGGTGCCGGTCGGCCCGGCTCCGCTCCGGCCAACGATCACTGTCGGGCCGGGTCACTGGCGCGAGCACCCCGCGTGCACGCCGTTGACGCAATTTCACCCGACCGGGGACGGCCGTGGCCAGGGGGACCGGTGGGGTTGACCGGCACCGGAGCGTGCAGGATGGAGGTATGGATCTTCGCATCTTCACAGAGCCCCAGCAGGGCGCCACCTACGACACGTTGCTCGCCGTGGCGAAGGCCACCGAGGACCTCGGCTTCGACGCGTTCTTCCGCTCGGACCACTACCTCCGCATGGGCTCGTCGGACGGCCTCCCCGGCCCCACCGACGCCTGGATCACCCTCGCCGGACTGGCCCGCGAGACCAAGCGGATCCGCCTCGGCACGCTGATGACCGCCGGCACCTTCCGGCTGCCCGGCGTGCTCGCCATCCAGGTCGCCCAGGTCGACCAGATGTCCGGCGGACGCGTCGAACTCGGCCTGGGCGCGGGCTGGTTCGAGGAGGAGCACACGGCGTACGGCATCCCGTTCCCGAAGGAGAAGTTCGCCCGCCTGGAGGAGCAGCTGGCCATCGTCACCGGCCTGTGGGAGACGAAGCTCGGCGACACCTTCGACTTCCACGGCACGTACTACGACCTCAAGGACTCGCCCGCGCTGCCCAAGCCCGCGCAGCAGAAGATCCCGGTCCTGATCGGCGGCCACGGCGCCGTCCGCACCCCGCGCCTGACCGCGCGCTACGCCGACGAGTTCAACATCCCCTTCGCCTCCGTCGAGGACAGCGAGCGCCAGTTCGGCCGGGTGAAGGCCGCCGCCGTCGAGGCCGGTCGCCCCGCGAACGACCTCACGTACTCCAACGCGCTGGTCGTCTGCGTCGGCAAGGACGACCAGGAGGTCGCCCGCCGCGCCGCCGCCATCGGCCGCGAGGTCGACGACCTCAAGACCAACGGTCTCGCCGGCTCCCCGGCCGAGGTCGTCGACCGGATCGGCAAGTTCGCCGAGATCGGGTCCCAGCGCGTCTACCTCCAGATCCTCGACCTCTCCGACCTCGACCACCTGGAGCTGATCTCCTCGCAGGTCCAGTCGCAGCTGTCGTAGCGACGATCCGGCGCGGCCCGGGACGGCGGCCTGGGACGGCCGGAATAAACAAAGGCGCCGGTCGGTGCCGTGTGCCAAGGTGAGACGGTCGTCCTGACGGCCCCCAGGATCACCCCCTGGGGGCCGTCGCGCGTACGGCACCACACCAGTCCGTCGATACGTCATCCACCCGGCCGGAGAGGCCCGCGCATGTTCCTGACCATCACCACCACCGGCACCCCCGAACGCCCCGCCACCGACCTCGGCTACCTGCTGCACAAGCATCCCGACAAGGCGCAGGCGTTCTCCACCTCCTACGGCACGGCGCACGTCCTCTACCCCGAGGCGGATGCCCAACGCTGCACGGCGGCGCTGCTGTTGGAGGTCGACGCGGTGGCGCTGGTGCGGCGGGGGAAGGGCAAGGGCCGCGGCGGCGCACCCGACGCGGCGCTCGCGCAGTACGTCAACGACCGCCCGTACGCGGCCTCCTCGCTGCTCGCGGTGGCGCTGAGCGCCGTCTTCTCCAGCGCGATGAAGGGCGCCTGTCAGGCGAAGCCCGAACTCCCGGCACAGGCACGCCCGTTGCGCGTCGAGGTGCCCGCGCTGCCCGCCCGCGGCGGCCCGGATCTCGTACGGCGCCTATTCGAGCCGCTCGGCTGGACGGTCACCGTCGAACCGATCGCCCTGGACGCCGAGTTCCCGGAGTGGGGCGACTCGCGCTACGTACGGCTGGTCCTGGAGTCCGAGGCGCTGACCCTCGCCGCGGCCCTGCGCCACCTCTACGTGCTGCTGCCGGTGCTCGACGACGCCAAGCACTACTGGGTCGCGCCCGACGAGGTCGACAAGCTGCTGCGGGTCGGCGAGGGCTGGCTGCCGGAGCATCCGGAGCAGAAGCTGATCGTCGGCCGCTACCTCTCGCGCCGCTGGTCGCTGACGCGGGAGGCGATGGAGCGCCTTGAGCTGGTCCGGCTGGCCGAGGCCGACGACAGCGAGGTCGAGGACATCGACAACGCCGTCGAGGCGGAGACCGAGACGGAGCAGAAGCCGACCCCGCTCGCCGTGCAGCGCCGGGACGCGATCCTCGCCGCGCTGGGGGCGTCCGGCGCGGCCCGCGTGCTCGATCTCGGCTGCGGACAGGGCCAGTTGGTACAGGCGCTGCTCAAGGACGTGCGGTTCACCGAGATCGTCGGCGTCGACGTGTCGATGCGCGCGCTCACCATTGCCTCCCGCCGACTCAAGCTGGACCGCATGGGGGAGCGGCAGGCCTCGCGCGTCAAGCTCTTCCAGGGCTCGCTCGCGTACACCGACAACCGGCTTAAGGGGTACGACGCCGCCGTGCTCAGCGAGGTGATCGAGCACCTCGACCTGCCCCGGCTGCCGGCCCTGGAGTACGCGGTGTTCGGCGCGGCCCGCCCGCGCACGGTCCTGGTGACCACACCGAACGTCGAATACAACGTGCGCTGGGAGACCCTCCCGGCCGGCCACGTCCGCCACGGCGACCACCGCTTCGAGTGGACCCGCGAGGAGTTCCGCGCCTGGGCGGCCACGGTCGCCGAACGGCACGGCTACGGCGTGGAGTTCGTACCCGTCGGGCCGGACGACCCCGAGGTGGGCCCGCCCACGCAGATGGCCGTGTTCAAGGCCGAGAGCGCGACCGACAAGAACGACACGAACGCCAAGAGCATGACGAACGAAGAGAACGACAAGAGCGAGAAGGAGGCGAAGGCGGCATGACCGAGACCACCGAGACCCAGGTGTCCCAGAAGCGGGGCCGGGTCCTCCCCGTCACCGACCTCTCCCTCGTCGTCCTCGTCGGCGCCTCCGGCTCCGGCAAGTCCACCTTCGCGCACCGGCACTTCGAGCCGACCGAGGTCATCTCCTCCGACTTCTGCCGCGGCCTGGTCTCCGACGATGAGAACGACCAGGGCGCGACCAAGGACGCCTTCGACGTCCTGCACTACATCGCGGGCAAGCGCCTGGCCGCGGGCCGCCGCACCGTCGTGGACGCGACCAGCGTGCAGCAGGACTCGCGTCGCCAACTGATCGACCTGGCCAGGCAGTACGACGTGCTGCCCATCGCCATCGTGCTGGACGTGCCGGAGGAGGTGTGCGCCGCGCGCAACGCGGGCCGCACCGACCGGGCCGACATGCCCCGCCGGGTCATCCAGCGCCACATCCGCGAACTGCGCCGCTCCGTACGCCACTTGGAGCGCGAGGGCTTCCGCAAGGTGCACGTCCTGCGGGGTGTCGAGGACATCGAGGGCGCCACGGTCGTCACCGAGAAGCGCTTCAACGACCTGACCCACCTCACAGGACCCTTCGACATCATCGGCGACATCCACGGCTGTGCCGCCGAACTGGAGTCGCTGCTTGCCAAGTTGGGCTACGCCGACGGTGCGCACCCGGAGGGCCGTACCGCCGTCTTCGTCGGCGACCTGGTGGACCGCGGCCCGGACTCGCCCGGCGTGCTGCGCCGAGTGATGTCCATGGTCGGCTCCGGCAACGCCCTGTGCGTACCCGGCAACCACGAGAACAAGTACGGCCGCCACCTCAAGGGCCGCAAGGTCCAGCACACCCACGGCCTCGCCGAGACCATCGAGCAGATGGCGGGGGAGAGCGAGGAATTCCACGCCCAGGTAAGGGAGTTCATCGACGGGCTCGTCAGCCACTATGTCCTCGACGGCGGCCGACTGGTCGTCTGCCACGCGGGCCTGCCCGAGAAGTACCACGGCCGCACCTCCGGCCGGGTCCGCTCGCACGCCCTCTACGGCGACACGACCGGCGAGACCGACGAGTTCGGGCTGCCCGTGCGCTACCCGTGGGCCGAGGACTACCGAGGCAGGGCGGCCGTCGTCTACGGCCACACCCCCGTCCCGGAGGCCACCTGGCTCAACAACACCATCTGCCTGGACACCGGCGCCGTCTTCGGCGGCAAGCTCACCGCGCTGCGCTGGCCGGAGCGGGAACTGGTCGACGTACCGGCCGAGCAGGTCTGGTACGAGCCGGCCCGCCCCCTGCGCACGGAAGCACCCGGCGGACACGACGGCCGCCCGCTCGACCTGGCGGACGTGCACGGCCGCCGTGCGGTGGAGACCCGGCACACCGGCCGGGTCGCGGTCCGCGAGGAGAACGCGGCGGCGGCCCTGGAGGTCATGAGCCGCTTCGCGGTCGACCCGCGCCTGCTGCCGTACCTCCCGCCGACCATGGCACCGACGGCGACCACGCAGATCGAGGGCTTCCTGGAGCACCCGGCCGAGGCGTTCGCGCAGTTCGCGCAGGACGGGGTCGCGCGGGTCGTGTGCGAGGAGAAGCACATGGGCTCGCGAGCGGTGGCGCTGGTGTGCCGCGACGCGGAGGTGGCTGCGAAGCGCTTCGGCGTGAACGGTCCCACGGGCTCCCTCTACACCCGCACGGGCCGCCCCTTCTTCGACGACGGATCGGTGACGGAGGACATCCTGAACCGCCTCCGCACGGCTGCCGACGAGGCCGGCCTGTGGGCCGAACTCGACACGGACTGGCTCCTGTTGGACGCCGAACTGATGCCGTGGTCGCTGAAGGCGTCCGGTCTGCTGCGCTCGCAGTACGCGGCGGTCGGCGCCGCGTCGGGTGCGGTGTTCCCGGGTGCGCTGACCGCCCTGGAGGGCGCGGCGACACGGGGAGTGGAGGTGACGGACCTCCTGTCCCGCCACCGCGAACGAGCCGCGGACGCGGCGGCGTTCACTGACGCATACCGCCGCTACTGCTGGCAGACGGACGGCCTGGACGGCGTACGCCTGGCGCCCTTCCAGCTCCTCGCGGTCCAGGGCCGCAGCCTCGCCGGGCTCCCGCACGACCAGCAACTCGCCCTGCTCGACCGCCTGGTGGAGCACGACGGCAGCGGCCTGCTCCAGACCACCCGCCGCCTCTACGTCGACACCGCCGACCCCGAGTCGGTCCGGGCCGGCGTCGACTGGTGGCTGGAGATGACCGGCCGCGGCGGCGAGGGCATGGTCGTCAAGCCCCTCGACGCGCTGACCCGCACGCCGGAGGGCCGCCTGGTCCAGCCCGGCATCAAGTGCCGGGGCCGCGAGTACCTCCGGATCATCTACGGCCCGGAGTACACCCGCCCCGACAACCTCACCCGCCTGCGCCGCCGCTTCCTCAACCACAAGCGCTCCCTGGCGATCCGCGAGTACGCCCTGGGCCTGGAGGCCCTGGACCGACTGGCGGAGGGGGAGCCGCTGTGGCGGGTGCACGAGGCGGTGTTCGGGGTGTTGGCTTTGGAGTCGGAGGCGGTGGACCCTCGGCTCTGAGCAAGAGGTGCCCGGACGCGTGACGGGGCGTTCCCGCAGGCGGCCGCCCGCCCGGCAGAAGCGGGTGGTCGCCCTGGGGGGCGCGTTCGGGTTCCGCTGTCCAGTTCACCTGGTTCATCCGGAGTTGCCGTGCTAACTTCGCTGATCAGTCAGGAGTGCCGGCTCATGGGGGAAGGTCGGTGGAAACGGCGGCAGGATTAGGCGAGTTCGGACGTGCGCCAGGCGGTGACCTGCTGTTCCGCTTGACGGAGGAGCTGTGCGGCCTCAGTTGTCTGGAGGACCAGCCCGGCCGGGTGTATTTCGCCGGACTGCTCTCCGAGCGGTTGAACCATCATGTCGACGTTCGCGGAACCAAACAGCGCGAAGACGCCATCGCGCTGGCGCGCGCGGCGTTGAGCGTCGCGGACGGCAGACGCGTGCTGGTGGAGGTGGTGCGCGTCTTCGAGGGCACCCCCGTCGCCACCCGGATCGAGCGGCTGTTGGCACCCATGGCGGCGTCCACGGTGTGGAGTCCGCTGCTGTCCGGTCCGCTCACCGAGGACGACATCGACTCCGCCCTCGCACTCCTGACCGCGGCAGAGCCGAAACTCCCTGAGGTCGGCGTACGTGACGGGCTGGCCGGCGAGCTGCATCTCGACCTGCCTCCGGCCCACTCGGTGATCGAACTCTTCGCCCATGTAGTGGAGTTGAACGTCCAGCCCGACGGACTCCCCCCGGCTGTCCTGCTGATGGACCACGCGGCCGAACTGTCCAGCACTCCGGGACGCAGGCTCGCTCTGTCCACCTGGGCTCGTCGTTGGGCGGAACGGGCCGGGTTGCTTGCGGAGTTGGAACGACGCAGGGCGGAGCGTGCCACAGCCGCGATCGACCCGACGATTCCGCGGAGCCTGGTGGTGGCCGTCGAACCCGCGCGCGACGGTTCGGGGGACATCGTGGTCCGTCCCTGGCTGAACACCGTGCCCGGCCGCTGGCAGCCACAGCCGGCGGAGCCCGAGACGACCAGTCTCGAAGGGCTCGGTGCAGCGGTGGAGCGCGCGTTGCGCCAGGTCGTCCGACTACTGCCCGCCCGGCACAAGCAGCCCCCCAGGGGTGCCGAACCACTGCCGCCGTACGTGGAGTTCGTGTTCCCCTACGATCTGCTCAACCACGATGTGGCCGGGCTGAAGTTCAGGACGGGTGACGGAAAGCCACTGCCCCTGGGCCTGAAGTACGGAGTGCACCTGCGCAGTCTGGAGCGGATGCGCACGGACGACGCGCTGGTCAGGTCACAGTGGCTGGAACGCTGGGACACCCTCCAGAACCACGGCGTCGTGGTCCACGGCTGGCGGGGGCGCGACGCGGTATTGCCGGCGGAGTGGCAGGCCACACTGGCGGCAGAACCGAGCCGCACCGCGGTGGTGCTGGACGCACCGGACGGCGGCGCGGCGACCGACGCGCTGAAGGCGGCCATCGCCGAGGGGATCGGGCTCGCGGTCTGGGACCGCAGAGGTGAGTTCCTGGAAGAGCGCCGCGAAGTGGTCACGGCGGTCTTCGCCGCCGCACCGGCGTCGGCACAGATTCCGGTCGCCATTCACCGGCTGCGCCGCGGGGCGGAACTGCATGCAGAAGGGCCCCTGCTGCTGGGCCGCCACATCGCTTTCTTCTGGGACGACCCGCATCGGCTCGTCGACATCCAGATCTCCGTGGACGACGGAACCGACGGCGACGGCACGCTCGAGGGCAGCCGTAGTGAGGAGACCCCGGTATGAGTGGGCGGACGCCTCGGAAACCACAGGAGTGGCGCGTGTTCCACGCCACGGGTGTCGTCCCGAGCGGTCCGCCGCCCCAGCTGCCCGAGCCGCCGCCCTGGCGCAGATTCCGTGGTGCTCCGTCCCGTCCCGCGCCACCGGACGACGAGGAAGCCTCGGTGCGCCGGCTGGGTCGCGCCGACGCCGTCCCGCAACTCGACGAGGACAGTATCGATGTCGTGAACGCGGCGCTGCTGCTGCGTCGCCCGCTGCTGATCACGGGCTCTCCGGGGGTGGGCAAGTCCACGCTGGCCTACCTGATATCCCGTGAACTCGGTCTGGGGCGTGTCCTGGAGTGGAACATCGTCAGCCGAACCACGTTGCGCGACGGGCTGTACGCCCACGACGCTCTCGGCCGCGCCCAGGCCATCGCCGCATGGCGGGCCGGCATGAGTCCGACCGGCTCGCCGAATACGGGGAACGGCACCGAGGACGGTCCACCGCCGCCCGCCCTGGGCGACTTCATCACGCTCGGAGCCCTGGGGACCGCACTGCTGCCGCACGACCGCCCACGCGTCCTGCTCGTCGACGAACTCGACAAGAGCGACATCGACCTGCCCAACGATCTGCTGCATGTTCTGGAGAACGGCAGTTACGAGGTTCCGGAACTGGTGCGCGACGCACGGGAGAGCGCGCAGGTGCACACCAGCGATCCTGGGCTGTACGCCGTGGTGCGCCAGGGACGGGTGGAGTGTCGTGAGTTCCCGGTCGTGGTGATCACCAGCAACGGGGAGCGCGAGTTCCCGGCCGCGTTCCGCAGGCGCTGTCTTCCGTTGGAGATGCGCACGCCCACCCGTGAGCAGCTGCTCGCCATAGTGGAGAGCCATTTGAGGGCGCGTCCGCCGGGTGTGGAAGACCTCGTCGACCAGTTCGTCGCACGGGTCGACGCAGGCGGCACGCACTCCCTGGATCAGTTGCTCAATGCCGTGCAGTTGACCACGGCGGGGAGCTTCCAGGCGGACACGGGCGGACGTAAGCTCATGGAAATGCTGCTGCGCGACCTCGCAAAGGGCCGCTGAATGGACGGATATCCCCGGGAGCGCGCACCTGGCCCGGACAACGACGGAACCGGTCCGGAGGCCTTTGTGCCGTCGCCGCCCGAGCGGCCACCGCCCGCCGCGGACGGATCGGACGCAGCTCCACGCTGGCAGGAACTCGCCGATGCCGTCTGGCTGAGCGCGCACTGGATCCGCACCGGACGCCCCGTCGCCTCCGTCACCGAACCGGTCACCAGCAGCGAGCCGCAGGAGAACTCGGCACCCTTGCTGCCCCCGCCTCCCTCCGATGCGCCACCGGAGGAGCCGGGTGACCTGGCCGGCACCGCTCGGCGACGCCTGCCGGCCCCTGATCCGGAGGGTCCCGACCAAGTACACCTGGGCCTTCCGGTCCTCCCTCGATCCCGGTCCCTCTCACCGGGGCGGGGTGCGCGTTCGGCCCGGCTGGCCCGTGCCCTCCACCTGCTCGCCCGCCAGGTGCCCTCCCGCGACGCGGTTGAACTGGACGAAGAGGTCACGGCGGAGCGCGGAGTCTCCGACGAGCTGTGGATGCCGTGGTTCCAGTCGGCCAGTGCCACCGCGTTCGACCTGGTCATCCTCATCGACGACGCGCCCACGATGCGTATTTGGGGCGAGGAGACGGCAGCCTTGTCCGCCGCCGCCGAACACAGCGGCGCCTTCCGGGCCGTACGCACCGTGAAGGTGGTCGTGCCGCGCACCGGTGAGCCGGCGTTGCGCTGGAACGCCGCGCGCACCACGGCGGATCCCGGGGAGGTTCTCAACGGCAGAGGGGACCGTCTGTTTCTCGTCGTGACGGACGGCCTGGCACACGGCTGGGCCGGGCCGGCGGCCGACCGCCTGCTCGACCGGCTGGGCAGGGCCGGACCGACGGCTGTCGTGCACCTGCTGCCGCCGCACATGCGGCATCGCTCCTCGCTCTACCCTCACGGCGCGGTGCTGGAAGCCGGCGGTTTCGGAGCGGCCAACACCTTTCTCGGCCTGGGACCGCCCAGAAGCGGACCCGACCCGATGCGGCCTTTGCCGGAGGCGGACGAGGGAGCGGTACCCGTTCCCGTGCTGTCCCTGAAGTCCGGATCCATCACTGCCTGGGCCGACTTGGTGACAGGGGAACGCGGCATGCGCCGCAGCCTGCCCGCGGTGGTGGCCGGAGCGCTCCGCAAGGGGGCTCCCGCTCCGGGGCTGCGCGCACCGCGCCGGGCGCGTGCCGCTGCCACGGCGGTGCGTCGGTTCTTCACCCTGGCGACGCCGGTGGCGCGCCGACTGGCGACACAACTGGCCGCCGCGCCCTTCGAGTTCGACCTCATCGAGCAACTGCGCAGGCGCACCATGCCGGACGCCGGTCCCCAGCACCTCGCCGAGATCCTGATGGGCGGTCTGATCGACTGGAGCGGTCTCGGCACGGAACACCCGGAGTTCGCCGAAGGGGTCAGGGAGGCTCTCCTGGCGACCACGACCCGCACCCAACTGGCCGGGATCGTCAGCATCCTGGGCGATCTGCCCGCGGCGGGGGAGCACGGTGTCGCGCTGCGGGCGGCACTGCGGGACCCGGCACGGGCCACCCTGCCGGACCCGAACGCCAGGGGGTGGCGCCGGTCCGAACTGGCCGTCATGCGCGCACTGGCCGGCCCGTACTCCGAGCGGGCCAGGCGCATCGAGACGGATACCGCGGCCGTCGGTGCCTCGGTGGTGCCGGGCGATTCGGCTGGTAACGCACCCTCCGGCGGGGCATCACTCGACCATGAGCACGGCGACCGTTCCAACCGGACTGGGGACTCATCGGAGGCGTTGCCGGGAATGAAGACGAAGTCGACCGGAGGACCCGCCCTCCTCGTGAACGTCCCGCTGCGGAACACCTCGTTCGTGGGACGCACGGCGCTGCTGCAGGCGGTGGAGGAACAGCTCGCGGCCCAGGACACCGCGGCGGTGCTCCCCCACGCCCTGCACGGGATGGGCGGCGTCGGCAAGTCCCAGCTGGCACTGGAATACATCTACCGGCACCAACAGGACTACAACGTCATCTGCTGGATCCCCGCCGAGCGAGAGAGCCTCATCCTGACCGCGCTCGCCGTCCTGGCCGCACGCCTGAGGATCGTCCCGGTGGGCCAGGAAGGCGGGGGACCTCCTCCCGCCAACACGGCCGTTCCCGCTGTCATCGAGGCGCTGCGCACGGGAGCGCCGCACGACAACTGGCTGCTGGTCTTCGACAATGCGGAGAACGTCGAAGCGGTGCGCTCGTACTTTCCCGCCAACGGACCCGGAAAGATCATCGTCACTTCGCGCAACCGTGAGTGGGAGCGGGTGGCCAGGCCGCTGCCGGTGAACGTGTTCGTGCGCGAGGAATCCGTCGAACTGCTCCAGAAACGCTCGCCGGACCTGGCCACGGAGGACGCCGCCCGGCTGGCCGCAGCCCTGGGCGATCTGCCGCTCGCCGTCGAACAGGCCGGGGCGTGGCATGCCGTCACCGGCATGCGTGTCGACGACTACCTCGAACTGCTGGAGCAGCGCAGTCCTGAGATCCTCGACCTCGATCCGGCACCGGACTATCCGGTCTCCGTCGCGGCGGCCTGGGACATCTCCCTGGAGCGGATCAGGGAGAACAGCCCGGGCGCCCGTCAGCTCATCGACATCTGCGCGTGCATGGCTCCCGAACCCGTGCCGTTGTCCGTGCTGCGTGGCAGCCGCGGGATCGACATCACGCCCGAGGTCGACCCCATCCTGCGCGAACCGTTCAAACTCGGCCGGGCGATCCGTGACCTGAGTCAGTTCTCTCTCGTGAAGCTGGATCTGCGCTCCGACACGCTCCAGATGCACAGGCTGCTGCAGAACGTGCTCATCGCGAAACTGGGCGCCGAGGAGCGCGAGCGCATGCAAGACGCAGCTCACCAGCTGCTGTCGGCGGCGAAACCGGGACACTACGCCTCGTCCCGTGAATGGCCCGCCTACCAGGCGCTGCTGCCGCACGTGCTCAGCTCGCAGGCGGTGCTCAGCAAGGACAAGTGGACGCGTGAACTGATCTACGACACCGTCATGTTCCTCTACTACTGGGGAGACTACGAGACCTCCGTCGAACTGGCCCGACAGGCCTACACCTCCTGGATCACGACGTCGAGGGAGGAGAACATCCACGCCATCAGGATCGCGAAGGTCTTCGCGTTCCTGTTACGTGTCGTCGGCGACATCGCGGAGTCCATCGGCCTCAACGAGCGCATCCTCGAGGTGTGCGGTCGGTCGGGCGTCGACCCGCAGGACCTTTTGGACGCGAAGACCCAGATGGCTGACGCGCGGCGCTATCAGGGCCAGTTCCGCGAGGCGAGCGAGTTGGACCGGCAGGCCACCGAGCAACTGCGCGCGCAGTTCGGGCCGGATGAGCCCTACACACTGACGGCCGCGCACAGTTGGGGCGTCTCGTTGCGCCTGTGCGGGCAGTTCCAGGAGGCACTCGCGCTGGACGGGGAGACCGCGCGGCTGCGCGAACTGCTCTTCGGCCCGGACAACAGCCTGACCCTCAACACCCTCAACGGCCTTGCCATCGACATGCGCGAGTGCGGTGACTTTCCGGGGGCCCGCGACTTCCTGGAGGACGTCTATCGCAGGTCACGGGACTCGCTGGGTGACGACAACCCCTTCACCCTGAGGGTCGCCCGGAATCTCGCGATCAGCAGACGCCGTGACGGGTCGATCGACGAGGCGGCCAAACTTTCCGAGGAGACGCTGCGTCACCTCGTCACCGGCTACGGGGAAGACAACGTCGAGACCTTGTGGACGGCGGTCGACGTCACCGTGGACCGCCGTCTCATGGGCGAACTCGAGAGGTCGCGGGAGCTCGGCGAGGACACGATGTGGCGCCTGGGGCGACGGCTGGGTGAGAGCCATGCGCACACCCTGATCGCCCGGGCCGGTCTTGCCGCCACCCTGCGTGCCCTCGGCGATTTCGACGCAGCCCAGGCACACGAGGACGATGTGGCCCGACGGCTCACCCGGACTTTGGGCACCCACCATGTGACGACCTTGACCGTGGCCCTTGGCCGGGCCAACACCGCTTACGCGCGCCTCGACTTCGGCCGGGCCCACGAGATCGACTCGTCGACTCTCCCGCTGCTCACCGAGGCCGTGGGCGCGGGGCATCCACTGACCCTGGCGTGCAGCGGAAACCTCGCCCTGGACCTCAGAGGCCTGGGACGGGGCGCGGAGGCGGACGAACTGCAGCGGATCGCGGTGGACGGGTTCACCGCCGCCGTCCGGGCGGACCACCCCTGGCTGCTGGCGGTCCGGCAACTGCGTCGCATCGAGTACGACATCGCGCCCATGCCGCTGTGACGGTCCCAACGGCGGCCCCCGTCCGCCCGTTTGGGCTCTGAAACGCCGAACCGGCCGGCGTTCCGACCCGTGCGACAAGGTGCCATCGGCCGCCGACGGCGCCTTCGGCGACAGGGCGAACCACACGTGTCCTACGCGCTCCGCACGAGTCCAGCAAGCCTTGGGGAGACGCGGGTCATCATGTGCAATGATCTGGCGGGGCTTCGCCGTGATGCACCGACACAGTAGACCGCCATGAGAACGAAGGGGGAGGCACGTTGCACCGGCCGCTGACCCATGTGCCCGACGTCCGAGTCACCGCCGGTGAAGGGGATTCCGGTGTCGGCGCCCCGGTCTGGGAGTCGGATCTCGCCGACCTCGCCCACGTGCCTCTCTCCGCCTTCGACACCCTGACGCCGCTCGGTCGCAGCGACCGCATCCTGGCGGAAGTCCTGCGTCCGCGCAGCAGTATGCGAGGCGGCGGCGAGCCGGGGAGAGCGGAGTAGCGGGGTGCGACCACCCCGCCCCCCACGCGAGGAGCGGACAGTTCCTCCCGCCTGATCGCCCGCACGACGGAGGTTCTCCGGCAATGACGACCGAGCAGCTCCAACCTCCGTTGCGCATGCCCGACCACCTCTTCGCCGAACTCGCCACCGGTGGCGGCTCGTCCAAGGCGCTCGCCTTCCTCGAACGTGGCGAACGGGTAAGGCGACTCGTTCTGCTGCGCACGCTGCAGGAGCACGTCGATTCCCTGCAGACGCCGCTGTCCCCGCACTCCGAGGCCTGGCGCGTCCTGCAGGCCGCGGCCGGCAAGGCTCCCGAAGCGGTCGAGCGGCTCATCCTGGCTCCCCAGGTGGGCAGTTGGCTGACCCACGTACTGCGGCGCGTGCACGGCACCTCGGAAGGCCCACCCCTGTGGGCGGAGGCCGGTCGACTGGCGGCGCTGGCCATCACGGCGGCTCTCCACGCCCGCATCGAGGCGGACCTCCTGGTCCCGCTCACCGACGGTGCCCTGCACCTTCCCGGCCTGGGAATGGCTCAACTCGCCACCGTGGAACCTGGGGTGACGGTCGGCAGGGCGCGGACACGCGACGGCGAACTGACCTTGACGCTCTCCGAAACCGCGGACTCGGCACCCTCCCGACCGGACGCCGTACTCACCTGCCGCCCCTCGACGGCTCCGGCTCGCGGGCAGACCGACGTGGCCGGCACCGGCACACGCTGGGTCCCGCTGCGCACGCTCGTCCACCGCGGACCATCGGGCGCCGTCGACATCCCGCTCGACGACCTGGACCCGTACCGCGATCTCGACGAGCCCATCGCGCCGGCCCGGCTGGACGCCGACGAGGCCGCCGTCTGGCAGACGTTGTTCGAAGAGGCCGCGGGACTTCTCACCGGAGCGGACGAGGAATCAGGACTGGGCCGGCTCGACCCTGCGGCGATCCGGGCCGTCGTCCCGTGGGGGCGAACGAGCACCACTCCGCCGCCACCCGCCGACGTGCGGGTCTCCGCCACCAGCGGTGACTCCTACGCCGCCATGGTGATCGCCCGCCCCTCCTCCTCACTCGCTCTCGCCGAGGCCTTCGTCCACGAGTTCCAGCACAGCAAACTGGCCGCGCTGCTCCACCTGTTCCCGCTCCTCGACGACGACCGCGAGGAGCGCTACTACGCTCCCTGGCGCGCCGACCCACGCCACCTCACGGGACTCCTGCACGGCGCCTACGCGTTCATCGGCGTCGCGGGCTTCTGGCGGGAACGTCTGGCCGACGCGGAGCATGCCGAGACGGCCGCGTACCACTTCGCGCTGCGTCGGCTGCAGGGCCGACTGGTCGTACGCACCCTGCTGGCGAGCGGCAGGCTCACGGCCCAGGGACGGGCGCTCGTCGCCGGGCTGGCCCGGACGCTCGACGGTTGGCTGCGTGAACCCGTGGACCGGTCCGCCCTCCACCGGGCCCGTACCGCGGCCGTGCTGCACCGCACCGAATGGCGCCTGCGGAACGTCGCACCGCACTCCGTCGCGGCGAACGATCCGGCCGGACTTCGCTTCCGTGCCGACCGAGGGTCCTGGCCCGACGTACGCACCTATGCGTTCGCCGACCGCCCGAGCACACCCTTCACCGCCGACGAGCACCTCGCCGCAGGCAACCCGGCCACCGCACTCGCCCGATACGCCGACGCGCTGGACGCCGATCCGGCCGAACCGCACGCTCTCGCGGGCTGGATCGTCGCCCGCGCGGCCCTCGCCCCGGGCCGGACGTCCCGGCACATGCTGGCCCGTCCCGAACTGTTCCGGCCCCAGCACAGAGCCTGACGGCTCCTGCCGCCCAACTTGTCTTCTGCCGAGTTGAGTTCGGCTCAACTCGGCCCTCTGGTAACCGTGACCGTTCAGCAAGAGTCCCGGAGGCTGAGTCATGCAGAGCATCACGCCAGCGACGCCGAACAGGCCCGCTCTCATGGTGAATGTTCCGCTGCGGAACACGTCGTTCGTCGGTCGGCAGGCGCAGCTGAGACTCTTGGCGGATCAGGTGGGAGCCCAGGACACCGCGACCGTGCTGCCGCACGCGTTGCACGGGCTGGGCGGTGTGGGGAAGTCTCAGCTCGCGCTGGAGTATGTGTACCGCCATCAGTTGGACTACGAGTTGATCTGCTGGATTCCGGCCGCGCGGGAGAGCATGATCCTTGCAGCGCTGGCCAATCTGGCCGTGCGTCTTCGACTCGTCCCCGCTGCGCAGTCCGGCGGTGACGCTCCCGCTGCCAACACGGCTGTGCCGGCGGTTCTGGAGGCGTTGCGCACGGGAGTGCCGTACGGCAACTGGCTGTTGGTCTTCGACAACGCCGAGAACATTGAGACAGTCCGCTCCTTCTTCCCGACCAACGGTCCGGGGAAGGTCATTGTCACGTCCTACAACTGGGACTGGAAGCGTGTGGCAACGCCGTTGCCGGTGGACGTTTTCGAGCGCGAGGAGTCGGTGGAACTGCTGCAGAAGCGTTCCCCGGATCTGTCCGTGGCGGATGCCGACCGGCTTGCCTCGGCCTTGGGTGACCTGCCGTTGGCCGTGGAGCAGGCGGGGGCGTGGCATGCGGTCACGGGGATGCTGGTCGACGACTACCTCGAACTGCTGAATAGGCGCAGTCCCGAAATCCTTCATCTCGGCCCGGCTCCCGACTATCCGCTCTCGGTCGCGGCGGCCTGGGACATCTCGCTGGAGCGGATCAAGCTGAACAACCCGGGAGCGCGTGAACTCCTGGACATCTGTGCCTGGATGGCTCCCGAACCGGTCCCGCTCGCGATTCTGCGCAAGAGCCGCGGGATCGACATCACGCCCCACGTCGATCCCATTCTGGGCGAGGCCATCAAACTCGCCCGGGCCATCGGCGACCTGACCCGGTTCTCCTTGGTGAAACTGGACCTTCGAACCGACACCGTGCAGATGCACCGTCTGCTGCAGAACGTGCTGCTTGCCAAGCAGGGATCCGAGGAACGTGAGCGGATGCGAAACGCGGCCCACCAGCTCCTGTCAGCGGCCAAACCCGGCCACTACGCCTCCTCCCAGGAGTGGCCCGACTACCAGGCACTCCTGCCCCATGTGCTGAGCTCCCAGGCGGTGACGAGCACGGACACGTTCGTCCGTGAACTGGTCTACGACACCGTGCTCTTCCTCTACTACTGGGGTGACCACGTAGGCGCCGCCGATCTCGCGCGGCAGGCCTACACCTCCTGGCTCGCCGCGTCCGGCGAGGAGAACATCCACGTCATCCGTATCTCGAAGATCCTGGCGTTCCTGCTGCGCGTCGTCGGTGAGGCCGGCGAGTCCATCGCGCTCAACGAGCGGGCGCTGGAGCTCTCACGCCGAGTGGAGGTCGACCAGGAGGACCTCATCGACTCCATGATCGAGCTGGCTGACGCGCGACGCTTCCAGGGCAGGTTCGCCGAGGCCCGGGACCTGGGACGGGAGGCCACCGAACGGGCCCGCTCCCAGCTGGGACCGGACGACGCGATCACCCTGCGGGCCGCCCACAGCTGGGGCGTCGACCTGCGACTGTGCGGCCAGTTCGCCGAGGCGTTGCCCATGGACCAGGAAACAGCGCGGTTGCGTGAGGAGGTATTTGGGCCTGCCAGTTCTCTCACCCTCAACTCTCTGAACGTCGTGGCGATCGACATGCGAGAGTGTGGGGACTATCCAGGTGCTCGCTCCTTTCAGGAAGACGTACATCGACGGGCACGTGCGGCACTCGGCGACGACAATCCCCTCACCCGGTGCATCGCCGGCGACCTGGCGGTGTGCCGACGCCGTGACGGCGCGATCAGCGATGCCGCAGCGCTCTCAGAGGAGACGCTGAGCAGCTTCGTGGCAGGCCTCGGCCGCAACCACCCGGCCTTCCTTTCGACGGCGATCAACGTCAGTGTCGACCGGCGTCTTACCGGCGACCTCTATGGCGCGCGCCGACTGGGCGAGCAGACCTTGGAGAGCTGCACCGAACGCTTTGGCCCCGACCACGCCTACACCCTCCTCATGGAGGCGAATCTGGCCGCCACCCTGCGAGCCCTCGGAGAACTCGCCACCGCGCAGGAACTCGAGGACGACGCCGCCACCAGGCTCGCGCAGGCGGTCGGCCCCCACCACCTGACGACACTGACGGTCTCTAGCGGCCAGGCGAACACAGCTCATCAACTGCTGGACTTCGACCGGGCCCGCGAGATCGAGGAGGCCAACCTCCTGTTGCTGACCGAGGTGGCGGGAGCAGAGCACCCCCTGACTCTGTCCTGTACCTCGAACCTGGCGCTCGATCTGAGGGGGTTGGGCCGCGGAGGAGAGGCGGACGAGCTGGAGCGGCGAGCGGTGGAGGGCTTCAGGCGAGTGGTCCGTGTCGACCACCCCTGGCTCCTCGCGGCCCGTCGCCGTCGACGCATCGAGTGCGACATGGCGCCCATGCCGCTGTAAGCCACTCACCAACCGCCGCGGAATATGCATTACTTGGAGTCGTGACGGCGGTTGTCTTCATCCATGGGACCGGGGTGCGCGAGCCGGGCTTCTCGACGCTCGCGGGACGCGTCGCGGCAGGGCTGACCGAGTTGCGGGACGGGCTGCGCTTCGTGCCGTACTACTGGGGAGGCGGGCACGGCGCCAAGCTCGTCGCGGGTGGCGCGAGTCTGCCGCCGGAGCCGGGTAGTACGGCCCGTGGTCTGGCCGACGCTCCTGGTGGGCCGGCCGCCGCCGAGGACACGGCCGCCACCTGGGCCATGCTCTATGCCGATCCGTACGCAGAACTCGCCCTCGCGGCCGCGGGCGCGAAGTCGTCCGGCGAGCGCCCGCCCGGCTTCGTACCACCGCAGCAGAAGCTCCAGTCGCAGTTGGCCGCGCTCGCCGCCCAAGGGGACGCGACCGCCGCGGAGTTGGGCCCGGGCCTGACCCGTGCCGCCACTGACCTGGCCGCCCATCCGCTGCTCGGCCGCGCCGCCGACGCCCTCGACCCGGCCGACCTGGCGGTCCTTGCCGCACGCAGCCTGGTCGCCCGCGTCATCGCCGACGCGCTCGACGCGGACGCGCCGCTCGTGCCGACCGGCGAGACACGGGACGCCGTCGCCAACCGGCTCGCCGAAGCCCTCGGCGTGCCGCCCCGAGGGACCGAACGGGGAGTGCGCTCTCTGGTGTTGCGGGCGGCAGGCTCTGCCGCTGCCCGTGCCGTCGAGCGGCGCCGGCGTGCCCTCACCGAGGCCGCGCACCCCGCCGCCGGCGACATCCTGCGCTACCTCAGCCGCGGTGACGCCGTCCGCGCCGACCTGCGCACGCTCGTCGCGGGCCTGGAACCGCCCGTCGTCCTGATCGGCCACAGCCTCGGGGGCATCATCGCCCTGGACACTCTGATCGTCACCCGGATCCCCCAGGTCCGACTCCTCGTGACGGCCGGTTCCCAGGCCCCCTTCCTGTACGAATCGGGCTCGCTGCCCTCCCTCGAGCATCCCGCCCCGCTCCCGCCGCACGTCCCCGCCTGGCTGAACCTGTACGACCCCCGTGACCTGCTCGGCTATCTGGGCGGAGAGCTGTTCAGGGGGCGTGTCACGGATGTCGCCGTCGACAGCAAGCAGCCGTTCCCGGCGGCCCACAGCGCGTACTGGACCAATCCGGCCGTCTACCGGCACATCGTGGAGCACCTGCCGTGACCGGCTCGGTCGTCACGACCCACGGATCCGCGGTCGTCCCGCCCGTCGATCCGGCCCGGGTACATGCCCTGATCGTCGGCATCGAGGCGTACGACGCCGGCGACGGCTGGAGTCTGCCGGGGCCCGCCCGGGATGCCGTCGCCCTGTACCGCCTGCTACGCGCGGCGGGCGTACCGGAGGCCCAACTCCGGCTGCACCTGGCCCCGTTGTCGGCGTACGTCCCTGACGTGCCGTTCGCGCCCGCCGACCAGGCCACCCTGCGCCGGGTTCTCGTGCGCGAGCTGTCGTCGGCGCCTGGCGACGTGCTGTGGGTGTGGTGGGGCGGGCACGGTGTCCTCGACCGGTCCGAACGGCTGAGGCTGTTCTGCGCGGATGCCACCACCGCCGACAAACTGGCCATCGATCTGGACTCCGCTCTCGCCCGGTACGCCGGCGACGCGGTGCCCGCTCTTGCCGAGCAGTTGTGGGTCGTGGACGCCTGCGAGACGTTCGAGGAGGAACTCGACTTCCGGGAGCAACTGCCGCCCGACGCCCTGCCGATGGGGCGGCGCACGCTCGTGCATCGGCAGACCGTGTTGCGTGCCGCGGGCCGTGGACGGGTCGCCGGCAACGACCCGGTGCGGGGCACCGGACTCTTCTCCGACGTCCTCCTGGATCTGCTCGTCGAGCGCGCCGCCGTCCTGCCCGCGCTGCCCGATCCGGAGGAACTGTTTCCCGCGGTGCAGACGCGCCTTGCGGCCCTCAGAGAATCGGGCCGAACCCTGCAGCATCCCGAGATCAGGCTGCAGAGCCTCGGACGCACCGAGATCCTGCCGCCGGCAGGCGATGACGTGGGGGAGCGGTCGGCGTCGCCGCTGCAGCGGGCCGTGGACGCCCTGCTCGCCTATCCGTTGGTGAACGATCCCACCGAGCGGCAGACGGTGATCGGTGCGATGGATCCAGCCGTCACCGGCACGCTGCCGCGTCACGCCAAGGCCCGTATCGACGTCGCGGCGATCCTCACCGGACTCACCCGGCACCACCCGGAGGCGTTGTGGGAGCTCTTCGACGCCGTGGTGTCTATCGACGACCACCCGGGCCGCAGCCGCGAACTCTCTCAGGCTCTGCGCGAGTTCGAGGCGGCGGCGCGACGCCCGCGCGGCCGCCGGTGACCCGTCCGCTCACCCCACCAACCGCAACCGCTCCCCACAAACCCCCACCCGCACCGTCTGCCCCCAGGTCAACTCCACCGCATCCCCCTCCATCCCGTCCCCGAACGCGATCAGCCGCTCCGACTCGACGGTGAGGGTGAGGTGGGACGTGGCCGAGAGGTGGCCGGCGACCTGGGAGGTGCCGGTGGCCGGGGAGGGCCAGGCCTCGCGGACGAACCACACCAGGTGGGGGTCGGTGGGGCGGGGGAGGGGCAGGTCGCTGCCCCGCTCCTGCCACACCGACCGGAGCCAGCCCGTCGACCCCGTGCCCGTGCCCACCAGCACCCCGGAAGAAGCCTGGGCCTCGACGACACCCCCGTCGCCCTCCAGGCCCAGGCGGTATCTGGCCGTCTGATGTCCGACGGCTCCGACGTAGATCTCGTTGAGCGCGACCAGCCGCTGGGTGTCGTCGGCGACGGCCTCGACCATGGTGAGTTCGTCCACGGCGGTGCCGGCCGCGTGGGCCGACGGGAGGAGCGCGGCGGCCGCCGACGGGCGGTGGCGGACCAGGACGCCCGGGTTGCGGCCGGGGTCCGTGTCGAAGCCCAACACCGGTTGTCCGGTGAGGTACTTGGCCACATTCGCCACCAGGCCGTCCTGGCCGACCACGACCACGACGTCCTCGGGGGCGAACAGGAACCGGTCCAAGTCCACCCGCTCCACCCGGGCCTGACGCCAGGTCAGCGGGATCGCCGAGGAGACCTCGGCCAGGGCCCGCCTGGTCGCTCGGTGGCGTTCGGCGATCTCCTCGATGTCCCGTCCCCGTGAGGCGAGGAAGAAGGCGGCCTGGCCGTGCGTGCCGTGATGGGCCACCAACTCCTCGTACTCCGTGGTGCGATGGACCAGGACGACCCGCGGTGCGAGACTCACGCCCGCTCTCCGGCACCGAGCCGCGCCAGCAGACCGGTCAGGACGTCCGGCGAGATCGTGACGCTGTCGATGTTCGGCAGGTTCTCCGCAAGACGCGTCCCGGTCAGCGCGTTCAGGGTCGCCACGTCCACGTCGCCGTGCACCCGCAGCCACGCCGCCTGGGCCTGCGCCCGTGCCTCGCCCACCTCGCGGGCGCCCTCGGCCTCCGCGCGGGCCAGCCGCACCGACCGGGCCGCCTCGGCGTCGGCCAGCTTCACCGTGCGCGTCGCCTCCGCCTCGGCGAGCTTGACCGAGCGCTCCGCCTCCGCCTCCGCGAGCTTCACCGACCGGGCCGCCTCCGCACTCGCCCGTACCGCGTCCGCCGCCGCGTGCTCCTCCGCCTCGCGGCGGGCGTTGGTGCCGCGCTGGTCGACCAACTGCTCCTCGCGGCGGGCGAGTTCGATCTGGCTGGCCAGTTCGTTCTCGGCGATGGTGCGCTCCCGCTCGACGGCCACCGCCCGCCGCTCGTAGGTGGCCCGGTCGGCCTCCTGCTGGATCTGCTCCCGGGCCGGCGTGCGCAGCGCCCGCTCCACCTCGGGCTCGGGGCGCAGCGCCACCACGCGCACCGCGACCACCTCGATACCGGTGGCGGGCAGGCGGGGTTCCGCCGCCAGTCCGGAGGCCACGCGCTCGCGCACCGACGCCACCCCGTCGACCAGCGCCGCCGACAGTGTCGTACGAGCCAGCACGTCGAGCGCGTGCTGCTGGGCCGTCTCCGTCATCAGCGTGCCCAGCTGCTCCAGCGGAGCGCCCCGCCACACCCCGGTGTCCGGGTCGATGGAGAAGTCGAGGCGGGCCGCGGCGAGCGCCGGGTCGCTGACCCGGTAGGTGACCGTCGCCTGCACCGCCACGTCCTGGAAGTCGGACGTACGGGCGTGGAAGGTCATCGCCAGCTCCCGGTCGTCGACCGGTACCTCGGAGAGCGCCGCGGTCAGCGCGCGGTACCAGAAGCTGAGCCCCGGCCCGTCGTGCAGCAGCTTTCCGTCCCGGTGGTGGCGGACGTGTGCCGTCGGCGCTCCGCGCAGATGGCGCCAGCCCAGGCGCCGGGTGATGTCGGCCATGTGTGTGCGACCCCCTCCGTGTTTCTCGTCATCGCGACGATAATCCGCGAAGCCGTTAATCGTCAAGGGGACGAGAACAAGGAATCGCGGAAACGGGCGAGTAGGGGGTGAAGTCGGTCATGGGTGGTCAGGATGGAGGCATGGCATACCACGTCGACTCCGAAGCCGGGCGGCTGCGCCGCGTCATCCTGCACCGGCCGGATCTGGAGCTCAAAAGGCTCACCCCCAGCAACAAGGACGCCCTGCTCTTCGACGACCTGCTCTGGGTGCGCCGGGCGCGCGCCGAGCACGACGGCTTCGCGGACGTCCTGCGCGACCGAGGGGTCACCGTCCATCTCTTCGGCGACCTGCTCACCGAGGCCCTGGCGATCCCGGCGGCCAGAACGCTCGTCCTGGACCGGGTCTTCGACGAGAAGGAGTACGGGGTCCTGGCCACCGACCACCTCAGGGCCGCCTTCGAGAACCTGCCCTCGCCGGATCTCGCCGAGGTCCTGATCGGCGGGATGACCAAGCGCGAGTTCCTGGACGCGCACCCGGAGCCGACCTCCGTGCGCTTCCATGTGATGGACCTCGACGACTTCCTGCTCGGCCCGCTCCCCAACCACCTCTTCACCCGGGACACCTCCGCCTGGATCTACGACGGCGTCTCCATCAACGCCATGCGCTGGCCGGCCCGGCAGCGCGAGACGGTCCACTTCGAGGCGATCTACCGGCACCACCCGCTCTTCCGTGGCGAAACGTTCCGCGTCTGGTCCGAGGGGCAGGCCGACTACCCCTCCACCATCGAGGGCGGGGACGTCCTCGTCATCGGCAACGGAGCCGTCCTGATCGGCATGAGCGAGCGCACCACGCCCCAGGCCGTCGAGATGCTCGCGCACAAGCTGTTCGCCGCCGGCTCCGCGCAGACCATCGTCGCCCTGGACATGCCGAAGGCGCGCGCGTTCATGCACCTCGACACCGTGATGACGATGATCGACGGCGACACCTTCACCCAGTACGCGGGCCTCGGCATGCTCCGCTCGTACACGATCGAACCGGGCGTCGGCGACAAGGAGCTGAAGGTCACCGACCACCCGCCGGAGCACATGCACCGCGCGATCGCCGCCGCCCTCGGCCTGAACGAGATCCGTGTGCTGACCGCCACCCAGGACGTGCACGCGGCCGAGCGCGAGCAGTGGGACGACGGCTGCAACGTCCTGGCCGTCGAGCCGGGCGTGGTCGTCGCCTACGAGCGCAACGCCACCACCAACACCCATCTGCGCAAGCAGGGCATCGAGGTCATCGAGATCCCGGGCAGCGAACTGGGCCGGGGCCGCGGTGGACCGCGCTGCATGAGCTGTCCGGTCGAACGTGAGGCCGTATAGCGGCCCTGTGACGCCCCTTACCTGCTGTATATAAATGCGAATCGTCGTATAGACTTCCAGGGTTCCTGTTTCCGCATTCCCTCGCACTCCTGGAGCGCCCCCATGGCGACAGTCCCGACCGCCCTCGCCGGCCGCCACTTCCTCAAGGAGCTCGACTTCACTGCGGCGGAGTTCGTCGGCCTGATCGAGCTGGCGGCCGAGCTGAAGGCGGCCAAGCGGGCCGGGACCGAGACGCGGCACTTGAGCGGCAAGAACATCGCACTGATCTTCGAGAAGACCTCGACGCGCACCCGCTGCGCGTTCGAGGTCGCCGCCGCCGACCAGGGCGCCTCGACGACGTATCTCGACCCGTCGGGCTCGCAGATCGGGCACAAGGAGTCCGTGAAGGACACCGCGCGGGTGCTGGGGCGGATGTACGACGGGATCGAGTACCGCGGGGACAGCCAGGCCAAGGTCGAGGAGCTGGGGGCGTACGCGGGCGTGCCCGTCTACAACGGGCTGACCGACGACTGGCACCCCACCCAGATGCTCGCCGATGTGCTCACCATGACCGAGCACACCGCCAAACCGCTGACCGACATCGCCTACGCCTACCTCGGCGACGCCCGCTTCAACATGGGGAACTCGTACCTGATCACCGGCGCCCTGCTCGGCATGGACGTCCGGATCGTCGCCCCGAAGTCCTACTGGCCGGCCCAGGAGATCGTCGACCGCGCCCGGGAACTGGCCGAGTCGAGCGGAGCCCGCGTGACTCTCACCGAATCCTTGACGGAGGGCGTCCAGGGGGCCGACTTCGTCGCCACCGACGTCTGGGTCTCGATGGGTGAGCCCAAGGAGGTCTGGGACGAGCGGATCACGGCTCTCGCCCCGTACGCCGTGACGATGGACGTCCTGCGGGCCACCGGGAACCCGGACGTCCGGTTCCTGCACTGCCTCCCGGCCTTCCACGACCTCGGTACGAAGGTGGGCCAGGAGATATACGAGACCCATGGCCTCGACTCGCTCGAAGTGACCGACGAGGTGTTCGAGTCGGCCTACTCGGTCGTTTTCGACGAGGCGGAGAACCGTCTGCACACGATCAAGGCCGTCCTGGTGGCGACCCTCGCCTGACCTGGGGTTTCCCTCAGGTCACGCGGAACGCCGCTGCGGCGGCACCACCGGCAGCCTGAACCAGACCGCCTTGCCCGACTCGGTCGGACGGTGTCCGCAGGACGAGCTGAGAGCGCGGATCAGGAGCAGTCCGCGCCCGTGTTCCTGCCACGGGTCGGGCTCCCCGCAGTCGGGCCGGGTCAGGTCCCCGGGCGGCGCCGGGTCCGGGTCGTGCACCTCGACCTGACACCCGGAGGGCATCAGCTCCACCACGAGTTCTATCGGGGAGTCGCCCGCGGTGTGCTCCACGGCGTTGGCGACCAGCTCGGCCGTGAGCAGCTCCGCGGTGTCACTGTCGGCCCCGTACTCCAGCTCGGTCAGCGCCGTGCGCACCAGCGCACGGGCGACGGGCACGGCCGCGGCGGAGTGCGGCAGCGCGATGCGCCAGGAGGCGGCCGAGGAGGAGGGGCGATCGTACAAGGCGGTTCCGTTCATGAGCAGGCTGTCCTGCTTTCAACCTTATGTATGGTACGGCGCCGCCCGGCAGAGTCGTCCGACGGGCACCGTGCGGGACCTTCGACCCCGTACCGAGCGGCTTACCCAGTCCAACGCCCCGCCTCGCATGAGTGAGCCCGTTGTTACCGCGTTATTGACGAGCGGTGACATTGGCGCATCGCGAAGGTTTGTATCGTCATCCTGACGACAGTCAGGAACAGGCCCCGCCCCAGAGGCCTCCAGACGACCGGTCCTGCAGACGACCGGTGCTACAGCTCCACCATGCCCGCCGTCAGCGTCGCCCCGTCCGCCGGGTCGATCACCAGGAACGCCCCGGTGCGCCGGGAGACCGCGTAGTCGTCGAGGGCCAGCGGCTCCGCCGTCCGCAGACCGATCCGCCCCAGATCGTTCGCGCGCAGCTCGCTCACCCCGCCCAGGTCCTTGACGATCGCCTTGACGGTCCTGGTCGTGTGCCGGACCAGCACCCGGTCGCCGACCCGCAACGGCCGATCGGCGAGATGGCAGACGGCCGCCCGGACCTCCTGCGTGAGCGCGGGGACGCCGACGCCCGTCGTGAGCATGTCGCCGCGCGAGATGTCCACCTGGTCGGCGAGACGCACCGCGATCGACTGCGGCGCGTACGCCACCTCCGCCTCGGCGCCGAGCACGTCGATGCCGGTGATCTCGGAGTTCGCGCCGGACGGGTGCACGGTGACCCGGTCGCCGACCCGCAGCGAGCCGGACGCCAACTGGCCCGCGTAGTAACGGAGTTCGCCGTGCCGGATGACGTACTGCACCGGGAAACGGGCGGGCGCGTCGGCCGCCTCCGTGCCGACCGGGACGCTCTCCAGGAAGTCCAGCAGGGACGGGCCCCGGTACCAGTCCATGTGCGCCGAACGCTCCACCACGTTGTCGCCGACCAGCGCCGAGACCGGGATCGGCGTGAAGTCGGGCAGGCCCAACTCGGCCGCGTGGCCCGCGAAGTCCTCGACGATCCGTCGGAAGTCCTTCTCCTCGTACCCGACCAGATCCATCTTGTTGACGGCCAGGACCACGTGCGGGACGCGCAGCAGGGCGGCCACGGCCGCGTGCCTACGGGTCTGTTCCACCACGCCGTTGCGCGCGTCGATCAGGACGACGGCCAGCTCGGCGGTGGAGGCGCCGGTGACCATGTTGCGGGTGTACTGCACGTGGCCGGGGGTGTCGGCGAGGATGAACCGCCGCCTGGGTGTGGCGAAGTAGCGGTAGGCGACGTCGATGGTGATGCCCTGCTCGCGCTCGGCGCGCAGACCGTCGGTCAGCAGGGCGAGGTCGGGGCCTTCCTGACCTCGGCTCAGGGAAGCCCGCTCGACGTCCTCCAGTTGGTCGGTGAGGATCGACTTGGAGTCGTGCAGCAGCCGTCCGACGAGCGTCGACTTGCCGTCGTCGACCGAACCCGCGGTGGCGAACCGAAGCGTGTCCACGGCCATGACTAGAAATACCCCTCGCGCTTGCGGTCTTCCATCGCGGCCTCGGACATCTTGTCGTCGGCCCGGGTCGCGCCGCGCTCGGTCAGCCGGGAGGCGGCGATCTCGGCGATCACCTTCTCGATGCCGTCGGCATCGGAGTCGACGGCGCCGGTGCAGGACATGTCGCCGACCGTGCGGTAGCGAACCTGCCGTTTCTCCACGCTCTCGCCGGACTTGGGCCCGCCCCACGCGCCGGCGGTCAGCCACATGCCACCCCGGTCGAACACCTCGCGGTAGTGGGCGAAGTAGATGTCGGGCAGCTCGATCCGCTCACGGGCGATGTACTGCCAGACGTCCAGCTCGGTCCAGTTGGACAGCGGGAACACGCGGACGTGTTCGCCGGGCGCGTGACGCCCGTTGTACAGGTTCCACAGCTCGGGCCGCTGCCGGCGCGGGTCCCACTGCGAGAACTCGTCCCGCAGCGAGAACACCCGCTCCTTGGCCCGGGCCTTCTCCTCGTCCCGACGCCCACCACCGAACACGGCGTCGAACTTCTCGGCCTGGATCTTCTCCGTCAACGGCAGCGTCTGGAGCGGATTACGGGTCCCGTCCGGACGTTCGCGCAACACACCCCGGTCGATGTAGTCCTGCACGGACGCCACATGGAGCCGCAGCCCGTACCGCTCCACCGTGCGGTCCCGGTACTCCAGGACCTCAGGGAAGTTGTGGCCCGTGTCGACGTGCAGCAGCGAGAAGGGAATCGGCGCCGGCGCGAACGCCTTGAGCGCCAGGTGCAGCATGACGATGGAGTCCTTGCCGCCGGAGAAGAGGATCACCGGTCGCTCGAACTCGCCCGCCACCTCGCGGAAGATGTGCACCGCCTCGGACTCCAGCGCGTCCAGATGGGAGAGGCTGAAGCCCGTCGCGGGCGGCGCCGCGCTCACACCAACCCCCGCTCCGCCAGCAGCGCGTGCACCGCGTCCGCCGACTCCTCGGGCGTCTGCACCTGCGTCGGCAGCACGAGGTCCGGGTCGAAGGGCGGCTCGTACGGGTCGTCGATACCGGTCAGGCCGGTCAACTGCCCCGCCGCCTGGCGGGCGTAGAGGCCCTTCACGTCCCGCGCGCTGCACACCTCGATCGGAGTGGCGACATGCACCTCGATGTACGGCGTCGCGCTGGCCTGGTGCCGCTTGCGCACGGCCTCGCGGCTGTCGGCGTACGGGGCGATGACCGGGACGAGGGACAGCACGCCGTTGCGGGCCAGGACCTCCGAGACCAGGCCGATGCGCTGCACGTTGGTGTTGCGGTCCTCTCTGGAGAAGCCGAGTCCCGCGGAGAGGAAGCGGCGTATCTCGTCACCGTCCAGGACCTCCACGCGGTGCCCCTCGGCCGTCAGCCGATCCCCCAGGTGGCGGGCGATCGTCGTCTTGCCCGCGCTCGGCAGCCCCGTCAGCCAGACCGTGGCTCCCTGAGTCCTTGGCGTGGTGGTCATGCGCAACAGTCCTCTTTCCTACCCGTCGTGCGACGCGTGGAACGGTAGGTAAGAAGTCTGAGAGGAGGTGTTAAGGAGCCTGAGGTTTGGCTGAGTGACTCATGGGACGTCTCTCATGCGCCCGATGAGGAGGGGCCCGTCCGCATGCCCGTCATACGCCCGCGAAACCGGCCCCCGCGGCCCTGAGTCGCTCGTGCAGTCCCCGGAACACCGCCGCCGACCGTGCCCCCGGCCAGTCCTCGGGGAGCAGCCTGGCGGGCAGCCCGGGGTCGACGTAGGGGAGGTGGCGCCAGGAGTCCAGGGCGAGGAGGTAGTCGCGGTAGGCCTCCTCGGGCCGGGTGTCGGCGGCCGGGCGCCCTTGCCAGTCCCGCAGCACGCGTGCGTGGCGGTCGAGGAACGCGTCGTGCTCCTTGGCGATGGCGGCCAGGTCCCACCAGCGGGCGACCGCTTGGACGGTGGGCGCGAAGCCCAGGTGCTCGCCGCGGAAGAGATCGACGTACGGGTCCAGTCGTAGTCGTACGAGGGTGTGCCGGGTCTCCTCGTACAGCCGGGCCGGGGCGATCCACACGCCCGGTGCCGCGCTGCCGAAGCCGAGGCCGGCCAGGCGGGAGCGCAGGACGTGCCGTTTCTGCCGCTCCGACTCCGGTACGGAGAACACGGCGAGGACCCAGCCCTCGTCCTCGGGCGGCACCTCCGCGTAGATGCGGCGGTCGCCGTCGTCGAGCAACTGGCGTGCCTCCGCCGAGAGTTCGTATCCCGCGGTGCCCTGGGCCGTGCGGGCCGGCAGCAGCAGCCCGCGCCGTTTGAGACGGGACACCGAGGAGCGTACGGAGGGCGCGTCCACGCCGACCGCGGCGAGCAGCCGGATCAGTTCGGCGACGGGCACGGGGCCCGGCACGAAACGGCCGTACGCGCCGTAGAGCGTGACGATGAGAGACCGTGGGGCAGGCTGGTCGGACACGTTGATCATCTTAGGTCTTCGACATCACTGCTGGTCACCATCGGTGTCAACACCGGAGTGATCTTCGGTGCGCAGTCTGAACCGCTGGAGCTTGCCGGTGGCCGTGCGCGGCAGCGCGTCCAGGAAGACGATCTCGCGCGGGCATTTGTACGGCGCCAGCTCGGACTTGACGAAGGCGCGCAGGGCCTCGACGTCCCGTTCGGCGCCCTCCTTGAGGACGGCGTAGGCCACCACCACCTGACCACGGGCCTCGTCGGGCCGCCCCACGACCGCCGCCTCGACCACGTCCGGGTGACGCAGCAACGCGTCCTCGACCTCAGGTCCCGCGATGTTGTAGCCGGCCGAGATGATCATGTCGTCGGCGCGGGCGACGAAGCGGAACCAGCCGTCGCTCTCGCGCACATAGGTGTCACCGGTGACGTTCCAGCCGTCGCGCACGTACACGCGCTGGCGCGGGTCGTCCAAGTACCGGCAGCCGACCGGCCCTTGTACGGCGAGCAGCCCAGGCTCCCCGTCCGGCACCGGAGTTCCGTCCGCGTCCTGCACGCGCGCGTGCCACCCCGGCACCGGTTTCCCCGTCGTGCCGGGCCGGATGTCCTCGTCGGCGGCGGAGATGAAGATGTGCAACAGCTCGGTGGCGCCTATGCCGTTGATGATCGGCAGCCCGGTCCGCTCCCGCCAGGCCTGCCAGGTGGCGGCGGGCAGGTTCTCCCCGGCGGAGACACAGCGACGCAGGGACGAGACGTCGTACGCGTCGACCTCGCCGAGCATCGCGCGGTAGGCGGTCGGCGCGGTGAACAGCACCGAGACCCGGTGGGCGGCGATCGCGGGCAACAGCTGCCTGGGGCCCGCCTGTTCGAGCAGCAGCGCACTCGCGCCGACGCGCATCGGGAAGATCACCAGACCGCCCAGGCCGAAGGTGAAACCGAGCGGCGGACTCCCCGCGAAGACGTCGTCCCGCCGTGGCCTCAGCACATGCTTCGAGAAGGTGTCGGCTATGGCGAGCACGTCCCGGTGGAAGTGCATGCACCCCTTCGGGCGGCCGGTGGTGCCCGAGGTGAACGCGATCAGCGCGACGTCGTCGGCCGCGGTCCCGACCGCCGGATACGGGGTGTCGGGCGCCGGACGGTTCAGGAGGTCGCCGGGGGCGTCACCGCCGTACGTCGTGATGCGCAGCCCCGGTATCTCCGCCTTGGCGAGGTCGTCGACGGCCCGTATGTCGCACAGGGCGTGCCCTATGTCGGCGATCCCGCACATCGTGGCCAGCTCGTGCGGCCGCTGCTGCGCCAGCACCGTCACGGCGACCGCGCCCGCCTTCAGCACCGCCAGCCAGCAGGCCACGAGCCACGGTGTGGTCGGTCCGCGCAGCAGCACCCGGTTCCCGGGAACCACGCCGAGGTCGCCGGTCAGGACATGCGCGAGCCGGTCGACGCGGGCGCGCAGTTCGCCGTACGTCCAGGAGGGTCCTGTGGGGGTGTGGAACGCGGAGCTTTCGGCGTCCGGGCCGGTCAGCAGCTCGGCGGCACAGTTCACCCGATCGGGGTACCTCAGCTCCGGCAGCTCGAAGCGCAGGTCCGGCCATTCCTCGCGCGGCGGGAGGTGGTCACGCGCGAAAGTGTCGACATGCGCCGAGTCGATCATGGCGGTACGCCCCCTTGCCTGATGGGCGGGGTCCGGGCTCGCGCAACGAGCGTATCGCCTTGGTGACGACAGTCAACGGGGCGCGATACCGCCGGGGGCGGGGAGGCCGTGCGTCCGCGGGGCGGAGGGGCGCGGGAGAAGCGGGAGGGGGTGCGGACGCAAGGGGGCCGGCGGTCTTCGCAGTGTCGCTCGAACCGGCCGGGGCCGCTCGGTGGCGCCCGCTGGGGAGTCGTACGGGGGGTGGGGCGGCGGTGCTGTTACCGCGCCCGCGACTGCATCGGCGTGACTCAGGCCGCCATCGTCAGCGAAGCGACCCGGTGCGGCGCGACCGCGCGGCCGTCGGGGGTCAGTTCACCGGAGTCGTCGAACACGATCGCCCCGTCGCAGAGCAGGCTCCAGCCCTGCTCGGGGTGGGCGGCGACGACATGCGCGGCGATGTTGTCGGAGGAAGAGCTCGAAGGCTGGTGGGAACACATGTCGCACCTCCAGGTCGGTGGGGTTGCGCCGGTCGGCGTCCCCATGGAAGAGACCATCCTCCCGCCGTGAACTCATCGGAACAGCGCATCGGGAAGCGTGACAACACGCGGACAACTCCCGGACGGTTCCACGACCGTCGGTGCGGACTCGCCACCGAAGGAGTGACGAGCGTGACCATCGGTGTGGACTCGCCACCGAAGGAGTGACGATCACGGCCGTGGGCCCGCGCGCCCGGTACCAGTGGAGGCCCCACACTCAGGAGGTTTCCCCGTGTCCCTGCGCCCCGCGATCCGCACCGCCGTCTGCGCCGCGCTGTTCCTGCTGGCCGCCGCCCCGGCCGCGCCCGCGTCCGCCGACCCCTTCGAGACCGTGACCGTCGACCCGACGGGGTACATCGCCCCCGACGGCACCGTCACCCTCTCCGGCACCTACCGCTGTCTCGGCAACGGCAGCCCGGTCTTCGTCAGTTCCTCGGTCGCCCAGAACTCCCCGAACGTCCGCCACGGCATCGGCGGCACCCGCGCCGTGTGCGACGGCATGGAACACCGCTGGCAGAACACCGGCAAGACCTCGTCCGACAGCCTCGAACCCGGTGCGGCGAACGTCGAGGCGACCCTGATGGAACTCAACGCCCACGGCGGCCTGCCGCTGCCCCGCTTCCACGCGGCCCAGCGCGAGGACATCACGCTGACGGAGGGCTGACGGAGAGTTGACGGCCCTGGTGGGCGGTCGACCGTGCGGCTCCCGGTGGCGGAGGGCGGGACCCTCGGCCGCCGGGGCCTGCGTACGACCCCTTGGCGAGGACAGAGACATGTGACATTGTACTGACGTGAGCAGCCCACTGACCTGCGACGTCGTAGTCATCGGGGCCGGCATGGTGGGCGCGGCCTGCGCTCTCCACGCGGCCCGGGCAGGCTTGCGGACCCTCCTCGTGGACCGCGGCCCCGTGGCCGGCGGCACCACCGGCTCCGGCGAGGGCAACCTGCTCGTCTCCGACAAGGAACCGGGCCCCGAACTCGACCTCGCCCTCCTGTCCCGACGTCTGTGGGCCGACCTCGCCGCCGAACCCGGCCTGGGCGAAGCCGTGGAGTTCGAGCCGAAGGGCGGAGTCGTCGTCGCCTCCTCGCCCGAGGGCATGTCCGCACTGACCGGCTTCGCCGCCGGACAGCGGGCGGCCGGAGTCGACGCGCAGGTCGTCGCCGCCGACCAACTCCCCGAACTGGAGCCGCACTTGGCCCCCGGGCTGGCAGGAGGCGTGCTCTACCCGGAGGACTGCCAGGTGATGCCGACCCTGGCCGCCGCCCATGTAGTACGAGCCGCCCGACGCGCCGGCGCCGACCTGCGCACCGGGACCGCCGTCACCGACATCCTGCGCGCGAAGGACGGCTCCGTGCGCGGAGTCCGGACCGCGCACGGCGACGTGCACGCGCCGGCCGTCATCAACGCGGCCGGCACCTGGGGCGGCGAGGTCGCCGCGCTGGCCGGGGTGCAGCTGCCGGTGCTGCCGCGCCGCGGCTTCGTGCTGGTCACCGAGCCGCTGCCGCGCGGGGTGATCCGGCACAAGGTGTACGCCGCCGACTACGTGGCCGACGTGGCCAGCGGGGACGCGGGGCTCCAGTCCTCGGCGGTCGTCGAAAGCACGGACGCGGGACCGGTGTTGATCGGGGCCAGTCGCGAACGGGTGGGCTTCGACCGGACGTTCTCGCTCCCGGTCGTGCGCAGACTGGCCGCGCAGGCCACCGAGCTCTTCCCGATGCTCGGCAGGGCGCACGCGATGCGCGGCTATCTCGGCTTCCGGCCCTATCTGCCGGACCATCTGCCGGCCATCGGCCCCGACCCCCGGGTGCCGGGGCTCCACCACGCCTGCGGCCACGAGGGCGCGGGCATCGGACTCGCGGTCGGTACGGGGCACTTGATCGCCCAGACGCTGACCGACCGGACACCGGACCTCGACCTGACGCCGTTCCGCCCGGACCGTTTCGAGGAGGGGGAATGAGAAGAGGCGAGACCCCGCTGGAGCTGGCCCGGGCCCACCCCGGACCGGCCTTCACCGTCACCGTCGACGGCCGTGAGATCGACGCCCTGCCAGGCCAGACCGTCGCCGCCGTGCTCTGGACGGCCGGCATCACCTCCTGGCGCGGAACCCGCGGGAGCGGCGCACCGCGCGGAGTCTTCTGCGGGATCGGCGTCTGCTTCGACTGCCTCGTCATCGTCAACGACCGCCCGAACCAAAGGGCTTGCCTCGTCCCGGTCCACCCCGGCGACACGATCCGCACGCAGGAGGGCACCGGCCATGACGACCTCGCCCGGGACGGCGCTGACCACGACGACCTCGACCATGACTAGCGCCGACCTCGCCGTGATCGGCGCGGGCCCCGCCGGGCTCGCCGCCGCGCTCACGGCCGCCGACCGGGGCGTACGGGTCACCCTCCTCGACGCGGGTGCGCAGGCAGGCGGACAGTTCTACCGGCAGCCCGCGGTCGGGCTCGGCGCCCGCAGACCACAGGCGCTGCATCACGCCTGGGGCACTTGGGAGGCGCTGCGGGACCGGTTGGCCACACATGTGGCGGCGGGCCGGATCACCCACCTGGCGGACCGTCATGTCTGGTTCGTGGAACCGGAGTTCAGACCGGGTCGCTTCGGCGTCCACGCCCTGCTCGGCCCCGACCAGCAGACCTCGGAGACGGTCGCCGCCGATGCCGTCCTTCTCGCCACCGGCGGCTACGAGAAGGTGCTGCCCTTCCCCGGCTGGACCCTCCCCGGAGTGGTCACCGCGGGCGGCGCCCAGGCCATGCTCAAGGGCGGGCTCGTCCTGCCGGGGCGCACGGTGGTCGTCGCGGGGACCGGCCCGCTGCTGATGCCGGTCGCGGCCGGGCTCGCCGCGGCGGGCGCCGAAGTCGTCGCGTACGTCGAGTCCGTACGCCCCGCCGGGTTCGTACGGCACGCGGCCACCCTCGCCGCGCATCCGGGCAAGGTCGTCGAGGCGGCCGGGTACGCCTCCCAACTCCTGCGGCACAAAGTGCCGGTGATGGTCCGTCATGCGGTCGTGGCGGCCCACGGCACCGATCGGGTCGAGGCCGTCACCGTCGCCGCGCTCGACACCGACGGTCGGGTCAGGCCCGGCACCGAGCGGCGGATCGACTGCGACACCTTGGCCGTCGGGCACGGCATGCTCGCGCACACCGACCTCGCGGAGTCCCTCGGCTGCGCGATCGATGACACCGGTGACCCGCTCGTGGTCACCGACGCCGAGCAGCGCACCGACGTCGACGGAGTCTGGGCGGCGGGTGAGGCCACCGGGGTCGGGGGAGCGGTGCTGGCGCTCGCCGAGGGTGAGATCGCCGGGTACTCGATCGCCGCCCGCCTCAAGGGAGTTGAACCCCGGTCCGGCGGCTGGGCGGCAGCCACCCGCACCCGGTCCCGGCTACGGCACTTCTCCGCCGCCCTCGCCATCGCCTACGCCCCGCCCGCCCACTGGGTGGACCAGGTCACCGACGACACCGTCGTCTGCCGCTGCGAGGAGGTCCCGGCGGGCGCGATCCGCACGGCCACCGCCGAACTCGGCGCCACCGACCTGCGTACCGTCAAGCTCCTCACCCGCGCCGGAATGGGCTGGTGCCAGGGCCGGATCTGCGCGCCCGGAGTCGGCGGAGTGGCGGGCTGCGCGCCGGGACCGGCCAAGCGGCCCTTCGCCAGGCCGGTACCGCTGGAGGTACTGGCCCGGGAACCGGAGGGGCCCTGAGCGGCGCCCATTGGCTGACCAGGCCTTCCGACCACCGTCACCCAGGACATCCGTCAGCGATACGTCACCCCCATCGGAAAGTTGAGGCTCCCATGACCGTCACGCCCCCTCACCCCGTCTGGCGCGGCGTCCTCGTCGCCACCGCGCTCCCGCTGCACGACGACCTGAGCGTCGACTTCGACGGGTTCGCGGACCACTGCCGGTGGCTCGTCGCGAACGGCTGCGACGGGGTCGTCCCCAACGGCTCGCTCGGCGAGTACCAGGTGCTCACCGACGAGGAGCGCGCTCGGGTCGTCGAGACTGCCGTCGCGGCCATAGGCGGCGACAAGGTCATGCCGGGCGTCTCGGCCTACGGTTCCGCCGAGGCCGCCCGCTGGGCCCGACAGGCCAAGGAGGCGGGGTGTGCCGCCGTCATGCTGCTGCCGCCCAACTCCTATCGGGCCGACGAGCGTTCGGTGCGCGCGCACTACGCCGCCGTCGCCGAGGTCGGCATCGACATCGTCGCCTACAACAACCCGCACGACACCAAGGTCGACCTCACCCCCGAACTCCTCGCCGAACTGCACGCGGCCGGGCTCATCAAGGGCGTGAAGGAGTTCTCCGGCGACCCCCGACGCATCTACCAGATCCAGGAACTCGCCCCCGAATTGGACGTGTTGATCGGCGCCGACGACGTCCTGCTGGAGCTGGCCGTGGCCGGCGCCAAGGGCTGGATCTCCGGCTACCCCAACGCCCTGCCGAAATCGACGGTCGAGCTGTACCACGCGGCCGTCAAGGGCGACCTGGCCACCGCCGTACCCCTCTACCGCCACCTGCACGCGCTGCACCGCTGGGACTCCAAGGTGGAGTTCGTCCAGGCGATCAAGCTCTCCATGGACATCGTCGGGCGCCGTGGTGGTCCGGTCCGGCCGCCCCGGGTGCCGTTGCTGCCGGAGCAGGAGAAGGCCGTCCGCGAGGCCACCGAGAAGGTCGTCGCCCTCGGGCTCTCCTGACCCGTCCCGCGCCCCACCGAGGCCGCGCCACCGAGAGGAACTCCCATGCGCAGCAAGCTGGTTCTGCACGCCGTGGACTCGCACACCGAGGGCATGCCCACCCGCGTCGTCACCGGCGGCATCGGCACGATCCCCGGCGCCACGATGGACGAACGCCGGCTGTGGTTCCGCGAACACCGCGACGACGTACGGCACTTCCTCATGGACGAGCCCCGCGGGCACTCCGCGATGAGCGGGGCGATCCTCCAGCCGCCCACCCGCCCCGACTGCGACTACGGCGTCGTCTACATCGAGGTCTCCGGCTACCTCCCGATGTGCGGCCACGGCACGATCGGGGTGGCCACCGTCCTCGTCGAGACCGGCATGGTGCCGGTCGTCGAGCCGGTCACCACCGTCCGCCTGGACACCCCGGCCGGTCTGGTGGTTGCCGAGGTCGCCGTCGAGGACGGTGCCGCGAAGGCCGTCACCCTCCGCAACGTGCCCTCCTTCGTCGTCGGCCTGGACCGCAAGGCGACCCTCGCCGCCGGCCGCACGGTGACGTACGACCTGGCCTTCGGCGGCAACTTCTACGCGATCCTGCCGCTCGACCAGTTCGCACTGCCCTTCACCCGCGACCGCAAGGACGACATCCTCGCCGCGGGACTCGCCCTGATGGACGCGATCAACTCCGAGGCCCCGCCCGTCCATCCGGAGAACCCGACCATCAACGGCGTTCACCACGTCTACCTCGCCGCACCCGGCTCGACCGCCACGCACTCGCGGCACGCGATGGCCATCCACCCGGGCTGGTTCGACCGTTCACCGTGCGGCACCGGCACCTCGGCCCGCATGGCCCAGCTGCACGCCCGCAGCGAACTCCCGCTGCACCAGGACTTCTTGAACGAGTCCTTCATCGGTACGTCCTTCACCGGCCGCCTCGTCGAGACCACCGAGGTCGCCGGTCGCCCGGCGGTCGTGCCCACGATCACCGGGCGGGCCTGGATCACCGGCACCGCGCAGTACCTTCTTGATCCGGCCGACCCGTTCCCGTCCGGCTTCGTCCTCTGACCCCGCTCCTCCTCCCGCAGCCGAGGAAAGGACCCCTCCCATGGCCAAGGCCGCCGCACGGTCCCGCCCCGCCCTGCCCCTCCTCGGCGGCTCCCGTCCCAGCTACCGCGAGAGCGTCGCCAACGCCCTGCGGGCCGCGCTCGTCGCCGGTGAGCTGCGCCCCGGCGAGGTCCACTCCGCCCCCTCGCTCGCCGCCCGCTTCGGCGTCTCGGCGACCCCCGTGCGCGAGGCCATGCTCGACCTCGTCAAGGAGGGCCTGGTCGACACCGTGCCCAACAAGGGCTTCCGGGTCACCGCCGTCTCCGAGCAGCAGCTCGACGAGTACACCCACATCCGCTCGCTGATCGAGATCCCCACCACCACGGCGCTCGCGGCCACCGCCGACCCCGCCGCCCTCGAAGCGCTGCGCGCGGACGCCGAGGACATCGTCGGCGCGGCGGCCGACGGCGACCTCATCGCCTACGTCGAGGCCGACCGCCGCTTCCACCTGGGCCTGCTCGCGCTGGCCGGCAACCAGCACCTGGTCGAGGTCGTCGGCGACCTGCGCAAGCGGTCCCGCCTGTACGGCCTGACCGCGCTGGTCGAGCGGGGGCTGCTGACCTCCTCGGCCGAGGAGCACCTGGAGATCCTCGACGCGCTCCTCGCCCGGGACGAGGACCGGGTCCGGGCCGTCATGACCCGCCACCTCGGCCATGTGCGGGGCGACTGGGCCGCCCGCTGACGACTCCGACGCCGGCCCGTTCGCCGGGCGGCCGTGGACGGCGTGGCGCATCATGGTCACTGCACCCGCGGGGGAAAACGGCGCGCTGCGCACCTGCGGGACGATCGATGTCGTAGGACCGCACCTGCGGCCGTCTTCGTGCCATTACCTATGCATATGCGGTTGTGGCGCGTGGTCGCTCGGGTACGGTCGTCCGGGAGGTGGTGGCCCGTGATCCAGGTCGTGGAGCACGCACAGGGCGAGGGGCCCTACGCCGTCGGCGCCGCGCTGGCGGCGGCCGGACTGCCGTACCGGATCTGCCGGACCTGGGCCGGGGAGCCGGTGCCCGACTCGGTCGAGGGGCTGGCGGGTCTGGTCGTGATGGGCGGGCCGATGGCGGCGTACGAGGACTTCCCGGGACGCTCCGCCGAACTGGCGCTGCTCGCCGCCGCGTTGGAGGCCGAGGTGCCGGTGCTCGGGGTGTGTCTGGGGGCGCAGCTGCTGGCCGTCGCCGCGGGCGGTACCGGCCGCCCCGGGTCGGGGACGCAGGTCGGCTGGAGCGACGTACGGATGGCGCCCGCCGCGGCCTCCGACCCGCTGTTCGCCGGCGTCCCCGAGCGGCTGCGGGTGCTGCACTGGCACGGCGACACCATGGACCTGCCGGCCGGGACGACGCTGCTGGCCTCCTGCGAGCGGTATCCGGTGCAGGCGTTTCGGGTGGGCGGCTCGGCCTGGGGCATGCAGTTCCACCTGGAGGCGGACAAGGCGACGGTCGACGCCTTCGTCGCGGCCTTCCCGGAGGAGGCGGCCATCGCCCCCGGGCTGTTGGAGTCCGCGCCCGCCGAACTGGCCGCCGTGGCCCCGCACCGGGACGGCGTGTTCGAGCGCTTCGCCGCGTTCGTGGCGGACCGCGCCGAACAGACCGCCACCCGGGCCTTCTTCACCCACCGGGCGGCCACCTGGGAGGAACGCTTCGCGGCCGACCAGCCCCGGTACACGGCCGCGGTCGAGCGGATGGGACTCCGCCCTGGACAGTCGGCCCTCGACGTCGGCTGCGGCACCGGCCGCGCCCTGCCCGCCCTCCGCGCACAGGTCGGTGACGCGGGTGTCGTCCTCGGCGCCGACCTCACGCCCGCGATGCTGACGGCGGCGCGGCGCGAAGGCCGCGCGGACCTCGCCCTGCTCCTGCTCGCCGACGCCACCCGGCTGCCACTGGCGACCGCCACCATGGACGGCGTCTTCAGCGCGGGTCTCGTCGACCACGTGCCCGACCCCGCGGCGGCGCTGCGCGAGTGGGCCAGGGCCACCGCGCCCGACGGCATCCTGCTGCTCTTCCACCCCTCCGGCCGCGCCGAACGCGCCGCCCGCCACGGACGCCCCCTCGACCCCGCCGACCTGCTGGCCGAGGAGAACCTCCGCCCGGCCCTCCGCGCCGCCGACTGGGACCTGGTCCACTACGAGGACGCCACCCACCACTTCCTGGCCCGCGCGGTCCGCGTCCACCCTTGAGCGCGGACGGCGAAATCACATTGCCGGAAACGATCAGACGCCGTTACGTTCGGCCCATGGCGGACGACGAACCCACGCGCGCGGCGCGACTGCTGGACGCGCAGGCCAAGGCCGAACGACTCTTCGCGGAGATCGAGACACGGGGACTGGTGGCGCCCGGCGAGGGCGAGGGAGCGGTCAGCGACCGGATCCGCGACCTGGCGAACGACCTCTTCGGCACCACCCGCCACTGGCACAAGCGCATCGTCCGCTCCGGCCCCAACACCCTCAAGCCCTACCGGGAGAACCCGCCGGACCGGGTGATCGAGGCCGACGACATCGTGTTCGCCGACTTCGGCCCGATCTTCGAGGAGTACGAGGCCGACTTCGGCCGCACCTTCGTGCTCGGCGACGACCCGGTCAAGCGCCGCCTGCGCGACGACCTCCCGAAGGCCTTCGCGGCCGGCCGGGCCTTCTACGAGGCCGACCCCGACATCACCGGCGCCCGCCTCTACGCCGAGGTCGACCGCCTCGCCACCGAAGCCGGCTGGGAGCTGGGCGGCTGGCACGCCGGACACCTCGTCGGCGAGTTCCCGCACGAGACCATCGACGGCGCGGACACCGAGTCGTACATCACCCCCGCCAACGACACCCCGCTGCGCCGCACCGACAAGGCCGGCCGCGTCTGCCACTGGATCCTGGAGATCCACCTCATCGACCGCGAACGAGGCTTCGGCGGCTTCTACGAGGAACTGCTCGACCTCTGACTCAGCCGGACCCGGCGGACGCGGAACCGGGGGACGACACCCGCACCGCCCGGCTCCCGCAGCGCGGGCAGACGGCCACCGCCAGCGGCGAGCTGAGGGGCTCGTCGTTCTCGTCGACGTACTCCTGGATGTCCGGACGGCCGGGATCGGTGAAGAACATGAGCTTGAAGGTCCGTTCCCAGGTGTGACCGCAGTCGCCGCAGGTGAAGACGAACGTCTCGGTCACCGCGTCGGGCTCGGCTGTCATGGCGCAAGGCCATCATCCGACCGCGCCCCTCACCACCGTCCGGACCCGTCCGGGTGAGCGCCCGCCGATGGGGTGACGGCGGCGGTCCGCAGGCGCGCCGGGCCCGGGCGGCGGCCGTGCGTCGCGCAGGATCCGGGCCATGGTGCCCGGACTGTGGACCAGGACGGTCGCGCTGCTGCTCGGCCGGCACGGACGCTCGCTGCATCTCAGGGCCGCGGGCGGGGCGACCGCCGTCCTCGTGGCGGTGATGCTGGCCGGCTCGTACGTGGTCGTGGCCGCCGAGCGGGGTGCGCACGGGGCGCAGATCACCTCGTACCCCAGGGCGTTGTGGTGGTCGATCGAGACGGCGACCACGGTCGGTTACGGCGATTTCTTCCCGGTGACCCCGTGGGGCCGCGTCATCGGCTCGGTGGTGATGGTCGTCGGGATCACCGCGTACGGCATGGTCACCGCGGCCCTCGCGACCTGGTTCGTGGGCCGGGACGACAAGCGCCGCCATCACCTCGCGCGCGAGGCGGAGGACGCGGCGCGTGCGATGCGCGAGGACGCGACCCGGGCCCTGCACGCGCGCTTCGACCGCCTTGAGCGGCTGCTGGAGGACCGGGGAGACCCGTAGGACGACCGGGTGCGCGGACAGGGGGGACACCCCGTAGGGCGGCCGTGTGCAGGGACGGGGGGGGAACCTCGTAGGGCGGCCGTGTGCAGGGACGGGGGGGAACCTCGTAGGGCGGCCGTGTGTACGGCGCCGGGGGTACTGTCGCTCGTATGCGGAACGTGCCTGTCAACGCCCTCGGGGACTTCCTGCGGGCCGGCCGTTCCCGCCTGGAACCGGCCGATGTCGGGCTGCCGGTCGGTGGCGGCACCCGTCGGGTCAAGGGGCTGCGGCGGGAAGAGGTGGCCGTCCTCGCGGGGGTGAGCGCCGACTACTACATCCGGCTGGAACAGGGCCGCGAGACCAACCCCTCGCCGCAGGTCGTCGACGCGCTCGGCAGGGCGCTGCGCCTGGATGCCGACGCGCGCGGTCACCTGTTCCGCCTGGCCGGCATCAATCCCCGCGCGCAGTCCGCCGGCCCGCGCGACCAGGTGCACCCCGATCTGCTGCGGCTGCTCGACGCCTTCCCTACGGCCGCGGCCTACGTCCTGGGCCCCGCGTTCGACATCCTCGCCACCAACGTCGTCGCCGACGCCCTGCTGTCCCCCTTCGCGGGGGAGACCAGCATGCCGCGCATCCTGTTCACCCACCCGCTGGCCCAAGAGGTCTTCCCCGACCGGCAGTTGGTGACCTCGGCGACCGTGTACGCGCTGCGGCTGAACGCGGCCCGGTTCAGCGACACCCCCGAGATCGACGCCCTCGTCCGTGAACTGCTGGAGATCTCGGGGGAGTTCAGGACCCTGTGGAACGACCAGACGGTCCGGGCCCTCACCCGCGCCTACAAGGTGTTCGTCCACCCGGAGGTCGGCCGCGTCGAACTCACCTATCAGAGCTTCGACGTACGCGACGCCCCCGGCCAGGAGCTGCTCGTGGGCTCGGCGGAACCGGGAACCCGCAGCGCGGAGGCCCTGACGTACCTCGCGTCGATGGCGGCTCCGCGCCACTGAAGGGTCAGTTCTGGACCGTGGGGCGTACGACGATCTCGTTCACGTCGACGCCCGCGGGCTGGGCGATCGCGTAGCCGACGGCCTCGGCGACCGCCGCCGCGGGCAGCCCGATCAGCTCGGTAGCGGTGCGTGCCGCGCCCTGCGCCTCGGCGTCGCCACCCTTGGCGGTCAGCTCGGAACGGGTGAAACCGGGGCTGACGACCGTGACCCTGACGTCGGAGTTCTCCTGCCGCAGCCCCTCGGACAGGGCCCGCACCGCGTACTTGGTCGCGCAGTACACCGCGGCCGTCGGGTCGACGCGGTGGGCGGCGGTGGACGCGATGTTCACGACGTGCCCGGAACGCCGCTCCCGCATCGACGGCAGCACGGCCGCGATCCCGTACAGCACACCCCGCAGATTCACGTCGATCATCTGGTCCCACTCCTCCACACGCAGGGCGGCCAGCGGGGCGAGCGGCATCACCCCCGCGTTGTTGACCAGCACGTCGACGCGCCCGTGCCGAGCCAGCGTCGCTTCGACGAAGACACGGACACCGGCCCGGTCGGTGACGTCCAACTCGGCGTGTTCGGCGCTGTGTCCGGCCTCCCTCAGCTCCTTGGTGAGCAGCGCGAGACGGTCGGTGCGGCGGGCCCCGAGCACGACATGGTGGCCGGCCGCGGCGAGCCGGCGGGCGGTCGCCGCGCCGATGCCGCTGGACGCGCCCGTCACGATGACGATCTTGGGGGCGATCGGGGTGGCCGGGGTGGATGGGGTGGAGGCGGTGGTCACGGGGGTCTCCTGGGGGATACGGGGAGGGGAACTGAGGTGGGTCGGGCGCGGAGTCGGCGACTGCGCTGGGGAGTCGGGCGCGGAGTCGGCGACTGCGCTGAGGGGGTCGGGCTCGGAGTCGGCGACTGCTGACGATCCGCGTCCTCGCCCGACGATCCGAGTCTTCGCCCGCCCGCCTCGACGAGGAAGGCCGTACGGAGGTGGGTGCCGCGCACCCTCCCTCAGGCCTTTCCTCAGGTGTTCCCTCAGGCCTTCCCTCGGACCGGACCTCGCGCCCACGGGAAAGGGCTGTTCGTCGACGCGCAAGCGGCATGGCCGGAGCCTTGGCAGAGTCGTCGGACATGAGCACATACGCGATGGGCACCACCTCCGCGGAGACCGGCCGGCTGGACGTTCAGGACGCGCTGTACGGCGGTTTCACCGAGTACCTCTTGAGAGCCGCCGGCCTACGGGAGGGGATGCGGGTCCTCGACGTCGGCTGCGGCACGGGCGGCGTGTCACTCGCGGCCGCGCGCATCGTCGGACCGAGCGGTCAGGTCGTCGGCGTGGACATGAACGCGCAGGCGCTGGAGACAGCGCGGGGGAACGTCGCCGCGTCCGATCTACGCAACATCCGTTTCGAGCACCGGGTGTTGCCCGACGTCGAACTCCCGCAGCCTGTCGACGCGTTGGTGGGCCGACTGATCCTCATGCATCTGGAGGACCCGGTGGCGGTCGTGCGGGAGCTGACCGGATCGGTACGCCCCGGCGGTCTCGTCACGTTCCAGGAGGTCAACATCTCCCGGGCACGGGCCATCCCCGAGGTACCCCTGGTGACGACATGCCAGGAGTGGATCTGTGCGGGTCAGCGAGAGGCGGGCAGCAATCCCGACATGGGCGAACAAGTGGCCCAGGTACTGCGGTCCGTCGGGGTGCCCGACCCCAGCGTCGCCGTGGCGGTACCGACCGGCGTCGCGGACTCGGCGGCGATGACCCTCGTCACCGAAACCGTCCGCAGCCTCCTCCCGTTGATCGAGCGCAGCGGAATCGCCGACGCCAGGGAAGTGGACATCGAGACGCTGCACGGCCGTCTGTCGGAAGCGTGCGCGGCGGCGGAGGCGACGGTCTATCTGTCGGAACTGGTCGCGGCGTGGGGACGACTCGCCTAGCTGTCCGGCCAGTCCGCGTAGCGAATGCGGCGCAGGTCGAGAACCTCGCCGATAGTGCTCCATTCGTCCTTGCCCAGGCGGGCCAGTGGGCGCATACGGGTGACCTCGGGATGGCCGTCGGACAGGACGGCTTCGTCGACCGCGATGTGAACCACCCGTCCGAAGACCACAGTTGAGTCGCCCAGCCGGAGCGTGCTGTGCAGTTCGCACTCCAGCGCCACGGGGGAGCCGGCGACGCGGGACGCCTTCACGCGGGCGCCGGGCTCGCGCGCCACTCCCACGGCGTCGAACTCGCTCACGCCGTGCGGGAAGTCCGTGGCTGTCCTGTTGACCTCCTCGACCAGCGACTCCGGGGCGAGATTGACCACGAACTGCCCGGTGGCCTCGACATTGCGCAGGGAGTCCTTACGGCCGACCGAGGTGAACTGGACGATCGGCGGCTTGACCGACGAGACCGTGAAGAAGGAGTGCGGGGCCAGATTGTCGACGCCGTCCGCGGAGACGGTCGAGACCCAGGCGATGGGGCGCGGCAGGACGGACGCCGTGAGCAGTCGGTAGACGGCCGTCGGCTCAAGCCTGGACACGTTGAATTCGGTGCGCATAGCAGGGGTTTATCAGATGCCCCCGAGGCTCCGGGCAGCCCGCTGCAGCGTGCGGTCCTCGTCCGGCTGCTGCTCGCGGAAGGCCGCGGCCCAGCATGTGTACGAGGTGAGCGACCGCCTGCGGAAGGCAGCGGCACAGCGCTGACCAGCGCTTTCATCTGCCGTCGATCAGACGTTGATCCGTGTTCGGCACGGTGGTCCGAGAACAGCTGAGCAAAGGCTAGGGAGCACCATGTCCGACGTAGTCACCGAGAAGCCCGATGTCCACGACATGGTCGTGGTGCACCGCACGTTCCGGCGGTCGTGCGCCGAACTGCCGGATCTGCTGCGTGGGTTGCGGCCCGGTGACACCGCGCGGGCCGCGCTGGTCGTGGACGCGGTGCGGTTCCTGCTCATGGGTCTTGAAGCCCACCACGTCAGCGAGGACGAGTTCCTCTGGCCCCGGCTCGCGGCACGGGCCGCGGACCAGGCCGAGACGATCGCGCGCATGGAGGAACAGCACCACCGCCTCGACGAGTTGGTCACGCGGGTGACGGGCGCGCTGGACGGACTGGCGGCCGATCCCCGACAGCCCCTCTGCGCGCAGGTCGCGGACCAACTCGCCGAACTGGGCGCGGTGTTGACCTTTCACATGGACGAAGAGGAGCGCACCATCCTGCCGTTGGCCTCCGAATGCCTGACCGTCGCCGAATGGGAGCGGCTCGGCGAGATCAGCCTGGCCAAGCTGGACAAGAAGCATCTGCTGCGTGCCTTCAGCGCGTTGATGGCGGTGGCGACTCCCGAGGAGCAACGGACGATCCTCACCAAGGCACCCGTACCCGCCCGCCTCCTGTGGCGCCTGACCGGCCGCCGCTCACACGCCCGCTGGGAGGCCCGCCTGTACGGGACCTGACCTACGCGCGCAGTCCCAACTGCTCGACCACGTCCGCTACTTGAGCTCGGTCCTCGGCGCCGAGGCCGCGCAACGGTCGGGGAAGGCTGCGCGGCGGGGTCAGGCCGACGTACTCGGCCGCCTCGGCGATCACGCGCAAGGAGCCGTGCCGGGCGAAGAGGTCCCACAGGGGTTGGAGTCGCTGCGCGGCCTGTCGGGCCCCGTCGGCGTCGCCGGACTGTGCGGCCCGGGTGATCGTCAGTGCCGGCTCCGGGAAGGTGCCGGCGATCACCGAATACCAGGCGTCACACCCGGCGTTGAGCCCGGTGGCCCCGTAGGCGTCGCCGCTGACCCCCACGGTCACACGGTCGGGAAGGATCCGGCGCAGCTCCTCGACACGCGTCCGGGCGGCTTCGGGGTCGGCGGGCACACCGGGGATCTTGATGGACGCCACGTGCGGCAGCTCGGTCACGCGTGCGTACAGCTGGTCGGTGAAGGTGAAGTGCGTGGTGCCCGGGTTGTCGTAGACGACCAGCGGGACCGAGAGGTTCGCCGTGACGTCCTCGAAGAGTCCGAACACCTCGTCCTCGGTCAGCCGCTGGTACGACATCGGCGCGAGCAACACCCCGGCGACACCGGCGAGTTGGGCGTCCTCCGCCGCCTCCAGCACGTTCCGGGTGCGCAGTGCGCCGATGCCCGCGACGACCGGGGTCGAGCCGGCGTTCGCCATCGCGATCCGCAGCGCGCGGGCCCGTTCCTCGCGGGTCAGGTAGGCGTAGGACCCCGTGGAACCCAGGGCGCCGATCGAGTCGACGCCGGCCGCGGCGAGCCGGGCGACCAGCGCGGCGAACGAGTCCTCCTCGATGCCGTCCTCGGTGACCGGGGTGAGGGGAAAGGCACTCAGGCCGGTGAACATCGACTTCTCCTTACAGGGAGTTGGCCCGCAGCCACGCCAGCACCTCGTCCGCGTGGTCGTTCGGCGGGAAGACGGGATAGAAGACGTGCTCGATCACGCCGTCGCGGACGACGAGCGTCAGCCGTTTGTAGAGCGTCAGCCCGTTGGTCTCGAAGAGGGGGAGGTCCAGTGCTCCGGCCAGGCTCCGCTCCGGGTCGGAGAGCATCTCGAAGGGCAGGTAGAGCCGCTCGACCACCTCACGCTGGTAGTCGGGTTCCTGGCTGGACAGGCCGAACACCCGGACCGCTCCGGCGGCCAGCAGTTCCTGGTAGTGGTCACGGAAGCCGCACGCCTCGGGCGTACAGCCGCGCGCCCCGGGAATCGCGTCCCAGCCCTCGGGCAGGTCCGTGCCCGGCCGGCCGGTGAGCGGATACACGTACACCACCGTCCGCCCCTCACCGAGCGCGTCGAGCCGGACGGACGACCCGCCACTGCTGCGCAGCTTCAGGGGTGGGACCGGCAGGCCGGGCAGGTGGGCGGCCGTGCCGTCGTCCTGGGGGACGGGCAGGTCGGCGGGCAGGCTCGTGTAGTCCATCAATGGCTCCTGACGTCCGTCGGCCGGTGCGGCACAGCTGTTGCGGTGGGCGGCCGTCAGCAAGTGCGCGACCAGCGTGGTCCGGCGGGCGGTGAGGCCCGCGATGCGTTGCGAGAGATCGTCGATCGCCTCCCGGTACCCGGCCAGCGAGGCGGGACAGTCGTCGCCGTGCTCATGGCCGACCGCCAGGCATTCCAGGAAGGGACGGGTGCGCTCCACGGGGATCCCGAGGTCGCTCAGCGCCCGGATCTCCCGTACGAGCCGCAGGTCGTGCTCGTCGTAGTTCCGGTAGCCGTTGGGCAGCCGCTCAGGCGTCAGCAGCCCCAGCGATTCGTAGTAGCGCACCGCCTTGGTCGTCACGCCTGCCCGGCCGGCCAGTTCACCGATCTGCATGTCTCTCACCTCGAAGAACGCTAAACCCTGCCCCCGGGGGCAAGGTCAAGCCGCCCCCACTGGGCAGCACCGGCACCGGCACCGGCACCGGCACCGGCCCGGCACACGGACGCCGCCGCACCCCGACCCGATCCGCTGGACAGCAGGTCGGGTGGGGTGCGGCGGCGTCCGCGGTCGCAGTTCACATCTCCGGGAAGATCACATCTCCCGGAAGGCCAGATGCCCCGGAAGATCAGATGTCCTGGAAGGTCTAGATGTCCCGGAAGATCTCGATCTGCGCCCCGATGGAGTTCAGACGCTCGGCGAGGTCCTCGTACCCCCGGTTGATGACGTACACGTTGCGCAGCACGGACGTGCCGTCGGCCGCCATCATCGCCAGCAGGACGACCACGGCCGGGCGCAGGGCGGGCGGGCACATCATCTCGGCGGCCCGCCAGCGGGTCGGACCCTCGACCAACACGCGGTGCGGGTCGAGGAGTTGGAGCCGGCCGCCGAGGCGGTTGAGGTCAGTGAGGTAGATCGCGCGGTTGTCGTAGACCCAGTCGTGGATGAGGGTCTTGCCCTGCGCGACCGCCGCGATGGCCGCGAAGAACGGCACGTTGTCGATGTTCAGGCCCGGGAACGGCATCGGGTGGATCTTGTCGATCGGCGCCTCCAGCTTGGAGGGCCGGACCGTGAGGTCCACCAGGCGCGTACGGCCGTTGTCCGCGAAGTACTCGGGCGTACGGTCGTGGTCGAGGCCCATCTCCTCCAGGACCGCGAGCTCGATCTCCAGGAACTCGATGGGGACGCGCCGGACCGTCAGCTCCGACTCCGTCACCACCGCCGCGGCCACCAGGCTCATCGCCTCGACCGGGTCCTCGGAGGGGGAGTAGTCGACGTCGACGTCGATGTTCGGTACGCCGTGCACGGTCAGGGTGGTGGTGCCGATGCCCTCGACCCGGACGCCGAGCGCCTCCAGGAAGAAGCACAGGTCCTGGACCATGTAGTTGGAGGACGCGTTGCGGATGACCGTGACACCGGAGTGCCGGGCGGCGGCCAGCAGCGCGTTCTCGGTGACCGTGTCCCCGCGCTCGGTCAGCACGATCGGGCGGTCGGGGCGCACGCTCCGGTCGACCTGCGCGTGGTACTGGTTCTCGGTCGCCGCGATGTCCAGGCCGAACCGGCGCAGCGCGATCATGTGCGGCTCGATGGTCCGCGTACCGAGGTCGCAGCCGCCGGCGTAGGGCAGCTTGAAGTGGTCCATGCGGTGCAGCAGCGGGCCCAGGAACATGATGATCGAGCGGGTGCGTACGGCCGCCTCGGCGTCGATCGCCGCCATGTTCAGCTCGGCCGGCGGCACGATCTCCAGGTCGACCCCGTCGTTGATCCACCGGGCGCGCACGCCGATCGAGCTGAGCACCTCGAGCAGGCGGTAGACCTCCTCGATCCGCGCCACCCGGCGCAGCACTGTGCGCCCCTGGTTGAGCAGAGAGGCGCACAGCAGTGCCACACACGCGTTCTTGCTGGTCTTGACGTCGATGGCGCCGGACAGACGACGACCACCGACGACTCGCAGATGCATCGGACCCGCATAGCCCAGCGAGACGATCTCGCTCTCCAGCGCTTCACCGATTCGAGCGATCATCTCAAGGCTGATGTTTTGGTTACCGCGCTCGATGCGGTTGACCGCGCTCTGACTGGTGCCGAGCGCCTCCGCGAGCTGCGCCTGTGTCCAGCCACGGTGTTGCCGGGCGTCACGGATGAGCTTGCCGATGCGTACGAGGTAGTCGTCTGCCATGGGGTTGAGGCTATCTCAGATATGAGATGGCGCCTCCTGGGGGGTCCGTTCGGGTGACGGCCGGTCAGTCGTCCTTCTTGGTGCGCGTCTTGCGCCACCCGAAAGGTCCGGGCAAATCCATAGATGTCGTACGTCGTCCGGTCGTGCTGCGCGTGTGTCGCGGACCGTGCTTCCCGCCGGTGGTGATGGACATCGAGCGCTTGTTGATGTTCAACCGAAGCCAAGGAAGGATCCGGAAGCTCTTGCGGAACGTGAGCGGCATGCCCGCCCCCTTTCGTCCTGGAGCGGGTACCCCGAAGGTGCGCGGGTATGGCGGTCGGCACACACCGGATGTCGGGCCGCGTGCCCCGTCAGCCGCAGCCCGCAAGGGAGTTGGCGTCGGGTCCGGCCACCGGTGTCAGGCCGTAGAAGACGCGCGGCGCGCCGTCGAGGGTGAGGGTGACGCGGCCATGGACGGGTGACAGCTGCCGGCTGCGGCCGACGGCGTCCAGCTCGCGTACGGCGGTGGCGGCGGTGGCCTTGAGGCGGGTCTTGGTCGGCCAGGGATCCACCCAGACCTCGGGGGCGGGGAAATGCCAGTCGGTACGCGCGCCGGAGGTGTTCAGCAGGTAGCCGTCGGCCCGGTTCCACAGGACGACCGCCGGGCCGTCGGGTGTGTCGAACCACAGGCCGAAGGTCTTCGGGTCGGGGAAGGTCAGCCGGCCCCGGAAGACGGCCTCGTCGAGGACGCGGGCCGCGGTCGCGTACGCCAGCAGCGACGGCTTCGGGCTGAGGTCGCGGTTCATCAGCCCGTAGTGGTACTCGACGTTGTCCGGATCGGCGACCTGCGGCATGCCCAGCACGCTGTCGTGAAACTGGTACCAGCACACGCAGGTGACGCCCTCGGCCTTGGCCAACGCCAGGGAGAGCAGGACGTTCTCGGCGGCGTGCCGGTAGGTGTCGTGCCACCAGCTGTTCGGCTTGGTCGGCGCGTAGGCCTCGGTCAGCCAGATCTCCTTCTCGCCGTGCTGCGCCATCAGCGCCTTCAGCTGCTTGAGGCCGCCGTAGAAGTTCCAGTACGTGCCCGCCGAGCCGGTGCTCCAGTCGTCGCCCGGCGGTATGTAGTCCGGGGTGAAGTTGCCGCGGCCGGGGTGGTAGGCGAACGCGTCGATGAGGTCCCAGCCGCCGGCGGCGACGAAGTTCTCCACCCACGGCTTGTCCATCCCGGCGAGTCCGTTGTTCATCAGCTTCACGGCGGCCCCGGTCGCGGCCCGTCGGTCGAAGACCGGGCGCAGCGCCTTGTCCAGGTAGGCCTGGGCGGCCGTGCCGGTGTTGAACGGCTTGTTCAGCTCGTTGCCGACCTCGAAGTACCCGGCCCCGGCGCCCTGCGCCACGGCCAGCTTGTCGGCCGCCCAGGCCGCCGCCTCGGTGTCGGTCGCGTCGAGGGACGGCTGGAGTTCGATGTTGTGGCGCATGCCTCGCGCGTCGAACGCCGAGGGCGGCAGGCCCGGGCCGCCGTCGTAGGCGATGCGGACCAGGGAGATGCCGGCCCGCTGCCAGAGGTCGAGCACGGCGTCGGCGCTCGGCCGTTGCAGCCAGGGGTAGTTGGCGATGCCGAACATGCTGTCCGCGCCCGCCTGGTAGGAGAACGACGGCAGGATCGCGAGGTTGGTCCGGGCGAACGCCTCGTCGTCCCCGGACCGTACGACGACCTCGGCGAACGCGAGACCGGCGGCCGGCGCGGGCACGGTGAACGTGTGCTGCCAGGTGCCCGCGGCGGCGATGCTGCCGGTCACGGTGGCGGTCGACTGCGTGCCGTCGAAGTCCCGTACGGACAGCGCCAGTTCGGCCGTACGCGCGCCGCCGCCGTTCGCCACCAGGGCGGTGAGCAGCATCGGCTCGCCGGGGACCTGGTAGAGGTTGAAGTCGCGGTCGGTGGTCAGCTCCAGGCCGAGTTCGACACCGCGGCCGATGGTGGCCGTGGCCGACGGTCTCGTCTCGGAGAAGAAGAAGTCGGCGCGGCTGGTCCAGCCGCCGGCCGGGTCGGCCGTTCCCGGAGCGTGGATCCAGGTCGCGTTCGTCCAGGCCTGGCGTGAGCGGTCCAGCAGGAACAGTCCGTGCCGGCCGCCCCAGGTCGAGGTGTGCGCGACGCCGGCGGTCTCCTCGTAGGGGATGCCGCCGCCGGAGTCGCGGACCCACTCGGTGATCGCGATGTAGTCGTCGGGCGCGGTCGGCGCCTGGATCGCCCGGCTGAACAGGAAGCCGTCCGGCAGCAGGGTGGCCGCGCCGGTGATCCGCCACTCCAGCCGGGCGTGGCCGGTGCTCACGCTGAACCAGCCGGTGACGGTGGTCGGCCCGGCGGCCGCGTCGAAGCTGTAGTCCATCCGGATCGCCGGTGTCCCGTCCGGCAGGGCGGCCAGCGCGGGGGTGCCGCCGGTCGACAGGTGGATGCCGGTGAGCTGGTCCTTGATCTGGAATCTCGACCCGGCGCTGCGGGTGACACCGGCCGCGTCGCGGATGGCGAGCCGGCCGCCGACGCTCGCCAGCAGGCTGATCCCGCCGGCGGTCAGGGTGACGTCGCCGTCCGCGGCGTGGGCGGTCACGGGGGTGGACTCGGCGATCAGTACGACGCCGGCCGCGAGCGCCGCGCCGAGAAGTCCGCGACGGCTGAGGCGGCCGCCTTCGGCAGGTGGGGTCATCGTCTGCTCCTGTCTGGCCGGGAACCGCTGTGATAATGCCTATCATCAACTTCGTGCCACGGACCGTCTCAATCGGACATGCCGTCGGTCAAGGGGTATTGCGCATTTGTTTCGGTCGGTTTAACGTCACCGACGTCCGCTGAAGTTACGCATTATCAACGGAGGATCGATGCCAACGAAGCCGCGCCGGATCACCCAGCGCGAGGTCGCCGAGATCGCGGGGGTCAGTCAGACCACCGTCTCGCTGGTGCTGAACGACCGTGACGGCACCAACGTGCGCATCCCGGAGGAGACCCGGGCGCGGGTGAAGCGGGCTCTTGAGGAGGCGACCTACGTCGCCGATCCGGCGGCCCGCCGGCTGGCCGGCCTGGACAACCAGATCATCGGCGTCTTCACCTACGAGGAGGCCCTGTCGCCGGAGAGCCTCGACTTCTACGGCCCCCTGCTGAACGGGATCGAGGGCGCGGCCGAGGCGATCGGCTGGGACCTGCTGCTCTTCACGTCCTCACCGGTCGAGAACGGCACCCGCAGCCTCTTCCACCGCAAGACCCGGCTGCGGCTCACCGACGGCTGCGTCCTGCTCGGCCAGCAGATGGTCGGCTCGGAGCTGGAACGGCTGGTCGCCGAGCAGTTCCCGTTCGTCGCGGTCGGCCGCAGGGACGAGACGACCGCGGCCGTGCCGTACGTCGGCGTCGACTACGTCACCCCGGCGAACGCCCTGATCGATCAGGCCGCCGCCGGCGGACACAGCCAGGCCCTGTACGTGCACCGCGGCCGGGACACCGCCACCGCCCGGGACCGGCGCGGCGCGGTCGAGGCCGCCTCGGCGGCGGGCCGGATGGCGTTCATGCTGGTGGGCGAGGAGCGGGTCGCCGAGATCGCCCGGCTGGCCCGGGCCACGGAGGCCACGCTGATCATCGCCGAGGACGCCTTCCTCACCGAGGACGTCATCCTCGCGCTGGTCGGTGCGGGGGTGGACGTGCCCGGCGAGATCTCGGTCGCCGCGTTCGGTGAGGTCCGCGGTCATCGCACCGACGGACGGGCGCTGACGGGCTTTCGCGTGCCGCGCAAACAGGTCGCCGCCGAAGCACTCGGACTGCTCCAGCAGTTGATCACCACCGACCCGCAGGAGTGGGTCGAACTGGACATCCAGCGGCTCCTGGTGGCCGAGGTCGAAGTGGGCGACACCATCGCCGTGCGGTCGGCGGGGCTGTCGTGACCGTCGTGAACAAGGTCGCCGCCGAGGTGGCGGTCATAGGCGGCGGTCTCGGCTCGGTGGCGGCCGCTCTCGCCCTGCTCCAGCGCGGGCACCGGGTGGTGCTGACCGAGGAATTCCCTTGGTTGGGCGGCCAGTTGACGTCCCAGGCGGTGCCACCGGACGAGCACATCTGGGTCGAGCAGTTCGGCGTGACCGCCCGCTACCGGACCCTGCGCGACAACATCCGCCGCTACTACCAGGACCACTACCCGCTGTCGGCGGAGGCGCGCGCGGACCGCCGACTCAACCCGGGGCGCGGCCGGGTGAGCCGGCTGTGCCACGAGCCGAGGGTGGCGCTCGCGGTGATCGAGGCCCTCCTCGCGCCGTACCGGTCGAGCGGCCGGCTGACCGTCCTGCAGCCCGCGGTCCCGGTCGCGGCCGAGACCGTGGACGGTGTGGTCCGCACGGTCACCGTCGCCGACCCGCGGACCGGGCAACACAGCGTGATCACCGCGGAGTTCGTGCTGGACGGCACCGAGACCGGTGACCTGCTGCCGCTGACCGGCACCGAGTACGTCGTCGGCGCCGAGGCCCGGTCCGACACCGGCGAGCCGAGCGCCCCCGAGGTGGCCGACCCCGCCAACGTGCAGTCGATCGCGTGGTGTTTCGTCTTCGACCACGTCCCCGGGGACCACACGATCGCCCGGCCCGACGACTACGACGAGTGGCGCTCCTTCGAACTGCCCTACTGGGGCGCCCCGATGCTGTCGTTCACCGCGCCCGACCCACGCACCCTGGCGCCGGAACAGCGCACCATGATCGTCAATCCGGAGCAGGACGTCTCCGGCGATCCGCGCTTCGACGCCGGGGACCGTGACCTGTGGCAGTTCCGGCGCATCGCGGCCCGCCAGACCTTCGCGGACGGCCTGTACGACAGCGACATCGTGCTGGCCAACTGGCCCCAACTGGACTACGTCGGCGGCTCGATCATCGACACCGACGACCGGGAGCGGCACCTGGCCGCGGCCAAGGCCCAGTCCCGGGCCTACGTCCACTGGCTGCAGACCGAGGCTCCCCGTCCCGACGGCGGCCGGGGCTGGCCGGGACTGCGGCTGCGCGGGGACCTCGTCGGCACCGACGACGGCTTCGCGCAGGCCCCGTACATCCGCGAATCCCGTCGCATCAAGGCGCTGACGACCGTCCGCGAACAGGACATCTCGGTGAAGGCCCGCGGGTCCGACGGGCCCGCCCGCTTCGACGCCTCCGTCGGGGTCGGGATGTACCGGATCGACCTGCACCCCTCCACCGGCGGCGACAACTACATCGACGTCGAGTGCGCGCCGTTCGAGATCCCGCTGGGCGCGCTGATCCCGGTCCGGACCCAGAACCTGCTCCCCGCCGCCAAGAACATCGGCACCACCCACATCACCAACGGCGCCTACCGGCTCCACCCGGTCGAATGGAACATCGGCGAGTCCGCGGGCGAACTCGCCGCGTTCTGCCTGGACCGCGGGCTGAGCCCGCGGCAGGTCGCCGCCGAACCCGCACTCGTCGAGCAGTTCCGCCGCCGCCTGGTCGAGGCCGGCGTCGAACTCCACTGGCCCGAGGTCGTCGGCTACTGAGCCGGACCGGCACCCGCACGTGAAAGGAACCCACCCATGATCGGAACCAGAAAGGCGCTGAGCGCCGTCGCCCTGACGACGGTCCTCGCGCTGACCGCGGCCTGCGGCGGGTCGTCGACCGGCACCTCGGACAAGGCAGTCGAGCTGCGGATGACGGTCTGGACCGCGGACAAGGCCCAGTTGAAGCTGTTCGACGACATCGCCGCCGCCTACCGCGCCGACCACCCCGACATCGCGAAGATCACCTTCGAGAGCCTCCCGTTCGCCGACTACAACACGACGCTCACCACCCAGATCGCCGGCGGCAACGCCCCCGACCTCGCATGGATGGGCGACCTGTCGCGGGACCTCATCGCCTCCGACGCGCTCCTCGGACTGACCGACACGCTCAAGGCCACCCCCGGCTGGAAGTACGACGACCTGCTCGCCAGCGCGACGGCGGAGTACAGCCACGACGGCACGCTGTACGCCTACCCGTTCTCCAACTCGCCGTTCGCCCTCTACGTCAACACCGACCTGCTGGCCAAGGCCGGGCAGAAGATCGATCCGGCCACCCTGACCTGGGACCAGGTCGCGGCGGCCGGAGCGGCCGTGCACGCGAAGACCGGCAAGGCCGGCTTCGTCGTCCGCGACTTCGACTACAAGGCGTGGAACACGCTGGCCACCGTGTGGACCGGCTGGGGCGCGTCGGCGTGGAGCGCGGACGGCAGGACCTGCACCTTCGACAGCCCCGAGATGCAGCAGGCGTTCACCTTCCTGCACGACGCGGCGTTCAAGACCAAGGCGATGCCGGGCCCCGGCACCACCGCCGACTTCTTCGCGGGCGACGCGGCCTTCACCGTCGCGCAGGTCTCCCGCGCCTCGCTGCTGACCGGCTCGTTCAAGTTCGGCCTCCACCCGCTGCCCGCCGGCCCCAAGGGCGAGTACTCCGTCGTCGGCCAGGCCGGGATGGGCGTCCTCGCCTCCAGCAAGCACCCGAAGCAGGCGGCGGACTTCCTCGCGTACCTGACCGATCCGGAGAACGCCGCCAAGCTGGCCGAGTACTTCCCGCCGCCGCGGAAGTCGCTGCTGACCGGGGACAAGCTCGCCGCGAACAACAAGGTCCTCAAGCCCGCCCAGCTCCAGGCCGCAGTGGTCGACCAACTGCCGGGCGCCGTCACGCTGCCCAACCACACCAGCCCGGCGGAGATCGCGCAGAAGGGCAAGACGGCGCTGGACGCGATGTGGCGCGCCGACGCCGACGTCCCGGCCGTCCTGAAGTCGGTCTGCGCCGCGATCGATCCGATTCTGAGCAAGTGAGCGGGACCCGGGCCGCCGAGCGGGCGGTCGTGAAGTCCGCGGCCGGGACCGGGCGCCCGTCGGGTCCGGGCGGGCAGCCTGCGGGCCGGGCCTTCTGGACGACCCACCGACGGGACGTGCTGACCGGCTACCTGTTCGTCCTGCCGCAGCTGGTCGGGGTGGCGGTGTTCGTCCTGCTGCCGGTCGGCATGGCGATCTGGTACAGCCTGAACGACTGGAACGTCCTCTCCGGCAAGCAGACCTTCGTCGGCGGCGACAACTACGCGGCCCTGGCCGACGACCCGCAACTGCTCAAGGTGCTGCTGGCGACCCTGCTCTTCTCCGGCGGGGTGGTGATCGTCAACATCACGCTCGGGCTGCTGATCGCCGTCCTGCTCAACCGGAAGTTCCGCGGGGTCACGGTGTTCCGGACGCTGTTCTTCTCCCCGGTGGTGGTCTCCGTCGTCGCCTGGACCCTGGTCTGGGGCTTCCTGCTCCAGGACAACGGCGGCATCAACGGCCTCCTGAGCGCGGTCGGGATCGACGGTCCGAACTGGCTCCAGGAGGGCGACACCGCGATGGTGTCGGTGATCTTCACCCAGGTGGTGCGCAGCGTCGGCGTCAACATGGTCCTGTTCCTCGCCGCCCTCCAGGGCGTACCGCGGGAGCTGTACGAGGCCGCCCGCATCGACGGTGCGAACAGCCGCACGGTCTTCACCCGGGTCACGCTGCCGATGATCTCGCCGACGGTGCTGCTGACCGTCATCGTCACAGTGGTCGGGGCGTTGCAGTCCTTCGCCCAGATCGCCGTCCTGACCGGCGGCGGGCCCGGTCTGTCCACCACGGTCCTCGTCTACTACGTCTTCCAGCAGGCCTTCGAGTTCAACGACATCGGCTACGGCTCGACGCTGGCCCTGATGCTGCTGTCCTTCGTCATGCTGCTCACCTTGCTGCAATGGCAGCTGCGCCGTAAGTGGGTGTTCTATGAGGACTGACCGAGTCCGGTCAGCGCTGCTGGTGATCGCGCTGGGCGTGCTGGCGATCCCGTTCGTCGTGCCGACGGTCTGGATGGTCGCCGCGTCGGTCAAACCGCTGGCGGAGATCTTCCAGAGCCCCCCGTCGCTGTGGACCGACTCGCCGACCCTGTCCGCGTACCGGGAGGCGTTCACCTTCCAGCCCTTCGCCCGGCAGTACTTCAACAGTGTCTACATCGCCGTACTGGTCACCCTGATCACCCTGGCGGTGTCCAGCCTGGCCGGGTACGCGTTCGCCCGAATCCGGTTCCCCGGCGCGAACGCGCTGTTCATGGTGGTGCTGACCGGGATGCTGGTACCGAGCGAGGTGACGATCGTGCCGCTCTTCCAGCTGTTCAAGTCGGCGGGCCTGATCAACACGCACTGGCCGCTGATCCTGGTGACCGCGCTGGCCGGGCCGTGCGTACTGGCGACGTTCATCATGCGGCAGTTCTTCATCGCCCTCCCCGTCGAACTGGAGGAGGCCGGCCGCCTCGACGGCCTCGGGCGGCCCGCGATCTGGTGGCGGATCTGCCTGCCGCTGGCCCGGCCGGCCCTGTCGGCGGTGGCGATCCTGACGTTCCTGGCCTCCTGGAACCTGTACCTGGAGCCCACGGTGTACCTCACGTCGCCGGACCTCTTCACCCTGCCCCAGGCCCTGACCCGCTTCGCCGACTCCTACGGCGGCCCGATGTGGAACACGCAGCTCGCCGCCGCCACCATGACGGTCCTGCCGATGCTGATCGTCTTCGTCCTGGCCCAACGCCACTTCATCGAGGGCCTGTCCCACTCCGGCCTCAAGTGAACGGTCAGGGTCTCCGCGGCTCCGAGACCGCCCCAGCCGGACCACTGACGGCGTCCGCGTTCATGGCTCGGCAGAGGTCGGACACGGCCCGGGCATGACCAGTCCGCCCCCATGTACTAGAGTTATCTCGACATCGAGATATCTGCACCAGGAGCACCGCAGCCGCACCCCACCGCCGACCCGGCGGTAAGGCTTGCCTAACTTAGCCTTACCTTAGCGGATCGGCCAAGTAGCCGTGGCGGCAGGATCGTGGTGAGTGAGTACGCGCACATCAATGAAGGAGACTGTCGTGTCGGCGAACAGCTTCGACGCCCGCAGCACGCTGCAGGTGGGCGACGAGTCGTACGAGATCTTCCGGCTGGACAAGGTGGAAGGCTCGGCTCGCCTTCCGTACAGCCTGAAGGTGCTGCTGGAGAACCTGCTCCGCACCGAGGACGGCGCGAACATCACCGCCGACCACATCCGTGCCCTCGGCGGCTGGGACTCGCAGGCCCAGCCCAGCCAGGAGATCCAGTTCACGCCGGCTCGCGTGATCATGCAGGACTTCACCGGCGTGCCCTGTGTCGTGGACCTCGCGACCATGCGCGAGGCCGTGAAGGAGTTGGGCGGTGACGCGGCGAAGATCAACCCGCTCGCCCCCGCCGAGCTGGTCATCGACCACTCCGTCATCGCCGACAAGTTCGGCACCCACGAGGCCTTCGCGCAGAACGTCGAGCTGGAGTACGGCCGCAACCGCGAGCGCTACCAGTTCCTGCGCTGGGGCCAGACCGCGTTCGACGAGTTCAAGGTCGTCCCGCCGGGCACCGGCATCGTCCACCAGGTCAACATCGAGCACCTCGCCCGCACGGTCATGGTGCGCAACGGCCAGGCGTACCCCGACACCCTCGTCGGCACCGACTCCCACACCACCATGGTCAACGGCCTCGGTGTGCTGGGCTGGGGCGTCGGCGGCATCGAGGCCGAGGCCGCGATGCTCGGCCAGCCGGTCTCGATGCTCATCCCGCGCGTCGTCGGCTTCAAGCTGACCGGCGAGCTGACCCCGGGCACCACCGCCACCGACCTCGTGCTCACGATCACCGAGATGCTCCGCAAGCACGGTGTCGTCGGCAAGTTCGTCGAGTTCTACGGTGAAGGCGTCGCCGCCACCTCGCTCGCCAACCGCGCCACCATCGGCAACATGTCGCCGGAGTTCGGCTCCACCGCCGCGATCTTCCCGATCGACGCCGAGACCATCAAGTACCTGAAGCTGACGGGCCGCGACGCCCAGCAGCTCGCGCTCGTCGAGGCGTACGCCAAGGAGCAGGGCCTCTGGCTCGACCCGGCCGCCGAGCCCGACTTCTCCGAGAAGCTGGAGCTCGACCTCGCCACGGTCGTCCCCTCGATCGCAGGCCCGAAGCGCCCGCAGGACCGCATCGTCCTCGCCAACGCCTCCGAGCAGTTCAAGAGCGACGTACGCAACTACGTCGCCGACGACGACGAGGCGGGCAAGGAGTCCTTCCCGGCCTCCGACTCCCCGGTCGCCAGCAACGGCGTCCCGTCGAACCCGGTCACGGTGACCGCCCCCGACGGCTCGACGTACGAGCTGGACCACGGCGCGGTGACGGTCGCGGCCATCACCTCCTGCACCAACACCTCGAACCCGTACGTCATGGTCGCCGCCGCGCTGGTGGCCAAGAAGGCGGTCGAGAAGGGCCTGACCCGCAAGCCGTGGGTCAAGACCACCCTCGCGCCCGGCTCCAAGGTCGTCACCGACTACTTCGACAAGGCGGGGCTCACCCCCTACCTCGACAAGGTCGGCTTCAACCTCGTCGGCTACGGCTGCACCACCTGCATCGGCAACTCCGGCCCGCTGCCGGAAGAGGTCTCCAAGGCCGTCAACGACCATGACCTGGCCGTGACTTCGGTGCTCTCCGGCAACCGCAACTTCGAGGGCCGGATCAACCCCGACGTCAAGATGAACTACCTGGCGTCCCCGCCGCTGGTCGTCGCGTACGCCCTCGCGGGCTCCATGAAGGTGGACATCACGCGCGACGCCCTGGGCACCGACCAGGACGGCAAGCCGGTCTTCCTCGAGGACATCTGGCCCTCCGAGGCCGAGGTCAACGACGTCGTGGCGAACGCCATCGGCGAGGACATGTTCAACAAGTCCTACGCCGACGTCTTCGCCGGTGACGCCCAGTGGCAGGCGCTGCCGATCCCGACCGGCAACACCTTCGAGTGGGACGCCGAGTCGACGTACGTCCGCAAGCCCCCGTACTTCGAGGGCATGACGATGGAGACCACCCCGGTCTCGGACATCGACGGCGCGCGCGTGCTGGCCAAGCTCGGCGACTCGGTCACCACCGACCACATCTCGCCCGCCGGTGCGATCAAGGCCGACACCCCGGCCGGCAAGTACCTCACCGAGCACGGCATCGAGCGGCGTGACTTCAACTCCTACGGCTCGCGCCGAGGCAACCACGAGGTCATGATCCGCGGCACCTTCGCCAACATCCGCCTGCGCAACCAGGTCGCGCCGGGCACCGAGGGCGGCTTCACGCGTGACTTCACGCAGGCGGACGCCCCCGTCTCCTTCATCTACGACGCCTCGCGCAACTACATCGAGCAGGGCATCCCGCTGGTCATCCTGGCCGGCAAGGAGTACGGCTCCGGCTCGTCCCGCGACTGGGCCGCCAAGGGCACCGCGCTCCTCGGCGTCAAGGCCGTCATCGCCGAGTCCTACGAGCGCATCCACCGCTCGAACCTCATCGGCATGGGCGTCATCCCGCTCCAGTACCCGGCCGGCCAGTCCGCCGAGACCCTCGGTCTGACCGGCGAGGAGGCCTTCTCCATCGCCGGCATCACCGAGCTGAACGACGGCACCACCCCGAGCACGGTCAAGGTCACCACCGACACCGGCGTGGAGTTCGACGCGGTCGTCCGCATCGACACCCCCGGCGAGGCCGACTACTACCGCAACGGCGGCATCCTCCAGTACGTGCTGCGCAACCTGATCCGCAACTAGCGGCTCCGGTACGGCGGTTGAGGGCCGCATCCCCGGCGAACGGGGGTGCGGCCCTTCGTCGTTCCGCTACAGCCAGCCCCGCTGGGCCGCCCGCAGTCCGAGCTGGAAGCGGCTCGCCGCCCCGAGCCGTTCCTGGAGGTCGCTCACCCGCCGCCGCAGCGTGCGCAGACTGATCCCCAGGTGACGGGCGACCGCCTCGTCCTTCAGGCCCGCCGCCAGAAGCCGCGTCAACGCCTGCTCGTCCTCGGAGAGTTCGGCGTTCCCGGCGGGCCGGCCGAGCGGAGTCGCCTGCTGCCAGGCCAGCTCGAAGAGCTTCTGCAGCGCCTCGGTGACCGCCGAGTGCCATACGACGACGGCGCAGTAGCCGCCCGCCGCCGACGAGGTCAGCGGGAGCAGGGCCCGACGCCCGTCGACCACCAGCAGTTTGAGCGGCACGGACGGCAACACCCGTGCCTGCTCGCCGAGTTCGACCATGTTCCAGGCGCGGGACAGGGCGTTCGGATCCTCCAGGGCGGTCGCCGCGTAGATGCCGCGCGAGACGATACCGCGCTTGAGGAGATCGGCCTGGAGGTCCACCTGCGGTGCGGGCGGGGCGAGATAGGGCGGGGTGTCGAAAAGACACACCTCGTGCTCCGCGCGGGCGTACATCTCCTCCAGGCGGGCCGCGATGGCGCCCTCGCCCGAGGCGACCTCGATCAGCCGGGACGGCTCCTCGCGCAGCAGGCCCGCCTCGTACGCGGTCGCCATCTCCTCGGCGGTGGCGGCGACCAGTTCGGACTCCGTCTCGCGCCGCCGGATCAGCGCGCGGATCGCCACCCGCGGGTCGACCGCCCGTAACCCGCCCATGGAGTCCGGCGGTTGGAGCAGTCCCAGCGCGAGCAGCCGGTTGCAGGCCTCGCGCAGCCCGGCCGGGGTCGCCCCGCTCAGCAGCGCCCAGCCGACCGCGCCGGCGTCCGGCTGATGGAGGATCGACCGGTACACCAGCTCGTCGGACGCGGAGACCCCCACCGCGGCCCAAGGGCTCGCGGCAGGGGTCCGTCGTGCATGATCTTGTGCCGTGTTCACCATGGCTCGCCACGGTAGGGGTTCTTTGTTAAGAATCCTTACCGTGGCTCGGCCCGTCCGCTCACTTCGGGATCACTTCGAGCTCGACCTCGGGCTCGACGTCGTGCTCACTTCAGGCCGAAGGCCCGCAGTACGGTCTGGTCGACCGCGTTGCCGTCCCGGTCGGCGGCCCGCACGCGCAGCGACACGGACGCGGCGCCCTTCGCGGGCCTGAACCGTGCCTCGCCCTTCTTGACGCTCACCGCTTTCCAGGACGCGCCGTCGTCGTAGGAGACCCAGGCCTTCAGACCGCTCGTCCGGACGCTCCCCGACTGGTTCGCGACCGGCAGCCCGACCGTCAACTCCCGCTTGGCGTCGGCCCGGTTGAGGAGGTCGAGGCCCTTCGGGGCGATGCCGACGGTGAGCAAGGGCAGTGCGGTCTCGGAGGCGGTGTGCGCCGAGGCGAAGGTCCACTCGGTGTGCGTGCTCGTGGAGTACTTCGCCCAGCCCGCCTTGCGCTGCACGTCCAGATCGAAGCGGTACGAGGCCTTCGTCGCCGGGACGTCGAAGACGCCGTACCCGCCCAGCGTCGAGTCGCCCACGAACTGCCCGTCGGCGTAGAGCTTGCCCTGCGCGGTGGTGTCGACGCCGTCGACATATCCGTAGTGGCCCGGCGTGGAGTCGCTCAACTCCGGTACCGAGAAGGTGAGTTTGTCACCGTCGCGCACGGAGAGGCCGTACTCCTCGCTGCTGCCCGGCCGGACGACCTGGCGCAGCCAGTTCTCGGTGGGCTCGGTGCCCGGCTCGGTGAAGGTGTGCAACGGGCTCCACTGGCCCCGGCGCGCCTGCCAGTTCGGGTAGACGACATGCCAGGTGCGGGTGTCCGGGTCGACGTAGTAGTACTCGTCGCGTTCCGTGCCCAACTGGGTGTCCACGCTGGTCTCGACGCCGAAGAGCTGCCAGGGGCGGAAGGTGTACAGGGTGTCCGCGCCCGTCTCACCGGCCGTGGCACCGTAGTAACGGGCCTTCCGCTTCACGGTGTTGGACTTGTCGAGGCGGTAGGTCTGGTTCGCCGTGATGGTGCCGCTCTGTGCGGCGAGCAGGTTGTAGACGTAGGGGCTGACCGGTGTGCCGCTCAGCTTCAGTGTGACCTTCTTGCCGGTCTTGAGCAGGGCGGCCAGCCTGGCGCCCTCCTCGCCGGTGGCGATCATCAGCGGGACGGTGGTCGCCCGGTCTACGGCCTCGATCCAGAAACCGGGCGTCTTGCGGTAGACGATGAGGTAACCCGCCCCGGCCTTGGTCGCGTTGTCCAGGGCGCTCTGTGCCCGCTCGGTGGCGCCGACGCCGACCACCGCCACCTTGCCCTTGACGTCGAGCCCGGCGAAGTCGGCCGCGGTACCGCCGCCGGCGTCCACCACCCGGACCGTGTGGTCACCGCTGATCTTCAACGGGAAGTCGTCGTACGTCTGGGAGTAGTAGAGCGAGGACAGCGCGGTCTTCTGCGGGCCGGTGACGCTCGCCGTCAACTCCTTGGCGTACAGCCGGAACTTGGCGTAGAAGTTCAGGGTGCCCACGGTGACCGTCCGGGTCGGCGCCACATAGACGTGGTCGGTCCAGAAGCCCTGGCTGTAGGTGAGTCCCCAGGCGCTGCCCGGCCCCTCCCGGTGCCAACTGGTGCTGAAGCCCTGGAACTCGGAGTCCTCCTTCGTCTTCGGTCTGATCTCCACCGCCTTGCGGGCGTCGAGGACCACGGCGGTGTCGCCGTCGACCTTGATCTCCGGGTCGCCGACGACCGAGGTGCCCACCGCCAGACCGCCCGCGTCCCGGTCCGGGATCCAGGTCGCGATGGAGTAGGTGCCGGCCGGTACCTGCCAGGTCCAGCCGGTGCCGAGGAAGCCGTAGTCGTCGGGGTAGGCGCCGTTCAGCTCCTGGAGCGTGAAGAGCGAGGCCCCGGTGGACGGGTTGCCCTCGCGGTCCACGAGCGAGACCTTGAGGTCGTACGTCTTCGGCGCCTTCTCGAAGCCGACGGCCGTGCTGACCTGGACGCCGCCGTCGGCGGTCGCCGTGACATGGCCCGTGTACCGGCCTTCAGTCTCCCGCGCCGGGTCGACGCCGACGGAGACGGTCGCGCTGCCCCTCGCGGGCAGGGTCACCGAACCGGAGCCCAGAGCGAGGTCGGGCAGTGACGACGAGAGCTTCAACTCCACCGGACTGTCAGTGGTGTTGGTGTACGTGATGTCCTTGCCGACGACACCGTTGTCGCCGTCCTCGAACCTGCCGAAGCTCAGCGCCGAGGTCGCGAAGACGCCCTGCTCGACCGCCCGTACGGCGTCGACCCGGCCGTCGCCCTGCTCGAACACGGAGTCGTCGGCGTTCGTCTTCGCGGTGCTGGCCAGCGCCTCCTTGATCTGCTCGCCGGTCCAGTCCGGATGGGCCTGCACCACCAGCGCCGCCGCGCCCGCGACATGCGGGGTGGCCATCGAAGTGCCGCTCGCCGTCGTGTAGTTGTCGTCGACCGGCGTACCCATGGTCGTGCCGGCGGCGCGGGCCGCGGTGATGTTCACGCCCGGCGCGGTGATCTCCGGCTTGACCGCGGAGTCGCCGAGGCGCGGACCCCGGCTGGAGAACGAGGCCAGCTGGTCCGACTTGTCGACCGCGCCCACCGTCAGCGCCGAGTCGGCGATGCCCGGGGTGCCCAGGGTCTGCTCGCCCGGGCCCGCGTTGCCGGCCGCGATCACGAACAACGTGCCCGTGGACGCGGACAGTTGGTCGACGGTCTCACTGAGCACGTCGGAGGGACCGTACGCCGTACCGCCCAAGGACATCGAGACGATCTTCGCGCCGGAGCGCGCCGCCCACTCCATGCCCGCGATGATCCAGGACGACTGGCCGTGGCCCGTGTCGTCCAGCACCTTGCCGACCAGCAGCCGCGCGCCCGGCGCCACGCCCTTGTACCGGCCGCCCGAGGCCGCGCCCGAGCCGACGATCGTGGACGCCACATGGGTGCCGTGGCCGAAGCCGTCCTGGATCGTCTCGTCCGGTACGAAGCTCTCCGAGCCGGCGATCTTCCCGGCCAGGTCCGGGTGCCCGGTGTCCACGCCCGTGTCCAGGACCGCGACCTCGACGCCGGTGCCGTCGTAGCCCGCCTGCCACACCTCGGGCGCGCCGATCTGCGGCACGCTCACGTCGAGGGACGCCTGCACCTTGGCGTCCAGCCAGATCTTGTCGATGCCGTCACCGAGCCGCTTCGCGGCCTTCGCGGTGGGTGCCGTGCCGAGCGCCGGGGCGATGTCCGACCAGAAGGCCGTGGACTTCTTCGCGCTGAGCGCGGCGCCGTCGATCCCGGGCAGCGCCAGCGTCCGGCGCGTGCCCTCGGGGGTCTCGGTGCCCCTGCTGTACGTCGCGATGACCGGGGTGGAGCCGGTCTTCGCGTCGGTGTATCCCTGCTTGACCAACTGGGTGACGTTGAACAGGGCCGGGTCGAGGCGGCCCGCCTTGATCAGCGGGACGGCGTCCGCCGGCAGGACGCTGATCTCGCCGTTCTTCTCGCTGGACAGGAAGGTGGCGGCCTCGCGGCCCTTGCCGCGCCATACGTCGACGGCGTTCTTGCCTTCCGGTCCGACGGTGAGGGTCACGGTGTCGCCGGTGATGAGGGTGACGGTCTGCGGTGGGGTGGTGCTCGGGCCCGTGCGGGACGCGGCGGGCGCGGCGGATGGGGTGGGTGTGGTGGGTGCGGTGGCCCGGGATCCGTGGGCGGGTGTGGTGACCTGGGATCCCAGGGCGGCTGTCGCGGGCGTGATCGCCCCCGCGAGCAGTCCGGCCGCTCCTGCCACGGCCCACAGGGCGTGGAGTCTTCGCATGGGTGGACGTCCTCCCCTGAACGCGGAACGCCTCCGCCCGGTAAGCGGAAGCCACGGATCACAGTGGGCGTCCGGCCCCGGACCGCTCAAGGGAATCGAGTGGCCGGAGCGTGCCAATGCCCCCTTCGGTCAACGGAGTTGGCGCGAAACCGGCCAAGGGTGAACGGTCACGAGCGGCCGCCCGTCCCGGTCCGCACCCCGGTCCACAACCGGACTCCGCAGGTCCGCCTACCTGTCGGCCGTCCGTTTTGCACGGCTGCGGCTCAGTCGGAACACAGCATTCCCTCAGCCAACCGGGACAGGATCAGGACATGGCTGGCATCTCCGGTACCCGAAGCGGACGGGTCCGCGTTCTCATCGTCGACGACGAACCCGCGCTCACCGAAGTGCTGTCCGTGGCCGTCACCGAGGCGGGCTGGCGGCCCTATCCGGCCGGCGACGGACAGAGCGCGCTCAGGATCGCCCGCGGCTGCGCCCCGCACGCCGTCGTCCTGGACGGGATGCTGCCCGACCTCGACGGCATCCAGGTGCTGCGCCGCCTGCGATACGAGAACCCCAAGCTGCCCGTGCTCATGCTCACCGCCCGCGACGCCGTCGAGCACCGCCTCGACGGACTCGACAGCGGCGCCGACGACTACGTGACCAAGCCCTTCTCCCTGGAGGAGGTCGTGCTGCGGCTGCGCGGACTGCTGCGCCGGGCCGGCACCGAGCACAGCGCGGCCGACGACTCCGTACGCGTCCTCGGCGACCTCGTGCTGACCGAGGAGACCCGCGAGGTGCACCGCGCGGGACAGCAACTCCAGCTCACCGCCAAGGAGTTCGACCTGCTCAGCCTGTTGCTGAACCATCCCCGCCAGGTGCTGAGCAAGGCCCAGATCCTCGACCACGTGTGGAGCAGCTCCTTCGACGGCGGCGGCAACCTCGTCGAGGTCTACATCTCCAGCCTGCGCCGAAAGATCGACAAGGGCCGAGCGCCGATGATCCACACCGTGCGCGGCACGGGATACACCATCAGGCCCGTGGAGGAGGGGAGATGACCGCGCGACCGCGCGGGCGCTCCCTGCGGACCCGTCTGCCTCTCTTCGGCGGACGCTCTCTGCGGACCCGTCTGCTCCTGTTCATCGGCGCGGTCCTCGTCGTCGTGTGCGCCGCCATGGCGGTCACCACCGTCTACGCCCAACGCGCGTATCTGCTCGGCAACTTGGACCAGCGCGTCAGCGACGCCGCCGACCGCAGCCTGGGGGGCGCCTCGCTCCACCCCGAGCTGGACCGGGACCTCACCTTCCTCCACGAGAGCGGCCATCCGGCCGGGATGCTCGCCGCCCGGCTCGACGACGACGGCGCCGTCCTCGCCGCCGCGGTCGTCAGCCAGGACGCCGCCCCGCAGGCGCTCGGCGACGACCAGCGCGCCGCCCTCGAAGGCCTCACGGCCGACGGCGCCGAGCACACCCGTACCGTGCCCGGCCTCGGCGCCTACCGGCTCACCGTCCTGGACGACGACGGCGTCCGCGTCCTGGCCGGACTCCCGATGGGCGACGTACAGGACATGATCACCAAACTGATGGTGGTCGAGTCGGTCGTCGCCGCCGTCGGGCTCGGCGCCGCGGGGGTGGTCTGCGCGGTGGTCATACGACGTCAACTGCGGCCCCTGGGCCGGGTCGCCGCCACCGCCGTCGAGGTCTCCCGGGCGCCGCTGGACCGCGGCGAGGTCACCGGCCTCACCCGCGTCCCCGCCCGGGACACCGACCCCGGCAGCGAGGCAGGCCAGGTCGGCGCCGCGCTCAACCGGATGATCGAGCACGTCGAGTCCTCGCTCGCCGAACGGCAGCGCGGCGAGGAGGAGATGCGGCGCAGCGAGGAACGCATGCGGCGCTTCCTGGCCGACGCCAGCCATGAACTGCGGACCCCGCTCGCCTCCATCGCCGGCTACGCGGAGCTGATGAATCGCGGCACCGACCGGATCGAGCCGGTGCTGGCCTGGCGCCGGGTGTCGGCGGAGTCGGCACGGATGACCGGCCTGGTCGAGGATCTGCTCCTGCTCGCCCGGCTCGACGAGGGACGGCCCCTGCACGCGGCCGAGGTCGACCTCGCGGCCGTCGTCGCCGAAGCGGTGTGGGACGCGCGGGCGGCGGGCGACGGACACGACTGGCAGCTGTCGCTGCCCCTGGAGGTGCCCGCCCTGGTCGTCGGCGACGAGGCACGGCTGCACCAGGTGGTGGCCAACCTGCTGGCCAACGCGCGTGTGCACACGCCGGTGGGCACGGCGGTGGTGGCCGAGGTGGACGTGGTGGGGGAGCGGTGCGTGATCCGCGTACGGGACAACGGGCCGGGAATTCCGGCCGAGTTGCTGCCCAGGGCCTTCGAGCGCTTCACCCGCGCCGACTCGTCACGGGCCCGGGCGTCCGGGTCCGCGGGCGGCGCGGGACTCGGACTCGCCATCGCGGCGGCCATCGTGGGCGCGCACGGCGGCCGGATCGACGTGACCAGCGTGCCGGGCCGCACGGAGTTCACGATCGACCTCCCGGCGGACCGACTCCCGCCCGCCGAGCCGCAGTTGCGCGTCCGCCCGGCGCCGGTGCGGGAGAGCACCGTACGCCGGGCGGACGCCGTCGTCGAAGGCCGCGCCGGCGGAGTCCGTGCGGGACTGCCGGCCCGGACCGCTAGGGAGTGGTCGTGAAGGAGTCGAAGTCGGCCTCGCCGGTGGTGCCGGAGGCGTGCGAGGTCTGGGTGAGGCCGACGTCCTGGGTGGCCGCGGCGGTGGGCACGTCGATGGTGCCCACCAGGTTCCAGGTGGTGTTGTCGGTCGAGTAGTAGCCGCTGTACGAGGTGCCGGTGCGGACGAGCTTCAGCCACGAGGGATAGGTGGCGGTACCGGTGGAGTCCTGCGAGTCCAGCTTTCCGTCGCCGTCGCTGTCCCAGTCGAGGAGATAGCCGTTGCCCGGGGTCGCGACCAGGGCCACATAGCCGGGTGAGGTGTTGGACTGGGTGATGTCGTTGCGGACCATGATCCCGGCCTTGGCCCAGACGTCCGTGTTCGACTGCGAGTCGAGCTTCACCGTGGTCACGGAACCGTCGCGTTCGGCACCGGGCAGATAGATCGTGCCGTACTCGTTGGTGCCGTTGTAGAGGTCGGCGCCCTGGGCCCGGATGCCGAGTTGGGTGCCGGACCGGCTGAAGCTCGCCGTGGTGGAGGCGAACGTCTTGTACGGGGCCGTCACTTGGTGGTTGACGGTGATCGTGTCTCCGGCGGTGAGCCGGGTCCTCCCGTCCGACCGGAAGCGGTAACTCGCGCTCCCCTGGAAGTCGTTGGCGGCGAAGAGCTTCGACGAGGGCGGGATGGACACGGAGTAGGTGGCCTTCAGCGCATGTCCGCCACGGACCGTCCGGGCCCGGGTCACGTCACGCGTGGTGATCTTCGTGCCGGCCGGCCCGGTGAGGGTCAGGGCGGCGTCGGTGATCGGCCGCGACCCGTTGTCGGACAGGACCGCGGTCACCGTACGCGTGGTGCTGTCGCTCGACGCCGGGGCCCAGTCGAGGCCGAACGAGACGTCCGGCGCCGCACCGGACACCGTGCGGTGGGTGCCGTGGACCCGGTACAGGACCACGCCGTGCGGCGGCACGTTGGCGGCGATCCGGCCCGTGGACTCGGTCAGCCGCTTGCTCCACAGATCCCGCAGGGAGTAGTCGCGCGCCTTGGCCAACCCCAGCGCGGACGCGGTCGTGGCGACTTCCCGGGGCGCCGACCCGGTGTTGAACAGCCCGACGATCGCATCGCCGTTGGGCTCGGTCTTGGCGAACACCTGCGCGTTCGCGTCCGAGGAGATCCGCTTGGCGTCGATGCCGTCCTGGTCGACCGCGAGCACGTCGGTGTTCTTCAGCAGCGCGAGGTCGGCGGGGTCGAGATGGGTCAGGTCGGTGCCGAGGATGAGCGGGGAGGCGGCCAGCGACCACAGGCTCATCTGGGTCCTGCGCTCGTCCGGCGTGAGGCCGTTGTTCGCGCCGTTTCCGATCTCCAGCGAGTCGTAGTCGTTGTATCCGCCGGGACCGCCGTACCCGGCCCACTTGGCGACCTGGTCGAAGCGCGAGGCGATGGAGGCCCAGGTGGTCAGGGGGTAACTGCTGCCGTCCGGACCGCAGTAGCACTCGATGTCGCCGCCGGTGCGCCAGCCGTTGGAGAGCTTCTTCCAGAGGGCCGCGTTGTTGATGTCCAGGTTGTTGGACAGCTCCAGATGGATCGGCCGACCCGTCTTCCGCAGCGCGTCCGACCAGGCCTGGACGTCCTGTTGGTCGGGTGTGCCGACGCCGTCGATCTTGAGGTAGTCGATGCCCCAGCCGGCGAACTGCCCGGCCCACGAGTCCACGAACGTCTGCGCGCCGGGCTTGGTGTAGTCGATGCCCACCATGCCGCCGCAGTTGTAGTTGCTCTCCGTCGCCGTGGTGGCGATGTCCCGTGCGTGGTACGGCGTTCCCTTGATCCCGGTGTTCTTGGTGACCGCCTGCTGGGAGATGCCGGGCGTGACGTACAGGCCGAACTTCAGCCCCAGGGAGTGGACATAGTCGGCCACGACCTGGATGCCGTTCTCACCGCCGCGCGGCGGGAACCTGACGGGGTCGGTGACCCAGCGGCCGTACTGGTCGACGTCCGGTCCCTGGCTGCCCGGGCACTGGTACCAGAAGTCGTCGATGTTGGCGTAGACGAAACCATTCTTCGCGAGGCCGCTGGTCTTGAGCGCCTTCGCCTGCGCCTCGATGGTCCGCGCGGTCGGATCGCGGCGGACGAAGCTCCAACTGCTCCACCCCAGCACGGGTTTGAGCCCGACACCGTTGTCAGAGGCCTGCGCGGGCTGGCTGCCGGTCGCGGTGATTCCCGTGGTGAGCAGCAGCGCTCCCACGCAGGCGGCCAGTGCACCGCGGATGTGTCTTCTCATGAGCTGTTCCTCCGTCGCAACGCTCACTTGCCTCAGAAAGCGTCAAGAATCAACCCCCCGGACGCGACAAGTGAACATGACCGAACTCCAGTCACCACATAGCGCGCTTGGCCAAGAATGAGTCAAGTCTGTGGGGCCACTGTGGCGGGACCGCTCGGCGTTTACAGCCGCCCCACTTCGCGCTAGCTTCCCCATAGGTGGGGTGGGAGCGCTCCCATGTCGGCGGACCGGAACCCGCCGTCCAGTGGGCGTCGACCACCCCACCCCTCTCCGCATGGACGCATCCACCTGGCCGTACCCGAAGGAAATCGAATGTCATGATCCTGACAAGAATGGACACGGCGTCACGTCGATTAACCCTCTCCACCTGGACCCGCACCCGCATCCGCACCCTCTCCACCCGCACCCGGGCCCTTCTCCTCGTCCTCGTCTCCGTCCTCGCCACCCTCCCGGCCCTCGCCCTGGTCATGGCGGCCGGCGGTCCGGCGCAGGCCCACGGCACCCCCATGAAGCCCGCCAGCCGTACCTTCCTGTGCTGGCAGGACGGACTGACCGACACCGGGGAGATCAAACCGGTCAACCCGGCCTGCAAGGCGGCCCAACAGGTCAGCGGCACCACGCCGTTCTACAACTGGTTCTCCGTGCTGCGCTCCGACGGTGCGGGCCGCACCCGTGGCTTCGTGCCCGACGGTGAGCTGTGCAGCGGCGGCAACACCAACTTCACCGGCTTCAATCTCCCGCGCGACGACTGGCCGTTGACCCATCTGACCTCCGGCGCGACCGTCGACTTCTCCTACAACGCCTGGGCCGCGCACCCGGGTTGGTTCTACGTCTACATCACCAAGGACGGCTTCGATCCGACCCGGGCCCTCACCTGGAACGACATGGAGGCCACGCCCTTCCTCAGCGTCGACCACCCGCCGCTCAACGGCACCCCGGGCACGGTCGAGGCCAACTACTCCTGGACCGGGCAGCTTCCGGCGAACAAGTCGGGGCGGCACATCATCTACATGGTGTGGCAGCGCTCGGACAGCGCGGAGACCTTCTACTCCTGCTCGGACGTCGTCTTCGACGGCGGCAACGGTGAGGTCACCGGCATCCACGACCCGGGCAACCCGACCGATCCGGTGCCGGGTGAATGCGCGGCCACCCGTCGTACGACCGGGAGTTGGAACGGCGGCTATCAGTCAGAGGTGACCGTCACCAACACCGGAGACGTCCCGATGCTGGGCTGGATGGTCGACTGGACGCTGCCCGGCGGGCAGAAGGTCGAGAGTCTGTGGAACGGCAGTCCCACGTACACGGGACAGGACGTGATGGTCCACAACGCCGACTGGAACGGCTCGTTGAGTCCGGGACAGAGCACGACCTTCGGCTATGTCGTCTCCGGCGGCGGAGGTGACACGGCGACGGCTCTGCCCTGTCAGGTCGGCTGAGGCGGCCGGGCCGGCACGAACAGCTCTGGGCGGACCCCGGTGGTGGTCGGTGTACCACCGGGGTCCGCGAGCCGACCGGTACCAATGGGGGAGCGATACCGGGCGGGGTGAGAGCCCCCTGTGCCCGACCTGACCGGGCACTGAGGGAGAACGCCGAGAACGGGCATCAGGCTGAGAAGGGGAAGCAGGTCGAGAAGGGGAAGCAGGCTGAGCAGGTGGCGCGGCTTGTGGCGACGCTGTAGGTGCGACAACGTTGTCTAGTGGTGTGTACATGACTGTACTCCTCCAACCGACAACGATGTCAAGACAGTTGCGGAAGTGGCCGTAAGTGGTCCGTACGGGTGGCCCGCACGTGGGCCGTCACCTTCCCAGGCGCTCTTCCGTGGTACGGGTGGCGCACGTTACTGTCCCTGCGGCTTGTGCGACCTGTGGTGCGCGACCCGTCCGAAGGAGGAGGGGCCGCGTCATGCGTTTCCGTCCTACGTCCCTGCTGTTGGCCGCCGCCCTGGCGGTCGGCGGAGCCACCCCTGCCCTCGCGGCAACCGCCGCGCCGCCCCAGCTCGTCGACGACCCGACCGCGTACGTCGATCCGCTCATCGGCACCACGAACGGCGGCAACGTCTTCCCCGGCGCCGTGGTGCCCTTCGGCATGCTCTCCTGGAGCCCGGAGAACACCAGAGGCAACGCCACCAGCACCGCCGCGCCGGGCGGTTACCAGTACGACGCCACCCGCATCCGCGGTTTCAGCCTCACCCACATGTCCGGCACCGGCTGCGCGGGCGGCAGCGGCGACATCCCGTTCTTCCCGTACGCCGGTGAGGTCACCTCCTCCCCGGCGAGCGACACCAAGGACGCCGTCTACGCCTCCGACTTCAGCCACGCCGACGAGACCGCCGAGACCGGCCACTACAAGGTCGGCCTCGCCTCCGGGGTCACCGCCGATCTGACGGCGACCGCCCGCACGGGCTCGGCGCAGTTCACCTACCCCGCCGACAAGGCGGCCTCGCTGCTGATCCGTACCGCCAACTCCGAGGTGGGCTCGACCGATTCGACGGTCACCATCGACCCCAGGACGCGCACGGTCTCCGGCTCGGTCACGTCCGGCGACTTCTGCGGGTACCTGGACCCGGAGGGCCAACGGGCCTACTACACCCTCTACTTCACGGCGAAGTTCGACCGTGGCTTCAAGACCACCGGCACCTGGCAGGACGACAAGCTGACGCCGGGTTCGACCTCGGCGAGCGGCGGCACCGGCGGCTTCTCCACCGGCGGCCGTCCGGTCGCGGGCAAGGGCGCCGGCGGCTACGTCGAGTTCGAGCCGGGTGACGGGCCGGTCAACGCCAAGGTCGGCATCTCCTACGTCAGTCAGGCCGGCGCCACCGCCAACCTGGCCGAGGAGAACCCGCCGCGCCGCTCCTTCGACGCGGTGCGGAGGGCCGCCCAGCGCGCCTGGCGGGACCGCCTCGACGCGATCCGGGTCGGCGGCGGCACCGACGACGAGCGCACCACCTTCTACACCGCGCTCTACCACGCCCTCATCCACCCGAACGTGATCAGCGACGCCGACCGCAGATACCGCGGCAGCGACGGCGAGGTGCACCGGGTCTCCCGGGGCCACGAGGCCCAGTACGGCACCTTCTCCGGCTGGGACGTCTACCGCGACCAGGTTCAGCTGCTCACCCTGCTCAGTCCGCGCACCGGCTCGGACATCGCGCAGTCGCTGTACGAACTCGCCCAGCAGAACGGCGGCATCTGGGACCGCTGGCTGCATGGCGCGAGCGGCACGCACGTCATGAACGGAGACCCCTCGCCGACCGCCCTGGCCGGCATCCGCGCCTTCGGCGGCACGGACTTCGACCTGCGCGGCGCGCTGAACTCGCTGGTGAAGGCGGCGACCGTGCCGACCCCGCAGGACCTGTCCTCGTCGGGCAAGCCGGTCCTCTCGGTGGGCCAACGGCCCTCCCTCGACAAGTACTTGGACCTGCACTACATGCCCTCGGTCTCCAACGCCTGGGGCGGCGCGGCCGAGACGCTGGAGATGTCCACCGCCGACTTCTCGCTCTCCCAACTCGCCGCGGCGGCGGGGAAGAAGGACACGGCGGCCACCTTCGCCAAGCGCTCCCAGTGGTGGCAGAACAACTTCAACATCGCGGCCGACCCGACCGGCGGCTACATCGCCAACCGCAAGGCGGACGGCAGTTGGGTCACCGGCTTCACCCCGGCCACCGGCAACGGCTTCGTCGAGGGCACGGCGGCCCAGTACACCTGGATGGTCCAGCACAACCCGGCCGGGCTGTTCGCGGCCATGGGCGGCAAGGACGAGGCCCTCAAGCGCCTCGACACCTTCTTCCACGAGGACGACGGCAGCTGGGCGTTCACCGGCAGCGGCGGCGCCAAGTCCGAGCTGGACAACGAACCGTCCATCAACGTGCCCTACCTGTACGACTACGCGGGCGCGCCCTACAAGACGCAGGAGACCGTCCGCGCCGCGATGACCCAGCTGTGGTCCACCAAGACCAACGGCATCCCCGGCAACGACGACCTCGGCGCCATGTCGTCCTGGTACGTCTTCTCCGCGCTCGGCATGTACCCGCAGGTGCCTTCGCGTGCCGAACTCGTCCTGGCCTCACCGCTGTTCCCGCGCGTCGAGATCGACCGGCCGGAGGGCAACGACATCTCGATCCGCGCGACGGGTGCGGCGGCCGACGCGCCGTACATCCAGTCGCTGAAGGTCAACGGCCGCTCCAGCGACCGTTCTTGGCTCCCGGCGTCCTTCGTCCGGGACGGCGGCCGGCTCGACTACACCCTCTCCTCCACCCCGAACCACGACTGGGGCACCACCCAGGCCCCGCCGTCCTTCCGCGACGGTGAGCAGCCCTACCAGATCGGCGTCGGTCCGACCGCGGCGACGATCGCACCCGGCGAGAGCGCCGAGGTGGACATCCGCGCGCTGGCCGTGAGCGGCGGCACCGGACCCGAGGTGCGCTTCAAGGTCGAGACCCCGGACGGGATCTCGGCGACCCCGGCCGAGGGCACGGTGACCGACGGCTCGCAGAAGATCACCCTGTCCGCGGCGAAGGACGTCAAACAGGGCTTCTTCGAGGCCAAGGTCACGGTGACCTCCGGCGACGACTCCTACGTGCAGCCGGTCGCCCTCACGGTGGCGGCCCCCGGCACCCTGCTCGCCGCCTACAACAACACCGGCGTCTCGGACGACGTGGGCGAGCACGACGAGGCCGACTACGACGGCGGCGGCTGGAGCTACTCCCGCCAGGCCCTCGCGGCGGCCGGTCTCACCGCGGGCGGACAGGGCACGGTCGACGGACTGACCTTCACCTGGCCCAACTCGCCCGCCGCCCGTCCCGACAACGCCTACGCGGCCGGACAGACCGTCCGACTCGACCAGCCGGCAAGCAAGTTGTCGTTCGTCGGCAGCGCGGTCAACGGCAACCAGCGGACCAGCGCCACGGTCACCTACACCGACGGCAGCACCGGCACGGTCGACCTGTCCTTCACCGACTGGACCGTCGGCGGAGGCGGCGGCACCGTCCAGTACGGCAACGTGGTCGTCGCCAAGGCCGCGTACCGCAACGTGGCCGGCGCGGACAAGGACCCGGTGGCGACGTACGTCTTCGCCACCAAGGCCTTCGCCGCACCGGACGGCAGGACGATCGCGAGCGTGCAACTGCCGCAGAACACGGACCTGCACGTGTTCACCCTCGCGACCGGCTGACCGAGGAGTTCCCCGTGGGCGCCGCCGGTCGACTCGGCACACCGGGTCGACGGCGGCGTACGCCCCGCTCCTTCAGCGCGAGGCACTGAACATGCCGACCTCGTACGAACCGCCCTTCTGGTGCACGATCACGGCGAGCCGGTTGGCCGCGTTGATCAGCGCGACCAGGCACACCAGCGCGGCGATCTGGTCGTCGTCGTAGTGCTTGCGCACCTGGTCCCAGGTCTCGTCGGACACGCCCAGCTGGGCGTCCGCCATCCTGGTGCCCTCCTCGGCGAAGGCCAGCGCGGCCTGCTCGGCCTCGGTGAACACGGTGGACTCGCGCCACGCGGCCACCAGCATCAGCCGGACCGAGGTCTCGCCGGCCGCCGCCATCTCCTTGGTGTGGTAATCGATGCACCAGCCGCAGCCGTTGATCTGGCTGGCGCGCAACGACACCAGCTCCTGCGTCGACTTGGGCAGCGGTGACTGCTCGATCACCAGGCTCGTGTTGGCGAACCGCTTGGTGAACTTGGCGGCGATCTCGTTCTCGAACAGGTTGAATCGAGCTTCCATGATCTCGTCCTCACTCGGGGTGTGGCGCCGCGTTGCGCTGCGTCGGATGCACAAGAGATGCCGGCGCCCCGCTCCGTGTGACAGGACGGCCATGTGACGTACGCCACCGCGCTTGGGTGTCACAGAGCGGCGGTGGCCGGCGTCTTGTGCGCGTGACATCGTCGAGAACGAGCAGGCGGGAGCAGTCGGTGACGAGCGAGAACAGCGAGACCGCGCAGAACACGGCCACCGAGGCGTTCGTCGCCCACCGGAATCTGCTGTTCACGGTCGCCTACGAGATGCTCGGCTCGGCCGCCGACGCCGAGGACGTCCTCCAGGAGACGTGGATGCGGTGGTCCGGCGTCGACCTGGACACGGTGCGCGACCAGCGCGCGTACCTGGTCCGGATCACCACGCGCCAGGCCCTGAGCCGGCTGCGCACGCTCGCCCGGCGCAAGGAGTCCTACGTCGGCTCCTGGCTGCCCGCGCCGCTGCTGACCGCCCCGGACGTGGCCGAGGACGTCGAGCTCGCGGACAGCGTCTCCATGGCGATGCTGCTGGTGCTGGAGACCCTCGCGCCCACCGAGCGGGCGGTGTTCGTGCTGCGCGAGGTGTTCGACCTCGACTACGACGAGATCGCCGAGGCCGTCGACAAGACCCCGGTCGCGGTCCGCCAGATCGCGCACCGGGCCCGGGCACACGTCGCCTCACGCCGGCCGCGCGGGGCCGTCTCCGCGACCGAGACCCGGCACGCGCTCGAAGCCTTCCAACGGGCCGTCGACACCGGCGACTTGCAGAGCCTGCTCGACGTGCTCGCCCCGGACGTCGTCCTGCTGGGCGACGGGGGCGGGGTCAAACAGGCCGTGCTGCGGCCCGTCACGGGGGCCGACAAGGTGGGCAGGCTGCTGCTGGCGGGACTGGGCCGGGTCGCCGACTGGGAGCTGGGTCCGGCACTGGTCAACGGCTTCCCCGCGCTGGTCTTCCGGTTCGACGGCGAGGTCGACACCGTGCTGGCGGTACGCATCGACGACGGCCTCGTCACCGGCCTCTACGCCGTCCGCAACCCCGAGAAGCTGTCGCACATGGGGCAGGAGACGACCCTGAGCCGCTGAACGAAGGGAAAATTGAAGGGGGACGCGTCACACTCGACACGTCCCCCCTCGGAGCCGTTCACAGGCCGCCGTGCGGCCCCGACTCACCCGCTCACGCGAGCAGTTCGACCTCCGAGACCGTGGCCTCCGCGTCGAACACCAGGCGGTACTTCCCGTACGTGCCCGGCGAGTTCACGCTGAACGCCCGGGTCTGCCGGTCCCAGGTGAAGGACTGGCCGGACCGCTTGTCGAGCGTCTTCCACGTGGTCCCGTCGTTCGAGCCCTGAAGGGTCCACCCGGTCGGTGCCTTGGTGTGGTCGGCGGACGAGGTGAGCGTGTACTGGAGCCCCTTCGTGTCGCCGGTGACCGGCAGATCGACCGACGTCACCGTCGCGTTGGTCGCCGAGGTGTTGTCGAACAGCGCCCCGTCACCCTTCAGCACGTCCGCACGCGGCGTCGGCGCCTTGTCGTCCTGGGTGATGGAGACGGGACCCGCGTTCTTGCCGGTGCCCCACGAGGACGGCTTCGAGCCCATGTCGAAGTTGAGGACACCGCCCTCCTCCAGCAGCGAGTGCGGGAGCGAAGTCGACGTCCAGTTGTGGCCGTTGACCTTGAGGCCCTGCACGTAGATGTTCTTGTCGCTGTTCTTCGGCGCCTTGACGACGAGGTCCTCGCCGTTCTCCAGGTGCACGGTGACCTTCTTGAACAGCGGGGAGCCGATGGCGTATTCGCCGCTGCCCATCACCAGCGGGTAGAAGCCCAGCGCGGAGAAGAGGTACCAGGCCGACTGCTCGCCGTTGTCCTCGTCGCCGTGGTAGCCCTGCCCGATCTCGCTGCCGGTGTAGAGGCGGGAGAGCACCTCGCGGACGTTCTTCTGCGCCTTGGAGGGCTCGCCCGCCGCGTCGTACATGTAGATGACGTGGTGGGCCACCTGGTTGGAGTGCCCGTACTGGCCAAGTCGCACGTCCCGCGCCTCGGTCATCTCGTGGATGACACCGCCGTAGGAACCGACGTTCTCGGGCGAGGCCGTCTCCGGGGTGGAGAAGTACTCGTCGAGCTTGTCGCCCAGCGCGCCGCGGCCGCCGTACAGGTTGGCAAGGCCCCGGCTGTCCTGCGGGGCGGTGAAGGCGTAGCCCCAGCCGTCGGTCTCCGTGTAGTCGTAACCCCACACCTTGGGGTCGTACTTGGCGGAGTCGACGCGCCAGTTGCCCTTGGCGTCCTTGCCCTGGAAGAAGCCGGCCTTGGAGTCGTAGAGGTTCACGTAGTCCTGGGCACGGTTGAGGAAGTACTCCGACTCCTCCTTGTAGCGCTTGTCCTTGGTCTGCTTGTAGAGCGCCTTGCCCATCTGCGCGATGCCGTAGTCGTTGACGTAGCCCTCCATCGCCCAGGAGAAGCCCTCGCCGGTGTCGGTGCTGGTGTAGCCGAGGAACGGCGAGGTCGCCATGCCCTTGCGGCCCACACCCGACGACGGCGGCACGACGGTCGCGTTCTTCACGGCCGCGTCGTAGGCCGACTTGGCGTCGAAGTCGACGCCCTTGACGTACGCGTCCGCGAACGCCACGTCCGAGGAGGTGCCGGTCATCAGGTCCGCGTAGCCGGGGGAGGACCAGCGCGAGGTCCAGCCGCCGTCCTTGTACTGCTGCACGAACCCGTCGACCATCTCGCCCGCCTGAGAGGGCGTCAGGAAGGAGTACGCCGGCCAGGTGGTCCGATAGGTGTCCCAGAAGCCGTTGTTGACGTACACCTTGCCGTCCACGATCTTCGCGCCGGTGTGCGTCGGGGTGTCGGGCCCCGGCATCGGCGAGAACGGGGAGGCGTACTGGTACTTCGAACCGACCTTCTCGAAGCCGGAGTTGGGGTACAGGTACAGCCGGTACATGCTGGAGTACAGCGTGGTCAGCTGGTCCGCCGTGGCGCCCTCGACCTCGACCTTGTCGAAGATCCTGTCCCAGGTGCGCTGGGCCTTCTTCTTGACCGAGTCGAAGGACGTGCCGTCCGGGATCTCCTGGCGGAGGTTGTCCTTGGCCTGGTCGATGCTGATCAGCGAAGTCGCGATGCGCAGCGTCACGGTGCGGTCGGCGCCGGCGTCGAACTTCAGGTACCCCTTGACCCCGCTGGACGAGCCGTCCTTGACGGGCTTGTCGAAGGTGCCGTAGACGAACAGCCGGGTCGCGCCGGTCGACAGGCCCGACTTGACGTCCGAGTAGCCGGTGAAGGTCCCGGTCGCCGGGTCGAGCGTGAGCCCGGCCTGGTCGGTCACGTTGTCGAACAGCACGTTCGCGTCGTCACCGGGGAAGGTGAAGCGCATCGTCGCCGCGTGGTCGGTCGGCGTCAGCTCGGTCTTGAGACCGTTCTCGAACGTGACGCCGTAGTAGTACGGCCGCGCGATCTCGTTCTCGTGCCGGAACGCCAACTCCCGTGCCTCACGGCCGGTTTCCGGGGTGCCGGAGGCCGCCGAGGGCATCACCTGGAAGGTCTGCCGGTCGCCCATCCAGGGGCTGGGCTCATGGCTCGCGCTGAACGCCTGGATCGTCGGCAGGTTGTCGTCGTTGTTGGCCCGCGCGTAGTCGTACAGCCAGCTCAGCGAGGACGCGTTGGTCACCGGCGTCCAGAAGTTGAAGCCGTGCGGCACGGCGGTCGCGGGGAAGTTGTTGCCGCGCGAGAAGCCGCCGCTGGAGTTGGTGCCGCGGGTGGTGAGGGCGTAGTCCGACAGATGCGCCTTCGGCTTCTCCTTCGCCGCCCGGTCGATCTTCACGTCGTCCAGCCAGCCGCGGAACTTCGCCGGGCCCTTCGCGGAGTCGTACGCCACCAGGATCCGGTCGACGGTCTTGCCGGCCGCGACCGACCCGATCCCCGAGACCACGTTGTTCCACTGGTTGACGTACAGGATCTTCGCGGCGCCCTGCGCCTTCGGCGTCAGACCGAAGCCGTGCTGGTCGGTCGCGCCCAGGTCGCTCAGATAGGTGCCGTCGGTGAAGGCCAGGTCGACGGAGACGTTCGTGGCGTCGTAGTCGAGGTCACCGTCAGCCATCGACGGGAAGATCCGGTACGACAGTTCGGTGTCCCGCCGCACGGACACGTTCACGTCGAAGACCTTGTTGTACGAGTACGCCTGGCCGTCGGCGGTGTGGCGTCCCGCGTACCGCAGCGCCCGCTTGCCGGTGAAGCCCGCTCCCGCCTTCGCGGTCGGCGAGCCCGCCGGGCCGCGGTCGACCAGCGTCAGCATGTCCTGCGGCACCGGGCCGCCGCTGCCGCCGGTGGAGAACTGGACGTCGGCGAGTTGCAGGATGTCGGAGGCGCCGTTGTTCTTGGTGATGTCGAGGCGGAAGTGCGCGTACTCGGCCGGCTCGGCGAGGTCGTAGGTCTTGGTCTGGAAGCGCTCGGAGAAGGTCTCACCGGAGCGGGTGTCGACCGTCTTCCAGTCCTTGCCGTCCGTGGAGCCCTGGAGGGTCCAGTCCTTGGGGTCGCGCTCGTCGAAGTCGTTGGCGGAAGTAAGCGCGTACGTCACGATCTTGGCCGGCTTGTCGAGGTCGAACTCGACCCAGCCGGTGGGCTCGAAGGTCAGCCACTTGGTGCCGGCCTCGCCGTCGACGAGGTTCTCCTTCACCTCGCCGCCGCCGGTGTTCTCCGAGCTGGCCCGGACGTCCGTGACGTGGTCGGACACGTTGCCCGGGATGCCGGTGCTGTAGCCGCCGTCGACGCCCGAGGCCCGCTTGGTCCCGTCGGGCTTCGTGTCGACCGTGTTCAGCCAGTCCGGCGCCGGATCACCCGCCTCGAAGGAGGACGAGAACTCCCGGTCGGCCGGCTTGGGCTTCGCAGAAAGCGCTGTCGCCGCTCCCTGGGAGCCCACCGCCAAAGCAAAAGCGGCCGTCAGTACGACGGCCGTTCCCCATCTGTGTCTCGTTCTGTACCGCACCATCTCCGGCACCCTCCCTGCGCGATCGGACAACGTTGTCACCTTCCAGGCGCAGAACCCAGTAGTGGGTCAAGTGGCCAGGGATGTCAAGGGTGTTGAGTGTGGCATTCGGGGCCTATGTCGCGGATTTTTCCGGCAAGGCGCCCACAGGGGGCTCATATTTCCGCGAGGTCTCAACTCGGATAAGACCAACGGCCAACCTTGCATTCGATCTTGCTCCGTTGGCGGGAAGTGGACTATACCTGTCGGCGATTCACCCGATGCGTTCGTCATGATCCGCACGGCATGATTCGTTACTCCTGCACGACCCTGCTTGACCTGACCGCGGTGCCGGGAGGATCCGGTTCACCGCCTGAGTCCTGGAGAAGGCGAGGACTTGAGCATGGGATCCACTTCCGCCGAGAACAGCGGTTCCGAGAACAACGACGCGGCGGGCGTCGGCCGCCGCGATCTGATCCGGCGGTCCGCCGCACTGGGTCTGATCGCCGTACCCACGATGAGCTTCCTGTCGGCGTGTGCCAGCGGCGGCGGGGACGACGACTCGGGAGACACCAACGACAGCCAGGGCAAGACGTCCAAGTCGAACCCGTTCGGGGTGAAGAAGGGGACCAAGCTCGACGTGGTCGTCTTCAAGGGCGGTTACGGCGACGACTACGCCAAGGCGTGGGAGGCCAGCTTCAAGACGAAGTGGGGCATCACCTCCACCCACACCGGCACCCAGGAGATCACCGGCAAGCTCCAGCCGCGCTTCAACGGCGGCACCCCGCCGGACATCGTCGACGACTCCGGCGCCCAGCAGATCAAGATCGACGTCCTCAACCGCAACGGCCAACTCCTCGACCTGGCCGTGGTCCTGGACGCCCCGTCGGTCGACGACCCGTCCAAGAAGGTGCGCGACACCGTCATCCCGGGCACGCTCGACCCGGGCCTCCAGGAGGGCAAGATCGTCGCCCTCAACTACATCTACACGGTGTGGGGCCTGTGGTACTCCGGCAAGCTCTTCAAGGAGAAGGGCTGGGAGGAGCCGAAGACCTGGGCGGACTTCATCACCGTCTGTCAGGCGGCCAAGAAGGACGGCATCGGCGGCCTGGCCCACCAGGGCAAGTACCCGTACTACATCAATGTCGCCATCATGGACATGATCGCCAAGAAGGGCGGTCTGGACGCCATGAAGGCGATCGACAACCTCGACCCCAAGGCCTTCGTGGGGTCCGAGGCGGCGCAGGCGGGTGTCGAGGCGATCTACGAGATCGTCGAGAAGGGCCTGTTGATGCCCGGCACCAACGGCCTGACCCACACCGAGTCGCAGACCCGGTGGAACCAGTACAAGGCCGCCTTCATCACCTGCGGTTCCTGGCTGGAGAACGAGCAGCTCAAGCAGACGCCCGCGGACTTCGACATGAAGTTCATGCCGATGCCCGTGCTGCCCGACAGCAAGCTCCCCTTCGAGGCGATCCGGGCCGGCTCCGGCGAGCCCTTCATCATCCCGAAGAAGGCGAGCAACCTGGCCGGCGCCAAGGAGTTCATGCGGCTGATGCTCTCCAAGGAGTGGTCGACGACGTTCGCCAAGGAGGCCAACTCGCTGACCATCCTCAAGGACGGCGTCGACCCGAGCGTGAAGCTGCGCCCGGGCACCCAGTCCACGGTCGAGGCGTCCAAGGCGGCCGGTGACAACACCTTCCGCTTCCTCTACACCGAGTGGTACAGCGAGATGGGCACCGCCATCGAGGCCGCGTCCAACGAGCTGATGGCCAAGCGCATCCAGCCCAAGGAGTGGCTCAAGCGCTGCCAGGCCGCGGTCGACAAGCAGGCCAAGGACCCGGCCTCGAAGAAGAACCACCGCGACTAGGCCTGTCCGGCGGATCAGGTCGGCTGTGAGGTGCGGTGCGTCTTGGCCGAGCCGAGCGGGGTCTGGTGCGTGCAGCTGCAAGGCGGAGGAGGGAGTCGACGCGATGGGGGTCCCCCCGCGCGAGCGAAGCCGAGCGTGGGGGAGTCGGCGACCGACGACAACGCGGCAGATGTGCGTGCCAGGGCCCGCGACGCCGACATGATCCGCCGGACAGGCCTTGGCAGGAGCAGCACGTCGTCCGGCACCCGCGTCCCCTTCGAGGGGCGCGGGTGCCGACCGGAGCATCAGGGGCAGGAACGCCAATGCGCAAAGGGCAGTACAGGTTCGTCGCGGGATTTCTCTTCGCTCCCGTGGCGCTCTATCTGATCTTCGTCATCTGGCCGTACATCCAGACGTTCGGCTATTCGCTCACCGACTGGCAGGGCGAGTCGCAGACCTTCAATTTCGTCGGTCTCGACAACTACAAGGCGCTTTTCCAGGACGACATCTTCCTCAAGGCGATCTGGCACAACATCCTGTTCCTGGTGTTCATCCCGGTGATCACCATTCTGCTCGCCCTCTTCTTCGCCTTCATGCTGAACGCGGGCGGGCGTTCACGCGCCGGCGGAGTGCAGGGCGTCGCCGGATCCAAGTTCTACAAAATCGTCTACTTCTTCCCGCAGGTCCTCTCGCTCGCGATTCTCGCGGTGCTGTTCAACGCGATCTACCGCAGCGACGAAGGCGGCCTGCTCAACGGCGTCCTGACGAAAATCGGGCTGGTCGACTCACAGAATCCGGTGGAATGGCTCAACGAGCCCAACCTGGTGCTGTGGGCCCTGATGCTGGTCGTCGTCTGGCACGGCGTCGGCTTCTATCTGGTGCTGTTCTCGGCCGCCATGCAGTCCATCCCGCGGGACATCTACGAGGCCGCCCTGATCGACGGCGCGAACCGCTCCCAGTCCTTCTTCCGCATCACCCTGCCCCTGCTGTGGGACTCCGTACAGACCGCCTGGGTGTATCTGGGCATCGTGGCGATGGACATGTTCGTCCTGGTCTCCTCGATGACCGCGAACATGGGCGCGTACGGCGGCGGCCCCGACCACGACAGCGAGGTCATGGCCACCGTGATGATGCGCAACTTCCTCTACTACGGGAAGAGCGGCTACGCCTGCGCCATGGGCGTCGTGATGCTCCTCCTGACCCTGGTCCTGTCCGTGGTCACGCTGCGCGCCACCCGCCGCGACCGCATCGAGTACTGAGCGGAAGAGACGACGATGAGCGCACCTCTCAAGGAGACGACCCCCGCGGGCGGCCCGGTCCCGCCCCGGCCCGCGGTCGGCAAGACCCCGGCGGCGCCCGGCGACCGGCGCGGCGAGGGCACCGTACTGAACGCCTTCTCGCACGGCTTCCTCGCCCTGTGGGGCCTGCTGATCGTGCTGCCGCTGCTGTGGCTCGTGCTGAGCTCCTTCAAGACCGACGCCCAGATCGGCGGCTCCGCCTTCGGCTGGCCGCAGCACTGGTCCTTCGACGTCTTCTCGCGGGCCTGGGACAAGGGCATCGGCGACTACTTCATCAACACAGTCATCGTTCTGGCGTTCTCCGTGCCGCTGACGATGCTGCTCGGCTCGATGGCCGCGTACGTGCTGGCGCGCTACGAGTTCTGGGGCAACCGCCTGCTGTACTACTTCTTCGTCGCGGGCGCGATGTTCCCCGTGTTCCTCGCCCTGGTCCCGCTGTTCTTCATGGTCAAACGGCTGGACATGCTGAACACGTACCAGGGTCTGATCCTGGTCTACGTCGCCTACTCGATGCCGTTCACGGTCTTCTTCATGCACGCCTTCTTCCGGACCCTGCCGACGGCGGTGCACGAGGCCGCGGTCCTGGACGGGGCCTCGCACACCCGGACGTTCTTCCAGGTCATGCTGCCCATGGCGAAGCCGGGCCTGATCAGCGTCGGCATCTTCAACACGCTGGGTCAGTGGAACCAGTTCATCCTGCCGACGGTCCTGATGCAGCCGCAGAAGGGCGGCGATCCGGAGCGCTACGTCCTCACCCAGGGCCTCATCCAGCTCCAGCAGCAACAGGGGTACGCCTCCGACCTGCCCGTGCTCTTCGCGGGCGTCACGATCGCCATGATCCCGATGCTGGTGGTCTACCTGTCCTTCCAGCGCCAGGTGCAGGCCGGCCTGACCTCTGCGACGCTGAAGTAGCACTCCGCACCCGACCGTGCGCGCGCCGCTCCCGGGTCGGGGGCGGCGCGCTCATATGTGCGGGCGCGGACCCCGATCCGGTTCAACCTCTTGACGGGAGGCAACCCGAACGGCTCAGCTTAGAGTTCACTAGTTGGACATAGACGGGGCCTCATCGAAGCGGTCCCGTGCGCAGGAGGTCGTCGTGGAGACTCCGGGGTCGCAGTCGTCACTGCACCGAGCCAACCTGGAACGGGTGGTACGGGCCGTCCGGCTGGCCGGGTCGCTCACGCAGGCGGAGATCGCCAGGACCACGGGCCTGTCGGCCGCCACGGTCTCCAACATCGTCCGGGAGTTGAAGGACGGCGGAACCGTCGAGGTCACACCCACCTCGGCCGGCGGACGCAGAGCCCGCAGCGTGTCCCTGAGCGGGGACGCCGGCATCGTGATCGGCGTCGACTTCGGGCACACGCATTTGCGCGTCGCGGTCGGGAACCTCGCCCACCAGGTGCTGGCCGAGGAGTCCGAGCCGCTGGACGTGGACGCCTCCTCGACGCAGGGCTTCGACCGGGCGGAAGAGCTGGTCAACCGCCTGATCGCGGCGACCGGCGTGGACCGCTCCAAGATCGCCGGGATCGGCCTCGGCGTACCCGGACCGATCGACGTCGAGTCCGGCACGCTGGGCTCCACGGCGATCCTGCCGGGCTGGACCGGCACCAAGCCCGCCGAGGAGCTGCGGGGGCGGCTCGGCGTGCCCGTGCACGTGGACAACGACGCCAATCTGGGTGCACTGGGCGAACTGGTCTGGGGCAGCGGCAGAGGCGTGCGTGATCTTGCATACATCAAGGTCGCGAGCGGTGTCGGGGCCGGACTGGTGATAGACGGGAAGATCTACCGCGGGCCGGGTGGAACTGCGGGAGAAATCGGACATATTACACTCGATGAATCCGGTCCCGTCTGCCGCTGCGGGAACCGGGGATGTCTGGAGACGTTCACGGCGGCGCGCTATGTCCTTCCGTTGCTCCAGTCGAGCCACGGCACCGACCTGACCATGGAGGGCGTCGTGCGCCTGGCCAGGGACGGAGACCCGGGCTGTCGTCGGGTGATCGCCGACGTCGGCCGACACATCGGCAGTGGAGTCGCCAATCTCTGCAATCTGCTGAACCCGAGCCGAGTGGTCCTTGGCGGTGATCTCGCCGAGGCCGGTGAGCTGGTGCTCGGCCCGATCAGGGAGTCTGTCGGCCGCTACGCGATCCCCAGCGCGGCACGGCAACTGTCCGTTCTCCCGGGGGCACTTGGAGGCCGTGCGGAGGTGCTCGGAGCACTCGCTCTCGCGCTCAGCGAGATGGGTGATTCGACCCTTTTGGACGGCTCGCTCGCTGCGGCGGCACCTGCCTTCACTTAGAGAACGGATGGCACCGTTGCCAACCCGTTAAGGATTTACTTCTTGACGTCGCACGTGCGGCCGAGTTGACTTCCAGCCACCTCGGCCGCAACGACGCGGCCTCGTCAGGGAGGTTTCTGAAGTGAACACGCGTATGCGTCGTGCCGCCTTTGCCGTCGCCGCCGGTGCGATGGCAGTTTCCCTCGCCGCCTGTGGCAGTGCGAAGGAATCCGGTGACAAGGCCGACTCTTCCAAGTCGGCCAGCAGCAACAAGGGCGACAACATCAAGGTCGGTCTGCTTCTCCCCGAGAACCAGACCGCGCGTTACGAGAAGTTCGACCGCCCCTTGATCGAGAAGAAGGTCAAGGAGCTCACGAACAACAAGGGCACGGTCGTCTACGCCAACGCGAAGCAGGACGCCACCACCCAGAACCAGCAGGTCGACACCATGATCACCAACAAGGTGGACGTGCTGATCGTCGACGCGGTGGACTCCGCGGCCATCAAGAGCTCGGTCCAGAAGGCCAAGGACGCCGGTATCCCGGTCGTCGCCTACGACCGTCTGGCCGAGGGTCCGATCAGCGCCTACACCTCGTTCGACAACGAGACCGTCGGCAAGACCCAGGGTGAGGCCCTCCTCACGGCGCTCGGCTCCAAGGCCAAGTCCGGCAAGATCGTCATGATGAACGGCGCGGTCACCGACCCGAACGCCGCCCTGTTCAAGAAGGGTGCTCACTCCGTCCTCGACGGCAAGGTGAACATCGGCAAGGAGTACGACACCAAGGACTGGAAGCCGGAGAACGCCAACGCCAACATGGAGGCGGCGATCTCGGCCCTGGGCAAGAAGAACATCATCGGCGTCTACTCCGCCAACGACGGCATGGCCGGCGGTATCATCACCGCCCTCAAGGCCGCCGGTCTCAACGTCCCGGTCACCGGCCAGGACGCGGAGCTCGCGGGTGTCCAGCGCATCGTCGCCGGCACGCAGTACATGAGCGTCTACAAGCCCTACCCCGAAGAGGCCAACACGGTCGCCGAGCTGGCCGTCGCCGTCGCGCAGGGCAAGGACCTCGCCTCGGTCGCGCCCGACAAGGTCGACAGCCCGTCGGACAAGGGCATCCCGTCCAAGATCATCGGCGTTGTCGCGCTGACCAAGGACAACATCAAGGACACCGTCATCAAGGACGGCATCTACACGGTGGGCGACATCTGCACCTCGGCGTACGCCGCGGACTGCAAGAAGATCGGTCTTGAGTAAGTAGCCGCAAGTCCCTTTCCAGGTAGGGGAATTCGCTCTTGAATTCCCCTACACGGCTCCCTCCAGGGGGAGACGGGGACCGCACCACCCGGACTCCTCCGGCGCCCCGCACCAACAGCCCCGCAAGCTAAGCGGGGCGCCGGACGGAACATTCCCCCCAAATTTTTCTGCACAACCTCCCGCCGGGTCAGGCGGCGAAGGAGATGGTTCACGTGTCCGCTACGCCCGTGCTGGCGTTGCGCGGGGTCTCGAAGCGATTCGGTGCCGTTCAGGCGCTCACCGATGTAGAGCTCGAGGTCCACGCCGGTGAGGTGGTCGCCCTGGTGGGCGACAACGGCGCCGGAAAGTCCACGCTGGTCAAGACGATCGCCGGCGTGCATCCCATCGATGAGGGCGTCATCGAATGGGAAGGCAAGGCCGTCCAGATCAACAGGCCGCACGACGCCCAGCACCTCGGTGTCGCGACGGTGTACCAGGACCTCGCGCTGTGCGACAACATCGACGTCGTCGGCAACCTCTACCTGGGCCGGGAGATCCGTAAGTTCACGATCCTGGACGAGGTCGAGATGGAGCGCCGCTCCCGCGAGCTCCTCGACACGCTGTCCATCCGCATCCCCAGCGTCCGCATCCCGATCGCCTCGCTCTCCGGCGGTCAGCGCCAGACCGTGGCGATCGCCCGCTCCATGCTCGGCGAGCCCAAGCTGGTCATCCTCGACGAGCCCACCGCCGCCCTCGGTGTCGAGCAGACCGCCCAGGTACTCGACCTCGTCGAGCGGCTGCGCGAGCGCGGTCTCGCCGTCCTGCTCATCAGCCACAACATGGCCGATGTGAAGGCGGTCGCGGACAAGGTCGCCGTCCTGCGGCTGGGCCGCAACAACGGCGTCTTCGAGGTCAAGTCGACCTCGCAGGAAGAGATCATCTCCGCCATCACCGGTGCCACGGACAACGCCGTGACCCGTCGTGCGGCGCGCAGCACTGGGGAGATCAAGAAGTGAGCATCGACAAGACGTCCCCGTCTCCCGAGGACCACGTCGTGGAGAACCCCGAGGCGGCGGCCGGTGCGGCCACCGTCGTCGACCCCCGGCTGCTGGTGCGCGAACAGGGCTTCGCGGGCTACCTCACCGAGTTCAAGCGGAAGATGAAGGCCGGTGACCTGGGCGCGATCCCGGTCGTCATCGGTCTGGCGATCATCTGGATCATCTTCCAGAGCCTCAACTCCAACTTCCTCACCGCGGGCAACCTGTCCGACATCTCCGTCGCCATGGTCGGCACGGGCATGATCGCCGTCGGCATCGTGTTCGTCCTGCTGCTCGGCGAGATCGACCTGTCGGTCGGCTCGGTCTCCGGTGTCGCGGGTGCCGCCTACGCGGTGCTCACCGTCACGCACGGCATGGCCGCGTGGCTCGCGCTGGTGCTGGCCATCCTCACCGGCACGGTCGCCGGTGCGCTGCACGGCTTCTTCTTCGCGAAGATCGGTGTCCCGGCGTTCGCCGTCACCCTGGCCGGTCTGCTCTTCTGGAACGGCTTCATGCTCCAGATCCTGGGCGACAGCGGCACGATCAACCTGGACAGCGAGGGCCTGGTGGCCAAGCTGACCGGTTACTACTTCACCGACGTGGCCGCCTCCTACGGTCTGGCCATCGCCGTCGTGGTGCTGTTCTTCGTCACCTCCTTCCTCGGCAACCGGCGCCGCGAGGCCGCCGGCGTGCCGTCGAGGCCGGTGAGCGAGACCATCCTGCGCACGGTGCTGCTGGCGATCGTGGCGTTCGCCGTCGCGGCCGTCTACAACCAGTACAAGGGCCTGCCGCTGGCCGTCGTGATCTTCGTCGGTGTGCTGCTGCTCACGGACTTCGTGCTCCGCCGCACCACCTACGGTCGCAAGATCTTCGCCCTCGGCGGCAGCGTCGAGGCCTCCCGGCGTGCCGGTATCAACGTGGACATGATCCGGATCTCGGTCTTCGCGATCTCCGGCACGTTCGCCGCGATCGGCGGTCTGTTCATCGCCTCGAAGATCGCCTCCGCCAACCAGGGCGCCGGCGGCGGTGACCTCCTGATGAACGCGATCGCCGCGGCGGTCATCGGTGGTACGTCGCTGTTCGGTGGCCGTGGCCGCACCTGGAACGCCCTGCTGGGTGTCCTCGTGATCGTCTCGATCCAGTACGGCCTGGCCCTGGAGGGCATCGCCTCCCCGGTCCAGTACATGATCACCGGTGGCGTGCTGCTGGCGACCGTCGTCATCGACGCGGTCACCCGGAAGACGCAGAAGACGGCGGGACGCGCGTAACGGTCCCACCTGAGCACGACAATGCCCGGCACCCCGCAGGTGCCGGGCATTGTCGTGCGCCGGGAAAACCGGTCGGGTCATAGGTAAAGGTGTTCTTGGGTACAGCCGATCGCGTGACGTACGACGCACAGCCCGGGCGCGGTCCGCAAAGACGGAACATTAGACTCGACAAGCCCGGCGACAGCTTTTACTGCAAGGAGGCACGGGTGCCGCTGCTGACCCGCATCACGGGACCGCGCGATCTGGACCGGCTCAGCCTGGAGCAGCTGGACCAGCTGGCCGAGGAGATCCGGACCTTCCTGGTCGACGCGGTCTCCAAGACCGGCGGCCACCTCGGCCCCAACCTCGGGGTGGTCGAACTGACCCTCGCCCTGCACCGCGTCTTCGAGTCCCCGAAGGACCGGGTGCTGTGGGACACCGGGCACCAGTCCTACGTGCACAAGCTGCTCACCGGCCGCCAGGACTTCTCGAAGCTGAAGATGAAGGGCGGCCTCTCGGGCTACCCCTCGCAGGCCGAGTCCGAGCACGACGTCATCGAGAACAGCCACGCCTCCACCGTCCTCGGCTGGGCCGACGGCCTCGCGAAGGCCAACCAGATCCTCGAACGCGACGACCACGTGGTCGCCGTGATCGGTGACGGCGCGCTCACCGGCGGCATGGCCTGGGAGGCGCTGAACAACATCGCCGCCGCCAAGGACCGCCCCCTGGTGATCGTCGTCAACGACAACGAGCGGTCCTACGCACCGACCATCGGCGGCCTCGCGAACCACCTGGCGACCCTGCGGACCACCGACGGCTACGAGCGCTTCCTGGCCCGCGGCAAGGACCTCCTGGGCCGCACTCCGGTCGTCGGCAAGCCCCTCTACGAGACGCTGCACGGCGCGAAGAAGGGTCTGAAGGACTTCATCGCCCCGCAGGGCATGTTCGAGGACCTCGGCCTGAAGTACGTCGGCCCCATCGACGGCCACGACATCGAGGCCCTGGAGTCGGCGCTCGCCCGCGCCAAGCGCTTCGGCGGCCCGGTCATCGTGCACTGCCTCACCGAGAAGGGCCGCGGCTACCAGCCCGCCCTCCAGGACGAGGCCGACCGCTTCCACGGCATCGGCCCCATCCACCCCGACACCGGTCTGCCGATCAAGGCCTCCGGCGCCGACTGGACCTCCGTCTTCGGCGACGAGATGGTCGCGCTCGGCAAGGAGCGCGAGGACATCGTCGCGATCACCGCCGCGATGCTCCAGCCGGTCGGCCTGAAGAAGTTCGCGGACGCCTTCCCGGACCGGATCTACGACGTCGGCATCGCCGAGCAGCACGGCGCCGTCTCCGCGGCCGGCCTCGCCACCGGCGGGGTGCACCCCGTCTTCGCCGTCTACGCCACCTTCCTCAACCGCGCCTTCGACCAGGTCCTGATGGACGTGGCCCTGCACAAGTGCGGGGTGACCTTCGTCCTGGACCGGGCCGGCGTCACCGGCACCGACGGCGCCTCCCACAACGGCATGTGGGACATGTCGATCCTCCAGGTCGTCCCCGGCCTCCGGCTCGCCGCCCCGCGCGACGCCGACCAGGTCCGCGCCCAGCTGCGCGAGGCCGTCCAGGTCAAGGACGCGCCGACCGTGGTGCGCTTCTCCAAGGGCGCCGTCGGCCCCGCCGTCGCCGCCGTCGGACGCGTCGGCGGCATGGACGTACTGCGCGAGCCCGGCACCGACACGCCCGACGTGCTGCTGGTCTCCGTGGGCGCCCTCGCCCCCATGTGCCTGGAGATCGCCGGCCTCCTCGACCAGCAGGGCATCTCCACCACCGTCGTCGACCCGCGCTGGGTCAAACCGGTGGACGAGGCCATGGCCCCGCTCGCCGAGCGGCACCGCGTGGTCGTCACCGTCGAGGACAACAGCCGTGTCGGCGGCGTCGGTTCGGCGATCGCGCAGGCCCTGCGCGACGCGGGCGTCGACGTCCCGCTGCGCGACTTCGGCATCCCGCCGCGCTTCCTCGACCACGCCTCCCGCGCCGAGGTGATGGCGGAGATCGGCCTCACCGCACCCGACATCGCCCGCCAGGTCACCGGGCTGGTCTCCAAGCTGGACGGGCGCTACGACACCGCGGCCAGCGAGGTCGAACCCGCACGGGACTGACGTACACCGAGATGGGCCACTTTCCCCACCGGCAAGGGTGGTGAAAGTGGCCCATCCGCGTGAATCCGCTCGCGCCGGGGCATACGGACTACGCCCCCTCTCGATCATGTCGAGGACGACACAGCGTGGGAGGTACGCCCGTGAGCAACGCCCTCTTCAGAACGAAGAACATCGAGCAGTCCATCAAGGACACCGAGGATCCCGAACACTCACTCAGAAAGTCCCTGTCGGCACTGGATCTGACGGTGTTCGGCGTCGGGGTCATCATCGGCACCGGCATCTTCGTCCTCACCGGCACGGCCGCCAAGAACACCGCGGGACCCGCCGTCTCCCTCTCCTTCGTCGTCGCCGGAGTGGTCTGCGGCCTCGCCGCCCTCTGCTACGCCGAATTCGCCTCGACGGTCCCGGTCGCGGGCTCGGCGTACACCTTCTCGTACGCCTCGCTCGGTGAGTTCCCCGCCTGGATCATCGGCTGGGACCTGGTCCTCGAACTGGCCCTGGGAACGGCGGTGGTGGCCGTCGGCTGGTCCGGCTACATCGCCTCGCTGCTGGACAACGCGGGCTGGCACCTGCCCGAGGCGCTCAGCGGCCGGGACGGCGCCTCCGGGTTCGGCTTCGACATCCTCGCCGCCGCCCTGGTGCTGCTGCTGACCGCCATCCTCGTGGTCGGCATGAAGCTCTCCGCGCGGGTCACCACCGTCGTCGTCGCCATCAAGGTGGCCGTCGTCCTCGTCGTCATCATCGCCGGCGCCTTCTTCATCAAGAGCGGCAACTACGACCCGTTCATCCCCAAGGCGCAGGCCGTGGAGGCGGGCGGCAACCTTCAAGCGCCGCTGATCCAGCTGATGTTCGGCTGGGCGCCCTCCGACTTCGGTGTCATGGGCATCTTCACCGCAGCGTCCGTCGTCTTCTTCGCCTTCATCGGCTTCGACGTCGTGGCCACCGCCGCCGAGGAGACCCGCAACCCGCAGCGGGACGTGCCGCGCGGCATCATCGGCTCCCTGATCATCTGCACCACGCTCTACGTCGCCGTGTCGATCGTGGTCACCGGTATGCAGAAGTACAGCTCACTGTCGATCGACGCCCCGCTCGCCGACGCCTTCAAGTCCACCGGACACCCCTGGTTCGCGGGCCTGATCAGCTTCGGCGCGGCGGTGGGCCTGACGACCGTCTGCATGATCCTGCTCCTGGGCCAGTCCCGGGTGTTCTTCGCGATGAGCCGTGACGGACTGCTGCCGCGGTTCTTCTCGCACACCCACCCGAGGTTCCGCACCCCGTACCGGCCGACCATCCTGCTCGGCGTGGTCATCGCGATCGTGGCCGGCTTCACAAGCCTCAGCGAACTGGCCGAACTGGTGAACATCGGCACGCTCTTCGCCTTCATCATCGTCGCGGTCAGCGTCATCATCCTGCGCCGGACCCGCCCCGACCTGGAGCGCTCCTTCCGCACCCCGCTGGTGCCGGCCCTGCCGATCGTCTCGGTGCTCGCCTCGCTGTGGCTGATGCTCAACCTGCCCGCCGAGACCTGGCTCCGCTTCGCCATCTGGATGGCCATCGGCTTCGTCGTGTACTTCTTCTACGGCCGCACCCACAGCGGCCTCGCCAAGGCGGGCGCCCCTACTCGGGAGAGCACCGGGAAGTAGCCCGTCACGTCGGCCGGACCGTGCGCGGACCCGTGACCTGCGCGCCCAACTCCGTGACCCTGCGCCGCAGTTCACGGTCCGCGGTCACGACCAGCACGGTGCGGTCGCCGGCCCGCGCGACCAGGTCGACCATGTGGTCGTCACCGCTGCCCGGCGCCGACTCGACGTCGACGCCGGGCACGGACTCCACCCCGCGGGCCGAGCCCTCGACCACGAGGACGATCTCCACGGGACCGGTGTGGCCGGGGAGACCGTCCGCCGCGAGCCGGTCCCGCAGCCGTTCCGCGGCCCCCCGCCGGTCCCGCCACCAGCCGTCGGGCACCGACCCGACGACGTTGGCGGCGTCGACGATCAGGAGCAGGGGAGCGTTCTCGTCCATACGGCCAGGTTCGCACGGCCGCCGCTCACCGGGGGACCGCGCTCATTGCCCCGGCTTCTCCTCGAAGCTCGCGAAGTACGCCGCGGCCATGTCCTCGTCCGCGTGCCCCTGCGCCGCCGCCCGCTCCATGCGCTCGGCGCTCGCGGCGGCCACGTCCAGGCGTACGCCGTGCTGCCGGCCGGCCTCGACGATCAGCCGGGCGTCCTTGCCGGCGGTGACGACCGCGAACTGGGCCGGGGTCAGCCGCTCCTCCAGGATCATCGCCGCCTTCGCCTTGAGATAGCCCATGTCGAGCGGGCCCCCGGCGATGAGGTCGAAGAAGTGCTGCGGGTCGACGTCGAGGGCCTGCGAGAGGGCCAGCACCTCACCGGTCGCCGCCGTGGCCGCGAGCACCCAGCTGTTGGCCACCAGCTTCAGCCGGGTGGCGGTGCCGGCCGCACCGTCCTCGCCCGTCCACTGAGTACGCGCGCCTACCGCTTCGAAAACAGGCTCGACCAGCGCCCGTCCCTCGACGGGACCGGCCGCCAGCACGGTCAGCTGACCGGCCTCCGCGGGCTGTCGGGTGCCGAGCACGGGAGCGTCGTAGAAGACCAGTCCGTGCTCGTGGGCGAGCGCGGCCAGCTCCGTGACCCCGTCGAGTCCCGCGGTGGTCGACTGCACCCAGGCGACACCGGGGCGCAGCGCGGGAGCCGCCTCGCGGACGACGTCGAGGGTGCTGGGACCGTCGTAGAGCATGGTCAGGATCACATCGGCGCCCTCGACCGTCTCGGCGGGCGTGTCGGTGACCCGGACGCCGTCGGCGGCGAGCGGCTCGGCCTTGGCGCGGGTGCGGTTCCAGGCGCGGACGGTGTGCCCGGCGCGGGCGAGGTTGCGGGCCATCGCGGCCCCCATGATGCCCGTGCCCAGGACACCCACGGTGAGCTTGTCGGTCATGAGGTCGACTTCCTTCTCGTACGGCGTCTGCTGGGCACCAGCCTGCCTCCTCGGCGTCTGTCGCCCCCACCCGACCGGCCGTACGCGGGTGACCGGCCGGGGCCGGGCCGCGCGGAGCGGCGGGCGCCGCTTAGAGTGAACCGGTGAACGGCGACTGGTTCATACGCGGCCGCGACGGCCGGCTCAGTGTCTACCTGCCGACGGACGAGGCCCTCCTGTGCCGGGCGGAGCGCCTGCCGGGCGGCCCCTGGGCATCCGCGCAGAAGGTCGGCGGCGGCCAGAAGCTGACGGCGGTCCCCGCAGTCGGCCACGGCGCCAACGCCTATGCCCATCTGGTCTCCTGGCGGCCCACCGTCGCCGGCGAGGCCGGCCTGGTGCACTCCACCCACTACCGGCCCCGGCTCGCCGCTCTGGACTGGGTGCCGATCGGGCACCCGAACAAGAAGGGCGCCGTCACCGGTACGCCCGCCGTCGCGGTGGATGCCCATGGCCGCGCCCATGTCTTCGTGCGCAACCGGGGGCTCGGGGTGAGCATGCTCGGCCAGAAGGAGAAGGGCGGCTGGGGTCCCTGGCGCGACCTCAAGGGGAGCAGGGTCGAGGAGGACCTGGCGGCGGTGACGGGGGAGTCGGGGCTCGTCGAGCTGTACGCGGCCGTCCCCGGCGGCATCGTGCACTGGCGGCAGGAGAAGGCGGGCGCGACGCCCGTGCTGACCGAGGCCCTGGAGACCCCGGTGCGCCCGGGCAGCCTGTACGCCCTCGCCACCTCTCCCGAGAGCACCACGCTCTTCTACACCGACCAGTCGGGCGACCTGTGCGCCTGGCGCCCCGGCGGCAAGCCGGCCGCGCTGCTGTCCTCCGCCGGACCCGGCCGGGTCTGTGCCGTGCGCTGCGAACTCGACGGCCACGACTGCACGTTGATCGCCCAGCGCTCGACGAGCGGACGGGTCGCCTTCGCCGCCTACCCGACCGAACTGGAGTCGGCGGGCGCCTGGTGGACCGAGTCGGGACCCCAACTCCCCGCGGACGCCGAGGTGTCGCTCGCGGTGGACGAGGAGGACCGGGTGGTGGCGGCGACGCTGTCCCCGTCGACGGGACAGCTGCTGCTCACCCGCCGCAAGGACGAACCGGGCCTCGCGCTCGAGGCATGGCGAGCGGTGTGAGCCCCTCCGCTTAGTGGCTCTCGGTAACAGGGGACACACAACGTGCGTCGAGGGTTGTACGAATACTGACGTGACAAGGCGCACTTTGAGCGGTGTAGTGAGTTTGTGAAGGCCTTGTTAGCCTTCCTTGAACTGAACTTGTTCGAAATGCGCGCGGGCGACCACATGGCGCCCGCGCTTGTCTGTGCCGTGCCAACGGGGTAGGGAATGATGTCGTGAGCAGATCCTCCACGGTGGATCTTGTTGTTGTAGGGCTCGGTTACGTGGGTCTTCCCCTGGCCCGCTCGGCCGCGGCGGCCGGACTGAGAGTCGTCGGCCTCGACCGCAGCCGCACCGTCGTCGACGGCCTGAACGCCGGCCGCTCCCACGTGGACGACATCACGGACGCCGAGGTCGCCGCGATGCTCGGCCAGGGCTTCGAGGCCGTGGACCGTCCCGAGGTCATCGCCGAGTCCGCCGCCGTCGTGATCTGCGTGCCGACCCCGCTGACCGAGTACGGCTCACCGGACCTCGGCGCGGTCCACGCGGCCGTCGGGGACATCGCCGCCCACCTCGTGCCGGGCACGCTCGTCGTCCTGGAGTCGACGACGTACCCCGGCACGACCGACGAGGTCGTCCGACCGCAGCTCGAGGCCGGCGGTCTGAAGGTCGGCGAGGACTTCCACCTCGCGTTCTCGCCCGAGCGCATCGACCCGGGCAACGCGTCCTTCGGCCTGGAGAACACCCCCAAGGTCGTCGGCGGCGTCACCGCGGACTGCACCAAGGCCGCCCGCGCCCTCTACGAGCGGTTCGTGACGCGCGTAGTGGAGGCGAAGGGCACCCGCGAGGCCGAGATGGCCAAGCTCCTGGAGAACACCTACCGGCACGTGAACATCGCCCTCGTCAACGAGATGTCGATGTTCTGCCGTGAGATAGGCGTCGACCTGTGGGACGCGATCCGCTGCGCCTCCACCAAGCCCTTCGGCTTCGCGCCCTTCTACCCGGGCCCCGGCGTCGGCGGGCACTGCATCCCGATCGACCCCAACTACCTTTCCTACAAGGTCCGTTCGCTCGGCATCCCGTTCCGCTTCGTGGAGCTCGCGCAGGAGATCAACCAGCGCATGCCCGTCCACGTGGTCAACCGCGCGGCCGATCTGCTCAACGACCAGGGCAAGGCCGTCCGCGGCTCCCGCGTCCTGCTGCTCGGCGTGACCTACAAGGCCGACATCTCCGACCAGCGCGAGAGCCCCGCCCTCGCCGTCGCCGAGAACCTCCTCGCCCGCGGCGCCGAACTCGTCTACTTCGACCCGCGCGTCGAGGACTGGCGGGTCGACGGGGTCCCGGTCGAGCGCGTCGGCGACTACCTCGAAGCCGCCGAGTCGGCCGACCTGACGATCCTGCTCCAGCCGCACCGCGAGATAGACCTGGACGCCCTGGCCGACCGCGCCCGCGCCCTGTTCGACACCCGCGGCAAGTCCGCCGATCACCCCCGGGTGGTCAAACTGTGACCACCGACGATACGTACGTCCCCGGAGCCGTCGAATCCGGAAGCCGCCGCGCACACCGCAAGCGCCGGCACCTGAAAGTCTCGTACGTCGTCTTCCTCGCCCTGGCGGCGCTGATCGCCACCCGGCTGGACGCGGGCTCCCTGCACATCTACTCGCTGGGCGCGATGGGCCTGCTGACCCTCAAGATGTTCGGCGCCCTCTTCTACCGCCCCGCCAAGGCCGGGCGGGAGGAGCTGGAGTACCTGGACAACGCCTGGGTCACCGCGGTCATCCCGATCTACAACGAGGACCCGGTGATGTTCGAGCAGGGCATGCGCAGCCTCCTCGCGCAGAGCCGGCTCCCGAACGAGATCCACATCATCGACGACTGCAGCGCCAACGACTCCGGCATCCGCACCGCGAAGAAGATGCGCCGCGAGTTCGAGGCCAAGGGCGTCAAGTACACGGTCAGCGTGCAGCCCGAGAACAAGGGCAAGCGCGAGGCGCTGGCGCTCGGCTTCGAGGCGGCGCCGTACTCCGACATCTTCCTGTGCGTGGACTCGGACACCGTGCTCTCCCGGGACACCGTCCGCGAGCTGCTGCTGCCGCTGGCCGACGAGAAGATCATGGCCTCGACGGGCATGGTCCTCGCGCTCAACCACGACAGCAACATCTTCACCCGGCTCCAGGACCTGCGGTACGGCAACTCCTTCCTCTTCGAGCGAGCCGCCTACTCCCGCCTCAAGTCGGTGCTGTGCTGCTGCGGCGCGCTCTCCGCGTACCGGGGCACGCTGGTGCGCAAGTACCTGCCGGACTTCCTCAACCAGCAGTTCCTGGGCAAGCCGGCCGTCTTCGGCGACGACCGCCGCATGACCAACTACTGCCTGATCGAGGGCCAGGTGGTCTTCCAGGAGACCGCCGTCGGCTACACCGCGGTCCCCGAGAAGCTGCCGCACTTCCTGCGTCAGCAGGTCCGCTGGAACAAGTCCTTCTTCCGCGAGTCCCTGTGGGCCTTCCGGCACCAGAAGAAGTACCGCCCGGCCTTCTGGCTGACCTGCATGGAACTGGCGCTGTGGCTGGTCTTCGGCTCGGCGATGTTCTACTCGATGGTCATCACGCCGATCGTGCACCCCGACCGGTTCGTCGCCCACATCGGCGACTACCTCGTCTTCATGGTCCTGATGGGCTACCTCCGCAACGTCCGTTACCTCGACTTCCCCCGCCGCGGCATGGGCTTCATCAAGCGGTTCGGCATGTTCCTGCTGGCGCCGGTCTACGGCGTGATCCAGCTGACCCTGCTGACCCCGCTGCGGTTCTACGCCCTGCTCACCCTGCACAAGGGCAGCTGGGGCACCCGCCAGGGCGGCGTCGAGGTGTCCGTGGCGGGCGACCACGAGGCCGACGTGACGGAGATCTTCGAGGAGGAGGACCCGTACTCCGACAAGAAGGTCACCGAGACGCTCCAGCTGATGCGCCTGGAGGGTGTGGCCCTGCGCCGCACCGCCCAGCGGGTGGCCCCGGCCATCCCGACCCAGCCGCAGCCGCTGCCCGGCTACGACGAGCAGCACGCCCACGTGCCCCAGCAGCGCGTGTCGTGGGGAGCGCCCCAGCAGGGCGGCTACCCGCAGCAACAGCAGTGGCAGAACGGCCCCGACGGGCAAGGCGAGTACGACTACGTCGATCCCGCCTGGCAGCACAACCAGGGCCAGGGCCAGGGACAAGGCTGGTGAGACGGTGACATGAAGAAGGGGGCGACCCGGTCGCCCCCTTCTTCATGTCCGGCTCTTCGTCCCTACGTGTAGTACTCCATCGCCTCGGCGACCGTGACCACCGGAATGCCCCGGTCGGAGATCGCCTTCATCAGCGTGTTGAGCCCGGTCTTGCTGAGCTCCGTGCTGGCCGTCGGAACCCCGTCCACCACCCGGTGCAGACAGAGGATCAGCCAGTCGCCGCTGTTGGCGCAGCGGTCGAGCCGCCCGCCCGCCGCCGTCAGGTTCGACAGCGCCGTACCGCCGATGCCCGAACCGTCGTTGATGCCCGTCAGCGCCTTGAGCCGGTACGGCATCGCCGGGGCGAAGGACTCGATGGTCTCGGAGATGATCGAGCGGGCCGTGGTGAAGTGCCGGCCCGCGATCTGGTCGACCGGCACACCGTCCTTGGTCTTCTCGAACGCGCCGTGCGGATAGGCGAAGTGCTCGCTGCTGAAGCCGTTGCCCACCATCCACTCGCGCAGGGTCCGCAGGTCGTCGTCCACCTGCTGCGCGGTCAACTGGCTGTAGCTCGCGGTATGGGCGCTCGTCGCGTACGCGTGCCCACCCATCTCCCAGCCCGAGAAGTTCTGCATGGACCGCATCTGATCGAGCGTCAGAAAGCTGCCGGTGCCGATCGCGTCGGCGATGTTGTAGACGGTCCCGGAGAAGCCGTACGCGTCCATCACAGGTCGGGCGAGGCCGTGGACGGACGTGTGCGAGTCGTCGAAGGTGATCGAGACGACGCCCTTGGGGAAGACGGACGCGGTGTCGGGGATCAGCTCGACGGTCTGCAGGTGGTACGTCACCGGGCCGCCCGCGTTGTCGTACACGGCGAACGACATGTCCGTGAAGCCCGTCGTGGTGGACGGCACCCCGGTGGAGGAGAGCGAGTATGTCCCGGCGGCGCTCGTGACGTCGGCCCACTGGAGATGGACGGTCACCCACTCGCCGGACTGGACGTAGTTCGTCGACGTCGTGGAGTGCGAGTGGAACTGCCACAGGAAGTAGTTCGCGAGCGAGCCGCTGCCCAGGTAGAAGGACAGCTTCGAGAGGTTCGTGACGTCGTCGACGCGGAACACGAGCCGAATCGCCTTGCCGGTCAGGCTCGTTGACGTGCCGCCCAGCTTGCGGACGTAACTCTGCTTGCCCGCGCCCGTGGTGGTCACCCGCACCGACTGGGTTCCGCGCACGAACAGGGAGGTGTCGTTCACGTCCGCGGAGGCGGTACCGGTGCCGGCACCGCTCCAGCCGTGCCCGGACTGGAACTGCTGGGACCAGGTGGCCCGCCGGTGTCTCGGCCGACGGCCCGAAGGCGCGTACGTCGGTGGGGTGTTGAGGTCCGCGAGACCGGCGGCGGCCGCCGGGGTGCCGCTCACCAGGGTGCCGCCGGCCGTGACAAGACCCCCGGCCCCGGCCAGTCGCAGAGCGGACCGGCGACTGAACCCGCGTGCTGTGCGGGCCTGTTCGTGACTCATCCGTACCCCCCAGGTCAGGACGTGGTGTTGAAGTAGTTCAGGCCGCTCTGGCTGTAGTCCTTGACCGCCGTGTCGACGTCGTCGAGGGACAGCGCGTCCTTGGCGTTGTAGTAGAGCCAGTCGACCTTCATGTCCCAGGCCCGCTCGCCGCTCTTGAACGGCAGGTCGATGAACCAGGTGTTGAAGTTCACCGACATGCCCGCGCGCGGGGCGTACTTGCCGCTGGTGGAGTAGATCTTCTTGCCGTCGACCCGGTAGGTCACCACATCGCCGTCCACCGTCATCACGACGGTGTGCCAGCCGGCCAGGCTCTTGAGCGTCGTGTTGTACACCCGGTCGTCGACGGTGTGCCAGGTGACGTTGTCGAGCTTGGGCCCGTACCGCCCCCAACCACCGTTCGGCATGTACTCGTTGTCGAGCTCGCTGTACGAGCTGCCCTTGCCGCCGATGGTGTAGAAGGTCTGGTTGACGTGGTCGCCGTTCTTGCCGGTCGTGGGGTCGTCGCTGAAGTGGATCCGGGCGGCGTAGGTGCCCGCGCGGAACTCCCGCCCGGCCGTGCCGACGCTCGCCTGCTTCGTGCCCTTCTTGGTGCCGTCCGTGCTGGCCCGCAGATTGAGCACCTGCCCGTCGCCCAGCGCGTCCTTCGCGGACGGGAAGCTCACCCCGTCGGCCGACCACGTGTCGTCGATACCGGGACCGCCGTCACTGGTGCGCACGAGCCAGCCGTGCTTGAAGAGCGCGGGGTCCTTGGGACCGGTGTAGTGGAAGTTGTCGAACAGGACGTCCTCGGGCAGCACCGGCGCCGCGTCGGCCGCGGAGGCCTTCACCGACTTGTCGTCCCCGTCCGGCTTCTTCCCGTCCGGCTCCTCGCCCCAGGCGAGCACACCGCGCTTGTACGCGGTCACCGTCCTCGACTCCTTGTACGTGGCCTTCTCCGCGTCGAAGGACCGGTCGTCGGACTGCTTCAGCTTCTCGTGGTCGACGCGGTACAGCTGGACGTCGATGCCCTTGCTGTTGGCGCCCGGCTTCAGCGTGCCCGCCGCGTCCGTGAACCTGAGCTCCAGGTAGTGGTCGGCGGTCTCCGTCGGCTCGGTCAGCTCGGTCACGGTGCCCGCGATGTTCGAGCAGCCGACGGCCGCCTGGACGCAGTTGAAGGCGTACGAGCCGCCGTCCGCGGTGAAGTAGTAGCGCAGCGCCACGTCGCTCAGCGGCAGCGGCTTCTTCGACTCGTTGAAGATCTCGAGCGACGGCTCGGCCGCGGCGGCCGTCGCCGGCGTCGCGGTCCGGTACCGGACGGTCAGCTCGGGCGGGTCCGGGTTCGCCTTGCGCCAGATCGGATACAGCGCCGTGGCGCCCGCGGCCACGACGGCAACAAGAAGCAACAGCTTGACCTTGGGCCACACCCGACGTCGGGGTTGTTGGCGGCGGGTGGACGCCACGGAAAATCCTCCGCGAGAAAGAGGGGACGTTCCGATCCGGCTCTGATCAAGAACGTCTGGTGAATGTGAACATTTGATCTGTCTGTGTGCAGATCCTATCCACAGGCGCACGGCAAAAGGGGGCGGGCCGCATGGATCGACACCATGCGGCCCGCCCCCTGCGCGGGAGCGAGGTTACGCCGGGACGCTCGCCACGCCGGGAGCCAGGAACGGCTTGCCGTTCACGCGCTGCGAGACACCCTCACGGTCCAGGTACGGCGTGATGCCGCCCAGGTGGAAGGGCCAGCCGGCGCCCGTGATCAGGCAGAGGTCGATGTCCTGCGCCTCGGCGACGACCCCCTCGTCGAGCATCAGCCCGATCTCCTGCGCCACCGCGTCCAGGACCCGGTCACGCACCTGCTCCTCGGTCAGCACGGAGTCGCCCTGCTTCAGCAGCGCGGCGACCTCGGGGTCCAGCTCCGGCTTCCCGCTGTCGTAGACGTAGAAGCCGCGCTTGCCCGCCTTGACGACGGCGGCGAGGTTCGGGGAGACCGTGAAGCGGTCCGGGAAGGCCCGGTTGAGGGTCTCCGAGACGTGCAGGCCGATGGCCGGACCGACCAGCTCGAGGAGGACCAGCGGCGACATCGGCAGACCCAGCGGCTCGACCGCCTTCTCGGCGACCGCGACCGGGGTGCCCTCGTCGATGACGTTCTGGATCTCGCCCATGAAGCGGGTGAGGATGCGGTTGACGACGAACGCCGGGGCGTCCTTCACCAGGACCGCGGTCTTCTTCAGCTTCTTGGCGACGGCGAACGCGGTCGCGAGCGAGGCGTCGTCCGTCTGCTCGCCGCGCACGATCTCCAGCAGGGGCAGAATCGCCACCGGGTTGAAGAAGTGGAAGCCGACGACCCGCTCGGGGTTCTTCAGCTTCGACGCCATCTCGGAGACGGACAGCGAGGAGGTGTTGGTGGCGAGGATCGCGTGCGCCGGAGCGACCGCCTCGACCTCCGCGAACACCTGCTGCTTGACGCCGATCTCCTCGAAGACGGCCTCGATGATGAAGTCGGCGTCGGAGAAGCCCTCGGCCTTGTCCAGCACACCGGTGACCAGGGCCTTGAGGCGGTTGGCCTTGTCCTGGTTGATACGGCCCTTGCCGAGCAGCTTCTCGATCTCGGCGTGGACGTAGCCCACACCCTTGTCGACGCGCTCCTGGTCGATGTCCGTGAGGACGACCGGGACCTCGAGGCGACGCAGGAAGAGCAGGGCGAGCTGCGAGGCCATCAGACCGGCGCCGACCACACCCACCTTGGTGACCGGACGCGCGAGCGACTTGTCCGGCGCACCCGCGGGACGCTTGCCGCGCTTCTGCACGAGGTTGAACGCGTAGATGCCGGCGCGCAGTTCGCCACCCATGATCAGGTCGGCGAGCGCCACGTCCTCGGCGTCGAAGCCCTGCTGGAGGTCGCCGTTCTTGGCGGCGGCGATGATGTCGAGGGCGCGGTAGGCGGCCGGAGCGGCCCCGTGCACCTTGGAGTCCGCGACGAAGCGGCCCTTGGCGACGGCCTGGTCCCAGCCCTCACCGCGGTCGATCGCCGGACGCTCGACCTTGATCTCGCCCTTGAGAACGTTCGCCGTCCAGACCAGCGACTGCTCCAGGAAGTCGGCGCCCTCGAAGAGCGCGTCGGCGATCCCGAGGTCGAAGACCTGCCGGCCCTTGAGCTGCTTGTTCTGGTTGAGGCTGTTCTCGATGATCACCGAGACGGCCTTGTCGGCGCCGATCAGGTTCGGCAGCAGCGTGCAGCCGCCCCAGCCCGGGACCAGACCGAGGAAGACCTCGGGCAGCGAGAAGGCGGCGATGTGCTTGGAGACCGTGCGGTACTCGCAGTGCAGACCGACCTCGACGCCACCGCCCATGGCGGCGCCGTTGTAGTACGTGAAGGTCGGTACCGCGAGGGTCGCGATGCGCTTGAAGACCTCGTGGCCGCCCTTGCCGATGGCGAGCGCGTCGTCGTGGTTCTTGAGCAGCTCGACGCCCTTGAGGTCCGCGCCGACGGCGAAGACGAAGGGCTTGCCGGTGATGCCGACACCGACGATGTCGCCGGCCGCGGCCTCCTTCTCGACCTGGTCGATCGCGGCGTTGAGGTTCGCCAGCGAGGCCGGGCCGAAGGTGGTCGGCTTGGTGTGGTCGAAGCCGTTGTCCAGCGTGATGAGCGCGAACCGCCCAGCGCCGTACGGCAGTTCGAGGTGGCGGACGTGCGCGGACGTCACTACCTCGTCGGGGAACAGCTCGGCCGCACCCTTCAGAAGCTCGGTGGTGGTGCTCACTTGTCCCCCTCGAAGTGCGGGTTCTCCCAGATGACGGTGGCGCCCATGCCGAAGCCGACGCACATCGTGGTCAGGCCGTAGCGGACGTTCGGCTGCTCCTCGAACTGGCGGGCCAGCTGGGTCATCAGCCGCACACCGGAGGCGGCCAGCGGGTGGCCGTAGGCGATGGCGCCGCCGTACTGGTTGACGCGCGCGTCGTCGTCCGCGATGCCGTAGTGGTCGAGGAAGGCCAGGACCTGGATCGCGAAGGCCTCGTTGATCTCGAAGAGGCCGATGTCACCGATGCCGAGACCGGCCTTGGCGAGGGCCTTCTCGGTGGCCGGGATCGGCCCGTAGCCCATGACCTCGGGCTCGACGCCGGCGAAGGCGTACGAGACCAGGCGCATGCGCACCGGAAGGTTGTTCTCCCGCGCGAAGTCCTCGGACGCGAGGATCGAGGCGGTGGCACCGTCGTTCAGCCCGGCCGCGTTACCGGCGGTGACCCGCCCGTGCACACGGAACGGCGTCTTGAGCCCGGCGAGGTTCTCCAGCGTGGTCCCCGGCCGCATGGGCTCGTCGGCGGTGACGAGGCCCCAACCGGTCTCGCCCACCTCGGAGTTGGTGTTCCGCACGGAGACCGGCACCAGGTCCTGCTGGATCTTGCCGTTGGCGTACGCCTTGGCGGCCTTCTCCTGCGAGCGCACGGCGTACTCGTCGGCGCGCAGCTTGGTGATGTGCGGGTAGCGGTCGTGCAGGTTCTCCGCCGTCATGCCCATGAACAGGGCGGACTCGTCGACCAGCTTCTCGCTGATGAGCCGCGGGTTGGGGTCCACGCCCTCACCCATGGGGTGGCGCCCCATGTGCTCGACACCGCCGGCGATGACGGCGTCGTAGGCCCCGAAGGCGATCGAACCGGCGGTGGTGGTGACGGAGGTCAGCGCACCGGCGCACATGCGGTCGATCGAGTAGCCGGGCACCGACTGCGGCAGCCCGGCGAGAATTCCCGCGGTCCGCCCCAGGGTCAGGCCCTGGTCACCGATCTGCGTGGTCGCGGCGATGGCGACCTCGTCGATCTTCTTCGGGTCGAGTCCGGGGTTGCGGCGCAGCAGCTCCCGGATCGCCTTCACCACGAGGTCGTCGGCCCGGGTCTCGTGGTAGATGCCCTTCGGGCCCGCCTTGCCGAACGGGGTGCGGACGCCGTCGACGAACACGACGTCCCTGACGGTACGAGGCACGATTGGCTCTCCTCCAGGGTGCGGGTTGGCACTGCTGCGGCACGCATCCACTGAGCGCGCGCTCAGTCCCCATGCTACTTATGAGTAACGTAGCTGCCCACCCCTGACGCCCCGAGCGGCGAAGGTCACACCGGGGAGACCCCGAGGATCTTGGCGCAAACTAGACGTTCACGGGGAGGCAGGCGCCCAGGTGAGTTGCCTTCAGGGGCGCGGGGAACTGCGCGAGCAACCCACGACCACCCGCAGTCGCCCCACAAGAGATCCCCTACGGCGCCTGGGCGGAAAGCGCAGCCACCAGAACCGGCGCAACTTGCTCGACCTGCCAAGGCCGAGCCCCATGCCCCGCAAGCGCCCCACCCACGGACTCCACGTCCACAACCTTCGGCGGCTCCCAACAGACCCGCCGCACGGTGTCAGGCGTGATCAGATTCTCCTGAGGCATGCCCAACTGCTCGGCCAACGCGGAAACAGCAGCCCGAGCCGCAGACAACCTGGCCGCGGCCGCCGGATCCTTGTCCGCCCAAGCACGCGGCGGCGGAGGCCCGGTCACCGGCTGCCCCGGCGCCGGCAACTCCACATCCGCCAAAGCCTTCGCACGATCCACCGCGGACTGCCACTGCTCCAGCTGCCGCCGCCCCATCCGATGCCCGAACCCGTTCAGCGCGGCGAGCGCATGCACGTTGACCGGTATCGCCAACGCCGCCTCGACGATCGCCGCGTCCCCGAGCACCTTCCCCGGCGAGACGTCCCGCCGCTGCGCGACCCGGTCCCGTGTCTCCCACAGCTCCCGCACCACGGCCAGCTGCCGACGCCGCCGCACCTTGTGCATCCCGGACGTCCGCCGCCAGGGATCCTTGCGCGGCTCGGCCGGCGGCGCGGACGCGATCGCGTCGAACTCCTGCCGGGCCCAGTCCAGCTTGCCCTGCCGGTCCAGTTCCTTCTCCAGCGCGTCCCGCAGGTCGACCAGCAGCTCCACGTCCAGCGCCGCGTACCGCAGCCACGGCTCGGGCAGCGGCCGGGTCGACCAGTCGACCGCGGAGTGCCCCTTCTCGAGTACGAAGCCGAGGACGCCCTCGACCATCGCGCCGAGGCCGACCCGCGGGAACCCGGCGAGCCGCCCGGCCAGCTCGGTGTCGAACAGTCGCGTCGGCATCATGCCTATCTCGCGCAGACACGGCAGGTCCTGGGTGGCAGCGTGCAGCACCCACTCGACACCGTCGAGCGCCTCGCCGAGGCCGGAGAGGTCGGGACAGGCCACGGGATCGATCAGTGCGGTCCCCGCGCCCTCACGGCGCAGCTGGACCAGATACGCGCGCTGTCCGTAGCGGTAGCCGGACGCTCGCTCGGCGTCGACGGCCACGGGACCGGAGCCCGCGGCGAAGGCGGCGATCGTCCGGGCGAGGGCGTCCGGGTCGGCGATCACGGCGGGAATACCGTCGCGCGGCTCCAGCAGAGGGATCGGCGCCTCCGCAGCAGAAGATCCGCCGTCGTCCGGAGGAGCGCCTCCGGTGGTTCGCAGTGAAACGTCTGCTGCGGTCTCTTGGGCGTCGGTCACATGTCAAGGGTATCTGTGTATGGACAGCGCCTGCCGACGGAACGTTCCGTCGGCAGGCGCCTGAGGGTCGTAAACCAGTCAGCTCGGTGAAAGCTCCGATTCACGTCCGTGAGTGTGAGGGGACGGGGGTCAGTGGATGATGCCGGTGCGCAGGGCCACCGCGACCATTCCGGCACGGTCGCCCGTGCCGAGCTTGCGGGCGATCCGGGCGAGGTGGCTCTTGACGGTCAGTGCGGACAGGCCCATGGAGACACCGATCGCCTTGTTCGACTGGCCTTCCGCGACCAGTCTCAGCACCTCGACCTCACGGCCGGAGAGCTCGCGGTAGCCGCCCGGGTGGCTCGGGGCACCCGGGGGGCGGCGGTGCATACGGGCGGCGGCGGAGCCGATGGGGGCGGCTCCGGGTCGGGTGGGGAGCCCGACGTTGGTGCGGGTGCCGGTGACGACGTAGCCCTTGACCCCTCCGGCGAGGGCGTTGCGGACGGCGCCGATGTCGTCGGCGGCGGACAGGGCCAGGCCGTTGGGCCAGCCCGCGGCACGGGTCTCGGACAGCAGGGTGAGGCCGGAGCCGTCGGGCAGGTGGACGTCGGCGACGCAGATGTCGCGGGGGTTGCCGATGCGGGGACGAGCCTCCGCGACGGACGAGGCCTCGATGACGTCGCGCACACCGAGCGCCCACAGGTGGCGGGTGACGGTGGAACGGACGCGGGGGTCGGCCACGACCACCATGGCGGTGGGCTTGTTCGGGCGGTAGGCGACCAGGCTTGCGGGCTGCTCGAGGAGAACGGACACCAGGCCTCCTGGGGTGCGGGACGGCTTTGAAGGTCACAGACGTCTTCGGCACCGAACGAGGAGTCCTTTAGAGAATGATCACGATCTAGTGAGTAACAATTAGTGCAATTCGGACGTGCGATCGATCATTCGGTGAATGAATCGGTTCGTTCGAGGGTTCACTCCTGACTGAAAGTGGCCGTATCGACAAAGAGACGGTCAATCGGCCACCACGAGTGGAACCCATCGGAACTACCTCGGACCCCGGCGGATCAGCGGGACTGCTGCGGCCCCCGGCGCTGCGGCAGCGTGACCACCGACGCGTCGCCCGGGCCGGCCGGCGGGAGACCCGCCACCTGTGCCAGCAGATCGCACCAGGAGGCCAGGTGCGCGGCCGTGTCCGGAACCCCGCCGAGGCCCTCACGGGGCGTCCAAGAGGCCCGGATCTCGATCTGCGAGGCGGCCGGCCGCTCGGCGAGGCCGCCGAAGTAGTGCGAGCTCGCGCGCGTGACCGTGCCGCTCGGCTCGCCGTACGACAGTCCGCGCGCCTGGAGCGCACCGGTCAGCCAGGACCAGCACACCTCCGGCAGCAGCGGATCGGCGGCCATCTCCGGCTCCAGCTCCGCGCGCACCAGCGTCACCAGCCGGAAGGCCCCGTGCCAGGCGTCGTGCCCGGCCGGGTCGTGCAGCAGCACCAGCCGGCCGTCGGCCAGGTCCTGGTCGCCGTCGACGACCGCGGCCTCCAGCGCGTACGCGAACGGAGCGAGCCGCTGTGGCGCGCGCGTCGGCTCGATCTCGACCTGCGGCCGCAGCCGGCTGTTCCGCAGGGCCTGGACCGCTGCCTGGAAAGCCGGCGGAGCTCCACCGCTACCGTCCCGGTCACCCTCCTTGGTGTCGTCCATTCCGTCAGCGCCGTCCGACAGTCGTCCTTGAGCCGCAGCCATGCGGGAAGGTTAAGGGGAACGGAGGGCTCGTGCGGGACTAGACACCCCCTCTTGGGTCCACCGGGCCGCGCAAAACGCCCTGCGCGGCCGTGCGAGACTTGCCCCGTGAGCGCCAACGAGACCCCCGCGGGGCAGCCGCCGACAGCCACGTACGACTCCGCCTTCCTCAAGGCGTGCAGGCGTGAACCCGTGCCGCACACGCCCGTGTGGTTCATGCGGCAGGCCGGGCGCTCCCTGCCCGAGTACCGCAAGGTCCGCGAGGGCATCGCGATGCTGGACTCCTGCATGCGCCCCGACCTGGTCACCGAGATCACGCTCCAGCCGGTGCGCCGGCACGATGTGGACGCGGCGATCTACTTCAGCGACATCGTCGTCCCGCTCAAGGCCATCGGTGTCGACCTCGACATCAAGCCCGGCGTCGGCCCGGTCGTCGCGCACCCCATCCGCACCCGCGCCGACCTGGCACAGCTGCGCGCGCTGGAGCCCGAGGACGTCTCCTACGTCACCGAGGCGATCGGCCTGCTGACGCGCGAGCTGGGCCCGACCCCGCTCATCGGTTTCGCCGGCGCGCCTTTCACCCTCGCGAGTTACCTCGTCGAGGGCGGTCCGTCTCGCACGTACGAGAACGCCAAGGCGATCATGTACGGCGACCCCGAGCTGTGGGCCGATCTCCTCGACCGGCTCGCGGACATCACGGCGGCCTTCCTCAAGGTGCAGATCGAGGCCGGCGCGAGCGCCGTCCAGCTCTTCGACTCCTGGGCCGGCGCGCTCGCCCCCGTCGACTACCGCCGCTCGGTGCTGCCCGCCTCCGCGAAGGTCTTCGACGCGGTCGCCGGGTACGGCGTCCCGCGCATCCACTTCGGTGTCGGCACCGGTGAACTCCTCGGGCTGATGGGCGAGGCCGGCGCGGACGTCGTCGGCGTCGACTGGCGCGTCCCGCTCGACGAGGCCGTCCGGCGCGTCGGCCCCGGCAAGGCGCTCCAGGGCAACCTCGACCCGACCGTGCTGTTCGCCGGACCGCAGGCCGTCGAGACCAAGGCCCGCGAGGTACTGGACTCGGCCGCAGGCCTGGAAGGCCACGTCTTCAACCTCGGCCACGGCGTCATGCCGACCACCGACCCGGACGCGCTGACCCGGCTCGTGGAGTACGTCCACACGCAGACCGCCCGCTGAGGACGCGTCACCAACTCTGCCGGGGCCGGGCCCGCCTGCCGAACAGCAGGCCGCGCGGTTCCGGCGGCGGGGGCGTGCCCGCCTTGAGCGGCCAGGCCAGCACCATGCCGACGAGGAACCCGACCACGTGCGCCGCGTACGCCACCGTCCCCGCGGTGGAGACGCCCTCGCCGGACGAGTAGATCGCCTGGAGCACGAACCAGAAGCCCAGCACCATCCAGGCCGGCAGCCGCAGCGGCAGGAAGATCAGGAACGGCACCAGGACCCACACCCTGGCCTTCGGATACAGCACCAGATACGCGCCCAGGACACCGGCGATGGCCCCCGAGGCGCCGATCAGCGGGTCGCCGGAGTCGGCGTTGAGGAGCGCGAAGCCGTACGAGGCCGCGTAGCCGCAGACGACGTAGAAGAGCGTGAAGCGGATGTGGCCCATGCGGTCCTCGACGTTGTTGCCGAAGATCAGCAGAAACAGCATGTTGCCCAGCAGGTGCAGCCAGCCGCCGTGCAGGAACATCGCGGTGAACACCGACAGCACGGGCGACTTGTCGTAGTCCGGCGGGGCCACCAGACAGCCGGCGCCGTTGGCGCCCACTCCGACCTCGCCCGTCGGGACGAGCTTCGGCAGCTGATGGTGGATCAACTCCTGTGGCACGGCCGCGTAGTGGTCCAGGAACGCCTGAAGATGGCACAGCTGCGAGACGCTGCTGTCGCCCGCCACGGAGCCGGCGAGGCCGGGCGTGTACAGGAAGACCAGGAAGTTCGCGGCGATCAGCGCGTACGTCACCCAGGGGGTGCGGCGCACCGGGTTCACGTCATGGACGGGGATGACCACAAGGGATAAGTGCCCGCGATGGGCCCCGCGAACCGGTGAACACCGGCACGCGTGCGTGCGTATGTGTCCTCAACTGCCCGCGGCACGGGGAAGGCGGGTCGCGGGGACGACGTGAGGAACAGGCGATGAACGACCGAGTTACTCCTCCGATGCAGGCCACGCCGGACGGCGAGGCAGAGATCTCCATGGTCATCCGGCTCCCTTGGGAAGACGTGGCCCGGCTGGGCCAGGAAGCGGGGCGGCTTGCTGCGCAGATGCAGCGGCCGGTCACGCTCGACGAGGCGGTGAGCAACCGGTTGCGGTCCACTCGGCCTGCGGCCACGCACGCGAAGCCGTCGCCCTCCGGGGAGCAGCCGGTTGCCATGCCGGCGGCGTCGGTTTCCTCGTTGCCGGCGCGGCCTCCGGCGGATCAGGCGCGTCAAGCTATCGAGCGGATTAACGGGACTGCCTAGGGGGCATCGCCGTTGGGGTGCGGGTTGAGTGCCGGGTGACTGTCGTCCGTGGCTGGTCGCGCAGTTCCCCGCGCCCCTTTAGGTCGGCTGCTGTACCGCCTTTGTGGCCTTTCTGGCCGCTACCAGTACCGGGTCCCAGACTGGGCTGAAGGGTGGGGCGTAGCCGAGGTCCAGGGATGTCATTTGTTCCACCGTCATGCAGGCCGTGAGGGCTACCGCTGCGATGTCCACCCGCTTGCCCGCGCCCTCTCTGCCTACGATCTGGACGCCCAGGAGGCGGCCTGTTCGGCGTTCGGCGAGCATTTTCACTGTCATCAGGGAGGCGTCGGGGTAGTAGCCGGCCCGGCTGGTGGACTCGATGGTGACTGTCTCGTATTGGAGGCCCGCGCGGTGGGCGTCTTTTTCGCGTAGGCCGGTGCGGGCGATCTCCAGGTCGCAGACCTTGGAGACCGCCGTGCCCACGACACCGGGGAAGGTGGCGTAGCCGCCGCCGATGTTGGTGCCGATGACCTGGCCGTGTTTGTTGGCGTGGGTGCCGAGAGCGATGTGGCGCTCCTGGCCGGAGACCAGGTCCAGGACCTCTACGCAGTCGCCGCCGGCCCAGATGTTCTCGTGGCCGCGGACCCGCATCGCGAGGTCGGTGAGCAGGCCCTGGTGGGCGCCGAGGGGGAGGCCGGCGGCCGCGGCGAGGGTGGTTTCCGGGCGTACGCCGATGCCGAGGACGACCACGTCCGCCGGGTACTCGGCGTCCTGTGTGGCCACCGCGCGGACCCGGCCGTCCTCGCCGGTGAGGACCTTGGTGACCTGGGTGTTGTTGACCATGGTGATGCCGAGGTCCTCCATGGCCTCGTGCACCAGGCGGCCCATGTCCGGGTCGAGCGTGGACATCGGCTCGCTGCCGCGGTTGACGACCGTCACCTCGTAGCCGCGGTTGATGAGCGCCTCCGCCATCTCCACGCCGATGTAACCGGCGCCGACGACCACCGCGCGTCGCCCACGCGTGCGTGCCAGCGAGTCGAGGAGGGCCTGGCCGTCGTCGAGCGTCTGGACCCCGTGCACACCCGGCGCGTCGGCGCCCGGCATGTCGGGGCGGATCGGCCGCGCGCCGGTCGCGATCACGAGTTTGTCGTACGACGTCCAGGACTCGGCGCCGGAATCGACGTCCCGCGCGCGTACGCGTCCGCCGGCCACGTCGATCTCCGTGACCTCGGTGCGCATGCGCAGATCGATGCCCCGCGCGCGGTGCTCCTCGGGCGTACGGGCGATCAGCTCCTCGGGAGCCGAGACGTCGCCGCCCACCCAGTACGGGATGCCGCACGCCGAGTAGGAGGTGAAGTGGCCGCGTTCGAACGCGACGATCTCCAGCTCGTCCGGACCCTTCAGACGGCGGGCCTGCGACGCCGCGGACATTCCCGCGGCGTCGCCGCCGATCACTACCAGTCGTTCGCGCGCAGGGCTCGTGTCCATGTGAACACGCTACGGGCAGACGGCACTTCAGTCCTGCTCGTCGCCCTTCCTGGGAGCGGTGGTGTCAGGGACGGGCGGGGCCGCCGGCAGCGGGCCCAGCGCGGTCGTCAGGGGCGCGGTGGCCGGGCGGCGCGGCAGCCGGGGCCGGATCAGCCGCAGCCACGCCAGCACGAGCAGGGCCGCCACCGCGAGGAACGGCAGCACCGCGCCGAACGCCACCGCCAGCCAGCGCAGCATCGTCACGAACGCGTCCCAGCCGCCGGCCAGCGCGTCCACGAACCCGGTGTCGTCGTCCTTCGCGACCGCCTTCACGGGCGTCTCGGTCAGCGAGAGCGTGATGGTGGCCAGGCTCGTGCGGTCCTTCAGGGACGACTGCTGGGCCAGCAGCGCCTCCAGGTCCGCCTCCCGGGTACTCAACTCGCCCTCCAACTGGACCACATCGCTCAGCTTCGTGGCCTGGTCCATCAGCTCCCTCACCCGGGCCACGCTGACGCGCTGCGACTTGATGCGGCTCTCCACGTCGACGACCTGGTCGGTGACGTCCTGGGCCTTCGCGTTGCGCTCAAGGAGCTTGCCCGCGCCCTGGAGGTCGGCGAGGACCTCGTCGTACTTCTCTACCGGCACCCGCAGGGTCACGCGCGTGTGCTCGCGGCCCTCCTCGCCCCTGTTCGTGGTCTCGCTGCCGACATAGCCGCCCGCGTTCTCGGTGGTGGTGCGGGCCTCGTCGAGTGCCTTCGGTACGTCCTTGACCTGCACGGTCAGTGAGGCGGTACGGATGATGTGGCTCGCGGAGAGGTCGGGCGCGGTCGATGCCTTGCTGCCGCTCGCGCTCTTGTCGCCCGCGCTGTCCTGCTCGCCGCCAGGAGCCGCCTCGGCCGCCTGCGGGACGCTCTTCGCTTCGCCGCCGGCGTCACTGGCGGTGGTGTCGTTGCTGTCCGAGCCGCCGCAACCGGCCAGCGCGAGCGTCGCGGCGAGCAGGATTCCGGTCAGGGCGTGGACCGGCCGTACGGAATGTCGTGTGCGCATGAGGCGTACCCCCGAGTGTCATGACCGACTGATGCTCCTTCGACGCCGGGAGGGGCCAGGACGTTGGGGTGGATCGGTTCCGATGAGGTCACGGTCGGGACTCGTGCCGGACACCGGGTCCCGGCGGGAGTGTCAGTGGGGTCTGCGAGAGTGGAGGGCATGAGCGCAACGGGTAGGCGTGCGGGGCACGTCGTCGTCATCGGAGCCGGCATCGCGGGTCTCGCCGCGGCCCACCGGCTGCTGGAGCGCGGCGCGACGGTGACCGTGCTGGAGGCGTCGGACCGGGTCGGCGGCAAGCTGCTGCCGGGCGAGATCGCGGGCGCCCGCGTCGACTTCGGCGCCGAGTCCATGCTGGCCCGCAGACCGGAGGCCGTCGCCCTCGCACGCGAGGTCGGGCTGACGGACCGGCTCCGGGCACCGGCCACCGCGACCGCCTCGATCTGGACCCGCGGCGCCCTGCGCCCCATGCCCAAGGGCCACGTCATGGGCGTCCCCGGCACCGCCGCCGCCCTCTCCGGCGTGCTGTCCGACGAGGGCCTCGCCCGCATCGAGCGCGACGCGGACCTGCCGCGCACGGAGGTCGGGGACGACGTGGCGGTGGGGGAGTACGTGGCGGAGCGGCTGGGCCGCGAGGTCGTCGACCGCCTCGTGGAGCCCTTGCTCGGCGGGGTGTACGCGGGTGACGCGTACCGCATCTCGATGCGCTCGGCGGTCCCGCAGCTCTACCAGGCCGCGCTGACGCACCACTCGCTCACGGAGGCCGTCCGCGGGATCCAGGCCAGGGCCGCGGCGGCCCAGCAGACGGGCCCGGTCTTCATGGGCATCGAGGGCGGAGTGGGCCAACTGCCGCTCGCCGTCGCGGAGTCGGTGCGGGCGCGCGGGGGCGAGATCCTGACCGGGACGCCGGTGCGGGAGCTGCGCCGGATCGACGCGGGGGGCGCGGGCGCGGAGGGCGGCTCATCGGCCCTCGGCCACAGTGCTGACGCGGACGGTTCGCCGGCCCGCGGCCATGGCGGCCTCGCGGACGACTCACCGGCCGTCGGCCGCGGTGACGACGTGGCGTCGCCGTACGCGACCTGGCGGGTCGTGGCCGATGACCGCGTGTGGGACGCGGACGCGGTGGTCGTGGCCGCCCCGGCCCCGGTCGCCGCCCGACTCCTGCGCGCCGAGGCCCCGGAGGCCGCCGGTGAACTCGCGGCCGTGGAGTACGCGTCCATGGCCCTGGTCACCCTCGCCTACCGCCGTACCGACACCGCCCTCCCCGAAGGCAGCGGCTTCCTGGTGCCGCCGGTCGACGGGCGCACCATCAAGGCGTCGACGTTCGCCTCCCAGAAGTGGGGCTGGATCGCCGACGAGAACCCGGACGTGGTCGTGCTGCGCACGTCCGTCGGGCGGTACGGCGAGACGGCGGTCCTGGAGCGGGACGACGCCGGTCTGGTCGACGTCTCGCGGCACGACCTGCGCGAGGCCACCGGCCTCATCGCCACGCCCCTGGAGACCCGCGTCACCCGCTGGACCGACGGCCTGCCCCAGTACCCCGTCGGCCACCACACGCGCGTGGCCCGCATCCGCGAGCACGTCGCCAAGCTCCCCGGCCTCGCGGTCTGCGGCGCGCAGTACGACGGCGTCGGCATCCCGGCCTGCGTCGCGAGCGCGTACGCCGCCGTGGACCAGCTGGGCGGCGACCTGAGCGCGGTGCGGGAGCTCACCGCCAACCCGGTGCAGAGCCTGCACGGCGGAGCGGGAGAATAGCCGCATGAGTGACGACGCCCCCACCACCGAGCCCGGCCGCATCCCGAACAAGGGCAAGCTGGCCAAAGACCTCAACGAGGTCATCCGCTACACGCTGTGGTCGGTCTTCAAGCTGAAGGACGTGCTCCCCGACGACCGCGCCGGTTACGCCGACGAGGTCCAGGAGCTGTTCGACCAGCTCGCCGCCAAGGACGTGACGGTCCGCGGCACGTACGACGTGTCGGGCCTGCGTGCCGACGCCGACCTCATGATCTGGTGGCACGCCGAGACCGCCGACCAGCTCCAGGAGGCGTACAACCTCTTCCGCCGCACCAAGCTGGGCCGCGCGCTTGAACCGGTCTGGTCGAACATGGCGCTGCACCGCCCCGCCGAGTTCAACCGCTCGCACGTCCCGGCGTTCCTGGCCGACGAGACGCCGCGCAACTACATCAGCGTGTACCCGTTCGTGCGCTCCTACGACTGGTACCTGCTGCCCGACGAAGACCGCCGCCGCATGCTCGCCGACCACGGCAAGATGGCCCGCGGCTACCCCGACGTGCGCGCCAACACGGTGGCCTCGTTCTCGCTCGGCGACTACGAGTGGCTCCTGGCGTTCGAGGCCGACGAGCTGTACCGCATCGTCGACCTCATGCGCCACCTGCGCGCCTCCGAGGCCCGCATGCACGTCCGCGAGGAGGTCCCGTTCTACACGGGCCGCCGCAAGGAGATCGGCGAGCTCATCGCCGGCCTGGCCTGATCAACGGGTGGGGCGGGCGGCCGACTTCTCCTTGGACTCGTCCTCGGCACGGTCGTCCGCCGCGATCGGCCGGGGCGCCTTGTGCGGGGCGCAGGCGGCGTGCCGCACGGGGAGGCGGCCCTCCAGCAGATAGGCGTCCAGGTAGCCGTTGACGCAGCGGTTCGGGCCGCCCGCGATGCCGTGCGTGCCCGCGTCCCGCTCGGTCACAAGCACCGAGCCGGACAGCCGCCGGTGCAACTCCAGGGCACCGTCGTACGGCGTCGCCGCGTCCCTCTCCGCCGCCAGGATCAACGTCGACGGCAACTCACCCGGCGCGGTCCGCACATCGACCACCTGCTGACGCGGCGCGGGCCAGTACGCGCAGGGCAGGTTCATCCACACGTTGTCCCAGGTCTCGAACGGCGCCACGCGCGCGAGGCGCGTGTTGTCCCGGTCCCAGACCTTGAAGTCCGTCGGCCAGGACGCGTCGTTGCACTCGACGGCCGTGTAGACGGCGTTGGAGTTCTCCGACTCGGCCGCCGCCTCCGGGTGCGGTCCGGCCTGCTGGATCAGCGGCTTCGGGTCGCCCTTCAGATACGCCGACAGCGCCTGCGCGCGGTGCGGCCAGTAGTCGTCGTAGTACCCGGCCGTCAGGAACGCGCCCTGCAACTGGGCCGGTCCCACCTTGCCGCCGGCCGGCTCCGCCGCGAGCTGCGCGGCCGCCTTGTCGTAACTGCCCTGCACCGCCTCGGCCGTGGCCCCGAGCGCGTACACCTTGTCGTGCTCGGCCATCCACTCGCGGAAGTCCGCCCAGCGGCCCTCGAACGCGGCCGACTGGTCGAGGTTGTTGCGGTACCAGATCTGCTCCGGGTCCGGGTTCACCGCCGAGTCGAAGACCATCCGCCGCACGTGCGAGGGGAACAGCGTCGCGTACAGCGCCCCGAAGTAGGTGCCGTACGACGCCCCCATGAACGTCAGCCGGTCCTCGCCCAGCGCCGCGCGCAGGACGTCCAGGTCACGGGCGTTGTTGAGCGAGGTGTAGTACCGCAGCGCGCTCCCTGTCCGCTTGGCGCAGCCGCGCGCGTAGGCCTTCGCCTGCGCGATGCGTTCCTGCTTGTACGACTCCGAGGGGTGCGTCGGCGACTGCGAGGGCGCCTTGCCGAAGTGCTTGGGGTCCTGGCAGGACACGGGCGCGGAGCGGCCGACCCCGCGCGGGGAGTAGCCGACCAGGTCGTACGCGGAGCCGATGCGCTTCCACTCCGGCAGCAGGCCGATGAGCGGGAAGTAGAACCCGTCGCCGCCGGGGCCGCCCGGGTTGTAGACCAGCGCGCCCTGCCGCGGCACCCGGCGCTTGCTGTTGCGCGGGTCCTTGTGCGTGGCCCGCACCCGGCTGACGGTCAGTCGGATCTGCTTGCCGCGGGGGTGCGCGTAGTCGAGCGGGACGGAGACCGTGCCGCACTGCATGCTGCCGGGCATGTCCTGCGCGTCCGAGCACTTCCCGAAGGCCACGCCGGCGGCCGCGGCGCGCGCGGCCGCCACGGCGGTGCCCCGCAGTTCGACCGCGCCCGGCCGATCGGGCAGACCGGTGGCGGGGGCGGTGGCGAGGGTGGTCAGCAGCAGGGTTCCGGCGGCCGAGTAGAAGGCGGCTGCTCTCATGGCGTATCCCTTCGGTGCACGGCGGCGACAGAAAGGATGTTTCGTACGAGTTCGGGCCAAGGCAAGCACCGCCCGCGGGTGTCGGGCTCAATGCCCCCTATGCGCCCCCGGCGTGTGGTTCGCGCCACGGCTGGTCGCGGTGCTCGAAGGCCTCGCGCAGGTCCGGTTCGCCGATCGCGCGGACCCCTCGGACGGCGACGGAGGTGAGGTACGTACGGTCGTCGCCGCCGGCGGAGCGCCGGGTCAGGGCGCCAAGGAGGCGCTGGCCGGCCGGGGAGGCCCAGCGGGAGTACGGGTGGACCTCGACGCGGGCGATCGCCAGGCAGCTCAGGGTCAGCGCCAGCGGCAGCGCGAACCAGAGGGCGACCAGGCCGCGCGGCATGTCCGGCGGGGCGGGCAGCAGCAGCGCCGCCGCGCCGAGGCCGAACACGACGAGCGCCGCGAACTGCACCTGGCGGATGCCCGCCGCGATGCCCCCGCGACCGTCGGCGGGCACCGCGAGCCCCGCGCTGACCAGCCGGTCACCGAGGCTGCCCACGGCGTCCGCCGAGGCCGTCGCGGCGCGCACCGGGGCGATCCGGCTCTGCCCCTCGGGCCCGATGGCCCCTATCACCGAGCGCTCCATCTCGTCGCGTCCGCGCGGGTCGACGACCGTCGCCCAGCCGGTGCGGGCCAGCAGCAGCCGCTGCTGCCGGGCCATCGAGACCATGGTCAGATCGGCGACCCGCCCGGGGCCGCCGGACAGGAAGGCCGCCTCGTAGAGCGTCAGACCGCGCCCCCGGACGTCCGTGTCGGCATCCGCGTCCACGGCCGCCACGCGTACGGCGGCGAGACACAGCCGGGTACAGGCCGAGCCGGCGACGGCCCAGGCCAGCAGCAGGAGCAGGACCCAGAACATGCCGCGTTTCTATGCCAGGGGCCCGGGAAGCGCCATGCCCTGTTCACAATCCGGACGGAGTGTTGTCGGTATGTGACGTTCCGATTGGCGCGAAACGGCCGGTGGATCGGCTACGGCTACGGCTACGGCTGCGCGGGCGGCGGGCTGGAGGCGGGCGGCGGGAGCGTGTACGAGGACGACGGCTGCGGCCGGAAGGTCGGGGACGCCGGCGCCGGATCGAGGGTCACCGGGGGCGTGCCGACGAGGGAGGGAGGAGGCGTGGCGGCCAGGTCCCGGGCCAGGGAGCCCCAGTCGACGTACCCGGTGGCCTCCAGCACCTCGATGTGGTCGAGCACGGTCGTGTTCGCGTCGTCGGCGAGCGTGCGCACCAGCGAGTTCTGGGTGCTCGCGCGGACCTGGGCGACGACCGAGAACACCTTGCCGTGCGCCACTCGCAGGATGTTGGCGAACTTGCTGTCGTAGTCGCCGCCCTGGGCCGCACTGAGCGTCGCGAGCCACTGCTTCTGCTGGTCGTTGGGTTCGTTCGGCAGCGCGAGCCCGAGCTTCGCGGCGACGTCGCGCACCTGCTGGTCGAGGAAGGTGTGCCCCTCGACGAGGTGCTGCCCTGCCGTCCGTACGGCCTGGGTCGTGCCCTTCTGCTCCGCCTCCTGCCCGGCGGGCAGCTCCCACAGACCGGCCAGCCGCACCTTGGTGATGAACTCGCGGTCGAGCGCGGACAGCGGACCGTAACTGGTCGACACCGTCTGGGCGTTGAGGACGTTCGCGTCCGTGCCGACCCCCGACCGGTCGGCGTACGACCAGATCGGAAAGATCAACGCCAGGAGCGTCGCGGTCAGGCCCATGACGATGAGCCCGGTGCCACTGAAGATGCCCCGTCCTCTGACAGGGGGTCGCGGTCGCATGGCCCCTCCCGGTGCGGCACCGCACGGTTGTGTGCTCAGGGTGCGGATGTGTGCGGAAGTTGCAATGTTACCGCCCGGTCTGCACTCCGATGCCGCGTGGCCCGTCCCTTGCGGCCCCCGCTCAGCGGCGCAGCAGCACCCGCCGTGTCGCCCTGGCCAGCCGGACCCCGGGCCGCCGCGAGCGCGGCACCGGACCCGACCGCTCCAGCCACCACTCCCGCACCTCCTGTCGCGCCCCGGCCTCCTCGACAAGGCCGCCGAGCAGCAGATGCTCGGCGAAGTCCAGGGCGTCCCGTCGGTAGCCGCCGGTCATCGGGTGCCCGTGGGCGTACGCGAGGAAGTGGCCGCGATAGTCCGCGCCGAGGATCTCCGGCAGCTCGGGTGCGACCTTCGCCACTACATCGGCCCGCTTCCCGTCCAGCGCCCGCGCCTGCACAGCCAGCCGGACCCGGGCGAAGCCCTCGGGCACGGGCGTACCGGCGACGAGCGCGGAGAGCAGGGCGGCCTGCGCCAGGGCGAGGCGCTGGCGGGCGGGAGTGACCTGGGTGGCGGGGTTCGTCGGGGTGGGGGCGGCTGGGTCGGCGGGGGTGGCTGGGACGTGTGCTGCGGTGTCGGCCGGGACGTGCCCTGCGGGGTCGGTCGGGACGTGCGCTGCCGGGGCGACGCGGTCGCCGAGTACCCGGTCGACGCGGTGCCCAGGGCCGGCCACGGCGACGGCCGGCGCTTGCGCGGCGAGCGCTTCCCGGCTCCCGCGCTCCGTGCCGACGGTCTCCTGTCCGACGCGCGCGCCCCCGTCGGCCTTCCGGCTGCCGGGGACCGCCTCGACGGCCCCCTCGCCGCCGCGTGCACTCACCGCCGCTCCCCGGATCTCGCGTGCCACGGCCTCCCGGAACCCACGGTGCAGCGCCTCCTTGATCGACGCCAACTCCCTTTCCAGCTCCGCCGGTTCGGGGAAGTTCTCGTCCCGCTCCAGCAGGACGCCCGGCGGCGAGACCCGGGACGCGAGGTCGGTCAGGATGTCCAGGACCGGGCGCGGGACGGGGTGGGCGTGGCTGTCGTGCCAGACACCGTCCCGCTCGAAGCCGCCCGCGACATGGACGTAGGCGATGGCCTCCAGGGGAAGCTCGGCGAGCGCCTTGGCCGGGTCCTCGGCGCGGTTGACGTGGTTGGTGTGCAGGTTGGCCACGTCGATCAGGAGCCGTACGCCGGTCCGGTCGGCCAGCTCGTACAGGAACTGCCCCTCGGTCATCTCCTCGCCGGGCCAGGCGATCAGCGCGGCGATGTTCTCCACGGCGAGCGGCACCGGCAGCGCGTCCTGGGCGATGCGGATGTTCTCGCACAGGACGTCGAGGGCGTCGCGGGTGCGCGGGACGGGCAGCAGGTGTCCGGCCTCCAGTGCGGGGGTCGCGGTCAGCGGACCGCCCGCCCGGACGAACGCGATGTGCTCGGTGACCAGCGGTGATCCCAGTGCCTCGACCCGTTCGGCGAGCGCGGCGAGGCGGCCGGCGTCGGGCCGGTCGGCACCGCCGAGGCCGAGGGAGACCCCGTGCGGGATCACGGTCACCCCGCGCTCGCGCAGCCGCCGCAGCGACTCGGGGAGGTGTCCGGGGCACACGTTCTCGGCCACGGCCTCGACCCAGTCGATCCCCGGCATCCGCTCCACGGCGTCCGCGATCTCCGGCCGCCACCCGATGCCCGTCCCCAGCCTCGTCACTCGCTCCATCGCCCGTCCCCTCCTCGGCTTCCTCCGCGTGTCCGTGCCGTCCCCGTCGACGTGGAGGGGGTATGGCCCCGGCCGCCGCGGCCGAACCGCCGCCCGCTCACCTTCAGAGCAACATTTGAGGTTCGGGCGCCATCCGGGCCCACTGGGTCGCGAGGCCATCCGGGACCCCGGGATCACCTCGGGAAGATCTACGGGATCACTGGAGGACGCCCGCCGAGTCCACCGGGTCCGGGCGGCCGGTGTTGACGGTGCCGGGTGCGCCCGGCGACGGGCGGGACGTCGTGTCGATGTCGCCGCTGGCCCCGGCGGCCGGGGCCGAGGGCGCCACCTGACCGGGGACGGGCGCCGGCGGGCCGGTCGGGCTGGCGGTGGTGCCGGCCACGGCCTCGTTGGCGATGGCGTCGAAGTCGACCTTGCCGGTCTTCTCCAGGATCGTGATGTGGTCGAGGACGGTCTGGTTGGCGTCCGAGGCGAGCTGGCGCACCAGGGTGTTGCGGGTGGTGTTCCGGATGGTGCCGATGGCCGGGAAGATCTTGCCGTGCGCGGACCTCAGCAGGTTCACGAACTTGTACTCGTACTCCGCGCCCTGCGCCGCGCTCATCTCCTGGAGCCACCCCTGCTGCTGCTCGTTGGGCACGTTCGGCAGCGTTACCCCGAGCTGGGCCGCCACGATCCGCACCCGTTTGTCCAGGTCGGTGTGGCCGACGATGAGATGGTCGCCCGCCTCCTTGATCGCCTGGCTGGGCGCCCGCTCGATCGCCTGCTGCCCGGCCGGCAGCTCCCACAGCCCGGCCAGCCGCACTCGCACGATCAGGTCACGGTCGGCCGCGGTCAGCGGCCCCCACTGGGTGTTCACGGTGCTCGCCGCCACGTTCGCCTGTCCGGTGCCCATGCGGTCGGCGTACTGCCACATGGGGAACGCGACCGCGCCGAGGGTGGCGACGAGGGACGTGATGAAGATGGCTGTGCCGTTGATGCGCGGCAAGGGTGCCTCCCGGATGAGACCGACGGGTGCCAGGAGGTACGGGTGAGGTGGTCGTGATGTTCAAGGAAAGGGCAAAGATCTAAAAGGGCGGCAAAGAGGCCAGGTCAGGGTCTTGAGGGTGGCCAGGTCGGGAGGGTTCGAGACCGAGGCCGGCGGCTCAGGACGACTTCGCGCCGACCCGTAGACCGTCCATCAACAGCCCGATCAGCCGGTCCCCTTGGGCCCGCCAGTCCCCGGACGCGTCCAGTCGCAGCAGTCCGCTCATCGCCAGCACCACGTCGGCCGTCCTCAGGTCGGAGCGGATCGTCCCGGCGTCGACGCCCGCGGCGAGCAGGGTGCCGATGGTGTCGGAGATCCGGGCGTAGGACTCGGACGCCCAGGTCTCGCCGACGCCGATGGTCCGCAGCGCCTCGGACATGTGCTGCTTGGTGACCAGCAGGCTCGCCAGGTGTCTCATCCACTCCTGCAACGCCCGGTCCGGGGGCAGGGTTTCGAGGAGTCGGTCCGCGGCCGAGCACAGTTGCTCCACCTCGTAGTCGTAGGTGGCCAGGACCAGGGACTCCCGGTTGGGGAAGTGCCGGTAGAGCGTGGCGATGCCCACCCCGGCGGCCTTGGCGATGCTGCCCAGTGAGGCGTCCTTGCCCGCGTGGTTGAACTCCTCGATCGCTGCTGCCAGCAGCTTCTCGCGGTTGCGTACGGCGTGGGCGCGGACCGGCTGCGGCGGCCCCTGACGTTCCTGCATGTGTGCTCCCCGGGATCGGTGGCGCCGCCCGGCGGACGGCAAGGGCGACCCTGCTTGCTTACCGGAGGTTCCTCCGTTAACGTTGTTACTACCGGAGGGTCCTCCGGTATCTCCCTCACGATACAACCGAACGGAGACTTCCCGTGAACACGATTTCACTCGGCGACCTCACCACCTCCTCCCAGGGCCTCGGCTGCATGGGAATGAGCGAGGGGTACGGCCCGACCAGCTGGGACGACGCGATCGCCACCGTCCACCGCGCCCTCGACCTGGGCGTCACCCTCATCGACACCGCCGACGCCTACGCCTTCGGGCACAACGAGGTGCTCGTGGGCCGGGCCATCGCCGGCCGTCGTGACGAGGTCCAGCTGGCGACCAAGACCGGCATCGACCGCACGGGCAGCGACAGCTGGGTCTTCCGCGGCGAGCCCGGCTACATCAAGCGCGCCTGCGACGCCTCCCTGATGCGGCTCGGCGTCGACCACATCGACCTCTTCTACCTGCACCGGGTCTCGCCGAACACCGAGATCGAGGAGTCGGTCGGCGCCATGGCGGAGCTGGTCAAGGAGGGGAAGATCCGGCACATCGGCCTCTCCGAGGTCAGCACCGAGCAGCTGCGGCGGGCGTACGCCGTCCACCCGATCACTGCGGTGCAGAGCGAGTACTCGATCTGGTCCCGTGACATCGAGGAGACGGTGGGGGAGGGCCTGCGCGAGCTGGGCGTGGGCCTGGTGGCGTACTCGCCGCTCGGCCGCGGCTTCCTGACCGGCACGGTGGACGTCTCGGCCCTGCCCGCGGGCGACGCCCGCAGGCGGCTGCCCCGCTTCCAGACCACCGAGAACGAGGTCGTCGCGGACGGCGTCCGCTCGCTGGCCGAGCAGAAGGGCGTCACCGCGGCACAGCTGGCGCTGGCCTGGGTGTCCTCGCGCAGCGAGCACTTCGGCGTCCCGGTCGTCCCGATCCCGGGCACCAAGCGCGTGAAGTGGCTGGAGCAGAACGTGGCCGCCGCGGACATCGAGCTGACGGCCGACGAGATCGCCACGCTGGACGGCCTGTCGGCCCACGTGGTGGGCGGTCGCTACTGACCGAGGTGAGTGCCGTGGCCCGAGGACCGGCCCGAGGATCGGATCGAGGACCGGCCCGTGGGTCACGGCACTCTCGGTTGGCGGGGGAGTGGGCTCCTGGCGGGAGGGGGAGCGGGCTCCCGGTCGGACCGGACCGGACCGGACCGGACTGGGCCGGGCCGGGCCGGGCTGGGTCGGGTCGGGTCGAGGCGGGTCGGTGACCGGCGGAGGCGCATCGGACGGGCGTTCCACTGATCCCGCTTGGCGGCATATCGGGCCGGTCGTCTGCTGATTCCGCTCGGCCGGGCATCTGGCCGGTCGTCTCCTGGTCCTGCTCGGCGGTGCATCGGACTCGCTGTCTGGTGATTCCGTTCGGCGGCGCGTTGGACTGGCCGTCTGCTGATGTCGCTCGGCGGCACATCGGGCCGGCCGTCCACTGAGCCCCCGCGGCACATCGGCCCCGTCGGCTACTGGTCCCGCTCGGCCGTGTCGGCGATCCGCAGGCGCTCGCGCAGGCCGCCGAGGATCAGGCCGAGTCCGAACTCGAAGCGGCCGTCGAAGTTGACGAACTCCTCGACGGGCGTGGCGAACAGTCGAGGGTAGGTCTGGCGCGCACCGGCGAAGTCGAGCTTCTCGACGGCGCCTTCGGTCCGGCCCTGCTCCTCCAGGGTCTCGCCCAGCACGTAGCAGACGACCGTGGACGTGGCCCAGAGCGCCGAGACCCCGGCGAAGCCCGCCTGTTGCATGACGCCGACGAGGCGGTCCGCGAACGCCAGGCTGTGGCGCTGTGCCGCGTAGCTGCCGCCGACGATCCTCGCCCCCTCCCGCTGGGCCAGCAGGGCCTGCCTCAACTGGCGGGCAAGCAGGGTGACTTCGGCCTCCCAGTCACCCGCGCGGCTGTCCACCAGGGCTCCGGCGAGGATCGCCTCCGCCATCTCGTCCAGGAGCGTCTGCTTGTTGCTGAAGACCCGGTAGATGGCGGGCAGTTGCAGCTTGCTCGCGTCTGCGAGGCGCCTCATGGTGAGTGCTTCCAGCCCGCCGGAGTCGACGATCTCCAGGGCGGCGGTCACCAGCGCCTGGGCGCGGGTAGCGGGCGGCGGGGGGCCGGTCCGCACGGCGGGGGAGTCTGATTCTTTGGGACCCTTGGGCATGTTAACGATGTTATCGTCATTGTTCCGACGAGGCGACAACGGGCCGAGCATGTCAGCTCCGCCGACGCTCCGCACCCCGCCTGGCCTCGCGGGGCGTCAAGCCGAACTCCGCCCGGAACGCGGTGGAGAAGGCCGCGTGGCTGCCGAAACCGCAGGAGTGCGCGATCTGCGCGATCGAGTACGAGTCCCAGCTGGTGCCGGCCAGTCGGCCCCGCGCGAGGAGCAGCCGTTCGCGGCGGATGAGGTCGCGCGGGGTGGTGTCGGCGGCCTGCAGCACCTGCTGGACATAGCGCGCCGACCAGCCGAGCGCCCGCGCGATGCCGTGGACGTCGAGTCCGTCGTCGCCCGCGTGGCGACGGACGTACTGCCGGATGGAGGCCTCCACCGTGGCGCGCTGTCCGGCAGGGGCCGAGTCGGTGGCACCCTCCGCGGCCAGGCAGACCAGGTCGACGAGCCGGTCGCAGGCGATGTCGAAGGTCGTCTCGGAGAGCGCCTCGCGCTCCTCCTGGAGGGTGGACACCAACTGCCGTATGACACGGCCCAGTCCGCGGTCGCCGCTCAGCATCTGCGGCTCGCGGGCCGCCGCCGGGCTGCGCAGGGTGATGCTGTCGCCCGGCACGATGAGGGCGATCGACAGGAAGTCGGCGTCGTGCGCGAAGGTCAACGGCCGGTCGATGTCACACAGCACCATGGTGCCGGCCTGGATCTCGGCGGCCGCCTGCCCCTGCTCCACCCAGGCGGTACCGGCCAGCGGCACGAGGAGTTCGTAGGTGCCCCTGGGGTCGGCCCGGATGTGCTGCGTGTCCCTGGAGACGACTTCCTCGCCGCCCGCGCACAGCGCCAGGCCATGGGCCCCCGACTGCTGCCGGTCCAGGCGTCCGGTCCACGGGGCGGTGCGATCCGGCACGCTGATCCGGCTCGCGCCGTGCAGGTCGGTGAAGACCTCGTCCCACGCGCCGACCGTGGGGATGTCGCCCGCGTCCGTCCAGAAGTACACACCTCAACTCTAGCCACGGGGCGGTCGGCCCGGCCGGGGAGACCTCGCGGCGGTCGGCGGCGGGGTGGGCCGGGACGGCATGGAACCCTGTACGCGTGGTGGCGGCGCGGACGGCGCCGCCCTTGTGGCCTTCCTCGTACCAGGAGTTCTGGCATGCCCGACGCCGACGGTGGCAGTGACCGGTTGATGACTCGCCTCATCGGACACACGCGGAGCTTCGACAAGCTCTTCGAGGAGTACTTCGACACCTTGGACGGCATGCTCGACACACCGTCGTTCGGCAGCTTCACCCCCGAATGCCTGGGCCTGCTGCGGGAGTTGTCCCTGCGCGGCGGCAAGCGGATGCGGGTCGTGGTCCTTCACGAGGCGGCCGGACTGGTGACGGACGAACCCGCGCCGGGGTTGGCCGCCGCCGCCCTGAGCCTCGAACTGCTCCAGACCCACGGTCTGATCCACGACGACCTCATTGACGACAGCGCCACCCGGCGAGGCGGCCCGACCACCTACTACGCCTACCGCGAGAAGTTCCCCCACCACCCCCGCACGGCACTCGGTCTCACCGTGCTCGCGGGCGATCTCGCCCTGGCCCTGTCCCTGCGCGTGCTCCTCGACGCGAGGACGAGCCTTCCGGTGCGGCAGGCCATGATCGAGGTGCAGACCCGGGTCACGGCCGAGACCGTCATGGGTCAAGTCATCGACCTGGAACGGGACTTCACCGCCGTACCCCCGGACATCGACGTCATCCACGAGGTGGCCGACTACAAGTCCGCGCGCTACTCGCTGCTCGCGCCGCTGCAACTGGGACTGCTGGCCGCCGGTGGGCAACCGGGCGGCCACGACGGGGAGTTGCGGCGCTACGCGCGACTGGTGGGGATCTGCGGGCAGATGCGGGACGACTTCCTGGACCTGTTCGGGGACGAGCAGGTCATCGGCAAGTCGACCGGGACCGACTTCCGTGACGGGAAGCGCAGTTACGCCGTGACCGCCCTGCTGGCGACCGTCGGCGGTCCGGAGCGCGCGGTGGTGGAGTCGGCTCTCGGCGATCCCGCCTGCACCGCGGACACCATCGCCACGGTCCGCGAGATCGCCGAGCGGCACGGGGTGGCGGACCGGATGCGGGCGGACATGCGCCGGCATGCGGAAGAAGCCGCCCTGGTGGCCACCGGATGGCGGTCCCGGTGGCGCGCCGAGGCGGTCGACTTCTTCGAGCTGTTGCCGCACTGGGCCGTCGAGCGGTCCAAGTAGCCGTCGGGCCCGGACCTCCGGCGGATCAGCCGGGCCACCGTCGGGTCAGCCGGACCGCCGTCGCGTCAGAGTGTCGCCACCACTTCGATCTCCACCAGGAAGCCGTCCTGGAAGAGGGTGGTGACACCAACGGCGGTGCTGGCAGGCGGTGTTGGGCAGCCTCTACGCGCCGCGGTGAGCGCGGCGACCAGATCGCCGGCCTGGTCGGTGGTGTAGCCCGCCAGATAGACCGTCTCCTTGATGATCTTCTCGCGGGAGGAACCGGCCGCCCGGAGCGCCGCCTCGACGTTGTCGTAGGCCTGCTCGAACTGCGCCACGAGGTCGTCGCCGCCCACGAGTCGGCCGTCCTTGTCCCAGGCGACCTGGCCCGAGGTGTAGACGAGTCCGAGGGCCGGCACGGTCACCGCGTGGGAGAGAACGCCCGGCAGCGGGGGCAGTTCAGGGGGATTGACAGCATGGACCGACATCTTCGTTCCTTTCCGGAACCACAGAGGTGTTGAACGGTGGCCGGAGTCACGCCGCCACCAGGTGCCGTGAGTAGTCGTCGAGCAGGAACGCGTTCGACCTGTTGACCTGGCTCCGCAGCAGAAGTTCCTTGCCGGGGACGTGACGTGCCAGGCGGACGACCCCGTTGCGGAACGCGATGCCGCGTGCGGTCCGCGGTGTCATCACTTTCCCCTGGTCGGGGGCCCACTGCTGGATCTCCCCGATCCACGGGCGCAGTTTCGCCTCGTACCGGGTGAGCGCCCCCGCGATGTCGTCGGGGGTGGCCGCCAGTTCGCCCGCGAGCACATAGGCGCCCACCATGGCGATCGTGGTGCCGTGGCCCGACAGTGGCGAGGCGGAGTAGGCGGCGTCCCCCACCAGGCCGACGCGTCCGCTGGACCACTTGGGCAGCCTGACCTGACTGCACGTGTCGAAGTAGAAGTCGGGGGCGGTGTCGATCTGCGACAGCAGGGCGGCCGCCTCCCAGGCCATGCCGGAGGCCCTGGCCCTGACGATGCGCTTCTGCGCGTCGACGTCGCGCCAGTCGTAGGAGGGCCGCCCCGCGCGGAAGCTGAAGAACGCCATCACCTTCGAGTTGTCGAGGATGGAGCGCATCCCGATGGTCCTGCCGGGTTCGCTGTAGGCGACGGTCCAGTCCTTGACGCCGATGTGGTTGCGGGCGGTCCAGAAGGAGACGTACGTGCCGAGGTGGTGGAGGTGATCGGTCTCCGGGCCGAAGAGCATCTCGCGCAGTTCGGAGTGGAGTCCGTCGGCACCGATCACCACGTCGAACGATTCCGCGGGCGCGGACCTGAACTCGACGTGCACCTTCGCTCCGTCGTCATGGGCCGAGGTGATGCGGTCGTCGAACCGGTACTCGACCCGGTCCCGCGACTGTGCGTGGAGCACTTCGGACAGGGCGCCGCGCAGGATCTCGATCTCGGCGACCGGCCCGTCCCCGCCGAACTGGTCGGCCCGCAGCGCCCCCTTCGTACGTCCTTGGGCGTCGACGAAGGAGAGGCCGTAGTTGCTCTCGCGCGCGGCCCGTACCTCGGAGTCGACCCCCATCCTGCGCAGGACCTCCCGGGAGACCCCGCGGAGATCGACGAGTTGGCCGCCGGCCCGCAGTTCGGGCCAGCGCTCCACGACCGTGACGTCCGCGCCGTACCTGGCCAGCCACAACGCGAGTGCGGGCCCCGCGATGCTCGCGCCGGAGATCAGAACCTTGAGTCGCCCCATCGGCTGCCTCACTTCGCTGAAGGTGCCGCCGTCGAGTCTGTTAACGGCGTTACCGTCGACCGTAACGTTAACGGCGTTATCACGTCAACGGGCGGTGAACATCGACGTCGACGGCTTCCGGAACGCCCGACCGAATCTCGCCGCACCCGCCCGTCCCGCCCCCGTCCGCGCCCATGCTTGGGTGAGTGTCGTGGACCATGGGGCGGACGGGCGCTGGAAGGGGTCGCATGATTCGGGAGGTTGCCGAGGTGGCACGCGTCGAGGACGCGGCGCTCACCCGGGCGGCTCAGGCGGGGGAGATCGCGGCACTGGGCCTGCTGCTGGAGCGGCACCGGGCGGGGATGCGTGCGGTGGCTCTGAGCATCCTCGGTCCGGGTGCGGACGCCGATGACGTGATGCAGGACGCGGCGCTCACCGCGTTGCGGCGGATCGGTGACGTACGTGATCCGGGTGCCGTAGGCGCGTGGCTGCGGATGATCGTGCGCAACGCCAGCCGTTCCCTGCTGCGGAACGCGGTCGCCACCCGGCCGGTCGACGACCTGCAACTCCCCTCCACGGCCGCCGGTCCCGAGCGGTGGCTCGAGCAGAACGCGATGCGGGACTGGGTCTGGGAGGCGCTGGAGGAACTCTCGCCGGTACTGCGCATGCCCGTGGTGCTACGGCACTTCACCACCGGTGTCACCGCGTACGAGCAGATAGCGAAGGCCTGCGGGGTGCCGGTCGGTACCGTGCGCAGCCGGCTCAGCCAGGGGCGGGCCAAGCTCGCCGCGGCCCTCGCCGCCACGGCCGACGCCCCGCACGCGAATGTCGAGGAGCGGGTCCGGGCCAGCCGTGTCGAGGCGCGGGAGACCCTCGACGCCGCCGAGAGCGGACACTTCGGCAAGCTGCTGACCGAACGCTGGTCTCCCGAGGTCGCGCTTCTGCGGGGGAGCGACCGGGTCGGGGGCCGGGACGTCCTCGTACGCGCCATGGACAACGACATCGAGGACGGTGTGCGCCAGAGCCTCGTCCACGCCGTCGCCGGACGGTCGCTGTCCATCTGGGAGATGGACATCACCAACCCGGCCTTCGATCCGGAGCACTGCCCGCCCTCCGTGGCCTGGCTGATGACGCTGGACGACGCCGGTCGGGTGCACCGGTTGCGCCTCTTCCATCCCAGGCCGGTGCAGGTCCTCGAATCTCTTCCTGTCGTGGAATCTGCCGTGTGACGCACGCCACGCCACAGGGGCGAACTTCACCCTGTGCGTCGCGTCCTGTCCGTGTCATCACCCTTTTCCTGACACGGAGTTCCCATGACCAACCCTCTTGTCGACCCCCTGGCGACCGGTACGCACACCGTCGACATCGACGGAGTGACGCAGCGCTATCACGTCCACGGAACCGGACCGGTCTGCGTCGCGCACTCCGGCGGACCCGGTATCGACTGGGAGTACCTGCGCATGCCCGCGCTGGAGCGGCACCTCACGATCGTCTACCTGGAGCCGGTCGGCACGGGCGGATCGGGCCGCCTTCCCTCCCACCCGCACGGATACACCCGGGACCGCTACAGCCGGTCCCTGGAGGCGCTGATCGAGCACCTCGACGTGCCCAAGGTGCATCTCCTGGGCCACTCCCACGGCGGCTTCGTCGTCCAGTACCACGCCCTGCGCCACCCCGAGCAGGTCGCCGGCGTGATCCTGTACGAGAGCGCGCCGCTCACCGGCCCCGAGCACTCCGCCGAAGCCATGCGGCTGGTGCAGGAGTTCGCCGCGGGCCACGCCGACCAGCCCGAACTCCCCGCGATCCTGGCCGGGTTCGAGGCCCTCTCCGGTGCCGAGGACGACGAGCGGATCACCGAGGTGCTCAAGGCGCTGGTCCCGGTGTACTTCGCCGACTACTGGGGCCGTGAGAAGGAGTTCGCGCCCTTCCGGGCCGCCGTGAGCGCCGCGTACATCTCGGGTCAGGACGAGAACGGCCGGCCGATCGTCATCGACGACCGCGCGGAACTCGGGTCGCTCACCGTGCCGACTCTGGTCGTCGTCGGCCGGCACGACTTCATCTGCGGGATGAAGTGGGCCCAGGAGCTGCACGGGCTGATCCCCGCGTCGGAACTGCTGGTCCTGGAGAACAGCGGTCACTTCGGCCACGTCGAGGAACCGGAGGAGTTCGCCGGGGCGATCGCGGGATTCGTCGCCGCCGTCTCGTAGCGCCTGGCCTCCCGTTTCGCAAGGAAACCCTGCTCAGCGCGGTCGTTCGAACCTGGACAGTGCCCGTACGGGCTGTTCAGGTTTGACGCGGCCACGGGCGGGCGGGAGCGGTGATAGTCTCCAAGCGGAGAGACGCTCTCCGCTTGTAGGGAGTCCCCATGGCAAGCCGCAGGACGTTCGGCATGACCTCAGCGGGCCGGGTCGTCCGTCGTCGCCCCCGCCTCCGCGGCGGGCTCCGGGACGTGTCCCGCGAGGAGTTGGTCGGCGGCCCAGCGGGCCCACTCCTGTTCCAGGACGCGTTGGCGGATGCCGTGTTCCAGGACCAGCCTGCCGCACACGTTCAGCATGTCCCGGTCCCAGTTCTCCGAGTCCCGCAGGGCCACCAGGGCGTCGTGCTCCTTGGCCGAGGTGTCCGCGTGGTCCAGCAGGCGCTGCACGGCCTCGTCGCGCGGCAGGAGCCCCAGGAAGAAGGTCTGAAGGAGCATCGGGTTCCGCTGCGGCCGGCTCTCCTGGACCTCGGTCAGCCAGCGCACCGTCTCCGCGTGCCCGTCGGGGGTGAGCGAGTACTGCTTACGCCCCCGGGGGCCCTCCTCGGTGACCTTGATCAGGCCTGTCGCGTCCAGCTTCGTCAGCTCGCCGTAGATCTGACTCTGCTTCGCGGGCCAGACGTACCCGAGAGAGGTGTTGAAGATCTTCAGCAGGTCGTAGCCGCTGCCGGGGCGGAAGACGAGGAGTCCCAAGAGGGCGTGACGAAGGCTCATGTTCACAACCTTAACCCCCGGCCCTCCAAAAGTGACAGGTCGAAAACTACCCCTGCGGATCCCGCCTACAGGCCCCATGGGCATCGGATCGACTTCTGTTCAATATTCCGGTCTTGACATGTTGGTTTCGGAGCTTCTAGCTTTCACCTGTCAAAGTTGGAACATCGAGATGCGAGGTATCACGACGTGGGCGTTATGGGTTATCTGCGGGGTTTCACCCCATGGATCGCGGCAGGGGTCGTCTCCGCCTTCGACTGGCGCTGGGGCGCCGTGGCCGGCTTCGTCGTCGGCGTTCTCCTGCTGGTGCAGGACCGCAGCCGGGGCGTCGCGATGGACGCGATGGTCCTGGAGATCAGCACGATCATCTACTTCGTCATCATCGGAGCGATCTCCTTCAGCTCGCCCGACTCATCGGTCCAGGACCACAGCGACGTCCTCTCCTTCGTCTGGCTGGCCCTGACGGCCTGGGGCAGCATGGCGGTCAAGAGCCCCTTCACGCTGGGCATCGCCCGTCGCCAGACGCCCGAGGAGTACTGGAACACCCCCGGCTTCCTCGCCGTCAACAACCACATCACGGCCGCCTGGGGATCCGGCTTCACCTTCATCTTCGTCGTGCTGGCCATCGCCAACGCCACCGACGCCCCGGCCTGGGTCGGTATCACCGCGCACGTGGTCGGCCTGGTCGCCCCCGCGATGTTCACCGCGATCTACCCCCGTCGGGTCCAGGCCCGTCTCGAAGCCCTGATGGCAGCGAACGCAGCGAACGCCTGACCGCACTCCCGAAGGAACTTCCCGTGAGCACAGACACAACCCCTCCGCACCTCGCCGGAAACTTCGCCCCGGTGCCCGACGAGATCACGGTCACCGAACTGGCAGTGACCGGCTCCGTCCCGCCGGAACTCACCGGCTGGTACCTGCGCAACGGCCCCAACCCGCACGAGGCGGACTCGGCCCACTGGTTCACCGGTGACGGCATGGTCCACGGAGTGCGTCTCGAAGACGGCAGGGCCACCTCGTACCGCAACCGCTGGGTCCGCACCTCCACCCTGGAGTCGGGCGCCCTGGTCTACGGCCAGGACGGCGAGATGAACCTCGCCGCCGGCGTCGCCAACACCCACGTCGTACGGCACGCGGGCCGCACGCTCGCCCTCGTCGAGACGTCCTTCCCCTACGAGCTGAGCTGCGAACCCGGACGCGAGCTGGACACCGTCGGGCCCTTCGACTTCGGCGGCCGGCTGCGCACCCCGATGACCGCCCACCCCAAGACCTGCCCGGTCACCGGCGAACTGCACTTCTACGGGTACGGCGGCCTGTCGGCGCCCTATCTGACCTACCACCGCGCCGACGCCAGTGGTGAGTTGACCGTCAGCCGGCCGGTCGACGTACCGGCGCACACGATGATGCACGACTTCTATCTGACCAGGAACCATGTCGTCTTCATGGACCTGCCGGCCGTGTTCAGCATCGAGCGCGCCATGGACCCCGACGGCGGCATGCCCTACGTCTGGTCCGACACCTACGGCGCCCGGCTCGGCGTGCTGCGCAGGGACGACCCGCACGGGGACATCCGCTGGTTCGACATCGAGCCCTGCTACGTCTTCCACACGCTCAACTCCTACGAGGAGAACGACGGTCGGCGGCTCGTCCTGCTGGGCATGCGCTACCCCCGCCTGGGTGACGGCGTGGCCGTGGCGGACCCCGCCCAGCTGTGGCGCTGGACCATCGACCTCACCACGGGCGCGCTCACCGAGGAGCAACTGGACGACCACCCGGGCGAGTTCCCGCGCATCGACGACCGACTCCAGGGCCTGCCCTCGGACTTCGGCCACGCCACGGCGGGCCCGGTGCCGGAGCTCCAGCAGTACGACCCGGACGAGGCACGTGCCGCGATCCACCGGTACGACCTGCGCAAGTCCAGTGTCAGCAGCCACTACTTCGCCCCGGGACGCCTGCCGGGCGAGGCGGCCTTCGCCCCCGCCGACGATCAGCCCGGCGGACCAGGCTGGCTCATGACCTACGTCTACGACGCCTCGACCGACCGCAGCGACCTGGTGATCCTCGACGCCGACAACCTCACCCAGGAGCCGGTGGCCACCATCCACCTGCCCCGCCGGGTGCCCGCCGGCTTCCACGGCAGCTGGCTCGCGGACGCCTGACACGCAGCACACCCAACAGCGGGGAGCCGTTCCTCTGAGCACCCGTGCTCAGAGGGCGGTGCTCACCAAGTGCCCGCACGACCACGGGCGGTGAGCACCGCGAACTTCCCGGCGTCCTGACGCCATCACACAACCGACCAGGGACAGACGGGTGTTGGAAGGGTTCTCATGATTCGTGAGGTCGAGGAGGTGCCACGCGTCGAGGACGCCACGCTGACCCGGGCGGCCCAGGCGGGCGAAGTCGCCGCGCTGGGCCTGTTGTTGGAGCGGCACCGGGCGGGAATGCGTGCGGTGGCGCTGAGCATTCTCGGGCCGGGTGCGGACGCCGACGACGTGATGCAGGACGCGGCGCTGACGGCGTTGCGGCGGATCGGTGACGTACGCGATCCGGGTGCCGTGGGCGCGTGGCTGCGGATGATCGTGCGCAACGCCAGTCGGTCGGTGCTGCGGGACTCGGTCGTCGTCCGGCCCGTGGACGACCTGCATCTGGCGTCGACGGACGTGGGCCCCGAGCAGTGGCTCGAGCGGAACGCCCTGCGGGACTGGGTGTGGGAGGCGCTGGAGGAACTCTCGCCGGTGCTGCGCATGCCGTTGGTGCTGCGGCACTTCACCGCGGGGGTCAGCTCGTACGAGCAGATCGCGGACGCGTGCGGGGTGCCCGTGGGCACCGTGCGCAGCCGGCTCAGTCAGGGGCGGGCCAAGCTCGCCGCGGCCCTCGCCGCCACGGCCGACGCCCCGCACGGCAATGCCGAGGACCGGGTCAGGGCCAGCCGCATCGAGGCCCGCGAGATGCTCGCCGCCGCCCGCGGCAGGGCACATCGACCGGCCGCCGACCGCACACTCGTCTCCTGAGGCCGCCCCCGCACCACTAGGTCATTTGGCTGAAGCCCGGGCGGACGGACCGGCCTAGCTTGGAGCTGTCTCGCAGGGTCCTCAAAGACAACAGGAGCCACCTCCATGACCACCGTGAAGAACGTCGTCCTCGTGCACGGCGGATTCGTCGACGGGTCCGGCTGGCAGCCGGTGCACCGTCTCCTCACCGGCGAGGGGTACCGGGTCGTCGTCGTACAGAACCCGACCCTCTCCCTCGAAGGCGATGTCGCGGTCACCCACCGGGCCCTCGACGCCCTGGACGGACCGGCCGTCCTGGTGGGCCACTCCTACGGAGGCGCCGTGATCACCGAGGCCGGCCGGCACGAGAAGGTCGCCGCGCTCGCCTACATCGCCGCGTTCGCCCCGGCCAAGGGCGAGTCCGTCGGTTCGCTGGTCGCCGACCCGGCGCCCGGCGCGCCCGTGCCGCCGATCCTGCCGCCCCAGGACGGTTTCCTGTTCCTGGACCGGGAGAAGTTCCCGGCCTCCTTCGCCGGCGACATCCCGCCCGCGGATGCCGCGTTCCTGGCGGACGCGCAGGTTCCCTGGGGCCTGGACGCCGTCGGCGGCGAGATCACCGAGCCTGCCTGGAGCACCAAGCCGAGCTGGTACCTCGTCGCCGCCGACGACAGGATGATCCCGCCGCCGGTGCAGCGGACCATGGCGGAGCGCGCGGGCGCCACCGTGAGCGAGACCCCCGGCAGCCACGCCGTCCACGTCTCCCACCCCGAGGCCGTCGCGGAACTGATCAAGCAGGCCGCCCAGGGCTGACCCGGCGCCTTCGGACAGCATGCGTGGACCTTCGGTCTTCGGGTGACCCCCGACAGCCCGCCCTGCCGAGGCGGGCTGTTCGCGTTGCGGTCATCCCCCTTCACGGTGGCGGGAGTTGACGCCGTCAGGGGTGGTCAAGGCCGGTGAGCGCGTCGCGCAGGCCGGCCCGCGAGGTGACGTTCAGCTTCGGGAAGACGCCCCGCAGATGCGCGGCCACGGTGCGGGGCGACAGGAAGAGCTGGGCGGCGATCTGCTTGTTGGTCAGCCCGGTGGCCGCCAGCTGCGCGATCTGCCGCTCCTGCGGGGTCAGCAGCGCGTACCGGTCGTCGCTGGGCACCGCGGTCCTGATCGGGATGCCGCTCGCCCGCAGCTCGTTCGCCGCCCGCGCACTCCACGGCTCGGCCCCGAGCCGCTGGAACGTGCTGAGCGCGACCGCCAGATGGACGCGCGCCGCGCCGCCCGCCTTCGCCCTGCGCAGCCGCTCGCCGTACGCCAGCCGGATCCGCGCCGAATCGAACGGCCACCGTTCCGCGTCGGGGGCGTTGATGGCCCGCTCGAACAGGTGGTGGTCGATGACGTCGGGGTCGGCCATGGCTTCGGCGGCATCGGTCATCATGGCCAGCCGCGGCGAGACGGCGGGGATGTCGGACTTCCGGACCGCCGCGACATGTTGGACGGCCTCGGCGTGCCGGCCGGTGCGCGCCGCGGCCTCCGTGAAGTCCAGGAAGAGCAACAGGGCGTGCGGCATGTGCGAGGGCAGCGTGCCGGGCGTGCCCACCGACCGCAGCTGCCGGTAGGCGCCCTCGAAGTCGGCGCTGCCGAGCGCGGACAGGGCCCGGATGTGCGAGGCGTACACATGCAGCGCGCCCAGCCCCCGGGGGTTCCCCCAGGACACGAGCCGGTCGGCGATGTCCTGCGCGGTGCGGCTGTCACCCCGCGCGGCCGCCAGCAGGCCCTGCAGAAAACGGCCCGACCACGACGACAGCCGGTAGTTGTACGTCGCACACCACCGCAGCCCCTCGCCGGTGAGGTCGGGCACGTCGTCCCACTGCCCGCTGGCGTAGGCGTCGTTGGCCAGGATGAAGAAGGCCTCGATCGCCATGGCGATGGCCCCACCGCCGCGGCCGTCCTCGATGACCCGCCACAGGGCGCTGCGACAGCCGGGCACCCGGTCGACGTACGCGGCCGACTGGGCGGTGCGCACGATGCGCCGGGGATCGGTCTCCCGGTGCAGGTCGAAGACGAGTCCGTCGAGTGTCTCCAGTACGGACGACGCCGCATGGGCGGGATCGCCGAAGGCACCGCGCCGCACGGCCAACAGGGAGTCCGGGGAGCGCCGGCCGATCTCCGCGACCACGCGGTCGAAGGAGTGCCACAGCTCCGGCCTGCCGCCGAAGAAGCAGACCAGGAGCAGGGTGTGCAGGGCTTCGCTCATGATGTTGTTGCAGGTGGCGCTCGGCAGTGAATGGTTGCGGATCGCGCCCACGAGCAGCTTGTGGGCCGTGTCCACATCGCCCTCCCCGTTGAGGAGATGGCTGGCCGCCGCTGCCGCCGCCGCGAGGGACTCGGTGCCCACGCCCGCGGGGTCGACGAGCAGCGCGTTGTCCAGCAGCGCGCGGACGTTGCGCAGATCGCCGGTGATGTTGGCGCCGAGACAGGCCGCCTCGGCCAGCATCCGCGCCTTGGCCGTCGCCTCGCCACTCAGCTCGGAGGCGCGCAGCAGGGTGGTGATGGCACCGACCGCGTCGCCGCGGCGCAGCGTCCCGTAGGCCACTTCGTACAGCAGGGACGCCACCTCGTCGTCCGGGCCGACGGAGGCCGCGGCCAGGTGGCGGGCCCGGCGCTCGGAACCTTCCGGGAACTCACCGGCCAGGGCCAGATGACCGCGCCGGCGCTCCGCGCTCGTCGACAGCTCCATGACCGCGGAACGGGTCAGCGGGTGCCGGAAGACGAGCCGGCCCGTCACGGAGTCGACCTGCACCAGCCCCGCCTTCTCGGCCGGACCCAGCTCGGTCAGGGCGTCCGAGCCGATCGTCGCCCGCTCCAGGACATGCAGGTCGCCCGAGGCGTCCAGCACCGCGAGCAGCAGCAACTCCCTTGTCGCGTCCGGGAGTCCGCCGACCCGCACGGAGAAGATCCCCTTGAGCCGTTCCGACAGCGGCAGTACGGCCGGCAGCGGTCCGCGCTCCGTCTGCTGCGCCTCGTTGAGCGTGCCGGGCAGTTCCAGCAGCGCCAGCGGATTGCCCGCGGCCTCCGCGACCAGCCGCTGCCGGACCCTGGCCGCCATGGCCGGGAACCGCTCCGCCACCAGCTCGTTCGCGGACTCCTCGTCCAGCGGCCGCACCTCGTGGGTGGGTATCCCGGTGCTGCTCAGGAAGGACTCGTCGCCGGTCCGGGAGGCCGCGAGCAGGGCCAGGGAGCTGGTCCGGATGTAGCGGGCGACGGTGCCCAGGACCACGGCACTGGGCCGGTCGAGCCAGGCCACGTCGTCGATGACCAGCGCGACGGGCCCCCTCTTCGCGGCGGTCCGGGACAACAGGACGTGCACGGCGTTGGCGATCGCGAGCAGTTCGGTGGGCTGTTCCTCGGAGAGTCCGCGCACCGCCTGCAGTGTTTCCGCCTGCCGGACCGGAAGAGCGGGAATTTCTCCCGTCAGCGGCTGAAGTATTTGATTCAGGGCGGAGAAACTGACGCTTTCCTCGAATTGCGAGCCCACTACGCGCAGAACTCGGAAACCCGCTTCCGAGGCCCGCCGCGCCGCGGCGTCGAGGAGGGCGCTCTTTCCCACTCCCGGCTCTCCGGTCAGCATCAGCGCGACGCCCCGGGTGGTGGCCGATCTGAAGAGTTCGTCGATGAGCTTCAGCTCCGCCGATCGTCCGACGAGGCGCCCGATCGAGCCTGTGCCGGAGCCGTCGGCCAGGTGCTTGTCGCCTTCCCTGCCTGCTGGTGCGGGGGATGACATGAAGCCTCCCATCGTGGTCGAGCCGAATCATCGACATGATGGGACGGGCGGCGAAAAGTTCGAACGAGATCGAGTGGCCTGCATCACATTGGCAGGGGAAGGTGTGGAAATCGGCCACGCGAGATCGCGCAACACCCCTGGTTCCCTAGGTCATTTGGCCGTAGCTGTGCGGATGGCCGGTTCATAAAGTAGGGGTGACCCAAAAGCTGGACCCGGTACTGGGGAACGGAGGCTGTCGTGGCCGCGGACATTTCCGTACGGAATGTAGTTCTTGTCCATGGCGGATTTGTGGACGGATCCGGCTGGCAGGGTGTCCACGAGCGTCTGGTGAAGGCCGGTTACCGCGTCGGCGTCGTACAGAATCCGACCCGGTCCCTGGCCGGCGATGTCGCCGCGACCCGACAGATCATCGCCGCGCAGGACGGCCCGGTGGTGCTGGTGGGGCACTCCTACGGTGGTGTCGTCATCACCGAAGCGGGGCTGGACCCCAAGGTCTCCGCGCTCGTCTACGTCGCGGCCTTCGCCCCGGACAAGGGCGAGTCCGTCGGCTCCCTGATCGCCGACCCGCCGGCGGGCGCGCCGATTCCGCCGATCCTTCCGCCGCAGGACGGCTACCTGTTCCTCGACCGGGACCGCTTCCACGCGTCCTTCGCCGGTGATCTGCCAGAGGCGCAGGCGCGGTTCATGGCCGATTCGCAGGTCCCGTGGGGGCTCGAAGCCCTCAACGGCGAGGTGGGCGAAGCCTCTTGGCGGACCAAGCCGAGTTGGTACCTGGTCGCGGCCGACGACCGGATGATCCCGCCGCCGGCCCAGCGGGCGATGGCCGCGCGCATCGGTGCCACGGTCGCCGAGGTGCCGGGCAGCCACTCCATCTACTTGTCGCAGCCCGACGCGGTCGTCGACCTCGTCGAGCAGGCGGCCACCACCGGCTGACACCTCGGCCGCCCCCGGACGCTCCGGCCCGCTGCAGACCCTCCCCCCGGACTGCACGCGGGCCGGAGTTCTCTCATGAGGGCGTGGGATTCCCCGCGATGTCCCGCTTCATGGCGAGCAGATCCTCGTTCGGTACGGCGCCGCCGAAGCGCCGGTCGCGGGAGGCGAACTCGACGCAGGCCCGCCACAGATCACGACGGTCGAAATCCGGCCACAGGACGTCCTGGAAGACCAGCTCGGCGTACGCGCTCTGCCACAGAAGGAAGTTGGAGGTGCGCTGCTCACCGCTGGGCCGCAGGAACAGGTCCACGTCCGGCATGTCCGGGTAGTACAGGTACTTCGCCAGGGTCTTCTCGTTGACCTTGGACGGGTCCAGGCGGCCGGCCTTCACATCCTCCGCCAACGCCTTGGCCGCATCGCCGATCTCGGCCTGGCCGCCGTAGTTCATGCAGAAGTACAGGGTCAGTCTGTCGTTGTCCTTGGTCTGCTCCTGCGCGATCAGCAGCTCCTTGGCCACCGACTTCCACAGCCTGGGCATCCGGCCCACCCACCGCACCCGGATCCCCAACTCGTCCAGGGTGTCGCGGGTCTTGCGGATGAAGTCACGGTTGAAGTTCATCAGGAAGCGCACCTCGTCCGGCGACCGCTTCCAGTTCTCCGTCGAGAACGCGTACAGCGAGATCGCGCCGACGCCCGCCTCGATCCCGCCCTGCAACACGTCCAACACCCGCTCGGCGCCCACCTTGTGGCCCTCGGTACGCGGCAGCCCGCGCTCCTTGGCCCACCGGCCGTTGCCGTCCATCACGATCGCCACATGCTTCGGCACCAGCTCACCCGGCAGCTTCGGCGCCCGGGCGCCCGACGGGTGCGGCTCCGGCGCCCGGTACTCACGGCGCTGACGCCCCAGGATCCCGCGTACGGCCATGACGTGCTCCTCAGATGATGTGGGCGGTCGATCGGGCCGCGGCCCGCTGGGCGTCGACGCGGTCGACGCGGACGGTCTCGCCGTCCACGACGACGGGCTCGCCCGCCACCCAGACGTCCTGGACCGCGCGGGAGCCGGCCGCCCACATCAGGTTGGAGACGAGGTGGGTGTCGGAGACGTCCAGGCCCGCGGCGAAGTGGGGCCCGTCCACGGCGACATGGACCAGGTCCGCCCAGGTGCCCGGGCGCAGCGCGCCGATGTCGGTCCTGCCGAGTGCGGCCGCTCCCACGGTCGTCGCCATGAGGAACGCGTCCTCGGCGGTGAGCGCCAGCGGGTCGGAGGTGGCGAGGCGCGTGAACATCATCGCGAGCCGGGCCTCCTCCCACAGGTCGAGGTCGTCGTTGCTCGCGGGTCCGTCGGTGCCGAGGCCGACCGGGACCTCTGCCGCGCGCAGTTCGCGCAGCCGGGCCGTGCCGGAGGCGAGCTTGGCGTTCGAGCCGGGGCAGTGCGCGACACCCGCGCCCGCCTGCGCCAGCAGGGAGATGTCGTCGTCGGAGAGGTGGACGGCATGGGCGGCCAGCAGCCGTCCGTCCAACAGCCCGGTCTCCTTGAGGAGTTGAGGGACGGATCCGTGACGCTCGCGCGTCGCGATGTCCTCGGCGAGCGTCTCGGCGGCGTGGATATGGACCAGCGCGCCGCGCTGGGCGGCCTCCTCCGCGACGACGCGCAGGGCCTCCGGCGGCAGGGTGTAGGTCGAGTGCGGCCCGTAGCAGAGCTCGATACGGTCGCCCGGTCCGAAGCGGAGGCCGTCCGCGTCGATCCACTTGCCGATCGCGGCGACGTCGCCCCGCCAGTCCATGCCGGGCAGGTCGAAGACGGCGGGGGCGACCAGGACCCGGCTCCCGGCCGCCAGGGCCGCGTCGACGACCTGTTCGGCGTGCGCGTACATCTCGGCGCTCGTGGTCACGCCGAAGCGGAGCATCTCGACGCAGCCGAGCAGCATGCCGGCGCGGGCGTCCTCGGGCCGCATCCGTCCCTCGGCCGGCCAGATGGCGTTCTGCAGCCACTCCAGCAACGGCAGGTCGCCGCCGAGGCCCCGCAGCAGGGTCATCGGGGAGTGCGCGTGGGTGTTGACCAGTCCGGGCGTGAGGATTCCGGTCAGGCGGGTGCGGGGGACCTCGTCCGCGACCGGGGGAGCCGCGTCGGCCGTACCGCAGTACGTGATGCGGCCGTCCGGGCCGACGTCGAGGACCGCGTCGCGGATCACCGAGCAGGACGGGTCGGCGGGCAGGGCCACCGGGGCATGGAAACGTCGTGACGTCGACATGGGACGGGGTGGATCCAATCTGGTGCGGGGGGAGGGGGAAAGACGGTTGTCGCCGCACACAAGACGGTAGGCCCGCGCGGGAGTTCGCTCCGCACGGCGTGATCCCTCTCACAAGAACACCGTGGCCGGTGACGACTGCTGTCGCCACCGACCACGGCCGACCCCGTACGTGTCCTCAGTCGCGCAGGTCCTTGACGCGGCGCAGTTTGCCCACCGACCGCTCCAGGGTCTCCGGGTCGACGACGGCGACCTCGACACTCACGCCGATCGCGTCCTTGATGCCCCGCGTGATGTCCTTGACGGCGGCCTCGCGCTGCGCGGGTTCGCTGGTGGGACGTGCCTCCACGCGGACGGTCATGTGGTCCATCCGGCCGCGGCGGCTGAGCTGGATCTGGAAGTGCGGGGCGACCGCGGGCGTGCGCAGCACGATCTCCTCGACCTGGCTGGGGAAGACGTTCACCCCGCGCAGGATGATCATGTCGTCGCTGCGGCCGGTGATCTTCTCGATCCGGCGGAAGCCGGGCCGGGCGGTGCCGGGCAGCAGCCGCGTCAGGTCCCGGGTGCGGTAACGGATGATCGGCAGCGCTTCCTTGGTGAGCGAGGTGAAGACCAGCTCGCCGCTCTCGCCGTCGGCCAGCACCTCGTCGGTCAGCGGATCCACCACCTCGGGGTAGAAATGGTCCTCCCAGACGTGCAGCCCGTCCTTGGTCTCCACGCACTCCTGCGCGACGCCCGGGCCGATCACCTCGGACAGCCCGTAGATGTCGACCGCGTGGATGTCCAGGCGCTCCTCGATCTCGCGGCGCATCTCCTCCGTCCAGGGCTCGGCGCCGAAGATGCCGACCTTGAGCGAGGTGGAGCGGGGGTCGACGCCCTGGCGCTCGAACTCGTCGAGGAGGGTGAGCATGTAGGAGGGCGTGACCATGATGATCTCGGGTTTGAAGTCCTGGATGATCTGGACCTGGCGCGCGGTCATACCGCCCGAGGCGGGGATCACCGTGCAGCCGGCCCGTTCGGCGCCGTAGTGGGCGCCGAGTCCGCCGGTGAACAGGCCGTACCCGTACGAGACATGGACCTTGTGGCCGGGGCGGCCGCCTGCCGCGCGGATGGAGCGGGCCACCACGTCCGCCCACATCGACAGGTCGTTCTCGGTGTACCCCACCACGGTCGGGCGGCCCGTGGTGCCGCTGGAGGCGTGCACGCGCCGCACCTGGTCCATGGGCACGGCGAACATGCCGAAGGGGTAGGTGTCCCGCAGGTCCGCCTTGGTGGTGAAGGGGAAGCGGGCGAGGTCCTCCAGGGACTTGCAGTCCTCCGGACCCACCCCGGCCGCGTCGAACTTCGCGCGGTACAGCTCGACATGGTCGTAGGCGTGCCGCAACGTCGTGCGCAGCCTGGTGAGTTGGAGCGCCCTGACCTCCTCGCGGGACATCCGCTCGGCGTCGTCGAGGAGTGCCTCGGGAAGCGGGTCCCCGCGGCGGGCCCCGACGGGCGCGATCGCCTCGCCGGTCTCCTCGCCGACTGCTTCACCGATCACTTCGCTGCTCATTGCGGCTCCTCATGTCGTGTGCTGCGGAGGGTGCGACTGCGCCCGCGGAACTCGGCGATCACTTCGTCACCACGCAGGACACTCACGTCGTAGATGCCGCTACGGCCGAACCGGATGCGCTCGCGCGCGGTGGCCACCAGGACGTCGCCCTCGTGCGCGGGGGCGATGAAGTCGACGTCGGCGGCCGCGGCGACGGTCACGGGTCCGTGACTGTTGCAGGCGCAGGCGAAGGCCGAGTCCGCGAGAAGGAACAGGTAACCGCCGTGGGCGATCCCGTGTCCGTTGACCATGGCGGACGTCACGGTCATCCGCAGTACGGCGGTCCCTTCGCCGTACTGCACCAGCTCGATGCCGAGCTGCCTGGACGCCTGGTCCGCGGCGAACATCTGCTCCACGGGACCAGGTGTCGTGCCGGGTGCCTGGGTCGTCATTTCCACCACCTTGTGGACCGACCGAACATTCGGTTAGCGTGCGACACGGCCAAGTAATCCAGCAAGACCCCTGCATGTCAAGAGGCGGATCGCAGGCCGCGCAGACGCCCCCGTTCACCGATGCCGAGGAGTCCGCCCGATGTCCGACGTCTATCTCGTCGACGGGGCCCGTACCCCGCAGGGCCGCTACGGCGGTGCCCTGGCCTCCGTCCGCCCCGACGACCTCGCGGGCCTCGTCGTCGCCGAGGCCGTCCGCCGCGCCCGTGTCCCCGGCGAGGCCGTGGACGAGGTCATCCTGGGAGCCGCCAACCAGGCGGGCGAGGACAACCGTGACGTGGCGCGGATGGCGGTGCTGCTCGCCGGGCTGCCGCACACCGTGCCCGGCTACACCGTCAACCGCCTGTGCGCCTCGGGTCTGACGGCGGTGGCCTCGGCCGCCCAGGCGATCCGCGCCGGCGAGGCGGACCTGGTGGTCGCCGGGGGAGTGGAGTCCATGACCCGGGCGCCCTGGGTGATGGAGAAGCCCGGCACGCCCTGGGCCAAGCCGGGCCAGGTGCACGACACCGCGCTGGGCTGGCGGTTCACCAACCCGCGCTTCACCGCCGCGGACCGGGCCGTGCCCGCCGGATCCGACCCGCTGACCACCAAGCTCACGCTGACCATGGGGGAGACCGCGGAAGAGGTCGCCGCCCTGGACGGCATCACCCGCGCCGAGTCCGACGCCTTCGCCCTGCGCAGCCACCAGCGGGCCGTGGCCGCCCGGGACGGGGGCCGCTTCGACCGCGAGATCGTGCCGGTCCCGGTGGGCGAGGGCGAGGTGACCCGGGACGAGGGCCCGCGCCCCGCCACCACGCTGGAGAAGCTGGGCTCGCTGCGGACCGTCTTCCGTGAGGACGGCATCGTCACGGCGGGCTCGTCCTCACCGCTCTCCGACGGCGCCGCCGCACTGGTGGTCGCCAGTGCCGAGGCGGTGGACCGCTACGGGCTCACGCCCCGCGCGCGGATCATCGCCTCCGCGTCGGCCGGCGTCCAGCCCAACCTCATGGGCCTGGGCCCGGTACCGGCCAGCGAGAAGGCCCTGGCCCGGGCCGGCTGGGAGGTCGGCGAGCTGGACGCCGTGGAGCTGAACGAGGCGTTCGCCGCCCAGGCGTTGGCGGTCATGCGCCGGCTCAAGCTGGACGAGGACAAGGTCAACGCCGACGGTGGCGCCATCGCGCTCGGCCATCCGCTGGGCTGCTCCGGCGCCCGCATCCTGCTGACGCTGCTCGGCCGACTCGAACGGGAGAACGGCCGCCGCGGCCTGGCCACGCTCTGCGTGGGCGTCGGCCAGGGCGTCGCCCTGTTGGTGGAGCGGGTATGACGGCCACGAGCGATGGAGCGCGTACGACGGCCACGAACGACGGAGCGCGTACGACGGCCACGAACGATGGAGCCGGTGGGACGGCCGCCACCGAACTCCGTTCCTACGAGACCCTGTTGGTGGAGGAACGCGCCGACCGGGTCGTGGTCACCCTGCACCGCCCCGAGGCCCGCAACGCCATCAGCGGCCGCATGATCACCGAACTGCACCAGGTGTGCGAGCTGCTGGAACGCGACCCCAAGCTGCTCCTGCTGACCGGCCACGGCGGTGTCTTCGCGGGCGGCGCCGACATCGCCGAACTGCTGGAGCGCGGCCGCGACCAAGCGCTCCAGGGCATCAACAGCCGCCTGTTCGAGCGCGTGCGCCGGCTGCCCATGCCGACCCTCGCCGCCGTCGACGGCTGGGCCCTGGGCGGCGGTGCCGAACTCGCCTACGCCTGCGACCTGCGGATCGCCGGCCCCGATGCCGTGTTCGGCAACCCCGAGCCGGGCCTCGGCATCATCGCGGCGGCCGGTGCCTGCTGGCGCCTGCCCGAGCTGGTCGGCGAGTCGGTGGCCAAGCAGATCCTGCTCGCCGGGCGTCAACTCGACGCCCGGGAAGCCCAGTTGACGGGCCTGGTCATGGACGTCGTACCGGCCGAGAAGCTGCTGGAGCAGGCGCACGCGCTGCTCGACCGCATGGCGCGCCAGTCGGCCGCGGCCCTGCGGCTGACCAAGCTCGTCGTCGACTCGCCCGGCGCCCACCCCGTCGCCGACGACCTGGCCCAGGCCGTGCTGTTCGAGGGCCAGGACAAGAAGGACCGGATGACCCGCTTTCTCGAACGAAGGAGCCGCGCATGACGAACGCACCGAAGACCGTCGGGGTCATCGGCGGCGGCCGTATGGGCGCGGGGATCGCCCAGTCGTTCGCCACCGCAGGATCGGTGGTGACCGTGGTGGAGAGCGGGACGGAGGCCGCCGCGGCGGCCCTGGACCGGATCGGCGCCGGGCTCAGGAAGGCCGAGGAACGCGGTCATCTCGACGAGTCGGCGGAGCAGGTGACCCGCCGTGTCACCGTCGTACCGGCCGTGGACGCGCTGTCCGCGGACACCGAACTGGTCGTGGAAGCCGTGCCCGAGGACGCGGCGCTCAAGGCGCGCGTGCTGAAGGCGGCCGAGGAAGCGGTCGGCGGTACGACCGTTCTCGCGACCAACACCAGCTCGCTGTCGGTCGCCGACCTCGCCGCCGTACTGGACCGGCCCGAGCGCTTCCTGGGCATGCACTTCTTCAACCCGGTGCCCGCCTCCGCGCTGGTCGAGATCGTGGTCGCCCCGGGCACCGCCGCGCACACCGTCGAGGCCGCGCTGGGGTGGACCGAGGCGCTGGGCAAGCAGGACGTCGTCGTCAAGGATTCCCCGGGCTTCGCCAGCAGCCGGCTCGGTCTCGCCCTCGGTCTGGAGGCGATCCGGATGGTCGAGGAGGGCGTCGCCGCGCCCGAGGCCATCGACGACGCGATGCGGCTCGGCTACAAGCACCCGATGGGGCCGCTGAGGCTCACGGACCTCGTGGGGCTCGACGTGCGGCTCGCCATCGCGGAGTATCTGCACGCCACCCTGGGCGAGCGGTTCGCGCCGCCGCGGCTGCTGCGCGAAAAGGTGGCGCGCGGAGAACTCGGGCACAAGACGGGACAGGGCTTCTACACATGGTGAACGGCCGCACCCGCGGAACCCGGGGCCCAGAGCTTGCCAGCCCGTGGGGGGTGCACCGTATGATGAACCGAACGAATGGTCGGTAGGGGAAAGGTGGTAGAGATGGCCACGGCACACGCCGCCGCGTCGCCCGACGGCGACGCCGCGCGGGAGCTGGAGTCGCAGTTCGACGCGACGATCGCACGCGACCAGCGGATCGAGCCGCGTGACTGGATGCCGGAGGGCTACCGCAAGACGCTGGTCCGGCAGATCGCCCAGCACGCCCACTCCGAGATCATCGGCATGCAGCCCGAGGGCGAGTGGATCACCCGGGCGCCCTCGCTGCGCCGCAAGGCGATCCTGTTCGCGAAGGTCCAGGACGAGGCCGGCCACGGGCTGTACCTCTACTCGGCGGCGGAGACCCTCGGCATCGACCGGTCGGAGCTGACCCAGCGACTGCTCGAAGGGCGCCAGAAGTACTCCTCGATCTTCAACTACCCCACACCCACCTTCGCCGACGTCGGCGTCATCGGCTGGTTCGTCGACGGCGCGGCGATCTGCAACCAGGTTCCCCTGTGCCGCAGTTCGTACGGACCCTACGCGCGCGCCATGGTGCGCGTCTGCAAGGAGGAGTCCTTCCACCAGCGCCAGGGCTACGAGTTGCTGCTGACGATGATGCGCGGCACCCGGGAGCAGCGCGAGATGGTGCAGGACGCGGTCGACCGCTGGTGGTGGCCCTCGCTGATGATGTTCGGCCCGCCCGACGACGACTCGCCCAACTCGGCCCAGTCGATGGCCTGGAAGATCAAGCGGCACAGCAACGACGAACTGCGCCGGCGCTTCGTCGACATGACCGTGCCGCAGGCCGCCAAGCTCGGCGTGACCCTGCCCGACCCCGAGCTGCGCTGGAACGAGGAGCGCGGCCACCACGACTTCGGCACCCCCGACTACTCCGAGCTCAAGCGGGTGATCAGCGGCGACGGCCCGTGCAACACCGAGCGGATGGAGCGGCGCCGGACCGCCCACGAGGACGGCGCCTGGGTGCGCGAGGCGGCAAGCGCCCACGCGGCCAAGCAGGCGGCCCGGGCCCGCGAGGAGGCGGCGGCATGAGCGACACGCAGAACCAGAAACAGGAGTGGCCGCTGTACGAGGTGTTCGTGCGCGGCAAGCGCGGACTCAACCACGTCCACGTCGGCTCGCTGCACGCGGCGGACGACCGGATGGCCCTCACCCACGCCCGCGACCTCTACACCCGGCGCAACGAAGGCGTCAGCATCTGGGTCGTGCGCTCGGAGCACATCTCCGCCTCCACGCGCGACGAGAAGGACCCCTTCTTCGCACCCAGCGCCGACAAGGTCTACCGGCACCCGACCTTCTACGACATCCCTGACGATGTCCCGCACATCTAGGAGCCGGGCATGAGCGACGACCGCGACGACCACGACGACCACGTCTACATGACCCTGGCCGAGGGGCACGACGACGGCGATGCCCGCTGGGCGTTCGGCACCGGCTTCGAGGACCCGCTGCACGGCGTGGACACCACCGTCCCCGACGGCGTCGACGCCGTCGAACTGGCCGCCCTCTGCACGGCGTTGGGCGACGACGCCCTGGTCCTGGCCCAGCGGCTGGCCGAATGGGTCACCCGGGCACCGGAGTTGGAGGAGGAGGTCGCGCTCGCCAACATCGGCCTCGACCTGCTCGGCCAGGCCCGGCTGCTGTACGCGCGCTGCGGCCAGGTCGACGGCACCGGACGCGGCGAGGACGCCTACGCCTACTTCCGCGACGCCGACGAGTTCCGCAACGTACGCCTGGCCGAACTGCCCAACGGGGACTTCGCGTTCTCCGTCGTGCGGTTGCTGGTGCTCTCCAGCTGGCGCCTCGCCCACTTCGTCGAGCTGTCCGCCTCGCCCGACCCGGTGCTCGCGGCCGTCGCGGCCAAGGGCGTCAAGGAACTCACCTACCACCGGCAGTACGCCGCCGAGTGGACCGTGCGCCTGGGCGACGGCACCGCGGAGTCCCGCGCGCGCATGGTGGCGGCGCTGGAGTCGCTGGCGCCGTACTGGCCCGAGCTGTTCGCCGCGCACGACGTACGCGATGCCGTACTGGGCGACCTCCGGCAGGTCCTCGACGCGGCCGGACTGCCCCTGCCGCAGGCCGAGTTGCTGCCCGGTGCCGGTCGGCAGGGGGAACACACCGACCATCTCGGGCCGCTCGTCACGGAGTTGCAGAGTGTCGCCCGCGCTCACCCGGAGGCGACATGGTGACCGTCCTGGACGACGTCCGCCGCGCCCGGCACCTCGCCGAACAGGTGCCGGACCCGGAGCTTCCGATGCTCACCCTGGCCGACCTGGGTGTCCTGCGTACCGTCACGATCGAGGACGACGGGACGGTCGTCGCGAGCCTCACGCCGACCTACTCGGGCTGCCCGGCCATGGCCGAGATGCGGGCGGGCGTCGACGCGCGGCTGCGCGCGGCCGGCTTCGACCGGGTCGAGATCCGTACGGTCCTGGACCCGCCGTGGACGAGCGACTGGATCACCGCCGCCGGGCGCCTCAAGCTCGCCGAGCACGGCATCGCCCCGCCGTCGCCGGCCCCGAGGCATACGGCGGGTCCCGTCCCGCTCAACCTGTCGCCGACCCGGCGCACGATCCCCTGCCCGCGCTGCGGTTCGGTCGACACCGAGGAGACCTCCCGCTTCGCGGCCACCTCCTGCAAGGCGTTGTGGCGCTGCCGCAGCTGCCAGGAGCCGTTCGAGTACGTCAAGGAGATCTGATGGCAGAGGTGATGACACCGGCCGCCGGTGCCCCCGCGACGACCGTGCGTCGGCGCCGGGCGGCGTTCCATCCGCTGCGGGTCGCCGCGGTGGAGCGCCTGTGCGAGGACGCGGTCGCTGTCAGCTTCGAGATCCCGGACGCGCTCGCGGACGAGTTCGCCTTCAGCCCCGGCCAGTCGCTGACCCTGCGCCGGGACATCGAGGGGCGCGACGAAAGGCGCTCGTACTCGATCTGCTCGCCGGCCGGTGCACAGCCGCGCATCGGCGTCCGCGAGGTCCCCGGAGGTCTCTTCTCCTCCTGGCTCGTGCACGAGGTCGAAGCGGGCGACACCGTCGAGGTCATGGCCCCGGTCGGCGCCTTCACCCCCGACCTCACCGCGCCGGGCCACCACGTGCTCATCGCGGCCGGCTCGGGCATCACCCCCATGATGTCCATCGCCGAGTCGGTCCTGGCTGCCGACGACCGCTCCCAGGTCACGCTCTTCTACGGCAACCGCCGCACCGACACAGTGATGTTCGCCGACGAGCTGGCCGACCTGAAGGACGAGTACCACACCCGCTTCCAGCTGGCCCACATCCTCTCCCGTGAACCCCGCGAGGCCGAGCTCCTCTCCGGCCGACTCGACGGCGACCGCCTCGCCGCTCTCGTCGACGGACTGGTCGACGTCAAGGGCGTCGACCACTGGTGGCTGTGCGGCCCGCACGGCATGGTGCTCGACGCCCAACAGGTCCTCGGCGCCCTGGAGGTGCCCGCCGAGCGGGTCCACCAGGAGCTCTTCTACGCCGATGAGCCGCCGGCGCCCGTCCACCACGAGGAGAAGGTGCTCAGCGGCCCGGTCAGCGAGGTCACCGTCACCCTCGACGGCCGCTCCACCACCGCCGGACTGTCCCGCGAGAGCACGCTGCTCGACTCCGCCGCCCGCATCCGCCCGGACCTGCCGTTCGCCTGCAAGGGCGGGGTCTGCGGCACCTGCCGGGCCCGGATCACGGACGGCGAGGTGGACATGCGCCGCAACTACGCCCTCGAAGCCGCCGAGGTGGACGCCGGCTACGTGCTGACGTGCCAGTCCTATCCGGTGTCCGAGAAGGTGACCGTCGACTACGACAGCTGAACGGGCCCGCTACTCCGGTTCCGGCGCGGGCGGCCTGACCAGACCCATGACTTCCTCCACCAGCTCGTTGCCCAGGCTGGGGGTGGTCAGGGGTGGGTTGTCGGGGCGTTGCCTGAGGCCGTTGAGGAGGACCTCGATGTAACGGCGCCAGATGTCCGGGCGCTTGCCCTGGGTGAACTGGCTGGCCTGACTCAGCATGTGCACCATGACGGGGATGTCGGAGGGATGGACCTCCTCGCGCAGCTGACCGCTCTCCTGCGCCCGGCGGATCAGACCCTCCAGAAAGGGGAGCATGCCGCCGCGCGCCGTCTCCAGGGGCGCGGAGCTGTGACTGCCCAGCATGATCACTTCGTGCAGGCCGCGGTTCTCGGCGAGGTCGGCCGTCATCAGCATGAGGAAGTCGACCAGGCCCTGCCAGGGGTCGGTCTGCGCGAGCGCGTCCTCGGCCGACTTCTGCCGGATGGCCAGGTCGTGCTCGAACAGGGCACGCACCAGTGCTTCCTTGGTGGGGAAGCGGCGGTACACCGTGCCGACACCGACTCCCGCGTGCCGGGCCACGTCGTCGAGGGTGACCCCGAGCCCGTGCCGGCCGAAGACCTCGCGCGCGGCGTGCAGAATGCGTTCCCGGTTCAGCGCGGCGTCCCGCCGCAAGGGGCGGCCGTCGTCCGGCGGCATATTTCCCCGGGAACTTTCAGTCATAACCGTATGGTAACCCCGTTGATCACCTCTCTGATGATCACTCCCGCCCAGGTGCGCCGGTTATGATCGCCGGATCGCGGCGCGCGGGCGCGCATCCAGGAATCCCGCTTGTGCGAAGGCAGTTAATCCACGGAGTTGCGGTGACCCACGACCCAGCAGATGTGAGCGACTTCGAGCCGTTCGTGGACGAGTCGCGTCTGCGTCGTGATGTCGAGTTCCTCAGTGCGCATCCGCGAAGCCGGCGCCGGGCACCGGACCTCATGATGCGTGCCGAGTCATACGTGTCCGAGGAGTTGGCCTCGGCCGGCTGGCAGGTGGAGCGGCAGCCCTTCGAAATGCGGTGGCGGCTCGGCGCGACCGACCAACAGGGCCACCGGGCGCTCGCGTTGAAGCCGCGGCTGCACCGACGGCTCCAAGGCGCCAACCTCATCGCGTCGTTGCCCGGCGCAGACAACGCCGGCACCGTGCTGATCGGGGCGCACCTGGACAGCGTCGAGGGCAGCCCGGGCGCCGATGACAACGCGTCAGGAGTCGCCGCCGTACTGGAGATCGCCCGCCTGCTGGCCCGGCTGCCCGTCGCGCCCTCGGTGACTCTCGCGGTGTTCGACATGGAGGAACTCGGCCTGATCGGGGCGCAGCATGCCGCGCGCCAACTCACCGCCCGGCAGCGGGTGTTGGGGATGATCTGCCTGGAATCGGTCGGATACTTCGTGGACGGGCCCGACACCCAGCACCTCCCGGCCGGCTTCGCCACCGCCTTCCCCGAGGCCGCCGCGGCCACCAAGGCCCGTGACTCCCGGGGGGACTTCGCCCTCGTCGTCCATCGCAGGACATCCGTCGCCGCCGCCCGGTCCTGGGAGCGGGCCGCCGCCGCGACCTCGGCCGCGCTGCCGAGCATCCTGCTGCGCGACCCGAGGCCGGACGGACTGCTGGGCATGCTCATCGGGTTGGTGATCCCACCGGCCAACCACTTGGGCCGCAGTGACCACGCACCCTTCTGGAACCGACGTGTCCCCGCAGTCATGTTGACGGACACGGCCAACTTCCGTAACCCGAACTACCACCGGCCGACCGATGTGCCGGACACGCTCGACTTCCGACGTCTGGCCGCCGTCACCGCGGCCACGGCCACCACCGCGGTGAACTGGGTCTGACCATGTGCACCGGCAAACAGCCGGGCCGGTCGAAGGTGCGGGACATGTGAGTCCTGTGACGGCCGAGGGGTCGAGGGAAGACGTTCAACGGTTGCCCTGGGCACGGTCTTTCGCGGGCAAAATCCCATCCGTACAGCTCCCTTGACACCGGGTGCACGGCTCCCTTTACTTACCAATCACCAAACGACCAATCGTTCGGTCGGTTGGTCTTCAGCCGATTGGAAGGGCCCGGGCGCCACCGTGTCCCCGCCTTCCGTCGGTCATTACTGGCGCTGCCGGTTCACCCATCCCGTGACCCTTCGCTTCGGCACGCATTCCTCTCCCCGAGCCCCGTTGAACAGCGTCTGCGGCACCGCTCACCCTGTCAGGAGACAAAAGTGACCATCGACCGAAATCTGTCCGAGGCGGTCACGCCACAGCGGGTCCGTCCGCTGCGGGTGGCCACGGCCAGCTTCATCGGAACGGCCATCGAGTGGTACGACTACTTCATCTACGGCATGGCCGCGGCCATCGCGTTCGGGCCGCTGTTCTTCCCGACCGTCTCCCCGGCGGCAGGCACCCTGGCCTCGTTCGCCACCTACTCGGTCGGATTCGCGGCCCGCCCGATCGGCGGCATCGTCATGGGTCACTTCGGTGACCGGGTCGGCCGCAAGTCGATGCTGGTGATCTCCCTGCTCACCATGGGTCTCGCGACGGTGGGGATCGGCCTGCTGCCCACCTACGCGACCATCGGCGTCTGGGCGCCGGTCCTGCTGGTCACCCTGCGTTTCGTCCAGGGGTTGGGAGTCGGCGGCGAGTGGGGCGGCGCGGTCCTGATGGCCGTCGAACACGCCCCGGACCGCAAGAAGGCCTTCTACGGAAGCTTCCCGCAGATGGGTGTGCCGGGCGGGCTCATCATCGCCAACCTGGTCTTCCTCGGACTCACCACCAACCTCAGCAGCGACGCCTTCCTGTCCTGGGGCTGGCGCGTGCCGTTCCTGGCGAGCGCGGTCATGGTCATCGCCGGCCTGGTGATCCGGCTGACGGTCTCCGAGAGTCCCGACTTCGAGGCGGTCAAGCAGACCAGGTCCGAACAGCGCATGCCCCTGCTGGTCGTGGTGCGGGAGCACTGGCGCGAGGTGGGTCTGTCAGCCGGTGCCTTCATCGGGATCAACGCGGTCGGCTACATCTTCATGGCCTATCTGCTGGCCTACACGACCGCGGGACTCGGACTCGACCGCAACCTCATTTTGACCTTCACCCTCATCGCTTCGTTCGTGTGGCTGCTGGTCATCCCCTGGGCCTCGGCCTACTCGGACCGCAACGGCAAGCGCGGGGTGCTCATGGTCGGCTCCGTGGGCCTGGTCGGCTGCGCGGTCGTCCTGTTCCCGCTGGTCGACACTGCCGAATCGCCGTTGATCCTGCTCGCACTGCTGGTGACAGCGGTGTTCATGGGCCTGGTCTACGGCCCGATAGCGGCGCTGTTCTCCGGACTCTTCAAGGCCGAGGTCCGCTACAGCGGCGCCTCGCTCGGCTATCAGCTGGGAGCCATCCTGGGCGGCGGCCTCGCCCCGACCGTCGCCACGGCCCTGTACGACAACTGGAAGTCGACCACGCCGATCACCGTCTATCTCGCCGGGGTGACCCTGATCAGCCTCGCCTGCGTCTGGGTGCTGATGCGCAGGGAACGGGCCGACCTCACGTAGCGGCGCTCCGCGGGCCGGGGGACCGCAGCCCGTCGAGGACCAGCGTGACCACGGCATCGGCGAGCACCGGCACGGGCAGCTCCCCGTCCGGTCGGTACCACTCGATCAGGGAGTTGACCGTGCCGAAGATCAGCCTGCTCGCCAGATGCGGATCGATGTCCGCGCGGATGCCTCCGTCCCGCGCCGCCAGGACGACCAGTTCGGCGACGCGGTGGTCGAACTCGCGCCGGCGCTTCAGTGCCCGCTGTTCGGTGGCGCTGTTGCCGTGCACCCTCAACAGCAGTGTCACATAGGGCAGTTCGGCTGCCAGAACCCGCACGCTGCCGCGCACGATGTGTTCCAGTCGGGCGGTCGGTGCCAGCGCGGCGGCCGCGGGTTCGTCGAGGAGGGCGAAGAGGGCGTCCAGGGCCCGGCCCACAGCGAGTCCGAGCAGCTCCTCCTTGCCGGAGACATGGTGGTAGATGCTGGACTTGCTCAGCCCCAGCCGCCTGGCCAGCTCCTCCATGCCGGTGCCGTCGTAACCGCGTTCGTTGAACACCTCGACCGCGATGTCGAGGATCGATTCGCGGTCGTAGTTGGGTCTGCCGCGGCGACCCCGGTCCTGTGCTGACGCGTCGTTCACGGACCCATTGTGGCAAGGGGGCGGTCCAGGGCTTCCCGACAAGAAGAAGTGGAGATATATTCTCCAGATAGTGTGGGGCGAGGGGAGAGGTCCATGGCGGCATCCAGGGCGGCCGGTCCATTGGCCCGCGCACTCGGAGCCCTGCACACCAAGGTCATGGGACTGCCCCCGGTCCGCACCCGGTACCGCGTCCGCACCGCGCTGCGCGTACCGACCCGTGACGACGCCGAACTCCTCACCGATCACTACATGCCCGAGGGGGAGGCGCGCGGCACGGTACTGATCCGGTCGCCGTACGGCCGAGGTGTTCCGGTGAACTGGATGCAGGGCCGGATGCTGGCCGCGCGCGGCTACGACGTGCTGGTGCAGAGCGTCCGGGGCACCGCCGGATCGACGGGCACCCTGCGGCCCTTCGTCCAGGAGGCCGAGGACGCGCAGGACACCGTGGCCTGGCTGCGGACCCAGCGGTGGTTCGACGGACGGCTCGCGACGTTCGGCGGGTCCTACTCCGGCTGGGCCCAGTGGGCCCTGCTCCAGGATCCGCCGCCGGAACTGCGGGGCGCGGTCATCGCGGTGGGCCCGCACGACATACAGAAGGCGATCTACGGCACAGGTGCCCTCGCCCTCTCCGACTTCCTCACCTGGAGCGCGACGGTCGCGGCCCAGGGCGACGGCGGACTTCGGGGGCTGCGCGCCCAGTTGGCCGCGCGTCGGCAACTGGCCGCCGCCTGGGCGGAGTCGACCCCCGAGGCGGCTGCCGCGTCGGTGCTGGAGGGTGACGCGGCCGACTGGTTCGGCGAGTGGCTCGACCATCCCGACGCGGACGACCCGTTCTGGACCGACTACCGGGCCGACCCGGCACTGGACCATGTCGACGTACCGGTCCTGCTGGTCGGCGGCTGGCACGACGTCTTCCTCGACCAGACCGTCCACCAGTACCAGACGCTCCGCCGCCACAACCAGTCGGTCACCCTGACCATCGGCCCATGGACACACATGGACACCGCGGCGAAAGCGGCCCGGGTCATGGACCCGCAGCTGCTGCGCTGGCTCGACCGCCACCTGGCCGGCGACAGGACGGCTCCCGAAGCGCCCGTGCGGATCCACCACACCGGGGCCCGGACCTGGCTCGACCTGCCCGACTGGCCACCGCCCGCGACCGAACGGGCGCTGTGGCCGCGCCGGGACGGCAGCCTGGGCACCCACCCGGACCAAGGAGCGGTCGGATTCCGCTACGACCCGGCGGACCCCACTCCCGTGGTGGGCGGCCGGCACATAGCCACCAAGTCGGCGACGGTCGACAACCAGAAACTCGAACAGCGCGCGGACGTCCTCACGTTCACCACCGACGTGCTCACCGACCCCGTCGACGTCATCGGCACACCCACCGCGGAGTTGGAGCTGACCGTCGACCAGCCGCACGCGGACGTGTTCGTCCGACTGTGCGACGTCGACCGGCGCGGTCACTCGCACGTCATCACCGAACGCTTCGCCCGACTGCGCCGGGCCCCGCGCGAAGTCACCACGATCCGGCTGGAGTTGGGGGCCTGCGCCCACCGATTCGCCACCGGTCACCGAGTGCGGCTACAGCTCAGCGCCGGCGCCTACCCACGCTTCGCCCGCAACCCCGGCACGGACACACCTGGGGGCTTCGCCGCTGTCACCTATCGCGTCGGTCTCGCCGGCTCGGTGCTCACTCTTCCTGTGCCGAAGACGACACAGTGACCGTGCCCGACGCCTCGGGCGCGGTGTAGAAGACGGACGAACCCTGTTTCGTGCGCTGCACCTGACTCCTGGCGACCAACCCCTCAAGGGTCGTGCGCACCACGGTCGTCTTGATGGTCCGGTCCGGGTGTCGCTCACTGAGTGCGGTGGTGACCTCGGCCGCGGAACGCGGCTCACCCTCGGCCGTCAGGTACTCACGGATGATGCTGACCAGGGTGGGCTGAGCCGCCGCCGAAGTCTCCGGGACCTTCTTCGCCGCGGCTTTACGGGCGGTCGTGCCGCCCTTCTTACGAGGCGCGGGCGCAGTCGCCTTGGTGGTGGCGGGAGCCGAGGTGACGCCAAGTGCCGCCTGTACGTTGGTCAGTACCGCGTGATCCTGCTGCAGCGTGGCCAATTGCTCCTGAAGAGCGGCGATGTCGGCGCCGATGCGCTCCTGCTCCTTGAGGTTGTGCTCCAGATCCGCGGCCACCTGAGCGGCGTACTGCGATGTCAACCCGGAAACCCCAGGGGTGGTTTCGGACATAACGCTCACAACCCTTCCCGAATGTCGCCACCTGTGAGGGCGACGGCAGTTACTGCCGCAAACCTGCCAGCTCGATACTACGGAACGAGTCGGCGAACTCACCTCATGAGACCTGCTTCGGCGCTCTGCTCCTCGGTGTGGGGGAGGTCCTGCGGGAGCAGCAGGGTGAGGGCCTCCAGGTCCGGACTGGCGATGCTGCCGAGGCGGCCCGCCTGCCGGGTCATCATCGACTCGACCAACTGGCGGGCCGGCCGGGTGTTGCCGAACGAGCGGTCGCGCGGGAGTCCGTCCAGGTAGGTGTGCAGGGCCGTCAGGGTGGACGGGGCGCACTTGTAGCCGGCGCCGACGGTCATCTCCCGGACTGTCTCCAGCAGTTCGGCCGTCGAGTAGTCCTCGAACCGCACATGGCGGGAGATGCGGGAGGCCAGGCCCGGGTTGGACTCCAGGAACCGCCGCAGCGCAGGCATCACGTGCCGGGAGCGACCGTCGCCCATCGGGTCAGTGTCCTGTGCCCCTTCGTGCACCTGGCGCACCGGAAGTGCCGACAGCTGCGACGCGCACGGTTGACTGGGCTCAAGTCGTTGCGTTCGCGCCTCCCGGACGCACCCAAGGCCAAGGCGAAGGGTGGGCACCCCTGATGAGCGAGAGTTCGGTGGCGGCCTTGCCCGGCACGTCGGGACTGTGCCGGCTGACCGTACGGGCCCCGGAGAAGTCACTCGACCTCGCCGTCCCGGCCGACATCCCGCTCGCGGACCTGCTGCCGGTGATCGTCGGCCACGCGGGGGACGACCTGCACGAAGCCGGTCTGGAACAAGGCGGTTGGGCACTGCAACGCATCAACGGCCCGCCCCTGGACCCGGAGGGAATCCTCCAGTCGCTCGAACTGCACGACGGTGACGTGGTGTTGCTCCGCCCGGCGACCGAGACCTTGCCGCCGGTACGGTTCGACAACCTGGTGGACGGCGTCCCGGCGACCATCCGCGGACTGCCCAACTCCTGGTCGCCCACGGCCAGTCGGTGGGCCCTGCGCTCCGTCCTGACCGCGGTGCTGGTGGGCGCGCTGGCGTTGCTGACACTGTCCGACGGCGACCGCGACGGACGTGCCGCCGTGTGCGCCGAGGCGACGCTGCTGCTCCTGGCCGGGGCAGGCGCCGCGGCCCGGGTGCTCGACGACCTGCCCGGCGCGACTTTGCTGGGCCTGGCCACCGGCCCGTTCGCGGCACTGGCCGACGCCCTGGACACCGGCCGCTGGGCGGTGTGCGCCGCGACCCGCGCCACCGGCAGCAGCGAACACACCCCGTCCACCACGCTGGTGGTCGACGGCTCGACACCCGGCGGGGGACTCGCGGCCGACCAGTCACTGCCCGTCGCCACCGCCCAGGCCGCCTGCGTACGACTGGAGGCGGCTGGCGGCAAGGACAGCGGGTCGAGCGGCGTGGGCACCAGCGTCAGCGTCGCCCTGATCGACGCGGGCGCCCTGCCCACGAGCGTCAGGACCCCGGTCGGGCCCGCCTGTCCGCCCATGGACGCGGTGGCCGTACCGCCGGACGGCGGCAGCGTGGTCCGGGCACTCGGCACCGGGGGCGGTCAGGTCGGCGACGCCCCTACCTGGTCACCGAGACCGGGATGGAGTGCCTGGTGCCGTCCGCGGAGGCGCACCGCACCGGGCTGTACTTCACACTGAACCTGGTTGCTTGAAAATCACCCAAAGCGCGCCAAAGGTGGACGCATACGCCGAAGCTCCACTCGGTCATTTGACGGAAGCTCCGCGCAACAGGGCAGCCATATCGTGCTGATGGGCCGCATCGGCCTCATGCGCGGGACCCCACGTCCTCGTGCCATGCAGTCAGCTCTGTTTGGGGAATGCCAGGTGGTTGAGAAGCGAGCGGACGGAACAGGTGACGCGTTGAGCGCTCCGGTCTCTGTCGTGCTGAGAGCAAGTGACGCCATCCTGGAGCATGCGGCCACCGCCTACCTGCAGTCGTGTTCACGCGTCGACGTCGCTCCCCCGGAAGGGCCGCCCGCGGCGGACGTGTCCGTCCTGCTGCTGAACACTCTCAACGAGGAGTGGATGAGGGTCCTGAGGCAGGACGCGGCCCGCGCCGAGGGCCCACCCGTCCCGGTGGTGGTGATGGCGGACCGGATCACCGAGCGGCAGCTCACGCTCGCCATCGAATACGGGCTCACCAGTTTCCTGTACCGAGGGCACTCGAACCTCGACCAACTGGTCGACGCGATCGTCAAGGCGAGCGCCGGCCGCAGCCATATGCCGGACGACCTGTTGGGGCATCTGATCGCGGAGCTGGGATATCAGCAGCGGCAGCAGACGCTGACGGATCTGGCGAAGAAGGGCGGACTCCTCGTGCGCGAGATCGAGGTGCTCCGCATGCTGTCCGAAGGGCTCAACACGGTAGAGATCGCCGACAAGATGAGCTACTCGGAGCGGACCATAAAAGGGATCATCCATGACGCCGTGAAGAGGTTGAAGGTCAAGAACAGGACACAGGCCGTCGCGTACGCGATACGGGTCGGGATCTTCTGAGGTGCGTGGACCGACTCCGCCGAGCGTATGACCGTCGCCGCCGATCCGCCGCTTCGCAGGACGGTCTCTTCCCCTTGGTGCAGGCCGCTGCCCGTGGGTGCAGATCCCGGGGATGCCGGTTGCCGTGCGGGAGCGGGTGCGCAGACCTTCGACGAGCTATGGCGTACGTCACACATGGGGCGTCGAACTTTGCGCCGGGGCTCGTGTCTTGGAGGCATGAAGACGGACACAGACCTCGCACCCCAGCTCGCCAACTGCCGTGACTACTGGCTGGGCTGGGGCTCCGCCGAACGCGTCGACGGTGAACTGACCTACTTCCGCAGCGGAATCCCGAACGGTCAGATCAACGGAGTGCTGAGCCTGCGCGACAGCGCCAAGGTGGGGCAGTCGATCACCTACGCCGCCGAGCGGCTGGCCGGCGTCCCCTGGATGTGGTGGGTGGGCCCGGACAGCGCCCCGGGTGTCGCGGCCGGCCTCGCCGAACACGGCGCGGTCCGGCTCGGAGCCACGCCCGTCATGACCGTCCGGACGGACCGGGTGACACCGGCCCAGGGCCCGTCCGACCTGGACATCGACGTGGTGAAGGACGCGGACGTGCTCAAGGAGTGGGTGCGGGTCTTCGCCTCCTCGTTCGGCCTCCCGCCCGAGATCCACGACGACCTGCTGCGCAACGAGAGCGAACGCCACGACGCCGACCGGATCGTCCGGTTCGTCGGCCGCCGCGACGGGCGGCCGGTGGGCACCTCTCTCCTGTACGACGCCCACGGCGTGGCCGGTGTCTACGTGGTCGGGACCGTCGGGGACCAGCGCCGCCAGGGCATCGGCACGGCCCTCACCGCGGCGGCCCTCGCCGAGGGCGCGGAACGCGGACTGGAGGTCGGCACCCTGCAGTCCAGCCCGCTCGGCTTCCCGGTCTACCGGCGCATGGGATTCGAGACGGTCGGCGAGTACGAGCTGTTCCGGCTCCCCGCGTCCGAGGCCTAGGCACGGCGACGCCCAGCCACTCCGGGCTGGGCGTCGTCTTCCTCGGGTACCCGGTGTCCTTATTGGTGGACGTGGAGCCTGCGCTCGACCGCCGTCGCCATGGCCTGGTGTCCCGCGGCGTTCGCGTGCACGGGAGCCGCCGGGTGGACGGGGGACAGGTCCTCGATCCACCGCTCGTCGGCCGGCGCGCACATGTCGTGTCCGACGGTCGGCGTGTAGGTGTCCACGTAGGTGGCCCCGGCGCGCCGCGCCTGCTTCTTCAGCATGGCGTTGAGCGCCAGTTCGCCGTCCCGCATCCACGCGAAGTCACCCGCGGCGAACGGCGCCGTCGGGCTCGTGCAGGAGCCGCCGTCCGCGGGGAAGATGTCCGCGTAACCGACGACCACCACACGGGCGTGCGGGGCGCGCTTCTTGATGCCCCGCAGCACCTCGGCGACCTTCGGGGCGGTCGCGTTCACCGCGTCCTGGACCCCGTCGGTGCCCCCCTCGTTGTACTTGGCCTTGCAGGGCGCACCGGCCAGATCGGCGGACGCCACTGTCGCGCAGGTCCCGATGATCGTGCTGAAGCCGATGTCGTTGCCCCCGATGGTCAGGGTGACCAACTTCGTCGATCGGCCGAGCGCGTCGAACTGCGGCGGTGCCGTGCCCTGCGGAGCCGTCATCTCCGCGGTCGTCGCACTGGAGCAACTGACGTCGGTCAGCGTGGCCTTGAGCGAGGTCGCGACGAGCGACGGGTAGTTCTTGCTGGACCGCAGACAGTTGGCGTCGACCTGGTCGGGGATCGCGGGCCCGGAGGCCGCCGAGTCCCCGAGTGCGACGTACGCCAGGTCATGGGTCTTTCCGTGCAGGGGCGAGGCGCCGGCGGCGGGCGCCGTCGCGGCGACACAGGCCAGGGCCAGAACACCGCTCGCGAGAGCGGATCTGCCGAGACTGCGCGTGCGTGGGGTATCCACGTGGTTCACCCTTCGGTGATGGGCGTTGATATCGCCCGCAGGACGCGGGGGGTGCGGTAAAAGTTCGACGCGGGGCCTGTGTTGACGATCACAGGCGGACTGCCGAGGTCACTTCCAGGTGGCCGGCCGGTGGACGTGATCCGGCAGGGCGCCGACGCGGTCGTACCCCTCGACCGCGACCGTCAGCCCGGGCGCGATCTCCGTGAAGCCCGCGTCGCGCACCAACGGCAGCCCGCTCGTGGTCAGTCGGGGCCAGCGCGCCGGGTCGGCGGTCCGTACGGCGAGCGGGAAGCCGGCCGCGCGCCAGGCGTCCCGTTCCTTGTCCGACAGTTCCCACCAAGCGAGTTGGGCGCCGTGACCGGCCTGCGCCATCGTCTTCCCCGCGGTCATGTCGAGGTCCGGGTTCAGCCAGATCACGGGCTGTTCCGTCGGGTCGACCGCCAACGGCGGCTCGGGGTCGGCGAGTTCGGTGCCGGACACCTGGAGCTTGGCCAGGTCCTTGGGCCAGCCGTCCAGCGGCACCGGCGGGAAGACGCGCACCTCGGCCGACTCCCCGCTCACCGTGATCCCGGGCAGTGCCTCGGCCCGCCGCCACTCCGCGCCACGGGCCCGCCGTACGACCTTGCGGATCCGGGCGTCCTGCCAGTCCCGCACGGCCTGCGCCCATTCGCCCTCGCCGAGCGACCGCTCGTCGCTGAGCATCACCAGCACGGCCCGCGCGGCGGTCTCCAGGGCGTCGGTACGAGCGGGCGGCGCGGCCTTCTCGATCCGCACGACGAGGGGCAGCACGAACTGCGGCGCCTCGTCACGGGAGGTGGGCTCGTTGCGGAAGGGGCTCGCGTCGGGGGAGGGACCGGCGTCGGGGGAGGTGGGATCAAGGCTCACGACAGCCAAGCCTAAGGCTGTCGCGGTCAGGACCCGATCAGCTGGGACACCTTCACGAACCGGAAGCCCCGCGCGCGCAGCTCCGGCACGATCGTCCGCACCGCCCGCTCGGTCGCCGGGGCCGCACTCCGCGTGCAGTGCATGACGACGACCGACCCCGGCCGCACCCCGTCCAGCACCTGCCGGGCCACCGCGTCCGCGTCGGTGGCGAACGCGTCCCCGCTCACCACGTCCCACTGCACCGCGGTGACACCGGTCGCGGAGAGCGTCCGCAGCGCCTGGTGGTCGTAACACCCGCCGGGGAAACGGAAGTACGGCATCGCGTCCGGCACCCCGGCCCGGCGGAACGCGGTGTACGCGCGCTCCACGTCCGCCCGCATCCGGTCCTCGGACACCGTCGGCAGGCCGTAGCAGTCGCCGGTGAAGGCGTAGTGGCTGTAGGAGTGGTTGGCGACCTCGAAGAGCGGGTCCCGGCCGATGGAACGGGCCTGGACCGGGTACTGCTCGGCCCACCGCCCCGTCATGAAGACGGTCGCCGGCACCTTCAGCGCCCTCAGCGTCGCGATGAGCCGCGGATTGTCGAACCGTTCGCCCGAGGCCGCCCGGGCCCCCTGGTCCGCGGTCATGTCGGCGTCGAAGGTGAGCGCGACGGTCTTCCCGTGGTCGCGCGAGCCGTTCTTGAAGACGGGCGTGAGCCCTGCGGGGCCGGGGGCGAGCGTGGGCGGCCGGGAGGGGACGGCGGAGGTCGCGGACGGGGCCGGCCGGGCGGTGGGAGGCGCCGCGGGGGCACCACAGGCGGTGAGCGCGGCGCCGAGCGCACAGGCGGCGGCGACTCTTCGTACTCGAATGATCACCGTAGGAAAATAACGGAGTAAAAGCGATTAATCGGTCACCCACGCGGGGTGATCCGTCAGCCGGAGCGCAGCAGGCGCTCCCGGGCCTTCTCGACGTCGAAGTCGCCCTTCGGGTACTGGGGGTCCAGGGCCTCGAGATGTTCCAGGAGCAGGCGACTGATCGCCCAGTTGCGGTACCACTTGCGGTCGGCCGGGATCAGGTACCAGGGGGCGTCCGGCGGGGAGCAGCGTTCCAGGGCGATTTCGTACGCCTTCTGGTACGCGGGCCACAGCGCGCGCTCCTCGATGTCGCCAGGGTTGAACTTCCAGTGCTTGTCCGGGTTGTCCAGGCGTTCCAGCAGACGGCGCCGCTGCTGGTCGTAGGAGATGTGCAGGAAGCACTTGACGACGGTCACACCGTCGTCGGTCAGGGACTTCTCGAAGCGGTTGATCTGTTCGTACCGGTTGGCGATCTCCTTGGACGGGGCGAGCTCGCGGACCCGCGCGATCAGGACGTCCTCGTAGTGGGAGCGGTCGAAGATGCCGATCTCGCCGGGCTCGGGGAGTGCCCGTCTGATGCGCCAGAGGAAGTCGTGCCGGCGTTCCTCGGGCGTGGGCGCCTTGAAGGCCCTGATCCGGCAGCCGGACGGGTTGAAGAGGCCGATGACGTGCTTGACCGTGCCGCCCTTGCCGCTGGTGTCCATGCCCTGGAGCACCAGCAGAATCCGCCGCCGGTCACCCGCGGTGCTCGCCGCGAACAGGCGTTCTTGCAGGTCGGCGAGGTGCTCGGCCATGACGGAGGTGGCTTCGAGCCCTGCCTCCTTGTCCTGCGGGCCGCCCGGGGTCGCCCGCGCGTCGAAGGCCGCCAGCTCGATCCGCTCACCGCCCGGCACCCGCAGCAGCTCCCGCACGTTCGCCGCGTCGGTGCTCCAGATCCCGTTCTTCCTGTGCTTGCCGTTTTTGGCCATGAGCACCCCTTCCGGTCCGGTTCCTCGATCCTCCGGTGCGGGGGCGGGGCGCGCCAGTCCTGCTCCGGGGGCGCGGATGCCCACGAAGCAGGACAGGCGCTACGTGCTCACGCCGCCGTGACCTTCACCGGCTCGGTACCGGCCGCGCTGTGCCGCTCGGCCCAGTTCTCCAGGGCCGTACGGCAGGCGTGGTCGAGGTGGTGCAGCCCGGACAGGTCCAGCTCGACCGGCCGGTCCTGGGGGAGTGCCTCCAGGTCGTCGAGGATCTTCGGCAGCCGCAGGAAGGTCGCGTTGCCCGACAGATACGCCTGGACCGGTCCCGCGCCCTTGTCGACGACCTCCATCTTGAGGTGCGAGGCCTCCCACGCGGTCTTCGCGACCGCCAGCGCGAGCCCGATCAGCACGCCCTCGAACATGCTGACCGCGACGATCGACACGGCCGTGACGACCAGGATCAGCGCCTCACCGCGGTGCTCCCGCCACAGCGACACGATCTCGCGGACGGGGATCAGCTTGGCGCCCGAGTAGACGAGGATGCCGGCCAGGGCCGGGATCGGGATGTAGCCGAGGGCACCGGGCAGCAGCGCCGCGAACAGCAGCAGCCATACGCCGTGCAGCACCCGGGACGCCTTGGTCCGCGCGCCCGCCTGGACGTTCGCCGCGCTGCGCACGATCACCGCGGTCATGGGCAGCGCGCCCAGCATCCCGCAGAGCGCGTTGCCCGCGCCCTGCGCCACCAGCTCCTTGTCGTACTCGGTGCGCGGCCCGTCGTGCAGCCGGTCCACGGCCGCCGCGCTGAACAGCGACTCGGCGGACGCGATCAGCGTGAAGGCGACGACCGTACCCAGCAGCCCGATGCCCGCCAGCTCACCGAAGGCGCTGAGCGAAGGCGGCTGGACGGAGTCCAGCAGACCCTTCACCTCGACCATGGCGACCGGCAGCGAGAACACCGCGGCGACGAGCGTGGCCAGACCGACCGCGGCGAGCGGCCCGGGGACCGTACGCAGCCGCTTCGGCATCCGCTTCCACAGCACGAGTACGGCGATGGTGCCGGCGCCGAGCCCGAGCGAGGCCAGGGCGTCGGTGCGGCCGAGGGCGTCGAGGAGCGCACCGGGGAGCCGGGCTATCTTCTCCAGCCCCGAGACGGGGGCCTTCGTGTCGGCCATCGAGTACAGCTGCCCGGCGATCAGGACGAGCCCGATGCCGGCCAGCATGCCCTCGACGACGGAGACCGAGATGGCCCGGAAGTAGCGCCCCAGCTTCAGGACGCCCATGGCGATCTGGAGCACGCCGGTCGTGAGCACGATGACCCCGAGGGCCGGCAGTCCGAACTCCCGCACCGCCTCGAAGACGAGCACGGTCAGTCCGGCGGCGGGACCGGACACCTGGAGGCTGCTGCCCCGCATGAGTCCGGTGACGATCCCGCCCACGATGCCGGTGACCAGGCCCAGTTCGGCCGGGACACCGGAGGCGACGGCCACGCCCACGCAGAGCGGGAGCGCGACCAGGAAGACGACCAGGGAGGCGGCGAAGTCCTGCCGCAGATGAGGGAATTTCGCTGTCGGGGACATGGGCGCGCTCACAGGGCCGCGAAGGTGTCGGACTGCGGGTCGTGCGCCAGGACGGCGCCCGTGTGGACCTCGTAGTACCAGGCGTGCAAGGACAGTTGACGGTCCTTCAGTTTCTTGTCGAGGTACGGGTAGGAGCGCAGGCGCAGCAGCTGCGTCAGGACGTGGCTCTGCACGCCCTCGGCGACGGCCGGGTCCTCGACCGCTCCCGAGGGGCGCGGGGCGGCGTGCGCGAGCCAGTCGCGTACGGCCGGTACGGCGGTCAGGTCGTCGCCGCGCACCAGGGCGCCGACGGCGCCGCAGTGCGAGTGTCCGCAGACGACGATGTCGCGGACGCCGAGCACCTCCACGGCGTACTCGATGGTGGCCGCCTCGCTGGTGGGGTGCTCGGAGGCGTACGGCGGAACGATGTTGCCTGCGGTGCGCAGTTCGAAGAGCTCGCCGGGGCGGGCGCCCGTGATCAGGGCCGGGACGACCCGGGAGTCGGAGCAGGTGATGAACAGCACCTGCGGAGACTGGCCTTCGGCGAGTTTGGCGAACTCCTCAGGGCGCTGTCCGAACGTGCGGGCGTTGTCGATGAGGGGCTGCATGATGTGATGACTCCTCCTGGCGCGCGGCGGCGCGTCGGTGTGGGGGCAGGACAGAGAAGTGTGCGGACGGATGCGTCGTCGGACGACGGTGTCGTTCGGACGGATTCAGCCGCAGACAGATGTGTGTGAGTGGGGGGACTGCTCTGCTGTCAGCAGCGGAAGACCTGAAGTGCCGCTGGGGAGTGGGCTGTCGAGGGTCTCGACGTACGCGGCGTCCGGGGCGGGACCGGGGGGTGCTCGGCCGCCGGGTCCTGGACCAGCAGCGGGCGTTCGGGGTCTTCCGGTGTGACGTCGACCGCGCGGTGGCGGTCGCGGGTGCGCAGGGGACCGGTCGGGTCCTCTGGGTGATCGCAGTGTCGGAACGTGATCGTCTTGTCGCGAAGTGCCTTGCCGGAGAGGTTGATTCCGGGTGGGGCCTTGGCCTCGACCTGACGGACCGTGTGCGCGGATGCGAAGGAAGCGGTGGGCGCGAAGAACTGGAGGGCGAGCAGGACGGCGGCGAGGGCCGCGATGACGGTCCTGGTCGTCGTACCTCGGAACATGCGCCCCCCTCCGGACACTTCACGCCTCTTGTGCAGACCAAAGCCTGGTCAATGGCTGGTCAAGAAACACGGTAACCCTGCGAAGTCGTTTGCAGGGTTAACTTAACGTTTCGAGCTGAAGAGAGCCTGAAATGTGCGGGTGGCTTGGCGTGATCAAGTCGGTTTACGCCGCCGCTAGCGGGCCTCGACCAGCGCCTTGCCGTCGCGGGCCAGCGCGGTGAGCCGGGAGATCGCCCGGAAGTACTTCTTGCGGTAACCGCCGTTCAGCATCTCCTCGCTGAACAGCTGGTCGAAGGGCTGCCCCGAGGCCAGCACCGGGACCTCACGGTCGTAGAGCCGGTCCGCGAGCACGACGAGCCGCAGCGCCGTCGACTGGTCGGGGACGGCCTGGACGTCGGTCAGGCAGACCGCCCTGAGCCCGTCGGTCAGCGCGCCGTACCGGCTCGGGTGGACCTTGGCCAAGTGGGCGAGCAGCTGCGGGAAGTCGTCGAGCGAGGCGCCCTCGGTGGCGTACGCGGCCTTCGTCACCTGCTCGTCCGAGAACGGCGTCGGCGCCGCCGGCAGACCGCGGTGGCGGTAGTCCTCGCCGTCGATGCGCAGGGAGCGGAAGCGGGCGGCCAGGCCCTGGATCTCGCGCAGGAAGTCGACAGAGGCGAAGCGGCCCTCGCCGAGCTTGCCGGGCAGGGTGTTGGAGGTGGCGGCGAGCGCGACGCCCGCGTCCACGAGCCGGCCGAGCAGGGTGGAGACGAGCACCGTGTCGCCGGGGTCGTCGAGCTCGAACTCGTCGATGCACAGCAGCCGGTGGCCGGAGAGGGTCTGCACGGTCTGCTGGAAGCCGAGGGCGCCGACCAGGTTGGTCAGCTCGACGAAGGTGCCGAACGCCTTGAGAGCCGGCTCGGCCGGGGTCGCGTGCCAGAGGGAGGCGAGCAGGTGGGTCTTGCCGACGCCGTAGCCGCCGTCCAGATAGACACCTCGGGGCCCGGCCGGAGTCTTCGGCGCCCTGGCCTTCCCGAACCCGAGGAACCCGCGCTTGCCGCCCCCCACGGAGTGCGCCCCGCCGAGGCCGGCCGCGAAGCCCTCCAGGACCCGTACGGCCTCGGTCTGGCTCGGTTGGTTCGGGTCCGGGATGTACGTGCTGAAGCGGACCGAGTCGAAGCGCGGCGGCGGCACCATCTCGGCGACCAGCCGCTCCGCGGGGACGTGCGGAGCGCGGGCGCACAGGGACAGCGGGGCCGGGGCGGCTATCGGGCTGAGACCGGGAGCGGCAGGGGAGGACGACACGGTTCACCATGGTAGGCGCCGTGCCACACTGCACGACATGCGACGCCTGTTCCCTGTGACGGACGAGACAACGACGAGGGCCTCCGGCGCTGGGGCGGGACGGGGCGAGGGGGTGCCGGGCGCTTCCGAAGGACCCGGTGGTTCTCCCGGAGGGGACCTCGCAGATCGGGAATCCGGCGGGGACCTTGTGGATCCGGAGTCCGGAGGGGGCCTCGTAGGTCCGGAGCCCGGAGGGGGTCTCGGAGATCGCGAATGGACCCTCGCCGAGCTCTCCGCCGCCTACGCCTATCCCGAGGCGCCCGCCGACGGGCCGCCCGTGCCCTACCTGCGGGGCAACATGGTGTCGACGCTCGACGGGGCCGCGCAGCACGGTGGCAAGTCGCAGGGGATCTCCAACGCGGCCGACATGCGGATCTTCGGCACGTTGCGCGCGCTCGCGGACGTCGTGGTGGTCGGTGCGGAAACGGTACGCCAGGAGGGTTACCGGCCCGCACGCGCGCGTGACGACTTCGCGGCGGCGCGGGCGGCGGCCGGACAGGGCCCGGCGCCCGCCATCGCGGTGGTCACCGCGAGCCTGGACCTCGACTTCTCCCTCCCGCTGTTCACCTCGCCCCTGGTGCCGACGCTCGTCCTCACGGGCGCGTCGGCCGCCCCGGACCGGGTCGCCGCCGCCGAGAAGGCCGGCGCCCGCGTGGTGATCGCCGGCGACGGCGTGGGAGTGGACCCCGCCTGTGCCGTACGCGCGCTCGGCGAACTCGGTCACACGCGGTTGCTGACGGAGGGCGGTCCCCGGCTGCTGGGTCAGATGATCGCCGCCGGAGTCCTCGACGAGCTCTGTCTCACGCTGTCGCCGATGCTCACGGCAGGGGACGCCCAACGCATCGCGGGCGGCCCGTCCGTCGCGGTTCCACAACGATTCGCACTGGTGTCCCTGCTGACCGAAGAGGGCTTCCTTTTCGGCCGCTACCAGCGCACTTGAAATTCGTTCAACGGTTTCACCGGTCCCGAAATCAGCGGAATATACCGTTCCGCTTAGCGTTCGGCGGGCACACTGAATCTCGCAAGTCCCCGTGACACCACGGGGCAGGATGGTTTCCGCAGAAGGGGCGCCCGGTGTTCACAAGCGTATTGATGATCGAGAAAGCCCTGACGTCCGCCGACGTGGAGTTCGTCACCTCCCTGCACGGTGACGAGCAGGTCGCCTTCCATGTGCTGCTCCAGCCCCGCGGCGACCAGGCGGACCGCCTGCTGCGGGCCATCGACGACGTCGCGCTCGGCGAGCTGGACGAGGCCGCCCGGGAGAACGAGGTGCCCGAGGGCGAGGCCGCGAAGGACTTCGGCGAGCGGGCCCTGGAGGTGTCGCTGCAGGCGCTGCACGCGGCCGGCAGCGAGGCGGAGGGCCGGATCGTCGAGGACCACCCGCTGGACGCCCTCAGGGCGCTGGTGGAGGAGATCGGCGCGGACGAGGTGCTCGTGCTGACGGACCCGCACTACGTCGAGGAGTTCTTCCACCGGGACTGGGCGTCCAGGGCCCGGCACAAGGTCGGCGTACCGGTGCTGAAGCTGTTCTCGCACAGCAAGGCGTGACGGCGGCTCGGCGCCGGGCATGACGTGGACCTGACCTGGGGACGGCCTCGGGTCTGACGGGGGCGGGACTTGGGACGGCCTCGGGTCTGACGGGTCGGGACATGGGACGGGACTCCGGGCGGACGTCACTGATTGTCAGCGGCACGGCATAGGCTTGGCCGCTGAACGTCAGCCTCAGCAGCACGCACAGGGAGACACGCATGGCACCCGGCCTTCCCACCGCCATGGACCGACCGCACTTCATCGGCATCGGCGGCGCCGGGATGTCCGGGATCGCGAAGATCCTCGCGCAGCGCGGGGCCCAGGTGGCGGGCAGTGACGCGAAGGAGTCGGCGACCGCCGAGGCCCTGCGCGCGCTGGGCGTGACGGTGCACATCGGGCACGCGCGCGAGCACCTCGCCGACGACGCGAGCAGCGTGGTCGTCTCCTCGGCGATCCGCAAGGACAACCCGGAGCTGGCCCGCGCGGCCGAGCTGGGCATCCCGGTGGTGCACCGCTCGGACGCGCTGGCCGCCCTGATGGAGGGCCTGCGCCCGATCGCGGTCGCGGGCACGCACGGCAAGACGACGACGACGTCCATGCTGGCGGTGTCGCTGGGCGAGCTGGGCCTGAACCCGTCGTACGCGATCGGCGGCGACCTCGACGCCCCCGGCTCCAACGCGCTGCACGGCGAGGGCGAGATCTTCGTGGCCGAGGCGGACGAATCGGACCGCAGCTTCCACAAGTACGCCCCCGAGGTCGCGATCGTCCTGAACGTGGAGCTGGACCACCACGCCAACTACGCCTCGATCGACGAGATCTACGAGTCCTTCGAGACCTTCGCGGGACGCATCGTCCCCGGCGGCACCCTGGTGATCTCCGCGGACCACGAGGGCGCGCGCGAGCTGACCCGACGGCTGGCGGGCGCGGTGCGGACGGTGACGTACGGAGAGGCGCCGGACGCCGACGTACGCGTCCTGTCCGTCGTCCCCCAGGGCCTCAAGAGCGAGGTCACCGTCCTCCTGGACGGCGAGGAACTCACCTTCACGGTCTCCGTCCCCGGCCGGCACTACGCGCACAACGCGGTGGCGGCCCTCGCCGCGGGCGCCGCCCTCGGCATCCCGGCCGCCGAACTGGCCCCCGCGCTGGCCGCCTACACGGGCGTGAAGCGCCGCCTCCAGCTGAAGGGCGAGGCGGCCGGCGTCCAGGTCGTCGACTCCTACGCCCACCACCCGACGGAGATGACGGCGGACCTGGAGGCGATGCGGGCGGCGGTCGGAGAAGCCCGCATCCTGGTCGTCTTCCAGCCGCACCTCTTCTCCCGCACCCAGGAGCTCGGCAAGGAGATGGGCGAGTCCCTCTCCCTGGCCGACGCCTCGGTGGTCCTCGACATCTACCCCGCGCGAGAGGACCCGATCCCCGGCGTGACGAGCGAACTGATCATCGAGGCGGCCCGGGCGGCGGGCGCGGACGTGACGCCGGTCCACGACAAGGCGGACGTCCCGGAGGCCGTCGCGGGAATGGCGAAGCCCGGTGATCTCGTTCTCACCATGGGCGCGGGTGACGTGACGGACCTCGGCCCGCTGATCCTGGACCGTCTCGCGAAGTAAGGGGCTGAGCTTCATGTCGTACGACGTCGAAAAGCCGGACGAGGAATGGCGCGCGGAGCTGAACCCGGCGGAGTACGCGGTGCTGCGACAGGCCGCCACGGAACCGGCGTTCACCGGTGAGTACACCGACTCCAAGACCAAGGGCGTCTACTCCTGTCGCGCCTGCGGCGCCGAACTCTTCACCTCCAACGAGAAGTTCGAATCCCACTGCGGCTGGCCGTCGTTCTTCGATGCACGCAATAGCGATGCGGTGGAACTTGTGGCGGACCGGTCGCACGGGATGGTGCGGACGGAGGTGCGGTGTGCTCGGTGCGGGTCGCATCTGGGGCATTTGTTCGAGGGTGAGGGGTACGCGACCCCGACCGATCAGAGGTACTGCATCAACAGCATCTCGCTGAGGTTGACGCCCGACGAGGGCTGAGATGGCTGATCACGCCCCTGAAGGCGCGGGCGGAGTCAATTGCCTTTCAGCGGGTTGTCCGGGGACGGCGGACGGTATCGGCAGGTCGCGGCTTTCAAAGTCCTGGCGCAGGCCGCGCGGACAGCCGAATCCACCGGGCGCACGTAGAAGGGGGCCCGGGGTCAGAGGATGACCTGCCCCCAGAACGGGCTGCTCGACACCACTCCGGCCACGGTCAGCAACCACCAGATCATCGCCAGAGACATGGACAGCTGCAGATGCCGTCCGGCCCTGACCCGCATTCCCGAGCGATCCAGCCGGAAATCCCAGGCCAGCATCACGTCGCCGGGCTCCCGGTTCTCCGTCTCGTCCAGCTCACTGGCTGCCATGGCGCGTCCTTTCTCACGTCGTGCTCCGGACGCTACATGGCCACCTAGGTAGATGTCCACCTAAGTAGAGATAGCTTCTCGCCCTAGGTAGAGATAGCTCTGCAAGCTAGCTAGACTTCGAGAATGATTAGGACCACCTCGCTGGGCTTCGTGAGCATGGCAGTGGTTTTACTGGCAACCGTCTACGCGGTACCCCTCCTATCGCTCGACCGGGGGTGGAGCTTGGTCGTAATGCTCGCCGGCGGCGTGGCGAGCTCGGCCGTAGGCATCTACTTCAGCGCTGCGGATTCGCGTGACGCGCGTACGTGCGTGCGCCAGCACCGCAACGAGACGACGCGCGGCGTGCGGATGTCGCTGATCAACATCCTGTTGCCGCGAGCAGAAAAGTGGCGGACTGAAGCGATGATGGAGGAGCGAAACAGTCTCCGTCTGCAGCGGAAGCGTCTTCCCTGGGGGCATCACCTCCGCCTCTTCCGCAGCGCATGTCGGATCCTGTGGGACGCGAAGGTTCAGCCACGGCGCCAGGTCGACTGACATCCACAACCCCAACGAGAGGAGGCAGAGAGAGCTATGAGCGGAATCCGCATGACCCTGCAGACACAGCTGGTACTGAAGGAAATGCTCCTGAACCCCACACAAGCCCACTACGGCCTGACGCTCGGCCAGGCAGTGGGGCTCCAGAGCGGAACCATCCACCCCATCCTGGCGCGACTGGAACGCGCGGGGATCATCACGAGCTTCTGGGAGAAGCCGGAAGAGCACGAAGCGGCAGTGCCGCCGAGGCCGCGCCGACGGTACTACCAGTTCACCAACGATGGTGCAGAGCACGCCCGGACCGAACTGGCTGAAGCATACGAACGTCAGCACAAGCCCAGCGGCCGCACCGCAGGCAGGCCAGTCACCGACTCCTGAATGGACCAATCCAATATGGATACGGGCTCGACCGGGTTTGTGGCAGGTCTGGCGGCTGTAGTCGGAGCAGCTATAGCTGTGGTGGCCTATATCTCAATCAGAGCGCAATTGCCATCAGGATGGGGCCAATCGGGTAAGTCTCGTCTGTCCAGCTCTATGACGCTGTTGTCCCGCCTGTTCGACGTGGTCTTTCCCCTTTTGCGTGACCTGCAGGTCAGCAAGCTACGCAACCACCGTGAGACGCGAGTGGGCTTGAAGCTGAGGCTGATCTCTGTCGTACTGCCTTCGGGGGAGCGGGAGCGGTACATCGAGCAGTGGATGGACGAGCGGAACGCCATCCGGCGCGGAGAGTTCCCCAAGAAACGCTTTCACGGTCTGCGCCTTCTGTCCGGGGCTGTAATCCAGTCGTACGAGTCCCGCGTCGACGCCCGCCGCAGCGTCGACTGAAGTTGCAGCGCACCCGTGTCCCGGGAAATCAGGGCTCCCGCCACGGCGGGGGCCCTTTTGCCACGGTTGGCGTGGCAGCATCACGCGGGCCAGCCCCACCATCAAAGGGGAAAGAAGCTCCGCCGTTCCTATCGCCAACATCAGCCCCTGTTCAAGCGGGCGGTGTACGCGCTAGAGGAACAACAGGATCAACCACATGATTGCCGCCAGGGCCGGTAGTGCGTAGACGATGATCGGCATGGAACTGAGGCCGGGTGCACGGCTCGCTGCGCGCGTCTCTCGGTACTCCGGTAGCCGAATCTCGATCCGACGCTGTACGGCCTTGCTGTACTGGAAGTGCCGATGACCGACGTAGATCCACGACAATGTCAATACGATCCCGAAACCAGCGATGACTCGGGCTGCCGTCAAACTCGTATGACTATTGGGCCCGCCTCCCGCGCTCGCAGACAACACGGTGGCGTAGGCCACGACCTGGAGTGATTGTGCGAGCAGGAAGAGGTATCCGCGCTGGAAGAGCATTCCGTCTTCATGCACGCCGTGTTGCCACAACCGATCGTCCTGCGCGCGGCGTACCGCTGTCGGCTCCTCCCCAGGCGGCTCCATGGAGTGGATATGCCCTCTGAAAACGGAAGTATCCGAGCCGTATGCCGCATCCGTCCAGGACTACGCGTGCCCCCGAGCAGCGTGGTTGAGACGTCATACATCTCCTAGAGCCTGTCCTACCGTTCTAGCGCGGGCCCACGCCGGTCATTCGTAGGATCCGTGAGCCCGAGGACTCCGGGTATGGCTGTCAGCTTGACGCCGGTCGATGGCTGAAATGACTTGGCCGCCCGGAGCCCGTGACGGTCACAACCACTCATTGGGATAAGCGATTTGATCGCTGTGTAGGACAACGTCGGCAAGGCCGTCCGCGGGATCACAGAACGAACAGCTGACGGAGGGGGCCATGTTCACGATCTGGGCTGGGGTCGATATAGGCAAGGAACATCACCGTTGCGTGGCACTCGACGCCCGTGGTGAACGGAAGATGTCACGCCCCGTCGGCAACGACGAACCCGAGCTGCTGGACCTCATCCGTGAGGTGCTCGCTCTCGCCGATCCGGGCGAATAGCTGTGGGCGATGGACACCAACCACGACTGCGCCGCCCTGCTCATCGGGGCCCTGCTCAAACAGGGACAGCCGATGACCTACCTCACCGGCCTGGCCGTCCACCGCGGTCAGAGCAAGACCGAGGCCAAGGACGCCCACGTCATCGCCGACCAGGCCCGCATGCGCCAGGACCTTGGACTGCTCCGTCCCGGTGACGAGGTCGCCGTCGACCTGCGTATTCTCACCGGCCGCCGCCTCGATCTCGTCAACGACCGTACCCGGCAGATCAACCGGCTGCGCGAACAACTCCTTGAGATCTCCCCGGCCTTGGAACGTGCCCTGACTCGCAAGGGCCGAGGGCTCGTCGTCATGCTGACCGGCTACCAGACGCCGGGCGCGATCCGTCGCATCGGAGTCCGCCGCCTCGGGTCCTGGCTGAAGAACCGAGGCGTCAAGAACGCCTCCTCGCTCGCGGAGGCCGCTGTCGCAGCGGCAGAAGCTCAGTACATCGCCCTGCCTGGAGAGAAGCTGGCCGCCGCGATGGCGGTCCGGATCGCCAAGGGCGTTCTTGACCTGGACGCAGAGATCGCCGAACTCGATGCGCTCATCGAGGCCCGCTTTCACGACCACCCACACGCCAAGGTGATCGAATCCCTGCCTGACGTGGGGCCCCGCCTCGGGGCCGAGTTCATCGCGGCCACCGGTGGAGACCTTGCAGCCTTCGGAACCTCGGACCGGCTGGCAGGCTTCGCCGGCCTGGCCCCCGTCCCGCGCGATTCCGGCTGTGTCCGCGGCAACCTGCACCGGCCCCGCCGCTACCCCCGCGGCCTGCTGCGGGCCTGTTACCTCGCTGCGATGGCCAGCATCCGTTGCTGTCCCGTCTCTGAGCACTACTACCAGCGCAAACGCAACTAGGGGAAGAGCCACATCCAGGCTGTACTGGCCCTGGCCCGCCGACGTCTCAACGTCGTCTGGGTCATGATCCGCGACAACACCTCCTACGAATTCCGTTCCCCAATCCCAGCCGCGGCTTGACGACTGCTATTGGGAAGTCGTTTGAGTCTTGGTTTGGAGAGGCCCGTACGGCCGCTTGCCCGCACAAATATTGGAGAGGTGGACGAAGCCGAAGCGAGTGGTCAGGCACGGAGGGATGTGGTCCGCGCGGCGCATCCACTTCCACAGTGTCATCGCATGCACTCCGAAGTCGGCGGCCACCTGCTCCACCGTCACGCCCGGGCTGCGGTTCCTCGCGACCCGCACGACGTCCTCGCGGAACTCTTCGGGATAAGGCTTGGGCACAGCGACATCCTTTTCACCCGCCCCACAGAGCAAGCCAGTTCAGATGTCACCCGATCGTGCAGCAGACCCCAAGGCGCGGAACGCATGGTGCACACCGCGGACGCGGCGGCGGATGGCCACGCTCGTCGCGCGCTGGTTGGCCGGGGCTGTGCTGAGGGCGATGGCCAGCTACCTGTGGGGGTGGTGGGCCAGCCGGTGAGCAGAGGGGGGCAGTGGGGCGTCACCGTCAGAAACGACGGTCGCTGCCTGCTCTGGTCGCAGACACCTGGGACAGTCCTTTCGATCCCTGATCTGTTGGGACACGAAAGGGGTTGCCCGAAGGTCCGCTGCCCATCTCCACGCATGATCAACTCGGCCAACTACTGAGCATGGTCGGGTCAATTTCGATCAACATCGGCCAGCCGCTTGAGACTTCGTGAGGTGTCCACCGATGCTGATGAGGTTCGAAGAAGCAGAAGATGTCCGACCTTGGCGCCGTGCCGGGGCGGCTTCTGACTCGCGGACCTTGGAGATTCCGTGGACATTCATGTCCTACGGGCTGGTTCGGCATGCTTGCCGAACCCTGCCCCTGCGCCCTGCCTCGCCCCGTCCTGCGCCGACGGACACCTGCGGTTCGTGTCGACCGGCGTCCTCCGCCCCGTCGCCACGACCGGGAGGGCCCGATGAGCGCATCGCCTTTCGAGCCGACCGTCCCTCAACAGACGGCGATCGTCGACTACCTCGTCAACGCCGTCGTACGCGATGCGACCGGCGTATCGGACGGTGACGTCTGCTTGGGCGAACCCCCGAGCGCCCGTTACTACATGGCGAGCCTCGCGCCGAATTCTGGGCCCGGTGGCGCCGTGTCGAGCTACGGCCGCACCGCTCCGGACAGCCTCGGCTTCGAGTTCGAGGCCGAGAACGGCAGCGAGATCTCAGTCAAGGCCAGTGCCTCCTTCTACTATGCCGTGCTGCCGACGCGTGACCAGCAGCTGCAGTGGGCCGGCGAGCGTACGGAGCCATACCGGCTAGCGCCTGTGTTCCGGTGTCTCGAAGTGATGGTCGGGCCCGTCGACGTCGTCCTCGGACAGACAGGCCTGCGTCAGACGAAGACCCTGGAGACGGAGTTCCGGCGAGCCTTCGACGAGGCCGTACGCCAGGCGTTCCGGGATCCTCGCATCGACCGCCGTCAGGGACACGACCGCCGGGAGCGCATGGTCCCGCCCGCCGCGATGGCGGACGAATCGGCCTTCGAGAAGTGGCTGGCCCGGGAGGCGGTCGGCGAGCCCGTGCGTCCGTCTCCTGATGCCCATGTCGTGATCACATCGCGCCCGGTGGCGTCAAGCCGGCTTCGGGTGACCGTGACCCTGCAGAACCTCGCGACCGACCCGATGATCACCGTTCAGGGGCGCGGCGGCAACTCCGGACGAACCCGCCGGGACGAAGCCAGGGATCACACCCTCTTCCGCGTGGGACTCGAAGTCGAAGGCGACCGTCTGCTCCCCATCGAGATGGACCTCGGCGCCGATGCGTATCGCTACTCCGGTGAACTGGGCGCGTATGCCAACAACTGCGGAGTCGAACCACGTTGGCATGATGGGCGACTCGTAGGCATCAGCAGTGTGCCGGTTCCGGTGCACGACACACACCGCGCCGTGGCGCGTACCGACGAACGATGGGCGTACGAGGCTCTCGCCGCGGATCCGCTCCCCGCCCTCGACGAGCTCGCCGACACCATGGAGGCGTACCTGTCGGATCCGGTGTGGAGCACCGCCGATCTCCAAGGCGAGCCGGCGCTGGCCCGCCAGAAGGAGGCCGACAGGGAAGCCTCTGCGCTGGAGGTGGCGCGCTTCCGCGACGGCATCGCCTGGCTGAGGCGTGACGAGCGACTGCTGTTCGCCTTCCGACTGGCCAACGAGTCCATGGTGGAGCTCGGCAGCCGTCGTACGAAGCCGATCCGAGGGTGGCGCCTGTTCCAGTTGGTGGCCATCGTCAGCCAGCTCGGGGCTCTGGCATGGCGTGAGCACCCGGAGGAGGAGTTCACGCCGGGGCTCTGGGGCGACGAACACAACGCGGATCCCACCGAGGCGGCGACCGTCGTCTGGTATCCGACGGGTGGAGGCAAGACCGAGGCGTATCTGGGACTGGTCGTGGTGTGCATGTTCTACGACCGGCTCCGAGGCAAGAAGGAGGGCGTCTCGGCTTGGTGTCGTTTCCCCTTGCGTCTACTGACCCTTCAGCAGACGCAGCGACAGCTCGATGTGGTCGCCGCGGCCGACACCGTGCGTCGGCGCAACACAGACCGGATCAAGGCCATGGGAGGCGTGGACTGGCCCTTCTTCATCGGCTTCTATGCCGGCAGCGGCAACACGCCCAACTCGCTGTTGGCGGACGGGATGCTCGACCGGCTGCGCTCGAGCGAGGAGGCTCGCCACGAGTACCGTCTGGTTCACGTCTGCCCGTACTGCGGTGAGGCGTCCGTCAAGGTTCCACCTCCAGACCCGAAGAAGCTCAGGCTCCTGCACGTATGCGGCAATGAGCAGTGTGGGGAGACCTTGCCGATCATCGTCGTGGATGCGGAGATCTACCGCTATCTCCCCACGGTGGTGGTGGGGACGCTCGACAAGCTCGCCAACATCGGCCTGTCCGACAAGTTCGGCGCACTCTTCGGGGACGTCGACTGCCGCTGCCCGGAGCACGGCTTCGGGCGGGGCGGGAAGTGCAATGAGCGCTACGCGTCGGGTCACTCGAAGACCCCTCCACGGCCCCTGCAGGAATCTCTCTACGACCCGTCCCCGTCCTTGGAGATCATTGACGAACTCCACATGGTCAACGAGGAATTGGGGGCTTTCTCCGGGCACTACGAAGGCCTGCTCGCCGAGGTCCAGCGAACCCTTTCGGCCCGGCAGCGCTCCGATGGTCGAGGCGTGCGTATGAAGGTGGTGGCGACCACCGCGACCATTCGCGGCGAGGACCGCCAAAGCGAGCACCTCTTCGGGCTTCCGTCGGTGGTGGTGCCCCTGCCGGGGCCCAGCCTGGACGAGAGTTTCTACTGGAAGCTGGACCGAGACCGACCCATGCGCCGCTTCGTCGGGGTCATGCCGACCCGCGGCACGGCCGAGATGACGCTGGTCAGGATGCTCACGTCCGCGCATCGTGCGCTGTGGAAGCTCGTTCTGCGTCAGGACCTGCCCGACGAGTTCGCCGGCTGGCCGGAGGACGAGCTCACGGCGACCGTGGACCTCTACCGTACGAGTCTGACGTACGTGACCTCGCTCGTCGACTTCGGGAAGATCCGCCGCTCACTGGACACCCAGGTCAACGAGACCCTGCGCCGGTACGGCTTCCCCGATCTCCAGGTGGCCGAGCTCAAGAGCGAGAACAACCGAGGCCTCGACGGGGTGCGCGGCGTTCTAGAGGACCTGAGCACCACCGATGGGGATACGGGCATGGTCGTGGCCACCAGCATGGCCAGTCACGGCGTCGATGTGGACCGGCTGAATCTCATGCTGTTCAACGGCATGCCCCGCTCGATGGCCGAGTACATCCAGGCGTCGTCCCGAGTCGGCCGCGCCTATCACGGCCTGGTGTTCATGCTGTTCAACCCGGTACGGGAGCGCGACCGATCGCACTACCGCTACCACGGCAAGTTCCACGAGTACCTGGACCGCATGGTGGAGCCGGTCGCGATCAACCGATGGAGCCGTTTCGCGGTACGTCGCACCCTGCCCGGCATCCTCATGGGCCACGTCCTGCAGATCGCCAATCACGATTGGTGGCGGGAGGGCAAGGCCCCCGGGCATCTGCACGACCTGTCCAAGATGCAGGCGGCTCTGCGTGATCCGGCGGCCGGGGGCTTGTCCACGGTTCGACTCACTCAGTTGTTGGAGACGATGCACGCCGTCTTCCAGTCCGCGCGTCCCGAAGGAGAGGAACTCCGGACAGATCTGGAGGACCTGGTGGAGCACGCGATCACCAGCCTCCGATCTGCGGGTGCCTCCGCCGGTCTCGCGGGCGGCAACAACCGTGGTTACCGCGCCACCGGTGACTACCTGGGCCTGGAATACCGGCCCATGACGAGCCTCCGAGACGTCTCCGAGGGCATTCCCTTCCACATCGTTTCCGACGGTCGGAGGTCCTGATGGGTGCGTTCAATCCCAGGGAACACGACATGGCCCGCGACCGCGGCCAGGTCCTCTACCGCTTCCGCCCGGGGCAGACCTTCGACCACCGCGGCGGATACACCGCCCAGGTGATGCAATACGGGCGAGACGACGAGTTCGACGGCCCTTCACTCGACCGCGACCAATTGGTTCAGGCGGCGATGCGGTTCGTCGGCAGCTGGCGAGCAGCAGGCCGTGCGCTCGCCGCTGGCGCCGACCGAGCCCCTGAGTTTCCCGGAGACGAGGACCGCCTGGCTTCGCGTCACTACGAAGTCGTCGTTCCGGGCAAGGTGTTCTGCCGAGTCTGGCCGCGGGTCGTACGCTGCTCGAGCTCCGGCTGCGGACACGTCTGGGCGGCCGGCGATCCGCGCCCCGGGACCGATCAGTGGCCGCCGTCCTGTCCCAGCTGCGGCAACGGGGTGGGCAATCGTCAACTCCAGTTCGTCTTCGCGCATCGGTGCGGGGAGATCTCGCCGATGTATCCGCCGCAGAAGTGCCCCAGGGGGCATACGAAGTTCAGGCTCGACGACCGCCCGAGCCGGTTCCGCGACTTCCGCTGGGAGTGCATGACCTGCGGCTTCCCTCTCGCTGTACAGAGGAGTTGCGGCAACACCTCGTGCAGCTACCCGGACAAGCTCATGAGCCCTCTGCTGCACACGGCCGGAACTGCGCACGTCGGTCAGGGTCTCACCCTCGTCAACGTCACCACGACCGAGGAAGCGGCCCGACAGAGCAACCCGAACTACACCGTGGCGGTGCTGGCCCGGTGGCTCGGAGAGATCACCGAGGGCGAGTTCCGACGCCTCACCGACGGACATACGGTCGATGTCCCCGACGAGGTGATCGCCAGTGTCCGGGCCATGGAACAGGCGGGCCTCGTCGACCAGGCGAGGGCGCTGCGGGCGAGGTTCATGCCGGTCGAAGTGGACCGCCTGCGTGAGCAGGTCGGCAAGGCCCTCGGCCTCGACGTCGACGGTGACGACGTCCGCGTACTCGCAGCGGATCTGTACACCTATCAACGGGTGCGTAACCTGGAACGCCTCGACATTCAGCGCCTGGCCAAGGAAGCCCGTACCCCGGCACGCCGATCGCTGTACGAGCGTTTTCCCGAGGTTCTCTCCCAGGCCGGCTTCGACGGTGATCAGACTTGCCTGGTGACCGAATTGCCCATCACTTACCTCGCCATCGGCTACAGCCGTACCGGCTTCAGCCCCGATGAGGCGGACCTCGTTCCGTACCGCGGCCGGGCCGTCAGGGGCGCTCCGGAGAAGACCTTGCTCTACGCACACCCCACGCAGGCGGAGGCGCTGCTGTTCCCCGTGGACAGGGCGAGGGTCACCCGCTGGCTGGTGCGCAACGACCTTGTCGATCGGAGCGACTTGGTCGAGGCCGGGGGCGTCGCCCAATGGTTGGTGCACCAGCTAGGCCGGAGTGGCGGCAAGGCGCTCTCGCACGAAGCACCCCCGGGCCAGGAGCATCCCGACTACGCGGTGCACGAACTCTTCGGGCTGTTGCATTCGCTGTCCCACCAGTTGCTGCGGGCTCTCGCGGTCGACAGCGGGTACAGCGAGATGAGCCTGTCCGAGTACCTCTTCCCACACGATCTGGCCTTCGCCATCTATCCCAACGGAGGGAGCGACTTCACCCTCGGCGCCCTGCGCACCGTACTCGAACAGAACCTAGACGCAGTAGTGACCAGGGCGGTCGACAACGACTCCTGTCTGTACGACCCCAACTGCATGCTCACCAACAAGGGTGCGGACCACGGCTGTCTGCAACTCCCGGAAACGGCATGCCAGCACTGGAATCGCAACCTGTCGCGCTGGCACCTCTACGGTACGCCGGACGGTATGAAGATCGGTTATTGGGATCCGACGCTCTAGCGGAGAGCCGCCCCGGCCCGACTTCCCATCATGTGACTCGGCGTGCAGCGGCGGTTGGGGCTTGTACCGCCGTTCGACTCGCTCGGCCTTGGCGCGCTGGATATCGTTTCCAGATGTAGCCGACCGGGGGAAGGGAAAAGAACAAATGGCGGGGGCACAACGACGACCGTGGGCACCGCTGCCGTCCACGACTGCCGACATCACCAGGGACGCCGTCATTGTCATCCCCGGGATCATGGGCAGTGCGTTGGAAGACGCCGCGACCGGCGAGCCCCTCTGGGGACTGAGAGTCAACCTGCTCGCGCGCGCCTGGAGTCGCCGCGACGCACTCCTACCCCTGCATCTGACCCCCGATGAGCGCACCGAGAAGTACGGGCGCGTGAGGGCGACCGGACTGTTGAAGGTCCCCACCTGGGCGCCGTTCCTACAGGGTCTCGAACCGTACGGTGATCTGGTCGATGCGGTGAGAAAGACCGTTGCGGACCCTGTGGCCATCCTGGAATTCCCGTACGACTGGCGACTGCCCGTGACCGTCAACGGTGCGCGGCTCGCCGCGGCGGCCCGCTCCCACCTCGATGCCTGGCGCACTCATGCCATGGCCGATGGTGGCGACGGTCCCGCGCGTCTCGTCTTCGTCGCCCATTCAATGGGCGGCCTCGTCACCCGTGCCGCCCTCGCGGATTCGAGCGCGGACCTGATGTCGGACACGCGTGCAGTGATCACCCTGGGTACTCCCTTCCATGGCTCCGTCAAGGCGGCCGCCATCCTCAACGGAAGCCGCCACGATCCCCTGCCCACCTTGCCCCGATCCCGCATGGCCGCCCTGGCGGCGACTCTGCCCGGTGTGCACGACTTGCTGCCCGGCTTCCGTTGTGTCGACGCAGGTCTGGAGGTCCATCGGCTGACCCCGCGCGACGTGGGAGGACTCGGCGGTGACGAAGAACTCGCCGAACAGGCAGAGGAGTTCCGGCAGCGCATACGGATGGCCGGTCCACAGACTTTGCCAGGGCATCGGGCCGTCGTCGGTATCGCTCAACCCACCATGCAGAGCCTGCGATTGGAGGGCGGGATCGTCCACACGCAGTACGTCGGTTTCCGCCCGGATACCGACGGTGGTCTGCGTCGCACCCCCGACGGCATCCCCGAGCGTCATGACCGCGCGGGCGACGGCACGGTCCAGCGGGATGCGGCTTCCTTGGGCGGCGCAGGTGTCACCTACCTGCCCTTGCAGCATGGAGCCCTGGCCAAGGACAGCGTGGCACTGCGTTACGTACAGGCGGTCCTCACGGAACCCGACGAAGAGTTGGGCCTCCCATTGGGAGCTGGCGAGATCGGCGTCGTCGTACCGGACTCGGTCGAGGTGGGGGAGACCTGGATCTTGCATGTGACCGGAGTCGACTCGCCGGCGCGCATCCAGTGCAGCATCCACGACGCCGAGAACGACCGCCGACTCGACACCCCCCGCCTGAGATGGATGGACGGCGAGATCGGAGCCCCCGTGACGCTGACTTCCCCCGGGCTGTACCGGGTCCGGGTGAATACCGGCGGCAATTCCCCCGTGACGCAGCTGCTTCTGGCGGCCGCGCCCGACACCTCGGACTTGGACGGGTGAGGGAACGGTCGCCGCCATGTCGATGGATTCCGAGGACTTGCGTCCCCTTCAGTACTTCCCGGTCGCCATCGGCCGGTACGACCACCATGACCCGCTCGACACGGCGGTGGAAGTCGAGAGCGTGGCCGAACTCCTGGCTCCGTTCGGTGCCGAGGCCCACCCGTGGGAGGTGCCCGACGAAGACCGGGGCGCCGACGCGGTCGAGGAACGCCTGAACCACTGGGCCGCGCCGACCAGCCCCGCCGACACATTTCTGTACTGGCTCGGTCACGGGGAGAGCGACGGCCAGTCGGCGCGATTGGCCCACTCCCGTAGTCCTCGCCCGCTCACGACCGGGGGCATGTCCCCCGAGAGGATCGTCGAGTACCTCACGTCTCGCCAGGGCCACCGGCTGGCGGACGGGACATGGGCGATCGTCGTCATCGATGCGTGCCGGTCCGCCAGGTTCGTTCAGCTGATGAGCGCCGAAGCCCATGCCGATGCCGCCGGTGGCCCGCGCAACGTCCTGATGGTGGCGACCTCGGAGGAAGGCATCGCCAACCTGGGCCGGTTCCGTAAGGCTCTGGATACCGCCCTCACGGTCAACTTTCCCGCCGAGAACACCATCAGCCTATGGGCCCTTGCCGCCGAGCTCAGCCGGAACCTGCCCGGTTGCCCGGTCATCCCGCACGGCATCGAGCCCACCGCTGCGCTGGAGCGCAGGATTCCAACCTTGGCCGGCGCTATCACAGCTCCGCTGGACGTCCTCGCCGACATCGAAGCGGTACTCGCCGGCTTCACCGACGACGAGCGTCGCCACTTCATTCCCAAGGCGAGTGGTGCCGAATTCGGGGAACAGGCTTGGTACTTCGAGGGGCGGGCAGCCGAGCGCGATCAGCTTCTGAACTGGCTCGACAGCGCCCGTGGTGGCCTCGCCGTCGTCACCGGTGCGTCCGGCTCCGGTAAATCCGCGCTCTTGGGCCACGTCTTGGTGCATACGAGGCCGCAACTGAGCAGCCTGCTGGCACGCGCGGGGCAACTCGACCCCTTGCCTTCCGATGCACCGTGCCCGCGCGACCCCTTCGACGCCGTCCTTCATCTGACGGGTGCTGCACCGCAAGACGTGGTGTCCCGGATCGCGCAGGCCGCAGGGCTCCCCACGCCTCCCAGGGACCCGTCACCGACCGTCCAGACGGACTGGCTGCACACGCAGATGCAGAAACGGGGTAAACCCTTCACTCTGCTCGCCGACGGCCTCGACGAAGGTCACCTCCCTCAGGTCAGCGCCCAGCGCGTCCTGCGCAGGCTCGCGAAACTCCCTCAGGTGCGCGTCATCGTCGGCACCCGGCGCTCCACCAAGGAGGGCCCAGACTTCCCCCGGCCCGTTGACGAGGACCTACTCGACGCCCTGGGTGAGGCCGACCTGCTGATCGATGTGCCCCGAGACGGGGACGCCGTGACTCGCTACGTGCGCCGCCGCCTGACCGATGCGGTGTCCGCCCGGCCCGAGGCGGCCTCATCGAATCGCATCGATCAGATCGCCACCGCCATCGGTGAACGCGACCGGGAGTTCCTCTACGCCCGTCTGGCCGTCCACGAGATCTTGCAGAACCCGACCCTGCTCACCGGGGGCGACCAGCACGAGCTGAACGCTCTACTCGACAGCGACCACCGTCGGCTGTTCGCCCGCGCAGTCGACCGTTTGACCGCCGGCGCCGCGGTGAACGGCCCTCTCCTCGTAGCGCTCGCGCTGGCCCAAGGACACGGGCTGCCGCTGCGCGACGGCATCTGGGCGTCCACGGCGACTGCGATCGCCGACGGTCTCACCGTCACGGACGAACACATCGACACCCTGACCCGGACTGCGGCTCCGTACCTCATGCTCGATACGGAGTCCGGACAGAGCGTCTATCGCCTCGCTCACCGCACGTTCGCAGAGCACTTCCGTGTTCCGTCCCTACCGGACCCGCGCCACCACCTCATTTCCACCCGCCTCACAGCGGACGTCGACTCCCGGCTTCCCGAGCGCGAACTCAACCCCTACATCTCCCAGTACCTGCCCGCGCACGCGGCGCTCGGCGGCGCCTGGGAGGACCTCGCATGTCATCCCCGAGTTCTGGACCGTCTCGATCCCACAGCCGTCACGACCAACGTCATGCTCCACACGTTCGGGCGCTCCACCCTGCCGCCCGCCATCGCCGGAGTACTCGGGGCACAACACATGCTCGCCACCGCGGCACCCGGTGATCGCCGAGGCATCCGCGAACTGGCGAGCGTCCGCTACACGGATCACTCCGAGCCGGCCCTTCCCCGACCGGAGGCGCACGATCCGGTACCCGCCTGGACGGTGAAGTGGGCACGCTTGCCCCGCCACGCCGTGCATCTCGCCCTGACCGGCCACAGCGATGGGGTGGGTGCCGTGGCGACGTTCAGCGGCGGCGACGGCCGTGCCCGGCTGGTCTCCGGCGGCGGCGACGGCATGGTGCGGGTCTGGGACGCGGACAGTGGTACCCAGCTCACCGCTTGGCCCGGTCAGGCGGGATGGGTGGGTGCCGTGGCGGTGTATGCCAGTGGGGACACCGGTGTCCGGTTGGCCACTGGCGGTGACTTCGGCGATGGCGCTGTGCGGATCTGGGATCTCAACGGCGGCGCCGAATTGGCCGTATGGCCTGGCCACACCGGTTCGGTGGGAGCGATCGCGGCGTTCCAAGACGGGGAGGGCCGTGTCCGGCTGGTCTCCGGCGGCGGTGACGGTGTGCTCCGGATCTGGGATCCGGAGAGCGGTAAGGAGATCGCCGAGCTGAACGGTCACACCGGTTCGGTGTGGACGATCGCCGTGTTCACGGTCGAGGGTGACGGCGTTCGCCTGGTCTCCGGCAGCGGTGATGGCACGGCACGTATCTGGGATCCCGATGGCGGCTGTGAACTCGCGGTGCTGACCGGGCATCTCGGATGGGTGTGGGGCGTGACGACGTTCACGGGAGAAGACGACCGCATCTGGGTGGCCACCGGCGGTGACGACGGGCTCGTGCGTATCTGGGCCGCGGACACCGGAGCCGAACTGGCGGCGTGGCTCTGCCATGACGGCGGGGTGTGGGCCGTGGTGGCACTCACCGATCAGGATGGCGATGTGCGGCTGGCCACCGGTGGAAACGACGGGACGGTGCGCATCTGGAATCCGTGGACCCGTGCCGAGCTCGGAACTCTGGCCGGCCATAGCCGTTCGTTGGGGTCGGTTGCGGCGTTCGTCGGCACCGGCGACCGCGCTCGACTGGCCACTGGTGGGACAGACGGGACGGTGCGGATCTGGGATGCGGCCGGCGGCATCGAGCACGTCGCGCAGGCAGATCGGATCGGGGACGCGCAGGCGGTTGCATTGTTCACCGGAGCGGACACCGGTGCCCGGCTGGTCACCGGTGGGGCAGACGGCATGGTGCGAATCTGGGATACGGACGGTGGAACCGAGCTGGCCGCCTGGCACGGCCATGAGGGTGAGATCCATGCCGTGGAGACGTTCACCGCTGGCGACGACGGCGTTCGGATCGTCACCGGTGGTGATGACGGCGTGATACGGATCTGGGATCCGGACGGAGGCGTTGAGCTCTTCGCGTTGAACGGTCACGACGACTCGGTCGGTTCAGTGGCGGCGTTCACAGCCGCCGACGGCCGTCTTCAGCTGGTCACGGGTGGAGCGGATGGCACGGTGCGAATTTGGGATGGCCGAAGAGGTGACCATCTCGCCGCGTGGGGTGGTCATGGCCGCGGCGTGGGTTCGGTGGCAGCGTTCACCGGTACGGACGGTGGTTTGAGGCTGGCCGTCGGTGGAGCCGATGGTGTGGTGCGGATCTGGGACCCGGACCGTGGAACACAGATCGCCACGTTGACCGGCCATGTAGGTGAAGTGGGGGTGGTGGCTGCGTTCATGGATGTCGACGACAGTGTGCGGCTGGCCACCGGTGGGGCCGACGGTACGGTGCGGATCTGGGATGCGGGCAGTGGCACTGAGCTCAACACGCTGACCGGTCATCTCGGCGGGGTGCGGGTGCTGACGGCCTGCACCGGTTCGGATGGCCGTGTCCGATTGATCGCCGGTGACCAAGGTGCCGTACGGATCTGGGATCCAGGCTGCGAGCGTATTGAACTGACTGTTCCTCTCGGAACCCTGGTACGAGACGTGGCGGCCCTCGGTGCGGACGTTTCAATTGCCACCGAGGAAGGGATCGTTCACATCTCACTCACCTCTCGGTGACAGCGTAGGGGACTCGCTTTCGGTCGGGAGCCTCGACTCCGGGCTACTGGAGCAGGATCTCTTCCGGACGTCTGTTGGTGACGGCGGGCTCCCTGCCCTTGAGAACGTGCTCCATGCATGCCGGCAAATCGCCTCCATGGTCGTCGCGAGCCATGCTTCGAAGTTCGTGAACCAGGGTCATACCGTTGATGAGCACGATCGGGTATTGATCTTCGGCAATCTCCATCTGTGCAGGCTCGGAATACGAGCCCGTCGTCACGTAGACACCGATCCAACCTCGGCGGAGTCGGGCAACCACGCGAGCGATGTGCTCGGCTGTGATGAGGGTGTCGGGTTTGACGCACTTGGCCTGCCCGAGCACGACGAGGCTCGTGCCAGCCAAGCCGTTGCCGAGATCGAGCCGGCCGACGAAATCGGCTCCGCCGTCACCGGAACGGCGCGTCAACCAACCCTCGAAGTAGCTGTGGCCGGCTCCGCGCAACACACGGGCGGCCACCGTCGCAGCCAGTGCTTCGAAGTCGTGTTTGCGCCCGTCGAAGTGTTCGTAGACGAGCTCCAGGTCAGCGGCATCCGCACTGTCCGGTCGGGCACGCTGGTCGCGTACTTTGGCGACCTTGGCTCGGGCGACTCGCCGTCGGAGCCTCGGCAGAGCCGAGCTGCCTTGCTTGACCCACTCCCGCCACGCTCGTGGTGCCTTTTCGAGGGCCTGCGCGTGGGACACATTCTTGTCTCGGCGGGCGCAGATCCACTCCCATGCAACCGTGTCGTCCTCAGCGGTCAGGTCAAGGAGAGCGATGTCGTAGACGTAGTTGACGAACGTCGTGTGTTCGCCGCCGCCCCATTGGACCAGTCGCTCTGTGCGCTCGATGATCCCTACGCCGCAGAACTCCACATATCCCTTCACCTGGCCGTTCCGTGGAACGGCGCGAAAGAGGAGAAGAGGAGCTGCAGCTGTGCGCTCCGCGGGGGTCCGGCCTTGATGGCCGGTGAAAGCATCCAAGAGTGCCGAATTTCCGGTGGTAGACCCGGGTGCAACAGTCAGACCTGATTTGTGGTCGCCAAAATAGCGAACGTGCCCGTTATCCAGGTCGAACACGTCGTGCCATGGCGTCTGTTCGGTGCCGGCCTTCCAAGGGCTCGACCGGACGAGGATGGCGGGGCGCCGGGATCCATCAGGCGCATCGACTGCTGCTATCCCGTTGATTCCCGCGGTCAGTAATACCCTCTTTAAACCCGGTGAGTGTGTGACGTGGTGAAAGTTCGGATGGTCGTTGAGAGTTGCCGGCCTCGGGTCCTGGCTGCCCGCGTAGCGATAGACCTGTCCGACTCGCAGCCCGCTGGCCAAAAGTTCACCTTTCCGGATCCGAATCATTTTCCAGTGATCTTCTCGGTCGCGAGATCGTCTCAACCGCCGGTGAGACCGAGTGTTCACGCGGTCTTGCCTCGATCCCTCATTTTGTCAGCGCAGACCGGGCTTCGGACCGAACCTTCCTCACCACGTGCCCCAATTCCGGCTCCGATGCGGAGTCGAGGTCGAGGAACGCAGTAAGCCGGAGCAGCCGCATGAGACTCTGCCGGAATACCTCCCGGGTGGAGACGCTCGCGTCGGCCTTGTCCTCGCGGTGCGCCAGGACGATCGCTCTCACCAGCGCCGGCGACGCGGCGAGGCTGGAGCGTCTGGCCATGACCTGATCGAGGTCGTTCTCACCCAAGACGTCCAGCAGATGGTAGGGATCGTCGGCCATCGGGTCGTGAAGTACATGCGCACGGGTCCACAGACGGGCGAGCGCGTGTCGAGTCAGGTCGGTTCCCTTGAATCGGTCGGCCGGGTAACGGCCGTCCGAGTCCGCCGGCCACCGCCAGGCACACACGTCGGGCAGGAGGACGAGCGAGAGGAACGCCCACACCTGTCGCTGTGAGGCTTCGCCCGGCACCATGAGGCACTGCTCGTGCAGCACTTGCGCCGTTGCCTGATCGAAAAGGCTCCGTTGCACAGTGGATCGTGACGACGGGAAGCCTTGCTCGCGGGCCAGGCGAACAATGCCGTCCCGGAGCTGATCGAGCTCCTCCGGTGAGATCCGGCGCCCTCCTGTTGCCGCGTAGACCGCTCGTCGGGAGTGGTTGGCCACCATGGTCTGGTGCTGGTCCGGAGCCGTGTCGTGGAGTACGCGAAAGCGGTGCTCCGTCTCGCTAGGGAGTAGGCGCGGGTAGAGGAGGCTCATGTCGTGGCCTCTCGCGGAAATCTGACGCCAGCGTGGACGTCGGCTCTGAACCGGGACGGGTCCCTGCGGCGTTCGTCGCGGAGACGCTTGATCGCCTGCTCGGCAGACTCACCCGGACGCGCTAGGTACGTGCGCACGAGCGCACGCACCAGACCCGCCATAGTCAAGTCGCCGTCCGGGTCGTCTGACGGGGTTTCATCGACGAACGCATCATCGTCCAAGGCCCGTCCCACGAGGTCGGTGATGATATCGACCTCGAGCACACTCCACACCATTCCGGAGAGCTCGCGCTGCGCGGTCTCCAACGCCTGCTTGACCGCGGGATTGTCCTCGTTCAAGAGCACGAGCAGACTGCCCATCGCGGCTTGCTGCCAATCCCCACCGTCCATGCTTACGTACCAGGCGGAACCCGCCGGTAGACCGGCCTCCCTGAAGGACACTGGAGCGACGGGCAACAGACCTGCCCCGCCCTCGAGATGGATGCGTTTCTGATCGCTCCAAAGGATCGACCCGGCCCGGGTGGCGACGAAGGGCTCGGCGGCAGGCAGGTCGGCGGCCAGTTCTATGAGTGTCTCGACGGTCAGGAAACCGCCGAGCTGAGCGCTGTCGGCTGAGATCTGCACCTCGCACGAGGTTCGGTCTGAGTGCGCAGGGAGCACTTCCACAAAGGCGGACTTGCGAAGGAGCGACGTCGAAGGCCAGTAGCGTACGCACAGGCGCAGCGGCGCATCGGCTGGCAGCCCGCAGTCCTTGCGGAGCTCGGCGAGGTCGATCTCGATTACCCGTCCCAGCGTGATGTCGGTGGTGTAGTCCCAGGCCGTGAGCGCGTCGGGTGCGGGCTCGCCGGTTGCGCCACCCGATCTCCACCGCTCGGCGTGGACTCGCTCGACGGGCTTTCGGTAGGGCCACACGCGAACGCTCATGAGCGCCCCGCCACGTTGACGTCGATGAGCACGTCGGCAACAGCGCTGATGAGCAGATCGAAATCGGTGGCATCGCCGGAGTGATAAAGGACTTCTCCGACCACGACGCGGCCGTCTGCCGGCACGCGCCAGCCGTATACCACGGGCTGTATCGCACCCGTGGGCGACTGGCTCTCCGTTCCCCCGTCGCCGGTGACGACTCGCACGGAACCTTCCACCCGATCAGGCCCGTAGACCCGAACGGGTTGCACCACAACCGGCATCCCATTGATCACTTCGAAGTGAGGCTCGGCCGTCAGGGTCGGCCTGGGCACGCTGCGCCTTCGTCCGCCGCCTTGTTCCCAGCGGCCGTCACGCGACCCGCCCTCACCCTGCAGCGACAGCCCCGAGGGCACCGGCGGGGCCTGCGTTCGCGATGCGTCATCGGGGACGGGCGCCACGACGGGCCGAGAAGTCCCGGGAAGCGGGCTGGAGGGCAGTACAGCGGCTCCCGTTCCGCCGGGGCCCGCCAGCAGATGACCCAGCCGTTGTGCCACCGAGCCCATGGCGTAGGCGCCGACTTTGACGGCCCTTCGTGCCTGGGCTCCGCTCAACCTGTCGCACTCGTCCTTCAGACGCCGCCCGGTGGTGCGTACGAAGGTCGCCTCGCGCCCCTGCAATTGCTGATGCTCCCACGCGTCGTGAGTCGGTGGCTCCGCTCGTGCGAACGTCTGATCCAGTTCGTCGGTCACCTTGAAGACGGCGGCATAGCCGGCGTCCGGGTTCGACCTCTCCGGGCCGGAGTGATACCGGACCACGAGCTCGGGGCCGCGGAGAAGACAGACATGGTGCGGAGCTCCCTCGATGCCGAGTTCACGGGCTGCCAGGGAGGTCACGGAAGCGCCGTAGGTGTACTGATGGGCGAAGTGCCCCAGGTCCTTGCGCGGCCTGCCACAGGCCAGTGGCTGCGCAGAACCTTCGGCGACCTTGTGATAGGCGGACGCGAAGTCGGCGAGCGTCGCATCTGTCTCGGCGTTCGGAACGGTGATGTCCGCGCCGTTCGCGGTGACCGCGACATCCATGCGTACAGCTCGATCGACGAGCGTGATCGGCCACAGGTTCCAGGCTGCCGCGTCGGCGAGGTAAGCGCCTGTCTCGGGCACGGACAGTTCCGGGGTCGTGTCCGAGTCAGGCAGGCTGGGGTCTGTCAGATCGGGATCGACCACGACGAGTGTCGTTCCCGTTTCCCCCGTGTTGAAGACCGGAATGCCCAACTCGCGAGCAACCGTGTCGGCTTGAGCATCCCGCAGCGGCTCACAGTGTTCCTGCTCCGGTAGACCCCACCAGTGTCGTCCCGTGTACCGAGAATCTCCCTCCCAGAAGGATTGGCGAATGGCGACGCCGATAAATCGTGTGCACAAGCGTCCGTCATCGCCCTCGAAGCGGGTATAGACGAGGACGCAGCCGGCTTTCGACAGTTGGAACAGAGCGCTCTTGCCGTACCCATACGTACCCCCGCTCGACGTGTTCGCTGCTCCGTCACGGTCGCCGCTGTTGAGCACGAACCGCGCCCATTCTCTTCGCGTGGTTCGTCCGGCGTCGGAACGGGTGGGGCCGGCGAGGCCGGTGGTGCCGCGATCGGAGACTGCGAGATATCGGATGGCCGTCGCTTGAGTGAGAGAACGGAACATGCCGTTCTCGCGGCCGATGTTCGAGGAGCCCTCCGAGAACATGCGGCGCCAGGCGGCCGCGTGACCGGCGCCGACGGTGCTCAGGTCGAGTCGAAAGCGGACGACAGATTGCTCCGGCAGGCGCGCATCCCATGAGTTCTGGGCCGCTTCGCGCACGAGCAGCGTCAGCTGCGACAGACTGGGGCGGCCGAGTTGGCTCAGCAGACCGTTCGCGGTAATTCCACCATCGGCTCGAAAAGGCTGTGCGTACCAGCCGGGTTCGCTCACAGATCGGCCCCCACACGCTCGAGTACAGGCTGCCTTTCGGTGATGTACGGGACTGCGTCGAGGTCTATCTGATATTCCAGATCCTGGACCCCGACAGGGACGGCTGCGCCGACGAAGTTCTGGGGGATGACCCGAGGGAAATCCTCGGAAACCTCGTACCAGCGTTGCTCCGTAGCGAGAAAACGGGTTCGGCCTATCGGTCCCTCGCCGTCCTGCGGGAGACCGAGGGCCGTCAGCCGGGTCTCCAAGGCGCCGAGATCGTCGGCCATTCTGCGACACTCGTCGAGCATCTCGAGAATGGAACGGGCGCCGGGGGCCGTCGACTCTGTGACTCGCAACCAGGCGAGGGTGAGCGTGCCCTGCTCGGGCGCCTCCAGCTGATCCACACCGTGGATGTGGACGACGCGGCCTTCGGCGGACGCGGTGCCTTTGACCTCGATGGCGTGGTGGGAGCCGCGGAAATCCTGTGGACACCCCAGGGGGCCCAGCCAAGCACGAACGGCTCGCGGATCCACACCCAACAGCTCCTCTAGCACGACGAGTTCGGCGAACAAGCCCGTCAAACGCGGGACGGTCCATCGACTGGATCCTCCTCCGAGCAGGAGCCTCCAGGTGTGCAACGTACGGACGATGAGCGAAGGCGCCCGATCGGGCTCCATCGCGATCAACCCGGCCAGATCCGCGACCAGTCCTGTGAATGTTCCGGCGAGATCGCGTCGCCGACATGCGATGTCGGCGTAGCGGACGGGCAATGCGTCGTCGCGGGACAACGTCCGAGTGGTGAGATGGACGCCGGCGCTGCGGAGGTCGTCATCGATTCTGTCGCTGGGGCCGATGGGCACGAGCAGGTGACGCAGCCCCTCGGAATCACGACCCAGCCGAAGCGCACCGTGTGTGGTGCCGACCTCCAGCCCTGCCGTGATCATCGCGTTGTCGATCGTTGTGGCGGCCTGCTGGTCGAGCAGATCCCAGAGCCCCTCGAGTAGGTCCCGCAGGCGGAGAGAGGCAACTGACCAGCGGTGCTCGGTCATGCAGCGGCCTCGTTGCCGGCATCGAGATCCTGGTAGAGCACGGAGAGGTCTTCGTCCTCGTCCTCGCCTGCGGAAGGGAAGACGCGCGAGAGATCGGCTTGGAGGTAGTCGTACTCGACGCCCAGGTCAGGCCCGCTGGTCGGTTCGGGGAAGACGAGGGCGACGCCCCAGACGATCTCCCCCGGTGCGTCCAGCGGGGCCCGACCCGTCACCGGCTGCTCCTCGCCGTTCTTGGAGCGGATGGGCACGGGCGCCTTCGAATCGATCGGATAGAGGAGAACCAAGCCCCTCTCAGGTTGCTGCGAGACCCTCAGGCGCTTGAGCAGCGTTCGGTTGACCGGCCCGTCGCCCTTCGAGAGGTCGAGGTCGAGCGCTTCGTCGCGAGACCCTGTGAGCGTCTTGATGTCGGCGACGGCCTCGTCGACCGACGAGGCCAGACGGGTACGGACCACGGGATCTACTGAAGCATCATGAGGCAGTTCGACCCGGCCGCTCTCGGAGGCCGGCTTCTTCCCAATAACTCCGACGTTCCAGTGGCTCAAGCCACCGGAGTTCTTACTCCTGTTGACGATGTAGTCCTGCAGCAGTTTGCGAGCCGCATCGAGACCCTTGGGGTCGAATTGGTACTCGTCGATAAAATTGAGGACGTGGTCCACGGGAATACCACGCCACAAGGCGCGACCGTCGGCAACATCGTCGTCGACTACCCCATCGCGATCCGCAGCGGTCAACAACTTCCACACGGCAAGAGCGTTCTTAGCATGCCATTGCTCGTCTTCGTCGTTATTCCTGCATGGGAAGTAACGAGTTTCGACGAGCTGCCCTCCGTAAGAGGCTGCGGCACGGACTGCGTTCTTGGATTTGGAGGGAGTGGTCACCTTCATCTTCGGGTGAGAGCGGATCCGCACGCCCATATCGAGTGGGGTGAGGTGTTCGGTAAGGTATCGGTCGATCTCGATACGCATTTCCTCTTCGACCGTCGCCAGGTGGGCGAACCACCCCCGAGTCTCGTCAGGCATGAAGATGCGAGGAAGGTCCTCATAGCCTGGGCGGTACCCAAACCAACGACCCATCTGAAGCAGTGTGTCGTAGACATTGGACGAGCGAACGAAGAAGCTGACTACGAGGCCCTCCAGAGTGAGCCCCCGTGAGAGTGTGTTGCCCCCCACGGCGATGACGTTGACCGGCCCCGAGGCGTAGTCGAGACGATCCGTGCTGCGGTAGTGGTCCATAACGATCCTGGTCGTGGAGACGACCGCCTCCAGAGCAGGGAACACGGTCTCGAAGTCGAACTGTCGATTCCCATCCGCAGGTTTGACGCGGTGGGACTCTTCGTTCCACAGGTTCCGTAGTTCCTCGACAACACCGTTATTCGCTTGAATTCCGCGGAGGACCTCGCTGCGGAGTTTTTGGAGTACGGGGTGATAGGAGTCATGGACGCGCGTGTCAGTGTGAGCATGGATAAGCATTGAGGAATGCTGGTCGCTCTGCCCTCTCGCATGCCGTGCAGCGGTGGCCAGCCAGAACCAGAAGACGGCACGGCGAAGGGAAGGAGCAGCTGCGGGGTTGAAGTCCGGGATTTCGGCCTTTTTCGCTGGCCGTAGGGCGCTCAGCTCCGCTGCGGGAATGCTCCGAATCATGTCGAGTCCGCCGGGAACTTCGGACGGGTCTTCGTGATCGAGGGGGTACCGACCGAACAGCGTCTCCGGCCCCTGGTACCGCTCCCCACGAGGAAGGCTGAGGATGAAATCTCGAGGGTAGAAGTCCTCGTGGTCCACCGGGTCGACTAGAAGGTTGGCGAACGGTGTCGCCGTGTATCCCACGTAACAGACCTTGGGAATTCGGCCGATCACATCTCGGATGAGCGGATTGATCCGGCGAGTGGCGAGGGTTGCTTGATCGGCCTCGTCATCGATGATCAGCGTGGGGCAATTGCCGAGCTGCTCGCGCGCTTCCTCAAGCCAGTCTCGCAACTTTTTGAGCACGGGAGCATTCTTCTTGACCACCAGAAGGAGGTATTGGTCCTTGGAGGCCACCAACGACTGAGCGTTCGCCGGCGGTTGGAAGTCGTGCTCCGGCTTGGTGATCTGATGCCACAACGCTGGATTGAGGTCCACTAGGTCGCGGATGAGACGGGTTTGGGTCTGCTGACGCAGTGAGTTGTGGATGCCGGACAGCACGATGAACATGCGGTAGCCGCGATCTGCGGCCTTGCTCACGACGGCCGTGAAATTACTCGTCTTGCCGGACTGCACGTGCCCGATGACCAGGCCGCGGGAGCGGAAGTTCGGGGTGGCCGGATGGTCGAGCATCGCGACGACGCGATCGGATGCATCGTCGATCTTCCTGACTTCGTCCGAGTCCAGCTGGCGACGCAGACGTTTCTCGAATGCCGGCCAGTTCTTGTCTCCTGCACGCGGTCCTGCATACCAGGGAGGAGCGTTCTCGCGACCGACTGCAAGCGGCTCACGAAGGCTGACGATCTCTGTCGTGGCGGCCTCATGACGCCGCAGCAACTCTTCGACCACCTCTTCAGGGACGAAGAGGTCGCGGAGCTGCTGTGTGGCCTCGTGCGGGAGCATCCCGTCGAGCATGCTCCGAAAGCGTTCCCAGGCCGCGTCCATACGCGGGTTGCCCACCATGCCTCACAAGTGATCACAGTCGGCCAGCATCCCCTGCCTGGCCGATACGACGTCCTTCCACAGACTTACGCTACCGATCGGAGCTGACAACGGCGCTGGCTCTCCCCGAATCGACTCGCGTTCCGGAACCACCTGATCGTTGCTCAAGCCGCCGTTCAGGCACTCCCGCTGCCTTGTGGGACGTCTCCGCCATTGTCATTTGGAAGGCCGGGGCGGTTCTTCCCCGGCTGACACGGGTGGACGCAACGCTGGCCGCACACGGTCCGATCGGTACGGCGAAGCGCACCGGCGCATTGCAATCGGGGCCCTTCCACGCCAATCAGAGGCATCTCGGCTAGTGTGTCAGCCCACCCGAGATCGGGGGCGAGAGCCGCGGCCGAAGCCGGATGCCTGTTTCCCGGCCGGGGCGGGACGACGCGGCGACGAGGTGCCACCCGCATTGGCTAGTACTGTGACCGCGAAGGTTTACCGGGTTGGGTCGTATCGATGGCTTCCTGCACCAGCACAGTCGGCGCACTGAAGGAACAGAGGAGCCCCGGTGCGCAAGAGAGACAGCAACGCTGATGGTCACGGCCAGCGGGCCGTGACCATCAGGTGGATACAGGTCGTGCTGTTCGCAGTCGTTGTCCTGCTGGTTGGTTTCCGTATCGGGGAGCGCCATAACGGCGGTAGTTCGAGCCCGATCGTGTTCGGGCTGATGGCCGCATCAGCACTGTCCATCGGCGTGCTGGAACGCTATCGGGCAACCGTCGCCAAACGATCTCGGTGACTCACCTTCCCGCCGGCTCAGGCCGCCGCTGACAGGGGCCGACCGCCCCAGCGGATACCTTTCTCGCTGCGGATGCGGATGCGGGCGCGTTCACGTCGTTCGGCGGCCAAGACGTCGCGGTGTCGGGCGTTGGCGTTGCGCCAGCGCAGGTACGCGTGCAGGGCCCGCGTCTGCACGGTGTGTTGGGTGGTGGGAGTTGGCGATGGTGAACTGCCGCAGCGGTCCGAAGTGGGCCTCGATCGGGTTCGCCCACGAGGCGTAGGTCGGGGTGAAGCACAACTCGACCTTGTTCTTCTTCGCCCAGCGGCGGATGTCGGCGCCTTTGTGGGCGGACAGGTTGTCCAGGATCACGTAGATCGGGGCGCCGTCCGGGCGGGCAGCACGGATGGACTTCAGCGCGGTGAGCGTGTTGGCCGCATCCTCCCTGCGGCAGTTGACGCCCCATAGAGCGTCCTCGCCGACCGAGTAGCAGCCATGGAAGTAGCGCACTCCACGGGTGCGGTGGTAGGTGGCGGGCAGCCGGTCGGGACGCCCTTGTTCAGCCCAGCCCGAGCCCGAGGTGGGACGGATGCCGAGCGGGCCGAACTCGTCGAAGGCGAAGACCCGGTCCGGGAAGCGGTCCAAGACCTCCTCGATCCGGTCCAGTCTGGCGTCACGCTCGGGTCCGGGGATTCCTTCCACGTCTTGGTGCGCTGGAAGGTGATGCCCTGGCGGGCGAGCAGGCAGCGTAACGCTTCGCGGCCGATGTGGATGACCCGACCGTGGACTTTGCGCAGGTAGGCGACCAGCTTGCGCAGTGACCAGCGGGTGAAGGGCTGGCCGAGCTTGGCCGGTCGGGTGGTGGCCGTCGCCACGACGAACTCCTCGTCGTCAGGCTTGAGCAGGCAGGGACGGCCTCCCGCCCACTTAGGGTCCAGGCAGGTCAAGCCGACCTCGTTGAACAGGTGGATGACGTCCCGGACGGTGTCCTCGTCGGCCTGCACCAACTGGGCAATCACCGGCACCCGGTTCCCGCAGGCCGAAGCCAGCAGCATCATCGCGCGCCGATAGCGCACGGAACTGGTGCTGCCCCGGCGCACGATCTGCTGCAGCTTCTGCCCCTCCTGGTCGGTCAGTCTGCGCACACGGACAGGCTCAGCCACCGCGCCTCCACCGGTCGGATCGGACGTCACCGCACATCCAACCGCCACGACCATCAAACCGGCGAACCTACGCGGTCACAGCACTAGGTGCCGAACAGGCGCCGACGCAGCAGGCTCAGGCCCGTCGCGAGACGCGTACCGGCTGGTCGACGGGCGACGCTGCCTGCAAGGGAAACGTTCCCTGGACCTGCAGACCTGTGCTCCTGATCCCAGCCGGCAAGGGCGCTGATTCCGGCGCCGCCGCACGGCAGGCGATCGCCTCCTTCACAGCGGCGTCGCGAGCCTCGTTCCCCAGATACAAGGCAGCGGCGAGGACGTGGACGGCTAGCACCGGAGGGACGGCGTTGCCGATCTGCTGGGAGGGGTCGCTGCCCTGCCATGGGAAGTGCTCGGGAAAACTCTGCAACTGCCCGGCCTCGGCGTGGGTGAAACGATCCTCGGGGGCAGGATCGCCGGGGAGCCCCACCTTGTTCCTGCGGATCTTGCCCGTGACGGTGAATGCTGGCTCGTCGTGTCGTCGTCTGCCGCGTTTGCCGGGGTCACCGCCGGTTCCGTAGTTGGACTTGACTTCGAACGGTGCCGGACGACGGAGCACATCCCCCATCGTCACGCAGGGTTGCTTGGCGTCGTCTTCCGGGGAGTCCTTCTTACGGAACGCGCGATGCGTCTTCTCCGGCAGCATCGCCGGTCCGGTGCCGGAGAGGCGAGCGATCAAGACGGCGCGTTTGCGCGTTTGAGGCACCCCGTACTCCTCGGCCCGCAGTACATCGGTGACCGCTGTGTAGCCATTGCGTTTGAGGATGCTGGCGAAAGCGTCCCATACCGGCAATACGGTCGGGACCTGCTCCAGCACGATCGCCTGGTAGGGCTGCCCGTCATCCAGCGCTTTCAGAGCCCACCGCAACGGTTCGAGGACCAAACCCGAGCGGCCCTCATCGCCTGGGGCGGCAGCGAGTTTGGCGAGCTTGGCTTCGACGTTCTTGCGCCTGGCGATGAGGTCGGCCAGCTTCAAGACTTGGTCGAGTGCCCGACGCCCGGCACCTCCAGAACGTCCACCCGCGACCGTGTACGTCTGGCAGGGTGGTCCGCCGGCCAGGACCCTTGCTTCCGGGAAGTCGGCCGGGCTGAAGTTCTTCACGTCGCCCTGTTTGGTGATCAATCCCGCAGCGTCGCGCGTTGCGCAGGCGAGGGTGTCCAGTTCGACGCCTGTGACAGGGATACCCAGCCATCCTGCGGCCACATCCAGCCCACCGGGACCGGCGAAAAGATCCACAATCTGGTGGTCGGGCACGTAGTCTCCAGGTGGTAAGCGGTTCATGGAGGCGCTCACGAGGATGTCGCGAACGTAGCCGCCTCGATCTCCCCCCAAAGGTCGCCATCATCGATCCGACAGAATAACCCCTGTTCAAGGTGGCTGGCCACCGTGGCACGCTATTGCCATGCCGAGTCAACACAGATACCCGGCGGTCGTCTTCCGACCGCCCCCCGAGATCCATGAACGCGCGAAGCGAGCGGTCGCCGAGGTAGGCTCGGACATGAACGCGCACATGATCGAGTTCCTGCGCTGGCTCGTCGGTGACACGGACGACCTCCCCGCACGGCCGTCGCCGTCGGACGGCCCGGAGTAGTGGCGATCACAGATCGAAGGAGCGCAACCAGTGTGGTCCTACGGCCGACGCTCGGCGGTCTTGGCGTATTGCCATGCGATCACGCCAATGTCCCTTTTTCGATCAGATCGCGCATGGAGTCCTCGGCACGTCGCAGTACGATGCGGCCGTCGCCCTGACTGAAAGCCACCACAGAGCTCTCAGGAGAGAGCCCGGCCTCGGCGAGGAGTCCAAGGGGAAGCTCGACACGGCCGTGCTCGTCCATCTTGATTTCCGCCGGTTCGCGAATCATGCGCTCCAGTCTGACAGCCTCGGGTTTCGAGCGAGTCTGAACCATCAGGCACGGCGCGTGTGCGACCCATGGCGAGCACTCTTGCGCTCGGCTTGAGCCTTCGCGAGCTCTTGGTCCAGCAGGTCGTAAACTTCGCGTACTCGTCGGGCGGCGATCATTGGATCTTCGTGCTCCCACACGCGGAGCACCTCCCACCCCGCCTCGCGCAGCCACTGGACCGTCTGACGATCGCGCCGCCGATTCGTCTCGACTTTGTCCGCCCAGTAGGTTCTGTTGGTCGTCGCCACGGTGTGGTGCTTCGGACAACCGTGCCAGTAACAGCCGTCCATGAAGACAGCCAGTCGAACACGGGTGAAGACCAAGTCTGCCGTGCGCCTGACCTTCGGCAGTGGCCGTTCCGACACCCTGTATCGAAGGCCCGAGGCGTGGACGGCACTTCGGAGGGCCTTCTCGGGCTTCGTGTCCCTAGGCCTGTTCGACTGCATACTCGCCCGTGTGGCGGGCGAGGACGCCCACGAAGGCTTGCCCGACGTGGGCATGCTGCGGTCCGAGCCGGCCGTGTTCGGTCCGGTGGCCTCCGATCCCACCGTCTCCCGCCTCATCGCTGCCCATCCTCGTCGGCCGCGGCATCCCCGTCGCCAAGGTCGCCCCCGCGGCGCTCGCCTCCACCTTCGCCACCTCCGTCGTCGGAGCCTCCATCTACGCGCTCCTGTCCCTGGCACAATCAGGCAACATCGCCCCTGACTGGTTCCTCGGTCTGGCCTGCGGATTCGGCGGCCTCGTTGGTGGCCACCTCGGTGCCCGTCTCCAACCCCGCCTGCCCGAGACGCTCCTTCGTCTCCTGTTGGGCACCCTCGCGGCCGCGCTTGGGATCCTCTACGCCATCGACGCGCTCAGCTGATCTGGGCGCCAAGCAAGGCCCCGTTGAACGGACGCTGTCCGCCTGTGTCGGTTCTCACCAGCATCGGGAACCTGATGCCAGAGCGAAGACGCCCGCCAGAAGCGACACCTCGGCAAGAACCAGAAAGAGGTGCGAATGGCCACCCAACGCGGAGGCGAGAGCGGCTCCGACGAGAGGCGTTGTGGCGCTTGCGATGGTGACCGGCGCCGCGAGCATGCCCGAGAGGCGGCCGTAGTGGGTGGTTCCTCAGCGGTCGGAAGGCGATGGCCTGGAGGAGGGTGAGGTTGCCGCGCACCATGCCCGCCGCGATCGCCAGGGCGATGAGGAGGGGATCGGGCCGTCTACGAGCGCAAGGGCCGCTGTCGTCGTGCCGCCCGCCCCGATCAGAACGACGGTGCGGGCGGTCGGAGTTGAGCGGCGCGAGCCTCGCATACAGCGTGCGGCCCAGGGTCTGGCCAGCGCCTCCCAGGCCGAGCGCCCACGCTGCAACCGTTGGCCCGGCGCCGCGTTCCGTCATGAGGGGGACCAGACCGAAGACGACTGCGTACGTGGCGAAGTCGCTGAGGGTGAAGGCCGCGGCGAGAAGGAGGAAGAGGCGGCTTCGCGCGACCGATCCGGTGTCGTTGGCCTGGATGATGGTTGGCGGCGGTACCGGTGGCCGAGCTTCTTCGATGCGCGCAACTCCGATGCGGTGGAACTTGTGTCCGACCATTCACACGGGATGGTGCGGACCGAAGTGCGGTGTGCGCGGTGCGGATCGCACCTCGGGCATGTGTTTGAGGGCGGAGGATATCCGACGCCGACCGATCAGCGGTACTTCATCAACTCGATCTCGCTGCGGCTGGTGCCGGACGAGGGTTGACCACGAACGTCTCACCTACAAGCGGCTCACCCACAAGCGGATACTGCCCGCATAAGGAGTTTTGTGTGGGCAGTACGTGGATGGCTGTGGCGTGCGTCAGCGGTTCTGGATGTATGGCGACAGCGTTGCAGCCGCCGCGGCAGAGCGCAGGTACGGGGCTGCGCGGTGGAAGTCGAACGGGGCGATGCTCTCGGTGAGATCGAGATCCACCGTGGGGAAGCGGCGCGTGAGAGGGCGTGGAACGGCGACGATGTCCCCGTGATCGCACAGGTTGACCCAGCGGCGTACGCCTGCCGGACGTTCGCCGATGCCGGCGACAGGAGCCGGTGACAGGCGGTCGAAGACCCCGTGCCGGAGCGCGAGCGGGGAGCCGAGCGTCAGGAACAGATCGACTTCGAGTTCCGGATGGGCGTGGAGTGCCTCGTAAGCCACGACGCTGCCGAGGGAGTGGGCGATTATCACTCGGGCGCCCGTGGAGGCGATGGTGCCTGCGACTTCTTCGCGGGCCGCAGTGCGGGCGGAGTTGTCCTCCCCGCCCAGGTAGCGAACGACGTCCCTGAAGAAGGCGGCGATGAACGCGTGAGTCAGGCGTCCGTCGAGACTCAGGCGCTCGGAGATCGCGGCGACGAGGTGCCGGAGCGGCACGGCCAGGCGACCCTGGGCCGTCGCGGGCGGCCGCAGCTTCAAGGCCAGGGCATGGTCCAGAGATTCGGCCCAGTAGGAGATGTCTTCGGCGAGGCGCGGATGCTCGCGCATGAGCAGGTCGAGGTCGTCGGTCCCCTGTGCGACGGGCCTGCCCCGGTGGAGATGGTGGGCGTAGTAGGCGTAGGTGACGGAGAGGTTTTCGGCGGCTGTGTCGAGACCGGCTGCGAGGTCCCTGGCCCAGACCGCCGAGCGCGCGGTGACGATCTCTTCCGGCGGGACGGCGGAGAGGAAGTGGCCTACACCATGCACGGCCACCATGGCAGTCATCGGATGCTTGTCCTTTGGGCAGAGGTTGGATCCGGGTACGGGAGGCGTCGGCCGTCCGGTGCAAGGTGGATGATGTCGGGTCCGACTCCGATGTACAGCGCCCCGTCGGGAGCGACGGCGATGGCGAACACGGTGTCGGGGAACCAGAAGATGTCGACCTGGCTGCCGCTTCTCAGGTCCCACAGCCGTAGAGAGCGGTCGAGCCCGCCGGTGAAGAGGTGTGGGCAACCGTCGAGGAGAACCGGTGTCGAGGTGAAGACCGCCCGGGTGTGCCCGTTTAGCCTGAACGTCCGCGCGGCGTCGAGGGCGGTTACGCGCACCTCACCGTGGTCGTCACCGCTGACGGCGTAGGGCAGCCCATCGATGTCCACGGCGGTGACGGTGCGGACGGGGGCGGGGTGCCGGGTGAGGAGCTGCGGGCGGGGGGCACCCAGGAGGAAGGCGGACCGGACGTCGCCGGAACCATGTCCTGCGAGAACGTGGGTGGAGGTGGCTGCCAGACACAGGCACTGCGCAGCCTGGGACGAGGCGTCTAGGATGCGCTCCACCTCTCGCGGCCATGACGGGTCCACGAAGTCGCCTTCCGGCAGCACTGGTTCGGGAAAGGGCGGCAGCAGCGTTCGTTCGGCGCCTTCTGCCCACGCAGGGTCACCGAAGTCGTCATCCGGCGACCGGGCCGTACGGTCCACACAGTCGGCCTTCGATGCCATGACCTCACCACGGCCGGTTGTGTGGACGACGTACGTGGTGCCACGTACTTCGGTGGTCGTGATTGCGGACGCGCTCCCAATGCCGAGGACGCGTTCCTCAAGGGACTCATCCGTTGTGTTCGTGTCCCACAGGGCGACCTCGCCGTAGGCGCACGAGGCGAGCACGCGTGGGTGCTCGCCTGTCTCCATGAGCGCGATGTCGGTGGCCACGTCCGGCATCGGGTAGTCCGCCTGATGCCAGAGGGTGACCTGCCGTTCGATACCAGCGTCCACCGACCACAAGGCCATCCTTCCGTCCTCGCTGCACGAGACCAGACGGCCGTCGGGAAGGAGGGCCAGTGCGTTGATGGCGTGGGTGTGTCCGGGATGGCGTTGAGGGACCTCCCGCCTCGAGGCGTCCGTGATGCGGACAGTCCCACCATTGCCCGCGGTGAGGATGCGAGTTCGGTCGGGCCCGGTCACCACCCCGATCCGGGTGATCGCCGTCGTGTGGCTGGCGACCTGCCGTCGGCGGCCGTTACCGGAAACCGGGTTCAGCCGGGCGACGCCATCTGCACTCGCGCTGAGGATGTACCTGGCGCCGTCCAGTGCCACGGCAGTGAGGTCGGTGACGGCGTCGGCATGAGGGTGGTCCTCGTTGAGGAGTTCAAGGTATTCGTCGGTGCCAACCCAGATGATTCCGTCTCGATCGCCTGCCACCGGTTCGGGGCCGTCTCCCAGGTCGAGATAGCGATAGCAGGACAGCCGCTCATGGTTGGTGTGCGGCAGCTCAACCTCTTCACCGTGGACGGTCAGGACCTTGACCCAGTCGTCGTAGCAGGCAACGACACAATCGCCGATTCCGTCGACGAATACGCAGGACAATTGCCACACATGGCCGTTGATGGCCGTCAACTCGGTGGTGGCCAGCGGTTCCCCGGTAGCGAGGTCCCAGTAGCGGATCGTCCGATCCCTTCCCGCGCTGGCCACCGCAGGTGTGCCCTCGTACCGCAGGCCCACCATGGACCAGATCGGGCCCTGATGTGCTTGGGCCGTCCAGAGGGCCCGGCCCGTGGCCAGGTCCCATCCCCGCAGTTCGCCGCTGTCGCAGCCGGTCACGGCGAGAAACCGACCGTCGTCGACTTCCCCGGCGACCGCACCGCCCACCGGAGAGCGACGATGGTCCAGTTCAAGCGTCAGCGCCACCGAGTCGAGGTCCCACAGCCGAGCGGTTCCGTCCTGGCCGGCAGTCAGGGCGTGGGGCCGCCCGTGCATCTCGAGGGTCGTCAGATCCCAGATCTTGCCGCGGTGACCGGTCAGGGTCGCCAGCAGGCCGGAGTGAAGCGACCGGCCGGCGGTCCAGAGGATGCGGCGGTCCGGGTCCCGCGTGAGGTTGGCGGCCAGCCGCCACTGTTGGTGCCGGGCCGCGTCGACGGCCAAGATGTCGCGACGCTGATCGGGAGTACCGTCGTGGTGGGCGCCGTACGAGGTCAGATAGACCGCGCCATGCGGACCACGTTCGCCGTGGTACAACTCCTCGGCCAGCGGGGCGGGGTCCGCGTGGACCAGGAACTCCCCGTCCCCGAGCAGTTCGCCGAGCTTGTCGGCCAGGGCGCTGTGGCGTGCGGCATGGCGCAGCAGGTACGGCTCTGCGGTCGCCCACCGTCGACGGCCGGAGCGGCATGTGGGCACCGAGGCGAGCAGTCGCTCCCAGACGGTGGCCGCGTCCAGGACCGGATGCTCGCGGAGGCGGTCGGCCAAGCCTTGGTGGAAGAGCCGGTACTGGGGCGTGCCTTCCCGGTCGACGTTGCGGCGTATGTAGAAGCGCGCGGCTTGCAGCAGGTCAGCGGTGGTTTCCTGTTCCCCGCTGGACGCGATCGGGGCGGAACCTGCGACGTGTTCGAGGAGGTTCTCGGGCATCCCCGCCCCCTCGGCCCAAGCCAGCGCGGCCAGCAGCTCGTGCAGACCGGGGCGCGGGTCGAGGCGGAGGCGGAGGTCGAGGACCGCGTCGAGCGTACGGGGTACGCCACCGCCCAGCAGCATGGCCTGCTCGACCGTCTCCGGCGGTGTCTGCCGCTCCTGGAGGAGCCGCAGGTACAGTCCGGCGACGAGGAATTCGCCCCACTCACGTTCCCCGCGCAACAGTGTGTCGGCCAGCGCACCGCCCAGGCTCTCGGCCGCTGCGAGTGAGCACCATCGGCCTACGCCGGGAGCCAGGGGCCGAAGCACGCGACGTACGAATTCGACCAAGTCCTTACGGAGCCGCGGGGCCGGCACGCTGTCCAGATCGATCAGTCCGCCGTTCGCGCAAGCCGCCTCGATGAGCGGTCCCGGCGCCGGCTCGGGGCGTGTGGCGACGAGCATTCTGCACAGCGGTTTCCCGTCCGATCGCCGTCTGGACGACAGCGGCAACAGCACGGCGCTGACAAGGTCGGCGGGATACTCGGCCTCGTCCACGGCATCGATGACGAGGGAGGGCGGTACGGGCTTGGCGTGCAGCGCCGTGATCACCTGGTCCGTCGTCCACGGCATCGCACGGTCGGTGGGGTCGAGCTCCCACTGCGCTGCGAGGGAATCGAGGATCTCCGGAACGCCGCGTCGCCGCGCGTGCACGATCGCAAGGCCGTCAGTGGCTACCGGGATGTCGCCGCCCGACGGCCGCCACAGCTGCTCGGTGGCCTCGTGCAGCGCCGGATGAGCGGCGCATGTGAAGGCGCCGATCAGGGCTGACTTGCCGACTCCGGGTACGCCGGTGACGACGCGCAACGCGGGGCCGCGCCCCTCAAGCCAACCTGCCAGTTCCCTGAGTTCGTCGCTCCGACCGGCGAAGGACGGGGCGCCGAGGTCACCGAAGGCACTGTCGGCGCCGTGGGCCCGGATCACGAAATGGCGGGCGTCAGCCACTTCGTCGAGGAGCCTGAACACAGCGGGGTCCACGTCGGCGATCCTGCTCGCGTCGGTCGGCGCGTATCCAGGGTTCCGGAAGAACCTCAGGTGGGAGTGGTCCGCATCCATGGCAGCCAGTGGCTGCTGTACGGATTGCGGGTCCAGAGCCGTGCTCTGCCTCTCCACGCGGCGGGTCACTTCACGGCAGAACCGCTCGATGGGGATGTACTCCATCGAAGCGTCGAGCTTCAGGTCCCCCGAGGCGAATCCGCGGAGTACTTCGTCGACGGCGGTGCTCAGGCGACCGTCGTAGGCGCTTTCGTCCGACTGGCATGCGGCGAGGATCCAGACACGGCGTCGTTCCAGCCGGACCAAAGACCGCAGGTGCTCGGTCACCACTGCCCCGGAGTGGCACAGATCGAGGATCAGCAGGATGGCTGGATCGCCGCTGACGTCCGGTGCTCGGTTCTCGGCCAGATCGACCCAACGGGACAGGGTCTCGGTGAGGCGGCCGTCCCCGCCCACGGCTTGGATGCCATGGCCGTTGTATGTCGGTTCACCGTGTGCGAGGAGATGGATGACGGTGAAGTCGGCTTTGGTCTTGACGGCCTGCGTTAGGGCGTCCTCCAACGCGGCGGCGGTAGCCGCGGGATCGTGGCCGGATTCCAGGGCCACGTAGTTGTACTGCTCTTCCAGCGTCTCGCGTACCTGCTGAGCTAGCGGCGCCGCGAAGTCGAGCCGCTGCGGCTGCGGAAACGAATCGTCGGCTGGGTCTACGGCCGGTCCGGCGACCCCGACCACCAACGCATGACGCTGCATTGAGCATCCCCGTCCCCGTCAACTCCCTTGTGTTCGAGGCATTGTGCCAGGTGGCGTCAGGGTGGCCGGTGCTCTTTCGGCGCTGACCGAGATGTGCGGTGCGAGACGACGTAGGTGCCGCAAGCGCCTGCGTGCTGCGTGTCATGCGCTGGGTGCATGCCGCGACGCAGCCGATGGCGGAGATCACGAAGCCGGAGCGTTGGGAGGTTGAGGAGGCGCGCGGTCTCGTTCTCGGTGCCGAGCGGCAGTGGAGTGGTCGAGGCGGGCCGAGTGAGAGTGCGCGTTCCGGTCTACGACACCGGAATACTTATCGCGATTGCCGACTGCAAGGCCAAGGCGGTGTCCCTGCACGAGGGGCTCCGAGCGACAGCGATCCGCACGACATCCGCGCGTAACTCACGCTGCTGAATCCGCCGGACGTCAATGTTGTGGCGGTATGAGGCGAGGCGACCCATCGGGCTGAGATTTGGAGGAGCGGTGGGCGGGTGTGACCTGTGGGGTGCATGGGGCACGGCTGGCCGTCGTTCTTCGATGCACGCAATAGCGATGCGGTGGAACTTGTGGCGGACCGGTCGCACGGAATGGTGCGGACGGAGGTGCGGTGCGCTCGGTGCGGGTCGCATCTTGGGCATCTGTTCGAGGGGGGGGGAGGGTACGCGACCCCGACCGATCAGCGGTATTGCATCAACAGCATCTCGCTGCGGCTGACGCCTGACGAGGGTTGACGCGGGACCGCCGGTTCGAGTTCTGAGTGGAGCCTCAGCGTGTTCACGCTGAGGCCGCTGGTGGTCGTTCACAGTGCGACGATCACGTTCATGGCGACGTCTTCCACGAACACGGTGGCCCACCATGCGGACGGCGGCCGACCTCTTCCTCGACTCGCTCGGCAACCCGAACACGGTCCGCGTACCTACGGGATCTCGGTGGGCAAGACTGCGCTGCGACTCGGCGAGCGCCGCCCGCTCGGCTCGGTCACGGACGACGAAGTGGGGGAAGCCCTCGAACTGCTCTGGGGCACCGCAGCGGTAAACACCTGGAACTCCCGCCGAGCATCGGTGCTGTCCTGGCTGGCGTGGTGCCGCGAGCGCGGCTACGAGTGTCCGGTGGCCCCGGCCTGGGCCAAGCGGCTAGGGGTGCCGAACTCCGAGACCCCGGCCCGCTCGCGCATGGCCATCGACCGGCTGATCGCGCGGCGCGACGGGTCCATCGGAATGGAGGGGCAGCTTGAGCAGCTTCAGCAGCCAGACCGTGATTGCAGTTCTGGGCATCAGCGGCACCCTCGCAGCCGCCCTGCTCACACAGCGCAGTGCCAACCGTGCCAGGGAGCGGCGCACGTGCTGCACCACCCTCAACGCCGATACCCGTGACCTCGCCAACGTGATGACGAAGGCCCTCCACGCCCTGGAGAGGAGTGAGGCGACCGAGGACCTACGGTCGGATCTGGACCGGGCGCGTCGTGACCACCGCTTGCGCCACGCCGAGGCCCAGATGATGCTCCCCGACCCCGTGATGGCGACGGCCAGCACGGCGAACCGTCATCTTGGCGATCTGTACGGGCTGTTGATGCGGCTCGACAGAGGTTCTGCTGAGCAGGGTCAGAACCTGGAAACCGCCCGGGAGAGCATGAACGCGCTTTGGGATGCATTGAGGACAATGCGACACGTCATGCGTGTCGACCTCGGGATCACGGCGCCCGCCCAGGACCCGTAGGGGCCTGCGCTTCAGCGCGAACCCGACGGTGACCTTCCAGCTCATCACCGTGATGGACAGCGGAGAGATCGAACTGCGGAGCCGGACAGCACAGGGTGAATCCGCCCGCGGAACACGCACCTGTCGAGCAGGCCTGGCTCGGGTCCGGGCTGGGCGCCCGCGCCGAGCTGGAAGGACGCCAGCGCCCCGTCCCGGCTGGAGCGACAGAACGTGGAGCTGTCGTCGAACCTGGAGGAACGGGACGCCGAGTTGGAGGCGGCGCGGGCCGCCGACCGTGAGCTCACCAGGGCCCTGAACCATCGAGGGTGGCTACAGACCGGTGTCGAGTACAACTGCACTACCCTGAAAGGCCATTCGGGCGAGGGGGGAAACCGTGTCACAGGAGCCGTGGGCTGAGCTGGGAGAGACCGTAGCCGCCATCCGCACGGAGTTGCAGCAGGCCATGGATGAGGGCAGCGGCAAGGCACTGAGGTTCCGTACCGGACCGGTGGAGCTGGAGTTCACCGTGGAGGTCCGCAAGGAGGGCGAGGCCGGAACGAAGATTTTCGTGCTGCCGTGGTCCGCTCAGGCCAGCGGTGCAGCCAGCGTGAGCCGGGTCCACACCATCAGGCTCACCTTGCAGCCCATTGACGCCGAAGGCGAGGACGCCCACGTCTCCGGCGACGCCGTGCAGCGCCCGTCCTGATCACGGGCGCTGACGAGCCATGGGAATGGAGGCGGAGGCTCTGCTGCGGGTCGTCGAGGTGTGGGTCCCTGCCCCCCCCGGCGGGTGGGCAGCGGCTACCTGCTGACGGACCGCCTCGTGCTGACCGCCTACCACGTGGTGCGGGACCTGCCGCCTAACACGCCGGTGGAGGTTCGGCCGCTGGACCGGCATGCGCGCCACCGCTGGCTGGTGTCGCGGGTCTGCTGGCCGACCGCTCCTGTGGACCTCGATCGTTTCCCCGAACAGGACGTGGCACTGCTCGTCATCGAGGAACCCGCCTGGAGGGAGGAGGGACTGCCGGGCCGGATGCGCTTCGGTGAGGTCACCGGCCAGGAGCGGGTGCCCTGCCAGGGCATCGGATTCCCGGACGCGGAAGCACGCCCCGGCAACCTGCGCGACACCATGGTCGTACGCGGCAGCGCCGACCCCCTGCAGGCGGTCAAGTCCCGGCTGATGACCGTCCACGTCGACGAGGGCATCGTGCCCCGGCAGCTGGCCGGCGGATCGGGCTGGGCTGGCGCATCCGGCACCGCCCTGTTCTGCGGCCTGCTGCTCATCGGCGTACTGGTGACCGATCGTGCCGTCTCGGTCGATGCGAGTGTCCTGGCCGCGGTGCCCATCACCACTCCGGCGGGGCTGCCGGGATTCCGCGCCGCACTCGCTGCACAGGGTCTGCGCGACCTGGTGATCGAACCCGCGCCAGTGCCCGACACTGAGCGGCTGCTGGCCCCATACCTGGCGGCCGTTGCCAGGGCCGTCCGTGAACATCCCTACCCCGGAGCCCTGCCTGATCGGACAGTCAGCCGCCTTCCACCGCTTGCCGACGTCTACTTGCGCCAGGACTTGCGCACCCACCGTCGGTCGGATCACCCGCCGTTGGACGCGGACCGGTCTGTGGATGAGGCTGTGTTGGCGGACACGCTGTCGCCGGACGACGTGCTCGTGCAGCCGCACCATGGAATCGTCGTGGCTGGCCCCGGGGGTGGCAAGTCAAGCCTGCTACGCACTTGGACGGCCGAATTGGCCCGCCGTGTAGTGCAGGGGGCCTCAGCCCAGATCCCGGTGCTCGTCCAGGCCGCGTTGCTGACCCCCGCACCCGGGACGAAGGGGGTCCCGTTTCCGGAGGTGCTGGCCACCGCGGTCACGGACGAGCTTTCTCCCCACGGACCCAACGAAACTCTGACGCCCCATTTCTTTCGGACCCCGCCCCAACACGCGGCCCGTTGGCTCGTCCTGGTGGACGGCCTGGACGAAGTGACCGCCGAGTATCCGAGAAGCAGACTGATGAATACCCTGGCGGCCCAGGATCCTCAGGTGTACCGATTCGTGGTGGCCACCCGTCCGGCGCCGGAGAGCGAGCTAGCCGCTCTCGGCGCGGACGTGTCCCGCTACACGTTGCAGCCCTTCTCCTCGTCGGATCTGCGCACCGTAGCCCGACCCTGGTTCGCAGCCTTGCCCGAATCCTGTCGGGATCCGGAACGGGTCACCGAGGACTTCCTGCGCGCCCTCGACCGCGCACGGCTGCGGGGCCCTGCCGCCGTCCCGCTGATGGCCGCCATGCTGTGCCAGGTCTATGCCGAGAACCCCCGGCAGGCCCTGCCCGAGAGCCGCGGCGCCCTGTATGACCGCTTTCTTCTGCTGCTCCGCGAGCACCATGATTCCGCCGGCTCAGGTGGTCTGGGCGCCCAGACCGTTGCCTACATGGCCAGCCGGCGTGAGGTGGTCCAGAGGGCCGCCAACCATGTCGCGGAGAAGCTGCCCGACCTGCTGGAGCACCTTGCCGCCACTCGCCAGGCGGGCAGTACCGCGCTCGCGCTGGATATCGTCGCCGCCCACCCCGACGCCTGCCTTTCCTCCGACGTCGCCCGGCATGTCCCCCCCCCGACACCTGGCGCCGGTTTTTGGACGCTACCTTGCGCCGCAGCGGCCTGCTCAGCGCCATCGCCGGGGACCTGGTCTTCCCGCATCAGACCTTCGAGGAGCACCTCGCCGCCCGCCACGCCGCGCATGATCCCAGGACATTTCGCGAGCTTCTGCACCGCCCCGGGAGATACGGGCCCCGCAGTGACGCACAGGGCGTCCGACCGCGAGTCTGGTTCCGCCGGTACTGGAAGGCTCCGTACGGAGACGACTCCTACGTCGGCTTCCTGCTCGACGTTGCACTCCAGAAGGACCCCGACACCTGCATTCTCTATCTGAGCCGACTGGCGTCGCAGCGTGCGGGAACGTTGGGGTACAGATTCATCGCCGACCAGGCTCGCTTGGGCACCGGCATACCAGAGGAACTCGTTCGGCGAGCCGCCGCACGTCATTCCGACTACTACGCCGATCGCGCCAACGACCGCTCGTCTCCAGACTGGGCCAGATTGAGGGATACCGACTATCTTGCGAGGATCGATGGGCCCCGAGCCGCTCGCCTCTACGCCTCATTCGCCCTGAACACATCGGTTCAGCGCGAGGACAGGGTGATATCGGCCGCAGCGCTGGCAGGTGTCGGAGGACCGGACTGCGACGACGTGTACGCCGCCTTCGCGATAGACGACATGGTGTCGCCGAGTGGGCGCTTGGCGGTCTTGAAGGCACTGGCCCCGGGTACCGGGTCCCGTGCTGGCGACCTGTCCCTAGCTCACGCTGCGGACAGCACCCTTGACGACCTTCAACGGCGCTACGCCGTGGAGGCACTTGAGCTGTTGGGCGATCCGCGCGTCGCCCAGCTGTGCCATGACTTCGCCACCGACACTGGCATGCCGGTACACGTCCGGGTCAGGGCCTGCGCAGCGCTCGCCGGTCTCGGCGCCCCCCGGGCCAGCGAACTGTGCCACAGCTTCGCCGCCGATCACAGCCATGACATCCTCGACCGGTTGGACGCCGCCGGGGCGCTCGTGGGACTGGGAGACCCACGCGGCGCCGATCACTGCTACGGCGTTGCCGTCGACACCGGCGTGGAGGACTGGATCCGCTCCTACGCGGTGGGCCGCATGGCGGAGGGGACAGATCCTCATAGCGCCGACCGCCTCGACGGCCTAATACGAGATTTACACGGCGCCAATTCTTGGCGATAGAGTGATTTGCCGCGCGTAAAGATTAATCCCGGCAACTTCGACAGAGACTTCATCCCCAACCCGATATTCCGCGCGACTGGCGACTATCGCGGACTGCGGGATCAGCCCATCCATCCCTTCCGGCAGTGATACATGCACTCCAACGGGTGTCAACATTGCTACGCTCCCAACGACAAGTTTTCCAAAATTTTCGTGTGCAAAGTTTTTAAGAGGATCTTCCTCTAGACCCTTGACGGAAAGGAGTACTTGATCTTGCGCAGGGCTATGGCCGATAACTAGGGCATTCACCTCTTGCCCCTCGCGCATCACTTCCGAGATTTTCGCGTATCTCATCCACGTAATCTCGGAAGGATTCACAAATCCTGTACGACCCCCAATATCTACGAAAACGCCGAAGTCTGCGACATGGGAGACGACTCCCTTGCAGACATCGCCCTCCTTGAACCTCTGCTCCGTCGGCCAGCTTGCCATGTACGCCTCACAATTCAATCTCGGTACACCTTGAGAACGCCTCGCGAGCGCGGGTGGACGTGCTCCGTATTTCACTGACGTCCACCCACGCTCACTACACCAGCCAGGCCCTCAGTCTTGCCAACTGTAGCCATTGTGGTAGTTTGTCCAATTCGATTCATCAATGAATGAATTGAACCTAGGAATTTCCGCTTGCGGGATTATCCATTCAAATTCGATGGCGCCTCTGCTGTTCTCGTGAGGGGTGCGGTACGTCTCTGGAGGAAAAGCCTTCTTGAATCCGGGCCTCATTTTATACTCCCAGTATCCGTCTTCGAAGATTCCTTCCTTAGCGTACTGTTGGGCCACACCCGCCGATTCGCCAAGGAAGGCTAGCCCTGGCTCGGTGCGGTATTTTGTTTTGGTGGGTGGATGATTCTCTGGTCGCGGCCCATGACGTTCCGCCTCTTTATTCCCCTTATGTGGAGCACGATATAGATAGAAGATCTCCTCGTCATCGTCCTGATCGATCTTGGGTTGTCTGGGAACGAGTCTCGCTTCAGGCCCGTCACCGAAAAGCTGATCAATTGCCGAGTCGATGGGATCTTCGAATCCGAGAATTTGCGACGCTAGGCCAATTCCCGCACCAACCGGATTCCGCTTAGCTCCTACCTTAACGCCCCACTTGAGGAGTTCAGTCGCAGCGCCGCCTACCCCTCCCCTCAGGACAGGCGCCGGGCTTGGCCCCGTCTTGAATACAACCGTCGCTGAGGTGCGTCCTCCGCCGGTGCTGACGGTGGTGGTCATCGTGCCAGTTCCGGTGACGCCGCTCGCCGTCGTGTACTGGAATGACTGGGTGTAGATCTTCGTCGAGTGGTAGACGTAGGTCCCGTTGGGGCCCATGGTCATGTAGTCGCGGTAGGTGCCGCCCTTACCGTCGCTGCATCCGCGTTCGCATTCCGTTATCGGCCTTAGGCCGGTGGGGTCGGACTTGGTGACGGGGGTGTTGTTGGCGTAGGCGTAGCCGTTGAGGGATTCGTGGTCCTCGGGGGCGAGCACGGGGTCGACGGAGAGGAATCGTCCGGTGGCCGGGTCGTACTCGCGGGCGCCGATGTGTGTGAGTCCGGTGTCGGCGTCGGCGGGTTTGCCGAGGAAGCCCTTGTCGTCGGGCCAGGTCGGCGGTGTCGTTCCGCGGGCCTCGCCGAAGGGCTTGGTGTAGCGGCGGGTGATGGCCTGGGTGGTGGCGTCGACTGTCATCGAGGCGGTGCCGTGGTGGTCGTCGACCATCCAGGACAGGCCGGTCTCCTTGCGGATGGCCGTGGCGTCGCCAGCCGCGTAGTAGCGCTGGGCGGTGAACTTGCTGGCGGCGGTGTCGTAGTGGAGTTCCTGGCCAGCCAGGTAGAGGACGGTCTTGCCCGGGCTGCGGCGGATCAGGAGGTCGCCGTTGGCGTCGTAGAGGTAGTCGGTGGTCTTGCTGCCTTCGGTGAGGCGGCTTAGTTCGCCTTCGATGTCCCAGACGAGGTCCTGTGCGGTGCCGGTGGGGCCGTAGCGCTTGGTGGTGTTGCCCTGCTCGTCGTAGGTGTGCGTCTTGGCGGTACCGCCGTTGACGGCCAGCGAGGTCAGGGTGTGGGGCTGGCCCGCGCCATTGGCGTCGACGACGGGGTAGCGGTAGGCGGTCGTCGTGTCACCGGTCGACTTGTGCTCGACCTGGGTGTCGCGCAGGCCGCCGGGCTTGTACGTCCAGCTGGTCCAGTACGGCGCCGGGCCGCCGAGGGCGGACGCCGATCGGGCGGTAGCACAGTCGTTGGAGGACGGGGTCCATGCCTCTGCCAGGCGGCGGTAGCCGTCGTGGGCGAAGCACTGGGTGTCTTTGCCGTTCGCCTTGTCTGTGATCGACTTGACGTTGCCGGTGACGTCGTAGCCGTAGTCGACGTCGCTGGTGTTGCCGGTGTTGGTCTGGTCGACGGTGTGGGTGTTGGCCAGACGGCGGGTGCCGTCCTCGTAGCGGTTGAGGATCTGGAGCTGCTTGGCGCCGGTGGAGGTGCCCAGGCGGGTCTCTTCGATCTCGCCGTAGGGGGAATAGCCGATGTTCTGGACGTAGTCGGTCATGCCGTCGGTGCCGGTGAGCATGCCGAGGCTGTTATAGCTGTTGGTCACGGTCTCGGCGGGCAGGCCAGCCACCGCGGGCATCGAGGTGGACTGGACGGTGCCGTCGATGTTGTAGGCGATGGAGGTGGTGAACGTCTGCGGCGCGCCGGCGATGACCAGGGCGTCGCTGGCGGCGATGACGGTTTTGGTGCCCTGGGGGCGGCCGAGTGCGTCGTAGCCTGTGACGACCTGGGAGTAGATCTTGCCGGTGGTGCCGCCGACGTACCGGATCGAGGCCGTTGGGAGGCCCTTGGCCGGGGTGTCGAAGGTGAATTTGGTCAGGCGGTGAGCGTCGTCCTTCACCCCGTCCCACGTGCCGATCTTACGACCCAACTCGTCGTAGTCTGTGATCAGAGTGCGTGGAACCTTGTTCAACGTTGACGTCACACTGATGGGCTGATCGAAGTCGTTGTAGCCGGTTGTGACCGTGCCTTTGTCGGGGTCGGTGAAGGTGGTCTGGCGACCGCGCAAGTCATAGCCGTATGTCCAGACCGCGTTGTCCGGGCCGGTCATCTTCTGGAGCTTGCCGCCGGGAGTGTACTCGTACTGGGTGCGGGTGTAGTCGGTGCCGGTCGGCGCGGGGCCGCCGTACTCACGGCGCTCCGTGACCCGACCACGGACGTCGACGACCGTGAGAGTGCCAGTGCCACCTGCTGCGGCGGTGACGGCCGTACGGTCGCCCTGATTGTCGGTCTTGGTGCGCCACTTCTCCTGGTCGTAGACCCGGAAGATTGATTCGGTGGCGCGGCCAGCGGCGTCGAACACCGCTTCGGTGGAGGCGGGGACGGAGCCGGGGAAGGTGTTGGCCAGGGTGCCGGAGGGAGCGACGTTGTCGTGGACCTGGCTGTTGGTGATGTAGGCGAGGCCGCGGTCGTCGTAGAGGGTTTCAGAGATTACCCGACCGCCGTTGGGCGCGGGAGCCTGCTTCTGGCGGGAGCGCAGCAGCCCGTCGAAAATTTCGTAGGAGCTGGTGTAGGTCTGTCCGTCAGCCTTGAGCGTGTTGGTGCGGACCCAGGTCTCTTTGTCGTCGTTGATGCTGTAGGCGTAGACGGTGCTCGCGGCGTCGCCGAGGGTGCGGGATCGGTCCGGATCCCAGGTCGAGACCAGGCGGCCGAGCGCGTCGAAAGCCCACTCGCTGACGTTGTTGTTGGCGTTTGTGGCCTTGGTAGCCGTACCCCAGGCCGGGTCCACCACAGTTGTGAGGGTGTACAGCTTGGGGTCGATGGTGGTCTTGGACGTCAGCGGGCCGTAGCCGGTGTCGTCGGGAACGTAGGTGGTCTTGACCGTGTTGTTGAGAGCGTCAGTGTCGCTGAGCGGGCGGCCCAGGGCGTCGTAAGTGGAGCCGGTGACCTTCTGGTAGACGGGCGTCTTGTTGACTGTGTCGTAGCTGGAGACCCGGTAGGAGGCGGTGGTGTTCCCCTGCGTGGGTGCCACCCCGACTGCTTGGCTGTCATAGGCCGTGGTGACGTCGGAGAGGACGTCTGCAGGAACCGCCGGAGTGGTGGCGCAGGCGACGGAGTAGGACTCGACGCGGCTGACCTTGTTCACGATCCAGGCCGAGGTGTTGCGGGCGTACGAGGTTCGCGTGCAGATCTCGTCACCGGTCTTGGCGGTGTCGCCGCTGTCCTCCACGGTGAGCGGCATGCCATACGTGGTGTCGTACGTGGTCTTCTGCTTGACGGTGCGGGTGCCGGTGGAGATCTTGTTGCGGGTTTCGGTTTCGCTTGCTTGGACGATCCAGGAGTCGGTGGTGCCCCAGTTGTAGGTGTGGTTGCCGGTCTTGTGGGACCAGGGAGTGTTGATGGTGCCGCTGAGTTCTTCGGAGCCGTTGTAGACGATGGTCTCGCGGACGAAGCCAGCGTACTGGCGGGAGTCGTCAATGGCGGTGCCGGTGGAGTCGGTGACCTTCTCCACGCGGGTGGTGCCGTCGAGTTCCTTCTCGCCGTTCAGGCCGCGCATGTAGAGCGTGGACTTCTTGCTCCGCGGACCCTCGGAGTCACCGGAGGTTTCTACGACCTTGCCGTAGCCGCGCCACTGCGACCAGGTGCGGTTGGAGGTCTTGGTCAGGCCTTCGTCGTCGGCGTAGGCCCAGCCGGCGCCGCCCTGGTAGTCGTAGTACTTCTCGCCTGTGTCGCCGTGGCCGTAAGGGTCGTCTTGGAAGACGGAGGTGACGACGTACTTGTGGAACCAGTCGGTGACCGGGGTCGCGCCGGACTGGGACCACTTGACGGGGAAGCAGCGGCGGGTGTTCTTGTCGATGTCCGCCGGCATGCTGGTGCCCCAGATGCAGTCGGGGTCGGAGTAGTTGGCGGTGAGGGTCGAGCCGGTCTCGGACTTGATGGTGCGTACGCGCCACTTGATATAACGCAGGGTGTCCGGGGTGCTGCCTTCGACGTGGTTGGGCATCTGGATGCCGCCGAAGACAACTGGCGGCATCTGCGCCGTGGTGGTGTTGGCCTTGCCGATGTTCTGGATGGACTTCAGCCACAGGCTGGCGGAGGAGGCGTCGCCGTTGTCGGGGAAGCTCTGTTCGAGGTGCCAGGTGTCGACGTCGCGCTGGGTGGTGGCGGTGCCGGTCCACACGGAGGTGGTGATATCGGTCAGGCGCTTGCGGGTGAAGAAGGATGGTCCGATCTGGGTGGTGCACTTGGTGCCGGACGCGCAGATCATGTCGAAGGGCACGTCGGGCCAGTTGGCTTTGGTGTCCTTGGTTAGGCTGGAGCAGCCGCCGGAGACGACGCAGCGCTCGGCGTAGGTGAAGCGGACCTGCTGGGCGGCGGGCTTGGAGTAGATCAGGTCGCTGCGCAGGCCGTAGTCGATGCGGTTGAGGTACCCGCCGCGGGTGTAGCCGGTGCCGTTGACGGTGGTGTCGGCGTTCTTGGAGTAGTAGTTCGTCTCCTTGCTGTACCAGTAGGTGGAGGCGTTGCCGTGGGGGTCGACGACGTAGTCGAGGTTCCAGCGCCAGGCCTGGTTGCAGGAGGAGTCGGCGAAGCCGGTGGAGTTGTAGCAGGGCTCGCCGGAGTCGTCGCCGAAAACGGGGGCGGTCCATACGGAGTTGGTGACCGGGTCGTCGTCGGCGGTGCCGTTGTCGCTCCAGCCGGGCATCCGTTGCTTGCCGAAGAAGTACTGGATGCCGGAGGCGTCCGTGACCTTCCAGTATTCGGTGTTGTCGTCGCCGTTGCCGGTGGCGCCGGTCAGGTGCTCGACGCGAGTGCCGTCCTCGTTCTTCATTTTCCACGAGCCGCCGGACGCCTGCGAGAGGGCTGCGCTGTCGCAGGCTGCCTTGTCGGCACAGGCGTTGACCAGTTCTACGGCCTTGCCGTTGAGGACCAGGGTGGCGTTGGCGTACTTCCAGCACAGGTCGCCCTTGCCGGACTGGCCGTCGTCTTTGCAGGAGCCGTACTTGCGCTCGATGTAGGACTCGGTGATCGAGAAGCCTTCGCCGATGACGGAGGTCTGGTTGTTCTCCCCGGCCGTGCGGCCGTCCACAGAGGCGGAGTTGTAGGAGATCGACAGGTTCGGGGACGGGCCGGCCGTGGCCGGGGGAACCCGCAGCGGGTAGTTCCAGGTGAAGTCGCCTGTGCTTCCCCCGGCCTCCCAGGTGGCGGTCGGTGACAGCGGGGTGGCGGCGTAGTCGCCCCCGCCGCCGGAGCTGTCGGCAGCCGCCGCGAAGAGCACCGGGGTGCCCGCGCTCACTGCGCTGGCGGGGAGGGTGCCGGTCAGGGTCTGCGTCGCAGTGGCGTTGTCGGCTCCTACCACCGGGGTCTGAGTGCGGCAGGATTTCTTCTGCGGGGTGGTCAGCGCGCACGCCGGGAGGGTAACCAGGCGCAGTCGCGGGCCGAAGTTGCCGCCGTATACGTCACTGAAGGAGGAGTAGTCCAGGGAGACTCGGAGTTTGTCGCTGTCATCGGCGGAGCCGCTGGATGATGCTCGCGCCGGGTCGAGGGTGAGCAGGATGCCGTTGACGCCCGCCTTCTTCGCGGCTGTCTGGGAGTGGACGCTGAGTGCCACTTCTTCGGCCGGGCCGGTTGCCTTGGCCTTCTTCTTGTTCTTCGCTGACTTGGCTGCCGAGGCGGCGGGCTCCTGAGCGAGCTCGATGCCGAGCCCGCCGACGGGGACAGCGACCTGACCGGTCGCCGCGACCTTGACCGTGGCCTTCCCCGCCTTCGGCCACGTGGCCTTCTTCAGCCGATCGATGGTCTTGCGGGAGGCCGGTGCGGCTTTGTCCTTCGGTGCCTTGGACGTGCCGGGCTTGAGCACCCCTACCTTGTCGATCTTTGCGTGGGGCCGGTCCTCCAGCGGTTTGCGGGTCGCCGAGGCTTGAGCCTGGGCGGCGAAGTCGTAGCCCGAGGGAACCACGACCTGCGGCAGGACGGCGAGCGAGACGGCCAACGCGCCGCGGCCGAACCAGCGGCGTACGACCGCCCCTGGCAGGCGTCTGCGGAAGGGTACTGAAGACACAGTGATATCCAGATCCTTGGAGTGGGGGAAGTATCGACGGGCAGGTGGGAGTGCGGCGGGCAGGGCGGGTCACAGAGACCCGCCCTGCCGTGCGAAGCCGCTACTGCTGCTCGGTGTTGCGTCGGTTGGCGATGGTGTCGGTGGAGGTGGCTCCGGCCCAGACGCGGACGCTGTCGATCCGTCCGGGGAAATAGCGTGCGGCTGCCCCGTTGATCTTTGCCCGGCCGATCTCGAACACGCCGCCGCCCTGCCAGGGGGCGGAGTACGGCACGCCGTCCTCGTCACCCATCTGAGCGCTGTCGACATAGAGCTTGAGCCCGCCGAGCTTGGAGGTGTCCTCGGGGACGGCTTCCGCCTGGGCGTCGTAGACAACCGTCAGCATGACCGGGACGCCCAGTTGGGCCGTGGTGGAGGCAGAGGCCTCACTCTCGGTCCAGACGGCACCGGTACCGTCCTTGTTCGGGCGGCCGAACTTCCACCGTCCCTGGGTGCTACCGGCCGGCTGCTCGTACCAGACGCCCCAAGAGGACTGGCTCGTCCCGGACTGGCCGAACACCTGCACCGCGTACGACTTGCTGGTGTCGGCGAGCTTGGCCGGGTCCAGCGTCACCCAGGCGGTCGCGGTGAACGAACCGGAGTCGTCGACGACCGGGCCGGTGGCGCCGGCGTAGGCGCTGGTGCCGTTCAAGGTCATCGTCTGCCGGGTGGTGACCTCTTCGCCGAGGTCCGGGTCCCCGGTGGTGTATTGGGTGAGTGCGGCCCCGTTGAGGGTGAGGTTCCGGCCGAAGCCGCTGGTGTCCTTGACCGTGGTGCCGGTCGCGTTGGCCATGTCGGTGGCGTCCCACTTGGCGACGAGCGCCGGGACCGGGTCCCCGGAGGTGCCGTCGGACAGATCTTCGTCCTCCAGCCAGGCGTCATGGGCGACCTCGGTGTCCGCGAGCGCGCGCGACCAGACCTTCACCTCGTCGATCGTGCCGGCGAAGTTCTCCTTACCGGTCGCAGACGCCCACAGCCGCCCGACCTGCAGACCCCCCGACGCCTTCCATGGGGCGACTGGGAACGGTACCGGGTCGCCCTGCGGAATGCCGTTGACGTAGAGCTGCACGGTCTGCGCCGCCGCGTCGTAGATGCCCGCCAGGTGGGTCCAGGCGTTCAGGACCGGGGGCTTGGTGCCGATCGAGCGGGTGATCGCCGGATCGGTGACGTCCGTCTGGTGCCGGTTGAAGACCCAGGCGTTGGAGGCCGTGGAGTAGTACAGCTGGAACCCGGAGGCGTTCGTGCCCGCCTGGGACAGGACGGTGTAGTTGACGTCCTTCTTCGTCAGACGCGCCCAGGCCGAGACGGTGAAGGACTTGGTGGTGTCCAGCACTGCACCGGAGGTGGAGAGGTAGGCGGTCGTGCCGTTGAGCCTCGCCGCCCCGGAGCCGCTGCGGGCCAGAGTGTCCCAGGCCGCCCCCGAGGAGGTCAGCGGGTGCTGGGTGGCCGTAGTGGCGTCGGTGAGGCCGTTGTCCAAATGCCACATCCCCGACGGCAGTTCGGCGCCCAGCACCAGGAAGCTGTAGTAGCCGGTTAGCGAGCTGTGGCTGGCCGCGTCGTAGCCCCAGACCTGAATGGTGTTCTCACCGGCCTGGTTCGGCGTGATCGTCTGTGTGGTGGGCGCGCCCTTGGCGACAGGGATCGGAGGCGAGAGCGCGCCGCTGTTCAGCTTCCACCGGTAGCTGACCACGTCCGACTGGATGCCCGCCTTGGTGGCGTCGGTGTCCGCGGGGGTGAAGGTGAACCTGCCCGGCGTGCCCACACCGCCCGCGGCGGGCTCGGTCTCGGCAGGTCCGTAGACGCCGTCCTCGCTGGACACCACCGGAGGCGGCGGCGAATCGGTGTCGACCCGGAAGTAGCACCAGGACGACCAATCCGAGTCCAGCACCCCCGTGGCACCTCGGTCCGTCATGTAGTAAGCCTGCGTCCTGACCCGCATCTTGTAGTCCGTCTGCGCGGGCAGCGCACTGGAGGACGCGCTGCGGACGGCGTTGTCGGCCACCCAGGCGCCGTCCGGTGAGGCCGCGGACCAGGTGCGGCTGGAGGCACCGACCTTCCACACCTCGAACAGGGCGCGCAGCTGGGACTGACTGCCATCCGCGGACTGCACCGTCGCCAGCATCTTCGGGGTGGTGTCGCTGGTCGCAAAGGGCAGCGTGGAGGCGTTGCAGGCACGCCCCGTGGTGCCCTGCTGGACCCCATACGTAGTGGGCTTGCCCGGGTAGGAGACGTAGGTGACCGACAGCTTGGCGTCGTTACGGAACCGCGCCCAGGCACCGGCGTCGGACTCGTCGTGCGCGGTCAGAGAGAAGGTGATCTGCGCCGACTTGTTCGCGGCGTGGGACGCCAGCGTCGTCGTCAGGTTCTCGTTCGTCTCCTCGCCAACGTTGTCACTGAAGCGCACCCAGTTCGCCGGCTGCGACGGACTGCACAGGCTGCCCCGGCCGTAGGCCACGTTCCGGTCGCCCATCAGATCGTCCGCGGTGGGACGGGTCGACCACGTGGTGCTGGAGGAGATCCCCTTGTCCACATGGCTCAGGTCGTACCAGTGCGGGTCGCAGGAGAACGTCCACAGTTGGTACACCTCCATCGTCGCGTCCAGGATCTTCTTGCCGTGGATCGACGAGAGCGGGTACTCGAAGTACAAGCGCTGGGTGTACGGGGTGTTCGAGCACAGGTAGCCCGCGTAGTTGGAGCAGCGCCCTACGCCCTTGTCCCCGTCGAACTCCCAGAACTTGTCGCCGTCCGAGGACAGCGCCGTCCAGTCGCCCAGCACGATGCCCTTGGTCGGCGGGTCGATGTAGAGCGGGAAGACGGTGTCCTTGCCCTGCAGAAGGGCCGGATCGGGCGTGATCTCCAGGGCGGCGCCGGTGACCTTGAGCGGGACTTCGGCCTTAGCGTCTCCGCTGCCGGGACCCTCGGATGACGTCGGCTCGCCTCCGGCGGCGGGCAATGGAGCAGCTTTCGCTCCTTCTGCCTCATCCTCAACGCCCGTTGACGACGTCGCGCGGGCAAGGCGAGTGGTGGCGGAGGTGATGGTGGCCGGAGTGTCACCGGCCGAGTCCCACATCCGCCCTGCCGGGCTCTCGAAGACCGGGGTGCCATCGCCGTCACGCGCGACGAAACCGCCATCCGCCGTCGGGGAGATATCAAGATCACCGCCGGAGACGGTCATCTTGATCGTCTCAAGCGCCGGATTCTTCGCCGCCTCAGGAGTCTTGACCACGAGCACGGAGGTGTAGCCGGAGCTCAATGCCGTCAGTTTCAGATCGACGTCCGGGAGGACTCCGGCATAGGTGGCGGTGTCGCCCTCGATTCGAGGCTCAGGGAGCGCGGTGGGCCAACCGAGCTCCAGCTCGTGCCCCCCGTCCGCCAGCGTGACCATGCCGTCCCCGCTGCCGCCGCCTGAGAAGGTGAGACCGGCCGTCGTATTCGTCGCCTGCACAGACCCATCGGCCTTGTGTACGAGGGTGGTGTCGATGGGGGCCCAGGTGCCGTCGTCCTTCTGGGCACGGACTGGCGCCGCGTTCATCTCCTGTGTGAAGGTGCCGTCCGGGTTGGCGAAGGTCTGGGATGACTCGGTGGTCGCCGCGTCCACGGCCACCTGGTCACCGGTCTGCGCGGCGAGAGCACTCGCCTTCGACTCCGGAGTGCCGTCAGCCGCTACGGAGGCGGCCCGTTCGTGGGCGGGTGCGGGAGATGCGCCACCCACAACCCCTGAAACCACTCCCCCGAGCAGGCTGACGGCTATCACCCAACTCCTTACCGCCTGCCCCCACTTGTGTCTCCGCTTCTGCGTGAACACCTACACCCCGTCCTCTTACCTTTTCATTACAAAGAAGCTGTGAGGATCATGTGTTGATCGATCACGATGGTCAACGGTGGCGTGCATCACGTTGAGTTCTTCTCGCCTTACCGGTAGTGCGTGCTGACGGATGGGCAACTGAAACCGAAGAGGCTCTCGGGGGAGCGGACGACTTTGTTCCCCTCCGTCTCCACGATCAGCGAGACCAGGCCGGGGCAGCCCCAACTGCCCAGTGGTGCGCGATCCTGCCGTAGGAATCAAGCACGTCGGACCCGCCTTCTGGCAGTAGGCCGCCTCGTAGGGAGGTGGTGATCGGTGAGACGTGATCAGCTTGTCGATCACCGGAGAACTCCGCCTGGGCCATGTGCGCTCGCTCTGCATCAGGTCGTTGCCGCACTGGCCGAGAAGTGTGCATGCACGAAGCACGCCGGCTGGCCGTCGTTCTTCGATGCACGCAATAGCGATGCGGTGGAACTTGTGGCGGACCGGTCGCACGGAATGGTGCGGACGGAGGTGCGGTGCGCTCGGTGCGGGTCGCATCTTGGGCATCTGTTCGAGGGGGGGGGAGGGTATGCGACCCCGACCGATCAGCGGTATTGCATCAACAGCATCTCGCTGCGGCTGACGCCTGACGAGGGTTGACGCGGGACCGCCGGTTCGAGACCTGGGCGGGGCACCGAAAGCATCTGTAGGGTCGCGTGCCGCGTGAGCTGGTGATTTTCGGGACGATGGCTGCGCCGAAGAGCGGGCGGGTCGCAAGGGTGCGTGCGAGTACGGCGGCGATCTCCTACGGGCCGACCGGTGCTGGCGGGGCCTCTTCCACGTCGGTTGCCCACTCCTGCCAGGCGCCCGCCGTCAGCACCAGAAACACCGCCTCGCGGGACTCGAAGTAGCGCAGGACTGCCGCCTTGTGGATGCCGGCCTCGCCTGCGAAGCCGGCGTGTGGGACGAACTGCACGTTGTGTTGCTGGAGAACCTGCGGGTGGCGAAGAAGCTGGACCGGTCGTGGGCGGTGATCGATTCCTCCCGTGTCAGGGCGGCCCGGCGAGGCCCCAAAGCGGACCCAGCCCGGTCGACCGCGCGCGGCCGGGCGCAACGTCGTCACCGACGCCTAGGGCATCCCGCTCTGGCTGTCGCTGACCGGCGGAAACCGCAACGACATCACGCAGTTGCTGCCGCTGCTGGACAAGATCCCGTCGGTGGCGGGTGTCGTCGGCTGGCCCCGACGCAGCCCCGATACCCTGCTCGCCGACCGCACCTACGACCACGACAAGTACCGTCGCCTGCTCCGGCAATGCGGCATCCGCCCGGTCATCGCCGACCGAGGTGTAGAACACGGCTCTGGTCTGGGCACACCCCGCTGGGTGGTCGAGTGCACGATTGCCCGGCTGCACGGCTTCCGGCGTCTGCGGATCCGCTGGGAACGGCGAGCCGACATGTACGAAGCATTCCGCAAACTCGCCTGCTGCCTCATCACCCACCGACAACTCGGCTCACTGAGTAAGCCGTTGTTAGCTGGGACGCAGGTGGGTGCCACGGACAGAGAGTGACGATCCTTCGCGTCTGGCCTGCGGGTCAACTGAGTTCGAACGAGCTAGCTTTGTCGTAGCAGCCGTAGGGTACCTGCGTGAGATCCCAGTGCTTGTCGATCCACATATTCCCGCACTCGCCCTCGTAATTTTGGTCAGCCGAGAACCAAACGTCGCAGTGCGTCCCAGTTCCGATCTGAGTGCTGACGGAACTAATCCTATCATTCCAGCTACTCGGAAGTGACGGATATTGGTAATCCTTGTCCCGTAGCGATGGCGTACAGTCAATCGGAACCGCATAAGTGAGGGTGTCGCCCTGCGAGTTGTAGTTGACCCAGTCATAAAAAGTCACTACAGATACCCCTCTAGCGTTTCCTGCAGATATAGCTGACTGCACGGTGCTGAAATATCCTGAGCTTCCGTCCGGGTAAATTACCCGGTGAATGCCTGCGCTCGTGGTCTGGTCAGTGGCCTGGACGGACGCCACGGAGATGCCAGTTGTGAAAAGGGTCGCCCCAAAAGCGAGCAGGGCAGCGGCGCCGAGCCGCATGGATGAAATCAGCATGTCGCTCAGACTTCCTGTCAAGGTTTGATTGAGAGGGCGTTCATACGTCAGGAAATGAGAGTTCAGATCCATGTCAAACTGACTGAACGAAGCCGTGCAGCGCGAGGTCAAGTGATCTTACTGGTTCACTGCGGAAAGCTTGAGTTATCCGGATCTTGGACTCCCCAAGGTGGATGCATGGTCGAGGGAGGAATCGCGGTGAGGAGAGAGATGTCGGAGGTAGCGGCTATGCCGGTGCATATGCGATCCAAGCCATAGGGGCGCCACTTCAGCCGTGGGTCGATCTCAGGCTCAGACACTGCACCAGCGAAGGCCAGTAGAAAACCGGCCAAGCGCCATCCCTTGTCTGATACTGAGTACCGCGGAACGCCTACTGAGGGATGGCTCGTCGAGCTGGCGCAGGTCCACCTGATATGAAATATCGCAGTGCTTGGCCATACCCAAGTGGGCCCTGCCGAACGACTGCGACCAGGCATGCCAGGAATCTCTTGGGCGGCTCCAGTCCAAATACCTCAGCCGGAATGTTCCGGACGAGAAGGACGAAGAGGGCGCCATGGATAAGGTCCTCTCCTTCCTCGACGAACACGTCTACGTCCAGGGCCAGATCTGCGTGGTAGTCCTGTGCGGAAGCGCCACCTACCAGAACGGCTACGGGGCCGTCGGAGGAGCGATCAACCTTCCTCACCTGAGCCCGGAAAGCGCGGCCAAGAACAACTGGTCCACGTGGCGCATGTTCCGGGAAGGCGTGGGCTGGACCAAGAAACAGGGAATGGGGCTCAACAGCACTGTAGGCTTCAACACGGCCACTCCCGACCACCAAAATGCAGGCAGCATCGGCGTGTGCGCTGCCGACGCGTTGGCTGTATGCGCTGGAGGCGCACCGGCCTCCGAGGGCGACGGGCCCAACGCCTACGCCGGTCTGGGATTTGGCTACGGGCTGACCTTTTCTGGTGGAAGCACGTAGACGTTCGACCTGCGTGACCGCTGACCGGGAGAGGGCATGACGCACAGCTATTACGCGAAAGAAGTCATAGGACCTGACGACGTCACCTTCTCCGATGTGTGGCTCTTGGCCGGGTTCCTGCTCTTCGGGATCGTTGCGGTGGTCTACAACGTCTGGCGTCTCCGGAAGGTCGAGGAACGCAGCTTCAAGCAGGGTTGTGTAGTGGCCTGGGCAGCCACCATCTACCTGGGGCTGACCCTGTACGGCTTCGTCTGGGCTCTGGTCCACGCCATCGACAACAACTAGAAGATCACTGATGTCCGGTCGTTCTGGCCCCGGATCATGCTGCCCGGGGCCAGCCTGCCGAGCACCGGGGGCTGTTTCTGGAGTTGATGTCCACGGGCAGACGACCCTCGTCTGCTGGGCGGCCGCAGCGCGAATTTGCCGACCCTGCCTCGTCAACGGCAGGGTCAGCAAAGGCGGACTCCAGGCTCTCTATCCACGACACCGAGATGCCCTCGCGACCGAAGGAGCCTCGCACGAATCTTCCAGACAAGGGGCCTGTGACCGGCGAAGTACTCGTCCTCGTCTCCATATCAATCGCGGAGAGTGACAGATGCTTGCTGGAGTTCACCCCCTCCGGCACGAATCTGCGAGAGGCAGAGAAGGGCTGAAATCCTCATCTGCTGGCAGAGGACGCCCCGCAAAGTGTCGGGGGCGCCGTGCTGCACAGCGCCCGGCCTGCCCACGAGAGAAAGTGCGACAGGCAAGCCATGTGGTCTCTACCTGACCTGTGAGAAGACAGTGAGTAGGGGTCCGACCTGGCGAATTTGTGATCTGCCAGTGGTGAGTGCGGCGGCGGCCGTACCGTGGAAGGTCGCCGAGCTGCTTGTTCTCGGCCAAATTCACGCAACTCGGATAGCCTCCCGGCGTCTGCCACTCCGCTGAAGGCGTGGCATAACGCCTCGTCGACAGTGTGGAGTCGAGGCATCGGAGGCCGATTTGCTCGACCGCCACGGTCGTGCGGCCTGTGCCGCCAGGCCACTCCGTGAGAGTCCGTTGTCTGGAAGAAGTGTGCATACACGAAGTACGACGCCCGGCCGTCCTTCTTCGACCCCAAGGACACCGACGCGTTGGAGCTGATCGAGGACCGCACGCACGGAATGGTCCGCACCGAGGTGCGCTGCGCCCGCTGCGGTTCGCACCTGGGGCACGTCTTCGAGGGCGAGGGGTACGCGACGCCGACCGATCAGCGGTACTGCATCAACAGCATCTCGCTGCGACTGACGCCGGACGAGGGCTGACGCCGTGTAACAGGTTCGGAGCCTGGAGATCGTGCAACGGCCAGGAAGGCCGGGCACGAGACGGGCTCCGGCCGGCACCGCAGAAACCACCGGCAGTTGCCGTCTCTGGGCTCCTGCGTTGCCCAGGCGCGCAAGCTCGCGGCCGGTTTCCTCGTCGGCGCGTGCACGGATCAGGGCGTGTCCGTCCCCGCCCACGCTCTGACCCTCACAACCAGTGGTCAGCGAACTGGTCACCGACGTGCACAAATACGTCCGGGACCTGTTCGGATGGAACTGTCATGGACTCCACCGGCATCAACGTCCTGCCGACCGCAACGCAGTCACTGCGGGACCGGCCCGGCGCGTGGCTCCGTCGCAGCCGGTTCCGCGGGTCCTGCGGCTTGTCGGAGCCGAGACCGTTCTCGCGGTTCGCTACTCCCTCGCCGACTGAGGATGTCGGGCGGCACGGGTGGAATGGACACGGGCAGTTGATGCTCGGCGTGCGCCCGGTCGAGGAAGACAGCCCCTGTCCGTCCGGCTCGGGACGGCGGGGCAGAATCACTGCTCGCACCCCGTCCCGGAAGCGCGAGCGCGGCCGAGGAGACGGTGCCCTGTGTCGAGGAAACGGGCCGACCGCATCGGCTGTCCCTCACTCAAGCACCGCGTGGCAGATGGTGTCCGTGTCGTCATGGTGGGAGGAGCCCAGGAGTCGCCGTGTATTGCAGGCCCCCAGGAGAGCCTGTGCGGCGCATGCTTCCGCGACTGCACGCAATCGCTGAGCGTTTGGTCGGGTGATTCGTGTTCGGTCCCGGGTCAGGTTCCGCGCCACTTCAGGGTGGCTTCGTCGGAGACGTCGGCAGCGGTGACCCGGACGGTCAGCTGCAGGTCGGGGGTTTCGCAGCTGTGGTGGCGCTTGCGCCCGATGATCCGTTTCCCGGCCGGATGGCGTGGTTGATCCGGCGTAGGTCGTGATCGGGTGGTCGGCCGATGTCCGGCGCCCGGGCGCGACGCTGGTCCCGCCAGGATGTCAGGACACTCTCGGCCAGGTCCCAGCGCGCGTCCGGCAGGTCGCTGGGACAGGAACCGTGCGGTGGTCGATCGCCTTCGTCCTTCTGGCCCGGCGTACTTGATCAACCAGCTCAGGGCTTCCCCGGAGGAGGGCCGCACCTGGAGGCTCACCCGGCGGACGTGATGTCAGTCGGAGGCGACCCTTGCGGGGTCGTCGGCCGAGGTGCCGACGCGCAGCCACCGATAGCCGTAGGCGGGCAGTTCGACGCGGAGCAGGCCGTCGTCGTCCACCGTGAGACCGGCGTGCCCTTCGTCGAGCAGATCCATGAGCCTCCCGCCGGGCCCGGCCTCGGGCAGCCGTAGCCGTACGGTGACCGGCCCGCCCGCGAAGTTGTGCATTGCCAGGACAGCCCCGTCGGTGGTGCAGGTGATGTGCGCCAGGACGGCTCGCTCCCCGGTGTCCACGAGGCGGTGGTCGCCCCAGGCCAGCTCGGGAGCCTCCCGGTAGCGCTCGATGAACAGCCGCATGCGGCTGAGCAGCGAGCCCGGGTCGCGACTCTGCTCGTACACGTTGACGTTCCGGGGTCCGAACGCGCCGTCGGCCAGCGGGTTGGGGAAGGCGTCCGGGCCGGCCTCGGAGAAGCCGGCGCCCGCCTCCGGGGTCCATTGCATGGGCGTCCGTACGGCTTGGCGTCCCTCGGCGGCCAGGTTCTCCCCCATGCCGAGTTCCTCGCCGTAGAAGAGCACGGGCGTACCGGGCAGGGTGAACAGCAGGCTGTAGGCGAGTTCGATGCGGCGCCGGTCGCCCTCGACCATGGGCGGCAGCCTGCGACGCAGTCCCCGGTCGTAGAGCTGCATGTTCTTGTCCGGGCCGAAGGACGCGAACACCTCGGCCCGTTCGGCGTCGCTCAGCTTGTCGAGGGTGAGTTCGTCGTGGTTGCGCACGAACGTGGCCCAGTGGGCGTCTCGCGGGGCTGCGGGGCGGTCCCGCAGCGCGGCGGCCAGCGGCCCGGCGTCCTCGCGCGCCATCGACAGGTACATCTGCTGCATGGCGATGAAGTCGAAACACATGGTGAGCTCGTCGCCGCGGCCCGAGCCGGGGTCGCCGAAGAAGCGGGCGGTGTCGTCGTAGGGCAGATTGACCTCGCTGAGCAGCACTGCCTCACCGTTGCGGCGGCCGAGGAAGGCGCGCAGGTCGGCGAGGTACTCGTGCGGGTCCGGCAGTGCCCCGGCGTCGGCCTGCCCGTCCGTCTCCAGCAGGAAGGGCACGGCGTCGACCCGGAAACCGGACAGCCCGAGCTGTGTCCAGAACCCCATGACGCGGGCTATCTCGTCGCGGACCGCGGGGTTGGCGACGTTGAGGTCGGGCTGCTGCTTGTAGAAGCGGTGCAGGTAGTACTGGCCGCTGCCCTTGTCGTACTCCCACAGGCTGTCCTCCGCATCGGGGAAGACCACACCCTTGGGACCGTCCTCGGGGGGCTTGTCCGCCCAGACGTACCAGTCGCGGTGGGCGGAGTCCCGGCCGGACCGGGCGTCCTTGAACCAGGGGTGGTCCTCGGAGGTGTGATTGACGACGAGGTCGGCGATCACACGGATGCCGCGGTCCTTGGCGGTGCGGGCGAACTCGGTGAAGTCACCGAGGGTGCCCAGGCGGGGGTCGACACCGTAGAAGTCCGTGATGTCGTACCCGTCGTCGCGCTCCCGCGTCGGATAGAAGGGCATCAGCCACACGCAGGTCACGCCGAGACGCTCCAGATGGTCGATGCGCTGCGTGAGGCCCGCGAAGTCGCCGATCCCGTCGCCGTTGCCGTCCTGGTACGTCTCGACGTCCAGGCAGTACACCACCGCGTTCTTCCACCACAGGTCGGACGTACGGGTCAGACGCATCGGAACTCCTTCACCGTGGCGGGAAGCGGGCGGGTGACGTCGAGTCGAGGCAGTACCTCGGCCCCGAACGCGTCGATGAACGGGCCCTGTTCACGGCCCACGTGATGCAGCATCACCGCGTCGAAGCCGAGTTCGGTGTACTCCTGCAGCCAGGCGGTGTGCCGGCCCAGGTCGGACGAGATGTTGACCGAGCGCGCCACCTGCTCGGGGGTGACGTGCTCACTGACGACGTCGAACAGTTCCGCGGAGTCGAGGTCCCAACTGGCCGGGGGCCCGTGCACGTTGGTGCGCCATTGGTCGTACGCCAGCGCACGGGCCTCGTCCTCGCCGGGCGCCCAGCTCAGGTGCGCCTGGAGGTACAGCGGCCCACGGCCGCCGGCGTCGCGGTACGCGTCCACGATCTCGCGCAGCTGTTGACGCGGAGCGTTGACCGTGATCAGGCCGTCCGCCCACTCGGCGCACCAGGCCGCGGTCGCCGTGCTGCACGCGGCTCCGATCAGCGGCGGTACGTCGGGCGGCAGCGTCCACAGCCGGGCCCGGTCCACGGTCACCAGGCCGTCGTGGCTGACCTCCTCGCCCCGCAGCAGTGCCCGGATGACGTCGACGCACTCGCGCAGCCGCGCGGTGCGGACGTCCTTGCGGGGCCAGCCCGCCCCTGTGATGTGCTCGTTGGAGGCCTCGCCGGTGCCGAGCGCCACCCAGAACCTGGCCGGATACATGGCCGCGAGACTGGCGACCGCCTGGGCGACGATCGCGGGGTGGTAGCGCTGGCCGGGCGCGTTCACCACACCGAACGGCAACCGGTCGGTGGCCTGGAGGGCGGCGCCGAGCCACGACCAGGCGAACCCGGACTCCCCCTGACGGACGCTCCACGGCGAGAAGTGGTCCGAGCACATGGCGGCGGTGAAGCCCGCACGTTCCGCGTGCACGACGGCGTCGAGCAGATCCGCGGGCGGGACCTGTTCGTGCGAGGCGTGTAATCCATAGACAGTCATGCCGCGCGAGTACCCCCGGGAGGGACCCTCAGCGGAGAAGCGGCCGGACGTCCCCGAAACCGCGTGCGCGCTGCGGCAGCAACCGCACCAGCCGCACCCCGACCGGCGATCCTGACGGCAACCGGGGCTCCTCCGTCTCCGCCTCGCCCGCCCCGGCAACCATGACCGTCTCGTCACCGGACAGGATCTCGGTCATCCTCTCCCGCGTGATCTCCAACCGGGAGAACACGTCCTCCCGCTCAGCGAGACGCCAGGCCAAACCCTCGATCCGGTCCCGCAGTTCGGCGAACTCCTCCCACGCGGCGGCCTCCCGCCGATCAAGCTCCTCCGACCACGAACGGCAATGGCGCACGGCATCACCAGCTCACTGCGGAAGAGCCGCACCGATACGACGTCACCGCGCCGCAGCCGGCGGTGGATGGGGGAGCGCGCAGATCGACAGCTACGGCGATGGCATGCCTGCTCCGCGCAGGCTTTCTCGGCGGCAACCCGCGAGCACTTCGGTGCGATTCCATCCATGATCTCCTGAAGGAGCAACCCGTTGCTACGATTCATATACGGGCGGGCGGCCTTACCGACGTCTGGTGAAGTTGCTGATTGGGCGCATGAGTTGGAGTCAGCGTTCAATCGGGTGGATCCGTATCACCATCGGCGACGCAAGTTGAGCGTTCGGTCGGGTGTGGGGACATCGCCGTGGATCGTGTCGGGTGAGCTGTGGGACCGCCTGGAGCCGTTGCTGCCGCAGCGCGCACGCAGGTTTGGGTATCCGGGCCGCAAGGCGTTGCCGGACCGGGAGGCGCTGCGCGGGATTCTGTACGTGTCGCATACCGGGATCCGGTGGGAGTAACCCGCCCGTTGACGTCCTACCGGGCCGCTGTCGCCCGACGAGTCGAGTAGCACTGGCGCGGTGTTTCGGACCCCGTGCCCACCGCGAAGTCCCCGACGGGAGTGCGTTGTTCGGGATGTGCGCACCACCTGACGGGACATGCCGCGATGCAGTTCACAGGTGGGGCTTCTCGGACACGGTTGCCCTGACATGTGTCAGGACCTCGACGCCCGCTGTCTGGCTAGGGTCTGTCCATGTCGCCGGTTGCAGGTCAACGCCGTTGCTTCTGAGACGAGGGGAACTCATGAGGTCTGCCGTGTCCACAGCGGTGGCCGGATCGCTGGACCCGGTCCTTCGCTGACGGCACCTGATCAGTTCCGGGCCGTCAACCCGTATGTCCAGAACGGCACTTGGTGACCGTCTCGTCTGCACCGGCGGCGCATGCTCGCCGCAATCGCCATCTCGCATGTGATGCGTGCTGCCCGGTGTGGCCGGCGTGCCCGAACCGACCGTCAACACCCAAGGAGAAGACACACATGATCCGTTCCCTGAAGGCCGCCGCCGTGGCAACGGCCTCCACCGTCGTCGCCACCGCCGGCCTCGTCGTCGGTGCGGCGGGCGCCGCGCACGCGACCGGTCATGGCGAGGGCTTCTACGGAGTATGGGCCTCCGGTGTCAATGTCCGTGCCGGCGGCGGGGAGCAGTGCTACCTGTACCCGTCGTCCGCCAACTGCCCGGACGTGCAGACCACGGTGAGCAACCCGGCCCAGGTGTATGTGTACTGCCAGCAGGAGGGCGCGCAGAACGTCGGCGGCAACCCCTACTGGGTGTGGGTCCTCACCGCGAGTGGCCACCGCGGCTACATGGCCAGCTACTACATCGACAACACCACCAACTGGATCGACGGCGTCCCGCTCTGCTGACACGCCGTCGCAGGACCCGGCCGATACAGGGCAGTTGGCGAGCGACTGCCGGTGTGCCGGGCGACAAGGCCCGGACGGATGTCTTGGGCGACGGCGGAACGGGCCGGCCACGGGGGTGTTGCCCGTTCCCTGTCCGTGACGGCGGGTTCGACGGGCTGCTGATCCGGCCGACCCGTCCGACCCCCGTTCCCGCCCGCACCGGAGACCGCGCGCCCGCTCGACCCGCGGCGGAGCCGACCACCCGTCGTCTGTACCACCCGGTGGCAGCCGACGCCCGCGCCTGGCGGAGCACCCGCGCAGGAGCCCGTGAAAGGACACAGCGTGGCCGACCAGATGGTCATCGAGGCACAGAAGTTCATCAACTCCTACAACGTGGCCGGAATCCCGAAGGTCGACGAGAACGGACGCACCGGCTGGCCCGTCATGTTCGCGCTGACCCGGGCGCTCCAGTACGAGTTGGGCATCAGCTCCCTGTCCGACAGCTTCGGTCCGACGACGCTCGCCACCCTCCAGTCCCGCCATCCCGTCATCAACACGAGTACCCAGCACGAGAAGATCCTCAAGGTGCTGCAGTCCGCGCTGTACTGCAAGGGCTACGACGGTGGTGGCATCGACGGCACCTACAACGGCTCCGTGGCAGCGTCTGTCCGCGAGTTGACGCAGAACATGGGCGTCGACGGCGTCTTCGCGGACGGTGTGGTGCCCAAGGTGTTCAAGGCGCTGCTCACCATGGACGCCTACGTCGTCGTCGAGGGCGGCAGCGAGCTGACCCGTGCGGTGCAGCAGTGGATGAACGGCCGCTATGTCGGCCGCCGCAACTTCTTCGTCGTGCCGTGCGACGGTCACTTCTCGCGAGATGTGCAGAAGGCACTGATGTTCGCGATCCAGTTCGAGATCGGCATGAGTGACGACGTGGCGAACGGGGTCTTCGGCCCCGGCACCCAGCAGGGAATCAGGAACAACCCCCTCTCGGAGGGCTCGTCGGGGACATGGGTGAGCCTCTTCACCGCAGCCATGATCTTCAACAAGCGCGGCGGGGTGTTCTTCGACAGTCACTTCGACGCCGACCTGGCGACACGGGTGCGCAGCTTCCAGAACTTCGCGAAGCTCCCGGTCACCGGCCGAGGGGACTTCCAGACCTGGGCCTCGCTGCTGGTGTCCACCGGTGACGCCACCCGCAGGGGGACCGCGGCCGACTGTGTCACCGAGGTCACCGACGCACGGGCGGCGGCACTCAGGGACGCGGGCTACCAGATCGTCGGCCGGTATCTGTCCAACGTCCCCAACTCCTCACTCGACAAGAACATCAAGTCCGGCGAGCTGGGCCGGATGGCCGCCTACGGTCTGAACTGCTTCCCGATCTACCAGACCTGGGGCGGGGAGGCCGCCTACTTCCGCCGCGAGCAGGGAATCGCCGACGCATTCGCCGCCATCGAGCGAGCCAAGCACTACGGCTTCAGACCCGGCACACGTATCTACTTCGCGGTCGACTTCGACGCGCTCGACTACGAGGTCACCGACAACATCCTTCCGCACTTCCGAGCGATCCGGGACGTCGTCGACGAGCACGGCCAGGGGTACCTGGCGGGCATCTACGGACCCCGCAACGTATGCAGCCGTGTCGCCGCCGCGGGTTACACCTCGGCCAGTTTCGTCTGCGACATGTCCACCGGGTTCTCCGGGAACCTCGGCTATCCGCTGCCCAACGACTGGGCCTTCGACCAGATCTCCACGATCTCGGTGGGAGCGGGCAGCGGCCTCATCGAGATCGACAACAACATCGTGTCCGGGCGTGACGCCGGCCAGAACACCTACAACCCCGAGCAGATCACCGCGGACCTGGACGTCAACATGGACATGTCCCGGCGGAACTCCCTGCTCGCGGATGTCCAGTCGTATCTCCTCAACACCATGGGTGTGCCGGAGGAGGGCGGGAACCAGGGCGCCCAGGTGCTCACGTACCGGTCGACCACGCAGGCCTTCGACATTCTGATGAGCTTCGACGGGCTGGTCACCCAGCTCGCACGCACCTTCCGCATGCGCAAGGCCATCATCCAGAGCCCGCTGCTGTGGGAGATGCGGATGTACAACAGCCTGGACGTCATTGGCGACGAAGCGGTCATCGATCACTACGACGGGACCGGACTGAGCCCCAAGAACGACGCCAGCACCGGCCTCGCGCAGATCTTCGCCGCCACCGCCATCCGCGGACGCAACCACTGCATCCGGGCCGGTCTGATCGGCGGCACCATCATGGACGCCGCCAACGAGAGCGACCTGTGGAACGTCTGGCAGAAACTGCACAACGACAACAACTACAACGTCAGTACGCTGCCCGCGGTTCTGATCGAGGGGGCGGCCGACGTCGGCGTACCCCAGCCGTCCATGTTCACCAGTGAGGAGCAGACCCGGCTCACGCTGGCCCGCTACAACGGCACCGAGGGACGAGCCCAGGACTACGGCACCGCGATGCTCGGTCTGCACCGGGTGTTCGAGAAGTACAACGCGCCCCTGCGTGGCCTGTGACGGCACGGATCGCCACCCATCGCACCTCTCACTCTCAGACGGGACCGGCATGACCCTTTCATCCCCGCATCCGCCACGTCGTCGCGTACTGCGCACCGGACTCGGCCTGACCGCAGCGGCCGGCCTGGCGACGTTCGTGGCTCCCTCCCCGGCGTCCGCGTCCGCACGGTCCGCCGAGGAGGGCCCGCCTGCCCTCCCCACAAGTGCCAACGGCTGGCCGATGGAGTCGCAGACCGACGTCTCGGGAGGCATCTGGACCCGCCAGGTCCCGGGCAGTTCGGTCTCCGTGGCCCTGCGCATCGGTGCCGCGGCCACCGTGCTCGTCCATGTCATCCGCCGCTACCACTACGAGGTCGACACACTCGTCCACGGCGAGGTGATCGGTTTCCGCCCGGCGGACGGCACTCTCAAGGGCTACGCGACCAACCACGCCTCGGGGACCGCGGTCGCGATCCGCCCCACCTGGTACCCGGACGGCGCCAGGGGCGGTCTCTTCCCCCACCAACTGGCCGCCGTCCGCGACATCCTCACGGAGTGCCAGGACGTGGTCGCCTGGGGAGGGGACTTCCGCCGCCCGAACGAGTCCCACTTCCAGATCGACGTACCGCCCTCGGACCCGCGCCTGAAGCGGCTCGCGGCCAGGATCCGCGGCTGGGAGGACAACCCCGGCCAAGGCGCGGGGACGCTCGCACTGGGCGCCTGACACGGACACAGCGGAGCTGCTGCTCCAGCCGGCCCTCAGCGGTCCGCCCGGTGGTCCACGTCATCCCGAGTAGAACAAACCAATGATGACCACGGACAGGGTGATCAGGACGAACAGGCCGCCCAGCAGGGCGAGTAGCAGTTGGGTGCGCGAGCAGATGGCCTATCCGGCCAGGGCGCCGCCCAGCGCGAGTGAGCCGGTGTCACCCATGAAGATCTCGGCGGGCGACGTGTTCCATCACAGGAAGCCGAAGCAGGACCTCATGAGGGCCGACGCGGCGACGGCGAGGTCGCGCGGGTCGCGGACCTCGATACAGGACGCGGGGTGAAGCATCGTCATCGCGTTGGCGCACGATTCCTGGAACTGCCACAGCCCGATGAACGTGTACCCGCCGAAGACCATGACCGAGGCACCGGCGGCCAGACCGTCCAGACCGTCTGCCAGGTTCACCCCGTTCGACATGGCCAGGATCATGAACAGCGCCCACGCGACGAACAGCGCCGGTCCGATGGTCCAGCCGAAGTCGGTGACGAAAGACAGCCGCGCCGGTTGGAGAACCCGGAGGTCGCTTCGGCCTTGGCGTGGACTCGGCAGGCGATGGCGGAACGCCAGTGGCACTACGAGGTACGGAGCGAACCTTCCGCGATCGAGCTGGAGAACATCCGCTTCCTTGCCGGCTGTCGGCGCCCGTGGCTGTTCGATCCGGACCTCCTCGACGAACTGCGCAGCACCGACCTGGACGGCATTCCGTTGAGGCAGGCGGCGTCAAGATTGGCGCAGCGGTCCGAGTCCATTGTTCGTGCCGCGGTCCACCACCTTCTGCGGTCCCGCGAGCGGTACGCGGATCTCACCGAACTCCTGTGTCCTTCCTCCGTGTTGAGGAGGACGGCCAAGACCACCGGGCCGACAGAGGCACGGGACCGGACGCCCGGAGCCTCTTGTCGGCGGCGCTGAGCGCAACGGCCGGATGGGTGGAGCGGAGGGCGTCGCGCAGGAATCTCGGCTGACGATGCAGCTGGTGACGGCCCCGGACGCGTCGATCGCCCGATCAATCGGCCGTCGCTTCCCCCGCCCCTCGAGTTTGACAGGCAACCAAATGGTTGCCAATCTGATGAGGAGGGCGGTGAATGCCACGGACGAGGTCTTCAAAGCGCTCGCGGACGCGAGTCGCAGACGGCTGCTCGACCGGCTGAACGAGCGGTCGGGGCAGAGCCTGCGCGAGCTGTGCGCAGGACTGGAGATGTCGCGGCAGGCCGTGTCGAAGCACGTGGCGGTGCTGGAGGAAGCGGGCCTGGTCTCCACGGTCCGGCACGGCCGGGAGCGGCTCCACTACCTCAACCCCGTGCCCATCCACGAGATCTCCGACCGCTGGATCGGCCAGTACGAGCGAGGCCGGATGGCCGCGCTCAGCAACCTGAAGAACGCCCTGGAAGGGACGGCGATGAGCAAGCCCGAGTTCGTCTACACGATCTACATCCACACCACGCCCGACCGGCTCTGGGAGGGGCTGACCAGCCCGGAGTTCCTGAAGCAGTACCACGGCGACTGGGCTCCGTCCTCCGACTGGAAGGCCGGCTCGAAGGTCCTGTGGCCGGTCGAGGAGGGTGGCGCGCCGCAGGACCTCGGCCAGGTCGTCACCGAGTCGGAGCCCGGAAAGCGGCTCGCCTACACCTGGCACACGCTGCAGCCGATGCACCAGGAGATGTTCGGCATGAGCGACGAGGAGTTCACCGAGGCGGTCAAGGAGCGCTCAACAGTCGCGTTCGACATCGAGCCGGCCGAGGACCCGGAGCTGGGCGTGAAGCTGACGATCACCCACGGCGGCTTCGCGTCGGCCGAGTCCAAGATGCTCGAAGGCGTCAGCGACGGCTGGACCATGATGCTGTCGGAGCTGAAGACGATCCTGGAGAAGGTCTGACCTGGCCGGTCGGCGGCTGGGCCGCTGCCGGTGCCGAAGCGGGAACGTCGCTTGCGATACCCCGGCGGTGCGCCGGATCGCGGGATGCGTTCTGGCGCAGTGGTGAGCACGATCAGTTCGGCCGCGGTGTCGCGGTCACGGACGTGGACGTCGGGGTGGCGGGCGAGGAGATCGCGTACCGTGCAGCCTTCGCAGTGCCGGGCCAGAGTGTCCCAACGCCAATGTGCCCGCGTGACTTCAACCGGGACGTCCTCGCTGATACTGCATGGCAGACGCGGTAGCTCTGTCCGGCTGCAGGACGGGGTGGTATTGCTCCGCGGCGGACGGCGTACGGCGCCGGATACCAGTGGCGGCGGTACAACGGATCGACGTCCACGGTCCCAAGGGCCGACGGCTGACCGTCGTACTGACGGGCCGTGAGCCGTACGGGACACCGCCGAACTGCGGACGGACGGGGCGGGGCTTGTGACCGAGGAGCCACTGGCGCGGGCGGTGCCGAACCGGGCCCGGCAGCTGTGGTGGGGCCTGGGGAGCGCCTATGTGTTGGTGCTCGTCCTGCTGATTGTCACAGGCGCCGGGGTGGTCCCTGTTCTCCTCTGGGTGGCAGCTCCTGAGGCGATCGCCGGCGGCGGGTTCGGCGTGCACGTCGGATGGAAGTCGGTCCGGGAAGCCTGGGGAATACGTACCCGGGGCATCACGGTGGAGGGACGCCTGAAGCGGGTCCCATTGGTCCGACGGTGTCAAGCAGTACACCTACGCGTACGTCGACGGCCAGGGCGAACGACGTGAGCTCACGACCTCCACGGCGGGCGGCGAGCGGGCCGAGATCACCTACGATCCCGCACACCCCGCGACCGCCCAGGTCGGCGGTGGCACGACGGGATGGTTGGTGTTCGGTGCCGTGCCCATCCTGCTGCTGGGCCCGCTCCTCCTGGCCGGCCTCTCGTTCGTGGTGGTGGGCGTGGCGGCCCTGGTCTCTTGAATCAGCGACCCAGCAGTATCGGGAGCCCGGTCGATCACACTCTCGTCCGCCCGGCAGGCTGAGTGGCTCGGCGCGACCATCGCCTGCTGACCAGGCGGTGGCCGGTCTTACGATCTGTCCGTGACTGATACTCCGACGCATTGGGCCGTGCGCCATTTCTCGCAGGCCAACCCCGCCGGCCCGGGCTGCGACAGCGTTCCGGCGCTGCGGCGGCGGCTGGCCGATGCCATCGAGGCATTGGGCCCCGCCGAGATTCAGGATGTGGTGATCGAGTCGGAGATGACCGAGCACGGCCCCTGGCGCTCGGGGACCGTGTACTTCCACCTGCCCGAGGATGAGGGCTGAGTCCGGCCGTCACATGCGCAACCAGAGGGTCCACGGTCTCGCGTTCCGTGGTGTCGGCCGCCGTGCAGTCGAACACGTACGAGCTCATGACCTACCCGCGGACCATCCCGGTCGAGATGTTCGAGAACGAACTGGTGGACATGGTTACCCGCTATCTGCGGGGCGATCAGTAGCTCCTGCTGGCGCACAGAGGCTCGTCGGCAAGACCTCCTGCCACTCTGGCCCGGCGTACTTGAAGGGGGTCGAAGGTGCACGGGGCGCCCGGTCAGGGTGCTGTCGTCGTCTCAGCCAGTTTCTGGAACTCGCCCAGGTCGTAGTTGGCGAGCGTGGAGTCCAGATTGGTGAGCGCGCCGAGGTGTTCGATGAACCCCTTCGGGTCGTACTCGATCTGCAAGGTGACTCGGCTGGTCGTGTCGCTGAGGTGGTGGAAGGTGACCACCCCGGCGTGATCGACACCGTCCACGGTGTGCCAGGCGATCCGGTCCTCGGGGATCACCTCGGTGAGTTCCGCGACGAAGTTCTTTTCGGCGCCGGGGAGTTTCAATTGCCAGGCGAAACGTTGTCCGTCCAGCCTGTCGACACGACGCACGTGGCTCAGAAAGGTCGGCCACCTGGTGACGTCACTCCAGAGTGCCCATGCGACGGACACAGGGGCCTGAATATCGACAGTTTCGACTAGAGAGGCGGACACTTGACGACTCCTCACACAGGGGCTTCTTCCGGAAGGGCAGTGAATTCCTGCTACCCGGGATGAAACTGCACATGCGTCGTCGTTGAGCGTCCCCGGCTCACGGCTGGTCACCAGCAGATCTACCGCTGTGGTCTGCTCGCCTTTATCCGGGTCGCGATGAAAACGAAGGCGGTGTAGACCACGGCAAGTCCTATGCAGATCCACCCTTTTGTGTTGCCGCTCAGGATCATGGCGATGCCGACGAGCACCAGGACCACGGAGAGCGCATAGGTCGGCAGGGCATTTCTGCGCATGGCGGTCTGAGAGCCGTAGGTCGCTCTACCGAATCTGTTCATGGTTGCCTGCTTTGGCGGGAAGAATCCGAGTGTGAACTGGCAGGCGGTTTCGGTCGGGCTGGGTGAAGCGGCCGATGGCGGCGGTGAGGTAGAAGCGTCGTGCGCAGGCGCGGTTCCGTCACGTGCTCACCACCGCGGACCGGCGTGCGCAGGCACAGAGAAGCCTTCGCGGTGTGGAACGCCGGGGCGGCGATGTCCACTCCGAAGATCGGACGTACCCCGGCGCTCACCGTGGCGGGCGGAGGCCCGGAAGCGGCGTGGAGTGCGTGAAACTCTCCAACGCGTGACTCCGAGCTGCGGGTCGGGGTGGTCAGTCGGTGGCGAGCATGCCTGCGCGGAGTTTCGCGAGGGTGCGGGAGATGAGGCGGGAGACGTGCATCTGGGAGACGCCGAGGTGTTCGCCGATCTGGGCCTGGGTGAGTTCGTCGACGAACCGCATGTGGATGATGCGCCGTTCGCGATCGTCGAGTTCGGCGATCAGGGGGGCCAGGGCGTTGAAGTCCTCGACGAGTTCGAGGGCCTTGTCGTCGAGGCCGATGAAGTCGGCCAGCGCGGCTTCGCCGTCGTCGCTGGAGCCGATGGTGGCGTCGAGGGAGGCGGAGTTGTAGCCGTTGGAGGCGAGGCGCGCTTCGATGACCTCTTCCTCGCTGAGGCACATCAGCTGGGAGAGTTCCTTGGTGGTGGGCATACGGCCGAGCCGGCTGCGGAGCTCTTCGTTGGCTTTGGCGAGTTGGACGCGTGCTTCCTGGAGGCGGCGGGGGACGTGGACGGCCCAGGAGGTGTCGCGGAAGAAGCGCTTGATCTCGCCGGTGATGTAGGGGATGGCGAAGGAGGTGAACTCGACTTCGCGGGTGAGCTCGAACCGGTCGATGGCCTTGATCAGCCCGATCGTGCCGACCTGGACGATGTCCTCCATCTCGTCCTGGTCACGGCTGCGGAACCGCGAAGCCGCGTATCGGACGAGCGTGACGTTCATTTCGATGAGCGTGTTGCGCGCGTACTGGTACTCGGCCGTGCCCTCTTCGAGGATGCCGAGCTGGTCGAGGAACAGCCTGGTCAGCTGACGGGCGTCCTTGGGAGCGACCTGCGAAGGGTCCGCGATCTCCGGCAGCACCACGGTCTGCGCCTCTGCCGTCTTCGTCACCGTCATGTCAGGCCCCTCCGCGTGATCCAGACTCCGTGTCGCCGGTTCCTTGTCCACCGACAGTGATCGGGTTACCCAGGTTCGCAGAATGCATACCAGGTGATTTCAGAGCGGGTGTGTCGCTGCCGTCGGTGCGGAGTAGCGGGCCGCGGTGGGGCTGGGGGCGGGATGCCTGGTGGTCGGGTGCGGGTCGGTGGTGATCCACGGAAGTGGGGCGGGCCGGAGTGTCTCCGGCCCGCCCCACTTCTGGGCTGGTGCGAGGTCAGATGACTCGCTGGGTCTCGTAGTAGTCGGCTACCTGCTCGTGGTAGCCGGCGTCGCCGATGTGCTTGTCCTTGTCGAACTCGGGGGACTCCCGGATCTGGTCCTTCGTGAGGCCGACGTAGATCTTGCGCTCAGCCGGGTCGACCGACTTCACGGTTCCGGCGGGCAGCAGGACGTGCATGCCGAAGATCCACACGCCGGTGTCGACGACAAGGTAGGAGGAGGCGACGTCGTCCGAGTACTTGTCGACCTTGCCGATGCTGCCATCGGTCGCCTCGACCGTGTATCCGATCAGGTCGGTGCCCGTGGTGTGGCCGGTGATCGGCTGGTAGCCCCAGATGTTGTCACTCATAAGGAACGGCTCCCTCATTGAGATTCTTTGTTGCGCCCGCACGTGAACTGTGAAGTCGGGCAGACACCATCACATTCGGTGACGCCGCTTCAGACCTTCGGAATTCCGGATGCCCGCCTACCAGCGGTACCAGCGGCCTCGCTTGCCACCGTTCGCCGCAGGGCGGATCACAAAGCCCAGGACCCACACGACCAGCACGATGACGGCGATCCACCACAGGGCCTTGAGTGCGAAACCGGCACCGAAGAGGATCAGAGCAAGCAGAAGAACAAGAAGAATAGGAACCATTGTTATCAACCTCCGATCCATCGATTGCCCCGTCGATCGATCTTCACTCCTGCGGGATTCTGTGTGTTCCTTGGGTGGCCCGGAGCCGCCAAAGGTATGTGCGACAGAGGCAGGGGCGAGTGGTTGTGGCTGCGGATGAGAAGGCGAAGGCCGAGGACGCCATCAAGCCCAAGTAGGGCACCACTCGTGATCCCGGTCCCGGCAGCCCGTTGGCCGCCGGGCCAATACCAGGCAGGAGAGGCGTACGAGTCCTTCGAGGGCACCTGGGAGAAGCTGCCCGACAGCACCGTCCCGATGCTGATCACCAACGGCTCTCTCGACGAGATCACCCCGCCCGGAAACGCGAGCATCATTCGACGACGGCCGCGGCTCGATCGCCGAGCCGCGGCCGTCATGTGCCGTCCGGATACGAACGGGACTACTGAGGGGTGAGTGTGAAGGACTGGGCGGTACCGCCGGTGCAGGTCCACTGCTGGAGTCGGGCGCCGTCGGCGGTGGAGGCGTCGGTGACGTCCAGGCACTGGGCGGGATTGCTGCGTGGCGTCAGGGTGTACGTGCCGCCTGTCCCAGGGACCGGCTTCCACTGCTGATTCGTACCGCCGCCGTAGGCCCAGAGCTGGATCTTCGCTCCGCTGCCGACGCCCGTCCCGCCGGTGACGTCCCAGACGGCGTTGGCCGCGTTGCGGCTGACGACCTTGTAGTAGCCACTGTCGGTGGGCTGGAACTGCCACTGCTGGTTGGTGCTGCCGGACACGCAGGCCCACTGCTGCACGGCGGCGCCGTTGGCGGTCGAACCGGCCGCGTCGTCAACGCACTTGCCGCTGCCGGAGTTGGTGACCGTGTACCACTTCGTCGAGTCCACAGGTCCGCTGGTGCCCCCGCCGACGTCGGGCCAGATGTAGGTGCCGACCGTCTTGGCGGGCAGTGTGCTGCTGACCTGTTGGCCGGCGGCGCGCAAGGTGAAGGGCTGGTTGGAAGCCGTCTGGTTGACCACGACGGTCACCAGGCTGCCGTCGGGGTTGAGGAAGGCGACGTTGGTGACATTGCCGCTGTTGCCGTTGTTCGTCTGGACCCGGGTGGCGCCGCGTGCGATGAACTTCGAGAACTGGCCGACGATGTAGTACTCGGGCAGTGCCCAGTACGTGTCCGGGTTGCTCGGCGACTGGATGAACATGGTCGGGTCGGGTGCGCCGGACCACTGCTCGGGGCTGCGGTTCTGGTCGAGCATGGTGACCCAGTCCTGGTACATGATCGACTGGTTGCGGAAGTACTGGACGATCCGGTCCGCGCCGGCGGTGCCCCACACGGCGCGCTCGGTCATGGCCACGTCCTTGGTCGGGTAGCTCGACTTGACCTGTCCCATGGAGGACGGATCCCCGCCGTAGTCGTGGAAGGCGACGCCGTCGACCGAGTTGAACGCGCTGCTGGGTGAGCCGGGGTTGCCGAGGACTCCGGCGGTGTAGGACGGGCCGTCGCCGAAGTTGTGGTCGAAGGCCCAGATCTTGGTCGCCGAGGCGCCGTTGCCGTTCAGCTCGGTGCGCAGCGCGGTGGCGACCCTGCGTTCCTGGTCGGCGGTGAGCGTCATGCCCGGGTAGTCCGGGGGCGAGAACAGCGGTTCGTTCTGCATCGTGACGGCGTACAACGGCAGTCCCTGGCCCGCGTAGGCGGTGACGGCCTTGCGCAAGTAGGTGGCGAGCACGGGGATGTTCGCGTCGGGGAGCGTGCCGCCGATCAGGCTGTTGTTGTTCTTCATCCAGGCCGGGGGGCTCCACACACTGCCGAACAGCAGCAGGTTGGGGTTGATCGCCTTCGCTTCCTTGAGGACCGAGATGATCTTGTAGTCGATGTCCTTCTGGATGGAGAACCGCGACAGGCTCGGGTCGGCGGCGCCGTCGTCGTAGGTGTAGAACTGCCGCGAGGTGAAGTCGCTCGAACCCAGCGGGATCCGGGCGATGTTGAACCCGGCGCCGTTGACCGGGTCGACGAGCTTGCGGAGTGCGGCGGTACGCGCGGAGGCACTCATCCGGGACAGGTTGTAGATCGTGGACTCCTCCAGCGAGGAGCCGACACCCAGGACGGACTGGTAACGGGTGGCCGTGTCAGCGGTGATGGTGGCCGTGCCCGAGGCGGTGACCGCGGTGAGGTCGGACTGCCGCGACAACTGGTACGGGGTGGAGGCGAGACCCGTCGCCGGGTTGGTGAACCAGTTCGCGTTGGCCGGGCCGAATCCCGAAGCCGTCGACTCCGAGCTGAAGTACACCTGAACGGGAGCGCCGGCCGCTTGGGCCGACGGTGCGTTCACTGTGGTCAGAGCGACGGGTGCCAGCAGCGCGCCGACCGCCGTCGCCGTCAGCGCGAGCGTGGCCCGACGGCTGCGCACCACGGGAGTGGCGGTCCGGGAGCGCGGTCGCCACCAGTGGGGGTGTCTCAGAGGCACGGAAACTCCTGATCGGGTGGGGGATGTCGCCTGCCGCTCGGTGAGAGCCGGTGAGACTCGCTCGTCCGACGCCGGGAGGCTGAAGCGACTGGGCTGGGCGATCAGTTGGGGGTAACACGGGTGTTCACGGCTTTTTACAAGTCGTGAACTTAGAGGGGGCGCTGAAGCACCGTCAACCCTCGCGTCGCAACGGGCGTATCAGGTGTGGTGCCTCGGTATCGCCCGGATCTCCCCGCCCCGCGGTGAGTCCTAGAGGATGTGCCGTCCTGCGGCGACTACCCGGAGATCGGCGGCACCCTGGCCGGCGCGGAGAACAACACCTCGTGCGGCGACGGCACCGAGCCCAACTCCGCGGGCGCCTGGACCGCCAGGTCGACCACCGTCTTCGGCCGCACGGTGGAACTGCGCTACAACGGCACCCCCGAGTGCGCCTGGGGGCGTATCAGCGGCGGTGCGCCCGGCGACGTGAACGGAGGGGAGACCCGTCGACCGGAGAAGGTGTCGGGGCCCGACTCCCGGAGGGGTGAACCATCAGGTCGCGGCCGGGGGCCCTTCGGTTACCCTCCTACGCAAAGACCCTGCTGGGGAGGGTGAGTTGACGGGGAGTGCAGCGGCTGTCGCGAGCGGTGGTGGGCGGGTGCGCAGGAGAGATCTGCGGGGCCGGGCCTTTCCTGCGCTGACCACGGGTACGTCGGCCGAGCGGCTGAAGTCGGTCGAGTCCCTGCGGGCCTGGGTCGAGCAGGAGGCCGAGGACGCCATGGACTGGTACCTGGAGGACAAGCGGCTCAAGCGGCTCGGCTCCCGCGTCATCCGCGGCGTGATGATCGTGCTCGCGACGACCGGCACCGTGATCCCGCTGGTCGGCGCGGCCGCGGACGCGGACATCCAGAGCTGGGGCTATGTCTTTCTGGCCGCGGCGGCGGGGTGCAAGGGCTTCGACTACTTCTTCGGACTCTCCACGGCCTGGATGCGTGACATCACCGCCGCGCAGGCGCTGCACGGCGAGTTGAACGAGTTCCGGCTGGCCTGGTCGGCCGAGTTGTTGAGGGACTCGACGGGCGAGCCGGAGCAGGCGGTGATCGAGCGCAGACTGAGCCTGATCGGCGGGTTGGTCGGAAAGGTCCGTGGGCATCTCGAATCCGAGACCGCCGACTGGAGCACCGAGTTCCGGGCCGGACTCCAGCAGTTCCAGGACCAGTCCGCGGCATTGCCGGCGCCACGGGAGGCCGGTGCCCCGGCGGAACGCTGACCGGTCGATCCCGCCGTCCAGTTCCCGGCCGACAGCGCACGGCCGAATCCATGTCGCGGATCCGTCGGCCCCCCGAGGATGTACAAGTCATGCCACGATCCACTCGTTCAGCAGTCCGGACAGGCCACGTCTACGGCCCACGGCCCGGTACGAGCCCGGTCGAGGGGCTGTTGGTGCGCTCCGACCCGGTGGGAGCGCGGCTGCTGGGACGGGCCCTGCGCGCTCTCGCCGAGCCCGCGTCCCTGCTGCCGAGGATCAGCGCCGTCTGGCTCTGGGGCGACGAGATCGTCGTAGAAGTGGCCGATCCGCCGGACCGGTTGTTTCCCGAGCGGTGGCAGGCGCGGCGCGATGAGCGGTTGTGGTTCCTCAGTCGGGAGAGCGTCGGGGCGCACCAGGAGGAGGGCCGGGACCGGGACTTGGCCCGGGACTTGGACTTGAGTACGGCGATGGGCGTCTCCGCGTTTCCTCACCTCGTGTCCGTCGGTCGCGGCGAACAGCTGCGGCTGCTGCTCAACCTCGACGCGGGGACCGGCTTGTGTGCCGTGACCGGACCGACGGCGCACCGGGCCGCGCTTCTTGAGGCGATCGCCGCCGAGCAGGCCACGGCACCGTGGTCGGGCGACGTCCGCGTCACCTGCGTCGGAGTGGCGCACGGTCTGGACGCCGAGTTCCCGGAGCGGGTGACCGTGCTGCCCGATGTCCCCTCCCTGATCGAGTCGTTGGCGGAACGGGCGGGGCAGTACGCGCACTCGGGGTCGAACTCCCGTCCCGTGCTGACCGGTTGGGCCGCCCGGCCCGCGCATCCCGCCACCGCGGGCGAGGTGGTGCTCATCGGGACCGAGCCGACCCCCGCCGAGGCCCGGCAGCTCGCCCGGCTCGTCGCCCGGGACCGGACGACCGGGCCGCGCGTCCTCGTCGGCACGGCACACCCCGGTCTGCCCGGCGCGGGATACGGCATCGACATCGACCGCGACGGCCGGGTCACCGCTCCTCTGCTGGGGGTGGTCGCGGGGCCGCGGTCGGCACCGGCACCGGCCGCCGAGATCCGCGTACGGCGCCCGGCCCGGGTGACACCGCCCCCCTCGTGGTCGGCCGCGCCCATCGGCCCGGGGCGGCGCACGGGGGCCGCCGGCGCCCGCTGGAACATCACCGTCGTGCTGCCGGGTGGCGCCCAGCAGGACGTCGTACTCGAAGCCGACGAGTCGACCCCCGTCCGGGTCGTCGCGGAGCAACTCGTCCGGCTCGGTCCGGCTCGGATGGCTGCCGGACCTCCCGAGCTGTTCAGTAGCGAGGGGGAACGGCTGGCGCCGGAGGCCACTCTCGGGCAGACGGCTCTCTACGACGGCTGCCGGGTCTTCCTCGGGTCGCCGACGGAGCGTGCGGGTGCGGTCGGAGGCGGGGTTCCGGGGCTGGCGCCGGAGGGCTTCGCGCGATTCCGGGAGCTGTACGTGTCGTCGGCCGGGGGAGGGGCGCTGGCCTTCGATCGGCGGGCGGCGAGCGCGTCCGGCGCGGACGGGCCGGTCGAGTCCGGGGCGGATCTGGGGGATTCCCTCCGGCGGGGTCTCGTGCCTTGGCGCCGTCGGTCGTCCGACGGACCTGATGGGAGGAGGCCGCGCTTTCCCGATCCCCGTGAGCTCTCGTCGGAGATCTTCGGCTCCCCGTCGCGGTTGTGGGAGCGGGTCCCAGGGCATCGGGACGCCTTCCTCCTGCGCGTCGGCACGACGAGGACGGATCCGTTGACCGTCGACCTCCAGAACGAGTCTCCTCTGGGTATCGCGGTCGGCCGGGATCGCGGCCGTAGGCTGGCCGGCTGGCTCGTCGCGCAGACGGCCCTGTTCCATCCCCCGTCCCTCGTCGCGGTGCAGGTGCTCACCGACGAGTCCGGTCAGGATTTCTGGCGCTTCGCACGATGGCTGCCGCCCGACGGGCTGATGTCCCGGGGGACCCTGCCCGTGCGGGTCAGCCGCGATCCCGCCGCGCACGCCGGGCTTCTCGAAACGGTGGAGCTGATCATCCGCGAACGCCTGCGCGGCGAGCCCGCGGCGGGATCGATCTGGGGCCGCACCAATCTGGTGATCGTCGTCGACGACCTGAGCGCTCTGCGCGCGACACCGTCGGCCGAAGAGATGCTCCGCGTCGGATCGGACGTCGGGGTGCATGTGATCTGCCTCGCCGACAAACGGGCGGGGCTGCCGGACTGGTGCGGGACCGTGCTCCGGTCGGACGGCGACGGACTGTCTCTCGAAGTCTCCCGACCGGGGCGTACCGTCCTGACGCGTGAGTTCCGCGCCGACGACGTGTCACCGCACCAACTCGACTCCCTGGCCCGCCTCCTGGCCCCGCTGCGCGACAACTCCGCCGAGCCGACCGACAACCCGGCCGAACGCCTCCTGGACCTCCTCGACCTGGACCCCCCGACCCCCGAGAGGATCGCCGACCGCTGGGCGGGCACCCCGCGTTCCCCGGCGGCCGTGCTGGGCGGTTCGGTCGGTCGGCCCTTCGTCCTCGATCTGCCGGGCGACGGCCCGCACGCCCTGGTGACCGGGATGGCCGGTTCCGGGATGGAGGAACTGCTCTGCGCCTGGCTCGGCTCCCTCGCCGTGGCGAACCGCCCCGACGAGCTGAACCTGCTGTTCGTCCACCACGACGGCGGTGAGGCGTTCGCCGAGGCGGCCCGGCTGCCGCACACGGTGGGGGTGCACACCGCGCTCGACTCCTATGCCGCCGCCCGTGGACTGACCGCTCTCACCGCGGAACTGAGGCAGCGTCAGCAACTGATGAAGGAGGCCGGGGCCCGCGACTTCGAGCAGTACACGGTGATCCGGGCGTCCGAGGCCGCCGGGCTGCCCGTCCTGGCCCGACTGGTGGTCGTGGTCTCGGACCTCGCCCGACTCCGGGAGGAGACACCGGAGTTCGTCACGGGGCTGATCGACGCCATGCGGCGGGGAGCGGAGTTGGGCGTCCACGTGATCCTCGCGACCCGTCGCCCGTCCGACGCCGTGACCGGCGAGGTACTGGAGTTCGCCCCGCTGAGAGTGGTCCTGCGGCTCGCCGATCCCGCCGACAGCGACCTGTTGATCGGTACCCCGGCCGCGGCCCGGCTGGACGCGGGGCGGCAGGGACTGGCGTATGTCCGCCGTTCCTCAGGGGAGTTGGAGCTGGTCCGTTGTGCGCGTCTGGGGCGCCGGCAGGAGGGGACGTCCGCCGCGAGCGACACCGTCCGGATCCGGGCGACGGACTGGACGGGCGCCCCGGAGCAGCCCGCGCCCAGGATCGCGGCCGTCACGGGAGTGGGTGAGCCGGCCGACCTCGTCGACGCGACCGCACAGGCCGCGGCCACCCTCGACGACCTGCCGACGCCGCACGTTCCGTGGCCGCCGGCGCTGCCGCTGTCGGTCAGGCTGAAGGAGACCGCCGTCGGGCCGGACGCCCTGTGGCCCCTGCGGCCACGGCCCGGAACCCGGACACCGGTCGTCTTCGGGCTGCGCGACGCGCCCGACACCCAGGGATTCCAGCAGGCCACATGGGACCTCGACCTCGACGGCCCCCTGCTCGTCCTGGGCGACCCCGGCAGCGGGCGGACCCAGACGCTGCTCACCCTCGCCGTCGCCGTCGCCGAGCAGTACGGCGCGGACGACGTCCACCTCTACGTCGTCGACTGCGGCTCCGGAGCCCTCGGCGCCCTCACCGACCTGCCGCACTGCGGGGCCGTGGTGACCCCGGACGAGCCGGAGCGGATGCGGCGGCTCATCGACAAACTCGTCGACACCGTGCGCAGCCGTCAGGAACGCTTCACGCAGACGGGCCTCAGGAGCCTGCACGGGCAGCGGCAGGAGGGCCACGGCCGGGGGCGACAGCCGTATCTCGTCCTCCTGCTCGACGGCTTCGAGGAGTTCCGCGGCTGGGCCCGCGGGACCTCCAACGAGGGATGCCTCACGGACCTGCTCGACCTGCTCCGGGACACCCGGTCCGGGATCTGTCCCGTCGTCGCGGGCGGCCGGCAGGTACTGGGACTCCGCCGCGGTGCCGGGCGGAACACCACCCTGGTCCTCGGACAGGCCGGCGACACCGGCTACGAACAGGCAGGGCTGGCCGGACACCTGCGGCCACCCGTCGTCGTGCCCGGTCGTGCCCTGTACGCGGGGACCGGCGCGGAAGTTCAGATCGCGCTGCCCGACCGGATCCAGGAGACGGTGCTGGAGACGCGCCGGCGCGACGCCGAAGTGCCGTTGGAGAGCAGGCCGTTCCGGATCGGGAGCAGCGCGCTCGCGGCCGACCGCTTCTCGCTCGGACCGGCGGGCCGGCCGGTGGGCCGCGAGGACGTGTTCGCGTGGCTGAGCCGCACCTACCGGGACGGCGCGTCCGCCGCGCTGCTCGGGCCGCGCAGGGCCGGCAAGTCCTGGATCGTCAAGGAACTCCAGGAGCGCATGCGGTCCGACGGCCTGGGCGATGTGCAGAAGGTGGTGACCCTGTCCAACCGGGACCGGACCGGATCGCAGGACGACCTCGCCGTACGGCTCATGCCCGCGCTGGCTCGATCCACTCGGCCCGCCGACGAGTTGATGGACCGGGCCGCCGAGGGCACCGGTTCGTCCCGGCTCGTGCTGCTGCTCGACGAGGTCGGCCGGCTCACCGGCTACCACCCGGCGGCCGTGTCCTGGCTGCGCGACCTCGGCCAGGCCGGCGCCTGGCTCGTCTACTGCGGCACCTACAAGGACTGGAACGACGCCCTGCGCCACGCGCGCAAGGTGCCCGGGTCGAGCTACGGAAACGACGTCAGCCATTTCACCCTCGGGCCGCTGACCGAACAGGACGCCCGCGAGTTCCTGACGGGCACCGCCGAGAACGAGGGGCTGGAGATCCCCTCCGGCACCGCCGACCGCATCCTCAGGAACGTAGGACCCTGGCCCTTCTACCTCCAGGTGGTGGGCGACGCCCTGGTGCGGTCGGCACGCGCCGGCAGCACGCTGGCCGTCCACGACTCCGCCGAACTCGAATCGCTCATCGAGCGGGAACTCCTCGTGAAGAAGGCCGATGTCTTCCGCTCCCGCTGGAGCGAGATCGGCCCCGCGGCCCGCGAGGCCCTGCTCCGGGCCCGAGGTGGACAGCCCAGGGACCTCAGCCGCGCGCAGGGGAAGGAACTGCGCGAGGTGGGCCTGCTGTTGTCCCAGAACGCATGGCTGTCCGACCGGCCCTTCTTCGACTGGATCCGGCACGCGTACGAGGAACTGCACGACGAGGAGCAGCACCGATGAACCACTACCGGCCGAGCCGGTCGTTCGACCCGAGCCTCGACATCAGGTTCCGCGGCACACGGATACCACCGTGGGCGGTACCGCTGGTGGAGAGGCACGAGCCCAACGACGCCTGCTGGCTGGTGGTCATGCCCCGGCGCTCCGGCAAGAGCTGGCTCGCCGGGGCGGTACGCCGCGCCCGCCCCGAGGGACGCACCCGGCTGGTCGACGTACGCAGCGACACCGATGTGCGCAGGGCGGCGCTGACCTGTCTGACGAACGGCAAGGCCGCCCGCCCGCAACTCGGCGACGTGGACATGGTGCTCGTCGACGAGCCGGCCATCGGCCCGTCGGGGAGACAGGCCCGGGATCCCGGGACGCTCGCCGCGGGACTCGGACGGTTGCGGGAGGAGGGCGTCGTACCGGTGGTCTTCGCCACGCCCGCCGAGTACGAGCTGCTCGCCCCGCACCTGGGGGCCGACGCCTCCAAGGACGTCCGCATGCCGCCGCCGGTCACCGACGAGGAGGCGGCGTGGATGGCGGACCGGGCCCCCGAGTGGGCGCACGACGTCGTGGCCCTGCTGCGGGCCGAGCAACCCGGCTGGCTCCTCACCCCCTTCCTGCTGGAACTCGCCCTCCAGACCGCCGAGGCCGAGCCCGACCTGCGGACGGATCCCGCCGAACTCTCCCGCCGGGCCGGCGAAGAGGCCGACCATCCGCAACACCGGTATGTCGACCAGTGGTTCCACAACGGCATGTCCGCGACGCACCGTGCCGTCATACGGCGTGAGCGATGGCGCGACGCCGGGCTCGACTTCACCTCCGACGCCCGCGACGCGCAGACGATGCGGGAGGTGCTGCGCCCGGTGGCCGCCGACCCCGTGATCGCGCACCACCTGCCCGCGGTGCTGCGCGTGCATCACGTGTCCGACCTGCACTTCGGCGGCCGCCTGCGGTCCAACGTCGACCAGAAGGACCGGACCCAGGCGGGTGCCGCCCTCGCCCGGCTCACCGGCGAGGGCACCCCGCTGGAGAGCTATCTGGAGCACGTCCAGCACCTCGCCGGACAGGGCAGGGCCCCGCACCTGGTCATCGTCTCCGGCGACCTGGTCGACCGCCCGCTCGACGAGTACGGACGCGAGGCCCTCGACTGGTTGGACCGTCTGGCCCGGCTTCTCACCGATCACCCCGACCTGCGCCGGGACGACCCGCGGATCCTGCTCGTGGGCGGCAACCACGACGTGTCCTGGGACCGGTGCCTGGACCCGAGGCCCGGCGCCCGCCACGAGTGGTTCGCGCGGGCCTTCGACGCGTACCCGCACCCCGACCTGGACAAGGACAAGCACGAGGACCGCCGCCTCTACGTCCGCTACCCCGACGCCGGCCTGCGGGTCGCGCTGCTCGGCTCGGCCGAGTCGGGCGGCGAGCCGGCGAGCAACGAGGACCGCGACCGCGTACGCCAACTCCTCGCCGAACTCGCCCAGTCGGAGGACGGCGTCCAGATCAGCGACCTCATGGGGCGACTCGAACGCCACGACCCCGGAGTCGTGGCCCATCCCGTGCTCAGACGTCTGAGCAGGGAGACGGGGTGCGTGAACCTGGCCGTCGTCCACCATCCGCTGTCCCCGGTGCCTGCCGTGGAAGTGGCGCCGTACGCCGGTGTCGTGAACGCCGGCCAGGCCAAGGCGTCCCTCGCCGAGGCCCACACCGCACTGGTGCTGCACGGACACACCCACCTCGGCTTCCTCGCCTCGGAACGGCTGATCGACCGCGACCGGCCCTGGACCACCCGCATCGCGGGCGCCCCGGCGCTGGCCAGCATCCACTCGAACGAGGAGAACGGCTACAACGAGGTCTTCATCGCCCGGGAGGGCGACGGCCACTCCCTGGCGGTACGCACCGTCCGCCTGCGCCAGGGCCAGTGGAGGGCGGACCTGGCCTTCGCCTTCCGCCCGGGAGATCCCGACGAGTGCGCCTTCGACGAGCTGGGCGCCGACCGCTCCCCGCGGAACTGACGAAGGAGGGCTGCTGTGCGTCTCACCCTCACGGTCGTCGACCCCCGCGACGGGAACTCCGCCGACGTCGTCCTGGACGCCGATCCCGACTCACCCATGGGGGAGGTCGCTCGCGCGCTGGAGCGCGTCCTGCTCCGCGGGGAGAGCGGTGAACGGACACCGCCCGTCGTCCACGTCGATGGACTGGCCGTCGACGCGGCGGCGACGCTGGCCCGGTCACCGTTGACGGAAGGGTGCGTCGTCAGTCTGCACACCCCCGCCGGCTCTCCGCCCCGCGAGGTGACCGGCATCGTCGAACTGCGCGTCATCGGCGGCCCGGACGCCGGGGCCGTGCACCGGCTGGGCCTCGGGCACACGGACATCGGTCGGGGAGCCGAGGCGCATGTGTGCGTCGACGATCCCGAACTGGCCGAACTGGCGCTGACGTTGACGGTGGGGGTGGACGGCGGGTGCACGGTGCGGAGGTACGACGCCGATGTGCGGGCCGCGCTGGACGGGGCACCGCTGTGCGAGCGTGCCGCGTGGCCCCTCGACGGTCAACTCGCCGTGGGCGGAACGCTGTTCGAACTCGTCGCCTGCGCGCCGTCCGACGGCGCTCTGCGTCGGTCGGAGGATGGTCGGGGGTTCGTCTTCGAGCGGCCCCCGCGGATGACCGCGCCTAAACGAGTGCGCCGTGATCCGGCCGCCACATGGATGCACAGTGCTCAGCGACGGGCCCTTCGCCGCAGGTGGATCCTCTTCCAGCTGTTCATGGGGCTGTTGCTCGTCGTCGCGGTGGTCTGCTGGCTGCTCCTCCACGACTGGTACCTCCTGCTACCCGGGCTGCTGAGTTCGCTGGCCGCGATGGCCGGCCACCGGTACTTCTCCCGTCAGGTCAGGGTGCAGGAGGATTCGGAGGCACTCCAGGACGAGCTGCGCGTCGAACTCGTCCGGCAGCGCCGCGCCGCCCCGTCCCCTGGAGCCGTACTCTCACTCGCCGCCGACCCCCGCGCCGGGTTGTGGGAACGCCGACCCGGTGATCACGACCATCTCCAACTGCGCGTGGGCACCGGCGCGATCAAGGTTCCCCCCGACTCGCCCGTCACCCTCCCCCTGCGCAAGCTCGGCGTGATCGGCCTGGCCGGCCCCGGGGACTCCGCCCGCGCGCTGGGGCGTTGGGCCGTGGCCCAGATCGCCGCGCTGCACAGCCCCCTCGACGTCCGGGTCTGCGTACTGACGGAGCGGGACGCGCAGGACTCCTGGGACTGGCTGAGATGGCTGCCGCACGCCCGCCCCGTCGGCGGCGCCGACGCCAACACCGCCCTCGGCATGGACTCGGAGACCGTGGGGGTTCGTATCGCCGAACTCGTCAACCTCCTTCACGCCCGGAAGCAGGAGCGGGGGAGCGGCGACACCGCTCGTGCGCCAGCGCCGGACATCGTCGTGGTCTTCGACGGCGCCCGGCGGCTGCGGGCCATGCCCGGTACGACGTTGCTGATGAGCCAGGGGCCCGCTTTGGGCATCCACGTGCTGTGTCTGGAGGAGGACGAGCGGTTCCTGCCCGGCGAGTGCCAGGCCGCAGTCGTCGCCGAACACCAGGAACACACCGGCCGGTCGGCACTTCGCCTCCGTGTCGATTCCGCAGACTCGCCCCGGGTGAACGACGTCCGGCCCGACTTCGTGTCCGCGGCCTGGTGCGCCCAACTGGCCCGCTCCCTGGCGCCCTTGCAGGCCGTCCGTGACGAGGCCGAACCCGCGTCCCTGCCCGACCGCTCGCGCCTGCTCGACGTACTCGACCTGGCGTCGCCCACCGGATCGGCCGTCGCCGAACGCTGGACCTCCCGCAGTCCGTCGACCGTCGCCGTCATCGGCGAGACCTACGACGGCCCGTTCGGCATCGATCTGCGCCGTGACGGACCCCACGCGCTCATCGCGGGTACGACGGGCTCCGGGAAGTCGGAGCTGTTGCAGACGATCGTCGCCTCGCTCGCCCTCGCGAACTCTCCCGAGCACCTCACGTTCGTGCTCATCGACTACAAGGGCGGTTCGGCGTTCAAGAGTTGTGATCGGTTGCCGCACACGGTCGGCATGGTCGCCGACCTCGACCCGTACCTCGTTCATCGGGTCCTGGATTCCCTGGGCGCCGAACTGCGCCGCCGCGAGCACCTGTTGGTGAGCGCGGGCGCGAAGGACATCGAGGACTACCACGACCTGCTGCGGCGTCACCCGGGCGAGCACGAACCCCTGCCACGGCTGGTCATCGTGGTCGACGAGATCGCCTCGATGGTGGGAGAACTGCCCGACTTCGTCACCGGCCTGGTCAACGTGGCGCAGCGGGGCCGCTCCCTCGGCGTCCACCTGGTGCTCGCCACACAGCGGCCCAGCGGTGTCATCTCCGCCGAGATCCGTGCCAACACCAATCTGCGCATCGCCCTGCGGGTCGCCGACCCCGGTGAGTCCCACGACATCGTCGGCTCGCCCGAAGCCGCGACGATCCCGAAGTCCACGCCCGGTCGCGCCTACGCCCGGCTCGGCCAGGCGTCACTCATCCCGTTCCAGTCGGCGCGCGTCGGCGAACGGCGCCGCCCCAGCGACCCGGAGTCGACTCCCCGCGCTCCGTGGGTCGCCGCGCTGACCTGGCCCGACCTCGGCCGGCGGGAACTGGCTGCGCCGAAGAGCCAGTTGGAGCGGGGAGCCACGACAGCCACCGACCTCGACGCGCTCGTCGCCGCCGTCCGCGAAGCCCACTCGGCGCTCGACATCCCGCCCCAGCGCACTCCCTGGCTCCCGCCGCTGCCCGAGATCCTGTCCCTCGACGAGGCGGGTTCCGCAGCGGCCGAGGCCGACGGGCCACGGCCCGGCCACCTGCCCCCGGTGGTGTTCGGAGTCGAAGACCTGCCCAACCAACAACTCCGGCGCCCGGTCCGCATCGACTTCGCGAACTTCAGCCACCTGCTGATCGGCGGCGCACCGCGCTCCGGCCGCTCCCAGGTCCTGCGGACGATCGCCGGGGCGCTGGCCCGCACCCATTCCTGCGGCGATGTGCACCTGTACGCCATCGACTGCGGCAATCGAGGACTCGCCGCGCTGGCCGAACTGCCGCACTGCGGAGCCGTGGTCACCCGCCGCGAGCCCGAGCGCGTCGCCCGGCTCCTGTCCCGGCTCAATGGCGAACTCGCCCGCCGTCAGGACGAGTTCGGCGCGCTGGACGCCGTCGACAACGCCGACCGCCGCGGCGGACCGGCGCGCCGGCCGCCGTACCTGGTCGTCCTTCTCGACAGCTGGGAAGGCTGGGTTCCGACCCTGGGCGAGTACGACTTCGGGCGGTTGACGGACGACTTGACGACGCTGATGCGGGAAGGCGCATCCGTCGGCATCCATGTCGTCATCACCGGCGACCGGCAGGTGCTCGCCGGCCGGATGGCCACCCTGACCGAGGACAAGTACGCGCTGCGCCTGATGGACGGCGCCGACTACTCCATGATCGGCGTACGGGCGCGCGCCGTGCCCGAGTCGATGCCCCCGGGCCGGGCCCTCCGTGCAGAGCGCGGCACCGAGACCCAGTTCGCGCTGCTGACCGAGGACCCGACCGACCAGGCGCAGGCCGAGGCGCTCGCCGTGATCGGCCGGGCGGCGACCGCCCGGGACGTCGAAGTGCCGCGTGAGCGGCGCCCGTTCACCGTCGCCGCACTGCCGGACCGGATCGGTTTCGACGAGGCGTGGCGGCTGCGCGACCGGGAGGGTTCGCGTTCGGGGCGCTGGACGCTGGCCGCCGTCGGCGGGGACGAACTCACGGGGTACGGTCCCGATCTCGCCGTCGGTGTCCCGGCGTTCGTCGTCGCGGGACCGCAGGGATCGGGCCGCTCCACCGCCCTGCTCACCATGGCCCGAGCTTGCCTCAAGCAGGGCGCCCGCCTGGTCGTGGCGGCGCCGCTGCCGTCACCGCTGCGCGAACTGGTGTCGCGGGAAGGCATGTTGGCGTACTTCACGGGCGCCGAGCTCAGGGCGGGGGCGGTCGAGGAGGCGGTGGCGTCGGCCTCGCCCGAGCGGCCGATCGTGGTGATCGTCGACGACGCGGAGATCCTCGACGACTGCGACGCCGCTCCCTCCCTCAGGGACCTGGTCCGGCACGGCACCGTCCGAGGGCTCGCTCTTGTCCTCGGCGGCGACGAGGACAAGGTCTGCGCGGGCTACTCCGGTTGGCAGGTCGAGGCGGCGAAGGCCCGGCGCGGACTGCTCCTGTCGCCGCAGCAGCCCTCGTCGGGAGATCTCATCGGCCATCGGATCGGCCGCGGTTCGACGGGCCATCCGGTGCAGCCCGGCACAGGCCTCCTGCACCTCGGCGACGGCAAGCTCCTGTCGGTGCGGGTCCCGGCGCCGTGAACCTCTGCCAGGTGCGGGCCGTCAGTCGTCCGCGATGCCGGCGCCGCTGAGGGCGGGCACGGTGTTCTCCTGGCGGGCCAGGGAGCGGGCGCCGACGCGGAACTGGGCGAGCTTGTCGAGGATGGTCTCACCGACCGGGAGGTGTCCCCAGATGCTGATGCCCTGGTGGGTGCTGGGTTCCCACGTCGCCTCGTCGACGACGATGGGGTTCCAGCCGACCTCCCAGTCGAAGCCGGAGGGGGTGCGGGCGTAGTAGGAGAGTTCACGGTCGTTGGTGTGCTGACCGACGGTCAGCGACCCGAAGCCGAGTTCGCGGACGCGCTGGTAGCTCAGGGCGACGTCGTCGAGGGTCTCGGCCTGGATGTTGAGGTGCTGCACGCGGGTACGGACCGGGTCGAGCGGCAGGCGGAGGGCGTTGCCCACCGCGATGGTGTGGTGGCGTTCGTTGACACGAAGGAAGCGGATCTTCACTTTGAGGCCGCTCATGGTCTCGTCGATGTAGTCGCTCAGGCGGGCGTCGAAGACGGTGTTGAAGTAGCCGCGGATCTGCGTCGGCCTGGTGGAGGTCAGGGCGATGTGTCCGATGCCGGCATCGCCGGTGACGAAGCCGGAGGCGAGCATGCGCAGGGGCTCGGCGGACTTCACCGGGGTGGTGTAGATCTCCTGGGTGATGCCTTTGGGACCGGGGAAGCGCAGCAGGCGTTCGACGCCGCGCAGGGCGGCTTCCTCGTCGCTCCCGACGACGAGCGGCACACCGTGGGCGCGTATGCGGGCCTCGATCTGTTCGAAGGAGACGTGGTCGTCGATGTGCCAGCCGGTGGTGACGACGTCCTCGGCGGGGCCGCGCCGCAGCAGGAAGCGGCACTCCTGGTCGTCGAGGCGGAAGCGCATCAGGTCGCGGGAGAGCGTGTCGTGATGCATGCCGATGGCGTCGACGCCGAAGCGGCGCCAGTCGGAGAAGCGGTTGGTCTCGATGATCATGTAGCCGAGGTGGACGGCTCCGAAGACGGACGGGGTGTCGTGCCCCTCGTATGTGTTCATCGGTGGCCTGCCAGGAAGTCGGAGCAGAGGCGGTTGAACAGGTCGGCCTGCTCGAACTGCACCCAGTGCCCGGTGTTGGCCGCGATGTACAGGTCGCAGTTGGGGATGCGGTCGGCCAGCATGCGGGCACCGGAGGGACGGTTGACCATGTCCTCGGCACCCCACAGCACGAGGGTGGGCACGGGCAGCCGGCTCAGGCGCGGGTCGCGGGTGAAGTCCATCTTCAACAGGGCGCGCAGTGCTCCCCGCCCGGAGGGGAGCCTGGTGGGCGGGGAGGCGACGACCTCGGGGTCGATGCTCGCCTGGTAGCGGTCTTCGATGGCGGATTCCGGGACGGCGGCGGCGTTGAAGACGAGGTAGTCGCGGATGAACGTCTCCAGCTTCTGCCGGGAGGGTCCCTCGCTGGTGTAGTAGCCGAGCAGGCTCCTGGCGCCGCGGGTGGGCACGGTGCGGCTGGTGCCGATGCCGGCGGGGCCCATCAGCAGCATGCGGTCGACCCGGTGGGGAGTGTCCAGGGCCAGGCGCAGGGCGCAGGCGCCGCCGTAGGAGTTGCCGACCAGGTGGACCTTGTCCAGGCCGAGTTCGTCGATCAGACCGCGGATGTGGCGGGCGAGGTAGCCGACGGGGTCGGCGCTGTCGACGCCCTTGCTGCTGCGGCCGTAGCCGGGCATGTCGGGCACGATGACCCGGTACCGCTCGGCCAACGCGGCGATGTTGCGCGTGTAGTTGGAGACACCGGCGGCGCCGGGGCCGCCGCCGTGCAGCATCACCACCGGCGGGCCGTCGCCCGTCTCCGCAACGAAGATCTTCTTTCCGGCGACGTCATACGTCGTCTCCTGCATCGTCGGCAGGTCGGTCGGCGTGGTCATCTCGTTCCTCGCTCTGCGGTGATGGTCGGTTCGGCGAAGGGCTGTTGGCGGGGGGGCGACGGGGTGAGTTCTGTCGGTGGTGTCGTACGAGGCGATCACGGCGACTGCGCGGCGGTGGGCTCGATCCCGACGCGGTCGAGGTCTCGGTCGTGGGGCGGTCCCGATGTGGCGCTTCGATGCGCTCCAGAGCAACGGGGCGCGCATGTGTCCGCGACCGGTGCGCGGGCTCAAGTGCCGCCGCGGCGGGCGTGGGCGGGGGTGCTCGCGGTGCCGCCGGGGTCGTATTCGGGAACGTAACACGTTATTGGCGACCCGACAATAGGAGGCGTGAGGGGTCGGCGGGGGCGCCTGAGGGTGTGGGGTTCCGTGCGTCGGGAAGTGCTGTACGCAGGGGGTACGTCGAAATCCGCGGGGTTACTTCGGCCCGCGTGCCGTCACTTCCCGCGGCTCTCCGGCCCGAACTCCGTGATGATCAGCAGGAGAGTGCGCTCCAGCAGGGCGAACGTCTGCTCCCGGCTCAGGGTGCCGCGGTTGAGCCATTCGTTGGTCGCGGACCGTGTCATCGCGGCGAAGGCCCGGCACATGCCGCGCAGCGGTTCGTCCGTCCCGGCGCCCGGGTCGATGCCGAGTGCGCGCAGGGTCTGGTCGACGGTCGTCTCCTCCGCCTCCCGTATGACGGCGTCGACGTCCGGGTCATGGCCGTGCGACAGCGCGTCGACAGTCGCCAGCCACATGCCGCGATTGCGGTCGACGACGCTCAGGAAGCGTTCGACGACGCCGTTCACCCGCTCCTCGAGGGTGCCCTTGGGCAGCCGCTCCAGCACGTAGTCGGGTACGGCGACCATCTCGCGCAGCACTTCCAGGTACAGCTCTCGCTTGCCGCCGAAGTAGTGGTTGACCAGGCCCCGGGTGACGCCGGCCTCGCGCGCGATGTCCGCCAGTGACACGGCGCCGTAGGGCTTCTCGCCGAAGGCGCGGCGGGCGCAGGTGATGATCTGGCCGCGGCGGGCTTCCGGCTCCATTCGGGTCCGTGCCCGGCCTTCGGCGGGGGAGGGGGCTGTCACCGCGTCATCCTTTCACGCCTGTCGTCGGCGAAGATCGGTGGAGATCGGCGGGAGCCGTGGTGCGCCGGGGGTGCGGACTCGTCACTCTCGCCGTTTATTAGCGACCCGTCAAGAAAGGGAGGGTGGAATCGCCCGGCCGCTATTGACGTGGCGCCAATAGCGGGTCGACAGTGGTGCCACGCACATGCCCACACACACGCACGCTCGGTGCGTGACGGGCACCGCGGGACTCCGGCAGTCTCCGTCGAGTACGCCTGTTTCCCCCGACAGCGAAGGAGCTGCCCGGTGACGTCGACCTTGCCCCGGACGTTTTGTGAGGCGTTCCAGCAGACCGCCGAGCGTCAGGCCGGTCTGGTGGCCCTGCGTACCGTCGGCGGTACGAAGTCGCTGCTGTGGTCGGAGTACGCCGACCGGGTCCGGGCCCTGGCCCAGGGGCTGACGGCGCTGGGGGTGCGCCGCGGGGACACGGTCGCGCTCATGCTGCGCAACCGGCCCGAGTTCCACCTCGCCGACACGGCCGTCCTGCATCTGGGGGCGATCCCGTTCTCGCTCTACAACACCTCCTCGCCCCAACAGGTCGCCCACCTGCTCACCGACTCGCGGGCCCGGCTGGTGATCACGGAGGAGTGCTTCCTGCCCGTGCTCGACCATCCCGCCCGCACGGCGGACGCGACGGTCGTCACCGTCGACGGCGCCTTCCCCGGCACCCTGTCGCTGGAGGACGTCTGCGCCCGCACGGTCGCTGGGTTCGACTTCGAGACGACCTGGCGGTCCGTGCGTCCCGACGACGTCCTCACGCTTATCTACACCTCGGGTACGACCGGGCAGCCCAAGGGCGTGGAGATCACCCACCGGGCCGAACTCGCCCTGTGCGTGGCCTCCAACGAGCGGCTCGGCATCACCGCCGGGGACCGGATGATCTCCTTCCTGCCCTCCGCCCACATGGCCGACCGCTGGTCCTCGCACTACACCCAGATGACCGCCGGAACCGAACTGACCACCCTCGACCAGCCCCGCGACATCGCCGCCGCCCTCGCCGACGTCCACCCCCAGATCTTCGGAGCGGTACCGCAGATCTGGCAGCGCCTCTACAACGGCCTGTCCGCGGCCCTGCGACAGGCCGCCGACAGCGAGCCCGACGAGGCGCGCCGCCAGGCCCTGGCCCAGACCCCCGCGCTCGGGCTGCGCTACGCCCAGGCCGCCGAGGACAGGCAGCTCACCGCCGAACTCGCCGACCGCTGGGCCGCCTTGGACTCCGAGGTGCTGGCACCCCTGCGGGAGCGGTTCGGCCTGGACCGGCTGCGGGTGGCGGCCTCCGGCGCCGCACCCATCGACCCCGGCCTGCTGCTGAACTTGCGTGGCCTGGGCATCCCCGTGAGTAATGGCCTGGGCATGTCCGAGCTGTCGGGGATGGTGACCTATTCGCCTCCTGGTGAGGCACCGGTGACCTCGGTGGGCCACCTGCTGCCGGGGGTGGAAGCGTCGATCGCCGCGGACGGCGAGCTGCTGATTCGCGGCGAGATCGTCATGCGCGGCTACCGGGACGCTCCCGAGAAGACCGCCGCCGCGTTCACCGCCGAGGGCTGGCTGCGGACCGGCGATGTCGCCACCATCGACCCGACCGGCGCGATCACCCTGGTGGACCGCAAGAAGGACCTCATGATCAGCACGGGCGGCAAGAACCTGTCGCCCGCCGCCATCGAGGGAGCCATCCTCACTCACACCCCGCTGCTCGCCCACGCGGTCGTGATCGGCGACAACCGCCCCTACGTGAGCGCCCTGCTGGTGCCCGACCCCGACGCACTCACCGCCTTCGCCGCACGGCACGGCCTGGACGGCAAACCTGCCGAACTGTGCCGGCATCCCGCGGTCCTGGCTGCGATCGAGACGGGACTGGCCGCGGCCAACTCTGTGCTGTCCCGGCCCGAACAGGCGCGCGCCCACACCGTGATCACCGACGACTGGCAACCCGGCAGCGACTACGTCACCCACACCCGCAAAACCCGCCGCACACCCATCCACCAGCACTACGCCACCCAGATCGAAGCCATGTACACCCACCACACCGAACACGCCGCAGTCACCGGCATCGACATCGACACCGCCTGATCAGGACAGGACGGCCCTTGCTGAAAGGAGCCGGCCTGTGTCGGACACGGACCGTTCGTGGAATCCATGACGGAACAGGAGACCCGTCGACTACGACGGGCACGCTTCGAGGGACTGGCGCACGTGGTGACGCAACCCCTGCACCGGTATCTGTTGCGACGAACGGCCCCTGACATGGTCGAGGACGTCCTGTCCGAGACGATGCTGGTGCTGTGGCGTCGCGTCGACCACGTACCCGGGCTCAGGGACGGGTCGCTGCCCGAGCGCGACGAAGTGCTCCCGTGGTGCTACGGGGTGGCGCGGGGCTGCCTGGCCAATGCCCGGCGGGCGGACGGACGCAGGGTCCGTCTGGTGGAGCGGCTGATGAGTGTTCAGCAGGCACCCGTGTCCGTGGTCACCGATCACAGCGACCTGCATGCCGCGCTGAGTGCACTCGGGGAGCTGGACCGCGAAGTGATACGGCTGTGGGCGTGGGAGGAGTTGGCGCCGCGGCAGATCGCGGAGGCGACGGGAATGACGTCCAACGCGGTGAGCATGCGGCTGCACCGGGCGAAGAAGAAAATCGCCGAACAACTCCAGTCGGGGCGAAAGAACGCCGAGCGCGCCGGACACAAGATGAGTGAAGGAAGGAGCGGTCAGTGAATGACAACGAGTTGCTGACCCTAATGAGGGATGCGGATCCCGCAGCGACCTCACGAGCTCCGCTGCCCGACATCAATCGTCTTGTGGAGGCTGCCATGAAGAACAACTCCGTAGCAACGCCGGAAAACACCGACATCGACGCCACGAATTCGATCGCGAAGATCTCCGCCGGAAGGGGCCGTCAGCGGTTCTTCGGGATCGCGGCGGCTGCCGCCCTGCTCCTCGGGGGCGGCATCACCGCGGGAATCACGGCGAACGCCGGAAACGGCCACACGACCGAGGCCGTCAAGCAGTTGAATCTCACCACCTCCGGGAACGGCAACGGAAAGTGCCAGGCGCCGGTTCCCGACCAGCTGGCGGGATACCCGACGCTTTTCTACGGGACGGTCGACTCGGTAAAGGGTCCGCTGATCACCCTGCACGTCGATCACTGGCTGCGCGGTGGTGGCCCGCGCACCATTCTGGTGACCAATGACCCCGACTTCCCGGAGAACCTGACCTTCACGGTCGGTCAGCATTACCTCGTGGCCGCCGACAGCGACGGTGCCATTCCTTCGTGCGGTGCGAACTGGGTCTCCGAGGAGACCTGGGAGCAGTTCGTCGACCCGATCGTGAACTAGCGCCACGGCTCCCCCCCCGGGTCCCGAGCACCACGGCGATCTCGTCGCGGTGCTCGGGACCGCCCCCATGCCCGCTCCGCTCAGGGGCGGGGTTCGGCGGCGCTCTTGGGTGGGCGCGAGCCCACGCCTGTCAGGGCGAGGTCGACCAGGCGGCCGATGTAGTCGCGGTCCACGGGCAGGTAGCGTTGCAGGATGCGCAGGTGGAGCGTGCCGCCCAGCACTTCCAGAACGAACTCGGGAACGGTGCCCGGGTGGAGGTCGCCGCGATCGATCGCGCGCTGGACGATGACCGCGGCCTTGTCGAAGCGCGCGGTCCAGAACCTCGTCCGGAGTTCGTCGGCCTGGGCCGCGTCCTCGGGCGGGGTGAGGCCGAGCCGGGCCATGTCGCGGCCGGCGGGTGCGCTCAGGAACGCGGCGAGGGCGGTGACGAGGAGGGTCAGGTCCTCACGTGTGGAGCCGGTGTCGGGGAGGGGCACATCCGCGTCCAGGCGGCTCACGACGGCATCGAGGATCAGATTGGTCCGGGTGCCCCACCGCCGGTAGATGGACGTCTCGTGGACGCCGGCCCGGGCGGCGATGTCGACGACGCGCGAGGACGGTCCGATCGTCTTCAGGTGTGTGCGCTACGCCGTGTCCGAGCGGGGCGAGCAGGGCGAGGACTGTCTCAGCCTGACCGTCACCACACCCGCGGTCGACGACCGGGCCCGCCCGGTTCTGGTTCGGCCTGGCCGACCAGTTGGCGGCCCTGCGGTGGGTGCGTGAGAACATCGCCGCGTTCGGCGGTGACCCCGACGAGGTCACCGTGGGCGGCCAGTCCGCGGGTGCGCACAGCGTGCGCTGCCTGCTGGGCATGCCCGACGCGGAGGGGCTGTTCCGCCGGGTCATCCTGCAGAGCACGCCGGCCCGCTGCCTCAACACCCCGAGCGGTGCCGAGGAGTCCGCCGAACTGTTCCTCGACCGGCTCGCCACCGACCCGCGGACCGCCTCCCTGCCCGAGATCCTCGACGCCCAGGTCGCCGCCGCACGCGATTCCGCAAGCAGGCTCGGATTCAACGCCGCACCCCTGTTCACTCCCGTCAGCGGAGTCGGACCGCTCCCTGACGAAGACCGTTGGGAGGCGTGTCTCGCCGGGCGGGCTCCGGGACTGGACGTCGTCATCGGCACCACGCAGCGGGAGATGAGCGCCTTCTGCTCGGTGAACCCGGTACTGAACCGGGTGCGCCGGATCCCCTTCCTGGGTCCCGCGGCCGCCGGCGCCGTCGAACGCGCCGTGACCAGGATCGCCTTCGGCCGTCCCACCGAGGACCTGGCCACCCGGCTGAGCGAGGCCGGTGCCCGGGTGCGGAGCTACCGCTTCGACTACGCCGCCCCCGACTCGCCCTTCGGCGCCACCCACTGCATCGATCTCCCCTTCGTCTTCGGCACGTACGCCGACTGGGCCGCCGCGCCGATGCTCGCCGGCGCCGACCCGCACGCATTCGAGACCCTCGGCCGCCGTGTCCGTACCGCCTGGCTCGGTTTCATCCGCGACGGCGCTTCGGCCGCTGACGCTCCCCGGCCGCGGTACACAGCGGATCTACGACACGTCGCATCCGTCCCGGGCCTGCCGTAACGCTGCTCAGGCGGGGTGCCCCTCGCCCCAGGAGATCGCTCGTGGCAACAGTGACGCGTACCGAGTCTTGAGACACGTTTTACGTGGTACCTGCAACTGCGGGGCACGCCCCGACCGTCTGACAGGGAGCCGGGTCTGTCAGGGCCGAAGAGCGAGAGAGAGCGGGGCACGCCGTGGGACGGCGCAAGGGCAGCATAGGGATCGCACTCATCACGGGTGTGGTGCTGGTGGGCGCGAGTGCCTGCGGCGGGGGCGGCAGTGACAAGGCGAGCGGGGGCGGCGACGCCAAGGCGTCGGGCAAGCCGAGCGTGAGCGCCTCGCCCTCACCGACGAAGCCCGCCGGGCCGCCGATGCTGCTGGACACGATCACCCCGCAGACCGGGACCACCGTCGGCGTGGCCATGCCGATCTCGGTGATCTTCACCAACCCGGTCGCCGCCAAGGCCAAGGCCACGGTCGAGAAGCACATGAAGGTGAGCGCCTCGCAGCCGGTGGCCGGCGCCTGGCACTGGATGGGCGACCGGCGTGCCGACTGGCGCCCGAAGACGTACTGGCCCTCCGGTACGACGGTGAAGATCGACGCCGACATGAAGGGCGTCAGCAACGGCAACGGACGCTACGGCGTGCACGGCTACACGCACACCTTCAAGGTCGGTGACGACGTCCGCGCGGACGTCTCCGTGACCGGCCACACCATGAAGGTGACCCGCAACGGCTCCCTGGTGCGCACCCTGTCGATCAACGCGGGCAGTGCCGAGTACCCGACGTGGAACGGCACGATGGCCGTCATCGACAAGCAGAAGAAGGTCCACATGACCTCCTGCAGCGTCGGCATCAGCTGCGACAAGGGCAGCCCCAACTACTACGACCTGACGCTGCCCTGGGACGTCCACCTCACCCAGTCCGGCACCTACGTGCACTACTCGACCGGCGACCCGAACCCGGGCAGCGGCAGCGCCCGCGGCTCGCACGGCTGCGTCCACCTGTCCATGGCGGACGCCAAGTGGTTCTACGGCCAGGTCAAGCAGGGCGACCCCGTCACCATCACCGGCTCGCCCCGCGCCAAGGCCCCGGCCGACAACGGCTACGCCGACTTCAACCTGAGCTGGGACCAGTGGCTCGCGGGCAGCGCCTCCGGGGAGAGCACGACCGCCACCCTGTGACGCACGGCGGGCGGCCGGCTCCCTAGGACGAGCCGGTCGTCCCGAAGGTCACCTTGTAGTAGCAGGCACCCTTGCAGGGCATCGTCGCCCCGTCGTCGAAGGCGTACGAATAGGCGTACGGGGCGGCCCGCTTGAAGACCTGGGTGTAGTCGACCGGCCACTTCGACGGGACGCAGTTCTCGCGGCCCGCCCAGGCGCCGCGGCAGCAGTACGTGTCGCCGCCGAACGCCGCGCACGGCGGTTTGCAGCCGACGACCTGGCCGCTGCGGACCTCCCGCATGGCGGTGGGGCAGTCGACGTCCGTGGTGCAGACGCCCTTGTAGCAGCCCGTGGAACTCACCGGGTCTGCGGTCGTGGTGTGGGAGATGTTGATGTACATGGGCAGGTTCGAGCCGTCGACCATGCTCACGTCGTAGAAGTCCATGCCCGCGAACGCGTCGAAGGTGAACTCACCCAGTGTGGTGGGCGGGTTGCCGCCGCTGCACACGCTGGTGCAGTCGCCGGTCGCGCAGTAGCCCGCGGCCGTACCGGTGCAGCCCGTGCGGCCCCAGATGCGTCCGCCCCAGTTGTTCGCCACGGTCACCGACATGCTCTGGCCCGGCGCCAACTTGCTGCCCTGCGGGTAGACGGCGGTGTTGGTGACGACCGCCCAGACCGTCTTCGGGGTCCGGTTGACGACCGTGATCAGCCGCTTGCCCGCCGGTGCCGTCGAAGGCTGCTGCGCCGAGCCGTCCGACCCGGCGGCCGACTTCCGCGTGCTCTTTCCGGACGCGCTGGCCTTGACCGACGGCGAGGCCGAGACCGAGATGGACGGAGAGGGGGAGGCGGAGGGGCTGTGGCTCGGTGCGGAGGGCGAGGAGCTGCGCGGTCCGGACGGGAGCGCGGCGGCGTCCTGGCGGTCCGCCGTGGGGGAGTTGCCGTTCCCTGACGGTGCCCACGCGCCGTACGCGATCAGCACCGTGACGGTCGTCGCGAGGGCGGCTGCCCCGGCGTACCACCACCGGAGCCGGCGGGGTGATCGTGCGCCGTGCCGTCTGCGTCCTCGTGCCATGCCTGCGCCCTTCCTCGTGCTCTGCGGACGCTTCTTCGGACTCTTCGGATGCGTCCCTGCCTATCGGTGACCTGGTCCACGACGGCCGGACAACATAAATTGCGAAGCCGATCGGCCGATTTTCTGTTGTACGCGGTTGCGTCGGCGGTCTCCGTTCCAGGGAGCGCGCTCCTCAGGTCCGTGCCGGAAGTCCGGTTCCGGGCCCGGGAAGCCGCCGCAGCCGGACCACACGCGGAGGAACAGAACCACATGCCCAAGTTCCACAGGAGTGGACCCGACTCCGCCGTGGTGACGGCCGCGGGCGCGGGCGACAGACAGGCCCTGGACGCCTTGGTCACGCAGTGCCTGCCGCTGGTCTACAACATCGTCGGCCGGGCCCTGAACGGTCACGCCGATGTCGATGACGTCGTACAGGAGACGCTGTTGCGCATGGTGCGGGGGCTGCCGAAACTGCGGGACCCGTCCGCGTTCCGGTCCTGGCTGGTGGCCATCACGATCAGACAGGTGCGGGACCGCGAACAGTCGCGGGCCACGGACCGCGACCGCAGGGCGCACCTGGAGGACGCCGAGGCGATCACCGACCCCGCCCTCGACTTCGCCGGACTGACCATCCTGCGGCTGGGACTGACCGAGCAGCGCCGCGAGGTCGCCGAGGCCACGCGCTGGCTGGACGCGGACGACCAGGAACTGCTGTCCCTGTGGTGGCTGGAGGAGACCGGCGAGCTGGAGCGAGCCGAACTCGCGGGCGCGCTGGGGCTGTCCGACCGGCACGCGGCCGTCCGCGTGCAGCGCATGAAGAAGCAGATGGAGATATCCCGGGTCGTGGTACGGGCGCTCGCGGCCGGCCCGCGCTGCGCCGAACTGGACGAGACCGCCGCCCTGTGGGACGGCACGCCGAGTGCCCTGTGGCGCAAGCGGTTCGCCCGGCACATCCGCGCCTGCGGGGTCTGCGAGGGCCTCGACGACGGGCTGCTCCCGATGGACCGCCTGCTCAGCGGCCTCCCGCTGCTGGCCGTGCCCGCCACCCTCGACCCGTCCCGCGTGCTGGTCACCGTCATCGGTCAGCACGCGGACTCGGGTGCCGCTTCCTCGTCCGGTACGGGATCCGACGGCGGTTCCTCGTCCGGCTCCGGCACCCCGTCCACGCACTCCGCGCACAACGCGGGAGCGGGCCGCGGCCATCGGGCGGCGCGCGGAAGCCACGGGCGCCGAGCGGCTCGTACGGGCCTGCGCGCCGCTCGTGGCCAGGTGATCGGCGGCTCGGCGGCGGTCGCGGTCCTCGCGGTGGCCGCGCTGGTCGCGGCCCGGCTGACGGGGGACACCGCCACCCCGGCCGCGGAGTCGGCACCGCCCAGTCCGGTGGCCGTCACCTCACCCAGCCCCACCCCGTCCCCGTCACTCTCCCCGTCCGCGAGCCCCAGCAAGTCCCCGACCAAGAAGCCCAAGCCGAGTCCCTCCAAGCACACCCCCGCCGCCCCCGTGCACATCGCCTCCGGCGCCAAGAAGGGCGTCGGGGTGTGGACCTTCAACGGGGTGAGCCAGGCGCTCGGCGCGAGCGGGGCGAGCTGGTACTACACCTGGAACACCCAGCACCAAGGGGTTACGACCCCGTCGTCGACCTCCTTCGTGCCCATGATCTGGGGAGCGGACTCGGTCACCGACAGCGCGCTGGCCCAGGCCAAGGCGAACGGCCCCTATCTCCTGGGCTTCAACGAACCGGACATGGCCGAGCAGTCCAACATGTCGGTCGAGCAGGCGCTGGGTCTGTGGCCCAAGCTCATGGCCGCCGGCAAGACGCTGGGCAGCCCGGCGGTCGCGTACGGCGGGGACACGGCGGGTGGTTGGCTGGACCGGTTCATGTCCGGGGCGGCGGCGAAGGGGTACCGGGTCGACTTCATCACGCTGCACTGGTACGGCGGTGACTTCCGCACCCCGCAGGCCGTGGACCAGCTGAAGTCGTACCTGGCGGCGGTGTACGCGCGCTACCACAAGCCGATCTGGCTCACCGAGTACGCGCTGATCGACTTCTCCCAGGGAACCCGCTTCCCCTCCCCGCAACAGCAGGCCGACTTCGTCACCGCGTCCACCAAGGCCCTCGACGGCCTGTCCTACGTGCAGCGTTACGCGTGGTTCGGGCTGGGCGCGGATCCGTCGAAGCCGAGCAGCGGGCTGTTCACGAACGGCACGACGGCGACGGTGGCGGGCCGCGCGTTCCAGGCCGCCGACTGATCTGCGACCGACATACGGGACAGGCGCCCGCCCCCACGGAGACGGGGGCGGGCGCCTGTTGTGTAGGTCATGGCTCAACGGCATGGGTTCGGCGTCATGGACTCACTCCCCAAGTGATGCGGTACCCGCACTCACCCGAGCAGGTCAGCACGCTCGTCTCGTCGTCGTTGACGTAGGAGTACGCGAAGGGCTCGGCCTTCTTGAACACGGCCGCCGAGTTGACCGGCCACGACGAGGGCACGCACTGGGGCCGCGCCGCGTACGCGCCCTCGCAGCAGGTCTGGTCCGTCTTGAAGACCAGGCAGGCGCTCAGACAGGCCACGACCTTGCCGCCCCTGATCCGCTGCAACTTGGCGGGGCAGGTCGCGTTGGCGTCCTTGGTGCAGCCCGCGGCGGAGCAGCCGTTCGCGTCCATCTTGTCGCGGGACGAACCGCCGTAACTGTTGATCCACATCGGCAGGTTGTTGCCCTCGACCAGGCTGACGTCGTAGAAGTCCATGCCGTTCCAGGCGTTGAGGTTGAACTCGGCCAGGGTGGAGGGGAATTCACCCCAGGTCGAGCCGCACTGGAAATGACCGCAGTCCCCGGTCACACAGTGGCCGTTGCCGGCGGAGTCGAAGGAGCAACCGGTGCGCGCCCATACCCGGACGTCCCAGTGATCGGGGACGGCGAAACTCAGGCTGGCCCCCGGCTTCAGCACCCAACCCGTCGCCCCCACAGGGTGGTTGGGGTCGGCGGCGATCGCTGGCCAGATCGTCTGGTCGAGGCGATTGACCAGGGTGACGGTGCGCTTGCCGGGGCTGACCCCGGTGTGCTGCTCGACCGAACGCGACGGCGAGGCACCGGCGGACGGCTTGCGTGCGTCGGGCGACTTCGAGGGAGAGGGCGAGGGCGTGGTGCGCGGCGAGGGCGACGTCGTAGACGAAGGGCCAGGGAGAGAGGGGGAGTTGGTGGCCGCCGTACTGTGCGCGGACTTCGGGTCCGCGAGGTCCGTACGCCCTCCCGACGGGGTTCCGGTCTGGCCCCGGGCCAGCAGTACGCCGGTCACCACGGCGAGGCAGGTGAAGAGCACCGCGACGACCATGCCGACCCGACCGCGTCTCGGACCGCGGGCGTTGGGCGGGGACGCGCGGTGGCGGCTCACCGGGGAGCGTTCGCGCCCGCGTCGGGGGATGGGCAACCGGCGACGATGCATGTCCACAACACTCCTGTCCGCTCCACGACCCGCCGCGCCGCGCTCCGGGGGACGGGGGTTTCCGTAGAGGAGACCGGGGGCTTTCGGGGTGGATAACGGAAACGGGGATCGAAGGCGTGGAGCATTCGATGACGTGACCGCACAATCCGGCCAGGCTTCCCCCGTACACAAGCGCTTCGCTTCGGCTTACCCTGTTTTTCCCGCACGGGCACACGAGGGGGACACGTGGGGTTACGGGACGTCGGTGCCTCCGCATCGCCGGGCATGGGCGCGTGGCGGGTCCGCGTACGGGACCAGGAGCGCGCGGGAGTTGTCGGTGCCGGAGTGCTCGTGGCGAGTCGAACCGTCCTCACCTGCGCGCATGTCGTCGAGGCGGCACTGCGTCTGCCGCGGCCCCGGACCGGCGCGGCGCCGAAGGGGAGGATCCTGCTGGACTTCCCCACCACCGCACAGGGCACCCCCGAGCCGATCCACGCGCACGTGGCCGAGGACGGCTGGTTGCGCTCGCCTCCGGCGGGCGATGTGGCGGTGCTGCGACTGGAGAGTGAGCCCCCGGCGGGCGCCGTTCCCGCGCCGCTGGGAAGTTGCGGCACCGGAACCGGTGAATCGGTCGCGGTGTACGGGTATCCAAGCGGGGTGCCGGACGGAATCTGGGCCCGCGGGCAGATAGTGGGAGCGGGCGGCGTCCACCCCGCCTGGCGGCAGATCGACGGTCTCGACCCGGTGGGCGCCCCTGTCACGCGGGGCTTCAGCGGCGCGGGCGTGTGGGACCTCGGGCGCGGTCTGGTCGTGGGCGTGCTCGCGGCCGTGCTCGCGGCGCGCACGACGGAGGCCGCCCCGGCGGCCCGGGTCGCGTGGATGATTCCGCTGGACGTCCTGGACGGGACCCGCTTCGAGATCACGGCGGCCGCCCCGGCCCGCGAAGCCGCCCAACCGGCCCGCGTCGACGAGCCGTTGCCCGCCCGCGCCCTGTGGGCCCTGGTGGACCGCCTGCTGGCGGTCGAGTCGTTCCGGATCGACTCGGGACACCAACTGCTGCTCCAACTGCCGTCCGAGATCGTCTCCGGGATCGCGCGGCAGAACAGCCCACGCATTCAGCTCTACCAGATCGTCCGTAGGTGCGGAGAGTTCGAACAGGGCCCTGTCGCCCTGGTATCGGCCGTGCAGTGGATCGAGGGGGACACCACCGCGGTGAAGAATTTCGTGGAAGAGGCGAGGAAGATCTGGCCCGGCCGGCTGGGCAGCGATGACTGACTCGGCGGTGCCTCCGGATTCGCAGTCCGCAGCCCAACTGGCGGACGCTCTCATGAAGGTGTCGGTGCTCGACGACCTGGAAGTGCGCCGCATCTGCGTGGTCGACGCCATGGAACGTCTACGACTGCGCCTGTCCGTGGCCGAGTTCGACGACAAGAAGATCCATATCGTGGTGATGGTGCGTGCCTTCGGAGCCGTGCCCGACGGCTGGCGCCATCTCACCGAGGCGGTACAGCACTTGGCGGACTACGACCTGCCCTCCCGGCATGCCGCCTCGCTGGCCCACCCGGTCGTCGCCCCGCTCCTCGGTGAAACCGACCAGCACGACCTGAGCGCCCTGCTGGCCGGTCTCGACCGGACCGCCGTGCCGGAGCTCGCCGCCGTCTACCACTCGGCCGCCGGTGACCACTTCGGCCCGTTGCCCGACAGCGTCCACACCGCGTGGGACGCCTACCAACTGCTCGCGCACACCAACCGCCCGGCCGACGGAGCTCCACGCACCCTGCGGTTCCTCCAGGAACTGGCGGTCGTACTCACCCCGGAACGCGGCGACGCGATCCGGTCCTGGACGAGCCGCCATGTCCGCACCACCGTCCAGGACAACCAGGTGGCCCAGTGGATCCTCGACGATTCCCGTACGCACACGGGCGGATGGCGTACCGAGCCCGAGCATCCGGCCCATCTGCTCATCCGGCTCGCCCCGTCCACCGGTTCGCCCGGTCGGGTGGACATCGCCTGCTGGGCGAACAGCGGTTCCGCCTGGGCGCCCCGTCGGCGCGACGAGCGTCCCGTGCCGCTGTCCGAGATGCGACGCCATGTGGCGATGCTGCTCGACCGCGAGGAGATACGGCTCCGCACCCACCGGGGCGGTCTCGTACTCGAGTTCATACTCCCCTTCTCCTTGGTGAACGAGCCGGTGGAGCAGTGGTCCACGCACGGCGCCTTCGGTGAGGAGAAGGTGTGGGACAGCGAGTTCGGCGGACCGTCCATCGGAGACGGCCACAAGGTCGTCGTACGGAGCCTGGAGCGCATCGAAGCACTGCAGTTGCACAGAGTGTGGAACGAGCGGTGGGACGTACTGACCGACGCCGCGGGGGGCGCACGGATGCATCGCTGCGAGGAAGGTGACGGAGCGGAGCACGAGCGGCTCTACGCGCGTCTCTTGGACGATCCCGCCGTAGTCCTCATGACCTTGGGTTCTCCGCCCGACGATCAGCACGGCAGGAGCGAGTTGCTGGTCGGCCTGCAGGCAGGTCTGCCGCTGGTCGTGTGGAGCCGATCGGGGTCGCTGCCCGAACACGCGCACGCCTTGGCCGAGAGCGCGCTGGAGGGCCGACTGGCAGAGTCGCTGGGCGTGTTGACGCGCTTGCGCTCCGCTCCCCGTACGGGGGACCATGGCGGCGAGGGCTTCACCGGCCCTCGTATTGCCGTGCTATGGGACGACCCGAACAGGCTCCCGGAAGTACCGGAGCCAATTAACTGAGAACGACCGAGGCGCTGCACGACCCACTAGGGTGTGACCGACCTGATCGTCGGTCACAACGCTATTCGTGACTGGCCAGCACGACAATCGATCGAAACCGGGCATCGCTGGATCCGGGGCCGGTCGCCCAGTGGACCCCGTCCGGGTCCCGGGAGAGGGGGTGGCTATGGGCGACGACGTCCCGCGGGAGCCGCGTGTGCCTGGCGGCGCATCGGCGCCCTCAGGTGATGCCAATGACTGGTGGATCTACGACGGCACGGGTGAAGTGTCCTCCGAGCCGCTGGCCGACCGGCTGCCCCCGCCGCCCCCGTGGCGCGACTTCGACGGCGGACCCGTCGTCCCCGGCCCCGCTCCTCGCGACGACGCCGAGATCCGCCGTCGCCTGGGCGCGCCCGAGGCGACGGCCCGTACATCCTCGGACGAGGCCGACATGGTCAACGCGGCGCTGTTCTTACGCCGGCCGCTGATCGTCACCGGCCCGCCCGGCATCGGCAAGTCCAGCCTCGCGCACCGGGTCAGCCGCGAACTCGGCCTCGGTCGCGTTCTGCGCTGGACGATCACCAGCAGGTCCACGGTCAAAGAGGGGCTGTACGCCTACGACGCGATCGGGCGCGTACAGGACGCCGCCGCACGCGGTGCGTTGCACGACTCCGCCGCGACGGCGGACCGGTTGTCGCAGGACGGGTCCGAGGCCGGCGCTCCGCCGCCCGGCGGTCCCGACGGTCTCCACGGGCTTGGCGACTTCGTCCAACTGGGCCCGCTCGGCACGGCGTTGGTCCCCCGGGACACTCCGCGGGTGCTGCTGATCGACGAGTTCGACAAGGCCGACACCGATTTGGCCAATGATCTGCTCGGGGCGTTCGAGGACGGCGAGTTCCAGATCCCCGAGCTCTCCAGGGTGCGTTCGCGGATGCCCGAGGTCGAGGTGCACACGGACGACCCCGACGACACCTTCGTGGTGCACCGGGGACGGATCCGGTGCCGGGCCTTTCCCTTCGTGGTGATCACCAGCAACGGCGAGCGGTCCCTGCCGCCCGCCTTCCTGCGCCGTTGTCTCAGCCTGGAGATGCCGCCGCCCGACGCCGACCGGCTCGCGGCGATGCTGGCGGCGCAGTTCACCGGCGGCGAGGGAACCGAACGCGCGGCGATGATCCGCGACTTCCTCTCCCGTGCCCTGGCGGGCGGCACCCTGGCCGCCGACCAGCTGATGAACGCGGAATTCCTGCGCGTCTCGCCCTCGGGTCCGGGCGAAGCCTCCTGGAACCGGCTGCTGCACTCGCTGTGGCGGAGGCTTGATGAAGTTGGTTCTGCATGACCCTGCCGCCCTCCCACCACGGTAGGGCGAGTGACGGTACTGCTCCGGGTATCGCCTCGCGCGAGGAGACGTGCCCCGATCTGACGCTGCACGAGGCCGGTGAGGTCGCCTGGCTGGCCGTTCAACTCGACCTGCGTGTCCGAGCCGTACGCGAGGCCCGGGCCGCGGCGGCAGGGAACGCCGCGTCCGCGGAGCCGACCCCCGACGCCGGCGGCGCCGACGACACTCCGCCCCGCCCTGTCGACCCTGACGAGACCGACGTACCGCCGCAGGAGGAACCGGAAACCGTCCCCAAAGGGCGTCCCGAGGAGCCGAGTCGGGCGGGGGCGAGGGACGAGATCCCCGCGTCACCGCCGTGGCCGACGCACGTCGGCCTGCCCGTCTCCCTTTCCCGCGCGCTGGAGTCGGAGCCGGCGGGCGGCGCGACGGCGTTCTCGGACGTCCAGGACGGTCCCGGACTCGACCGGGCCCGGCAGATCGAGAAGGCGTTTCTGCCGCTGCGCAGGCGTCTGCGCTCGCGCACGGTGCGGGTGCTGGACGAGGAGGCCACGGCCGAGTCCCGGGCCGAGCGGGGTGTATGGGTGCCCCGGTTCCGGCCCGCCAGGGAGCGCTGGCTGACCATGACCCTGGTGGTCGACTCCGGCGACTCCATGGGCCTGTGGCAGCGAACCGCCGCGCAGTTCGCGGCCGCTCTGAGGGGCTCGGGTGTGTTCCGCGACGTACGGGTGTGCACCTGGCGGTCGGCGGACGGCGGCGACCCGGACGGTGGTGCGCCCGTCCTGTCCGATGCTCGCGGCCGGCAGACGGCCCTGGTGCTGACCGACCTGTACGCGAATCGCTGGCGGGACGGGAACGGGCAGCGCGTGCTGGCTCGCTGGGCGGCCCGGATGCCCGTCGCCGTGGTGAGCGTCCTGCCGGAGTACCTGTGGTCACGCATGGCCGTGGTGCCGCACCGGACCCTGCTGAGCAGCCCCGGCCCCGCGGCGGCGAACAACCTGTGGACGCATCGCCCCGACGGCTTCGACTTCGGGAGAACCGATGCGGACGCGAACGACGCGATGGCCCCGGCCCTGCCGGTACCGGTGCTGGAGCTGACCCCGGAGGCCCTGGGCACCTGGGCGGGGTTCGTCCGCCATGAGCGACCGGCCGAGTACATGATGCGGGCCATGACGGTGTCCGCGAGGACGCGGGCCACCGCACCCGCGTGGTTCCCGACCTCGCTGGTCTCGCCGACCGACCGGGTACGCCAGCTGCGGGCACAACTCAGCCCCACCGCCTATCACTTGGCTCTGCTCGGCGCGGCGATCCCGGTCAACCTGGCGATGCTGGAAGTGCTGCGCAAGAGGCTGTTGCCCGAGGCCCGGCCCTGGCATCTGACCGAGCTGCTGCTGAGCGGGCTGCTGCAGCCCGCCCAGGCCGATCCCGACGTCCCGGCACCGGCGCGGGTCGAGCTGGAGTTCGCCTCCGGGGTGCGCCAGGAGCTCCTGGCCGAGGGCACCCGCAGGGAAACCGCACTGGCGATGAAACTGGTGTTCGACCATCTTGCGACAGTCCTGCCCGGTTCTGCCAGTAGTGCCTTGCGCCAAATGCGCGATCTTGTGGCGGACCCGAGCCGAGCCGCCCTGGTGCCCCTGGAGGGGGTACGGACATGGCTCACCCCCGCACTGCCCGCGCTGAAGGCCCTCGACGGGCAGCACACGGCGGCAGCGGCGGTTCTCCATGACCGGCTGCGGGCCGAGGAGGAATCGGCCTCCGCACGGGCCGGACAGCGGGACCCCTCCGCCCACGAGACCACGGCCAGCATCCCGCGTGATGGCCGTGATACACAGAGTAGTGAGTATGCCGGTTCGGACATCGCCCTCCCCGGCGGTGGGAGCGATCACGTTTCCGCCGGAGTGGGTCAACCCGGGCCATCCGAAGACGCTGGAGGGAACGTGTCCGTGAGTGGCGTGCAGCCTGTCCCCGCAAGGACGAGGGGAGATGGGGCGCAGAAACCGCCGCCCGTCTGGGGCAACGTCCCTCCACGGAACCGCGCATTTACCGGGCGTGGCCAACTGCTGGAGGACTTGCACCGTCGACTGCAGGAGGGCACCACCGCCGTCCTGCCGGAAGCCCTTCAGGGCATGGGCGGTGTCGGGAAATCTCAGCTCGCCGTCGAATACGTGTATCGCCACATCAACGAATACCAGGTGGTCTGGTGGATCCCCTCCGAGCAGTCCCAGCAGATCCGGCAGGTGCTGGTGGAGCTGGCCAGGCGACTCGGACTTGAGGTCGGTTCCGGCGAGGCCAACACGGCCGTGCCCGCGGTCATAGAGGCCTTGCGGGTAGGCGAGCCGTACAAGAATTGGCTGCTCGTTTTCGACAACGCGGAGGACCCCGAAGCCGTCCGCGAATTCTTTCCCACCAACGGCCCAGGACGCATTCTCGTGACCTCTCGCAACGCTCAATGGGCGACCGCGGCACGACCATTGGAAGTCGATGTGTTCGCGCGCGAAGAAAGCCGCCAGTTGCTGCAGCTGCGCGCGCCGAATCTCGACGACCCCACCGCCGACCGGCTCGCCGAGACCCTCGGCGATCTGCCCCTCGGTATCGAGCAGGCCGCCGTCTGGCTTTCCGAGACCGGAATGCCCGCGGACGAATACCTACGACTTTTCGAGCAGCAGGCCGCCGAGTTGATGGTCAGCGACCCTCCCCGGGACTATCCGCTGTCCGTCGCCGCGGCCTGGAACGTATCGCTGGAGCGACTGCAGAAGAACCACCCGGCGGCCCTGCAACTGCTCCAGGTCTCCGCGTTCTTCGCCCCCGAACCGATCTCACGGCGACTGCTGACCGGTGTCCGCGACGCTCCCGTACCCCCGGAACTCGCCGCCGCACTGAGCGATCCGATCCGCCTTGGCCGGGCCATCCGGGAGATCAACCGGTACGCGCTGGCCAGAATCAACCACAGCACCAACACCATCCAGCTGCACCGACTGGTCCAGCGCGTGCTCATCAACCAGATGCCGGACGCACTCAAGGAGCAGATGCGCAACGGCGCGCACCGCCTGCTCGCCAAGGGCGACCCCGGTGCACCGAGCGACCCGCGCCAGTGGCAGCAGTACGGCGAACTGCTCCCGCACGTGCTCAGCAGCCACGCCGTCGAGTCCGCCGACCCCTGGGTGCGGCAACTGATCCTCAACGAGATCCAGTACATGTTCTCGTGGGGCGACCACGAAGGTTCTCGTGACCTCGCGCAGCAGGCCTACGACACCTGGAAACGCCTCGACGGCGAGAACCACGAGCACGTGCTCCTGGCGGCCAAGCTCTACGGCGACGCGCTGCGCATCCTGGGCCACTACCAGGCGGCGTACGAACTCGACCAGCGAACCCGGCAGGCGATGACCGAGACGCTGGGACCCGAGCACGAGATGACGCTGGAGATCACCAGCATGCTCGCGTGGGATCTGCGTATGCGCGGTGACTTCACCGGTGCCTCCGAGCTGGACCGGGAGACCTTCGAGGCCAGCAGGCGCCTGTTCGGGCCGAACGACGTGTCCACCCTCATCGTCGCCCACCGCATCGCGCTGAATCTCCGCCTCACCGGCGACTTCCGCGAGGCGCTGGAGCTGGACCAGGACACCCACCGCCGCAAGGTCGAGGAACTGGGCGAGGACTCGCTGTCCACGCTGGCCACCCTGGCCGGTGTGGTCGTCGACCGGCAGGAGGCCGGCGAATACGTCGAAGCCCGCGACCAGCAGCAGGAAGTGTCCGGACGCTACGAGTACAACTTCGGGCCGACGAACCCCAACACCATCGACAGCTATCGCGGTCTGGCGGTCGCCGAACGCCGGGCGGGCCGCCACGAGCAGGCCCTGGAACTCTCCGCCAGGGCGCTGGCCCTGTTCCGCAACCGCTACGGCGACAACTACCCCAGCACCCTGGCCGCGTTGCTCGCCCACGCCGTCGATGTCCGGCACAGCGGCGACCTCCAGTCGGCGCTCGACCTGAGCGACGAGGGCTGCAAGGGTTATGAGCGCCTGTTCGGACCGAGTCATCCGCACGCGCTCGGCGCGCAGGTCAACCATGCCGTCTGCCTCCGGCTGCTGGGACGCACCGAGGAAGCCCGCCGACTGAACGAGCAGATCGTCGCGGACCTCGGTGAGCGGCTGGGCTCCGATCACCCGAACGTGCTGGCCTGCTCCACCAACCTCGCCGCCGACCTGTACGAACTGGGTGAGGTCCAGGCGTCCGTGGACCTCAGCACCCGTGCCCTGGAGCAGAGCCGGCGGCGGCTCGGAGAGGACCACCCGGCGACCCTCGCCACGGGCGTCAACCTCGCCCTGGGCCTGCGGCTGCTGGGCCGCGTCGACGAGGCCGACGCCCTGCGCGCGGACACCCTGGCGCGCTACGAGCGGGTGCTGGGCGCCGACCACCCGGCCACCGCCGCGGCGGCCGACAACAAGCTGGCCAACTGCGACATCGACCCGATGCCGCTGTAGTGACACGGACCGGTCGGGCCGGCCGAGGTCCCGGTCAGGACGCGTCGCACACCGAGCGGTTCCGCCCGACCCAGTCGGCCATGTCGACCGGGTCGGGCGACCGCCCGTAGCGCTCGGCCGCCTGCCGGTGGACCGCCCGGACCACCTCCGGGCGGCGCAACAAGGCGTGCGCGGCGACGGGTTCGTCGGCGTCGGACAGCGCCAGCCCCAACCCGGCCCAGGCCGACGGCAGTTCGGGGTGTGCGGCCAGCACCTCCAGATAGCCCCGCACGGCGCGGTCCGCCTCGCCTCGAAGCAGGGCGACATCGGCGGCCACCAGGTCGGAAGGCCGACCCGTGGCCTCGCCCAGGGCGCGTGCCCGGGTGGGCAGCGCATCCGGCTCGGCCAGTTGTACGCGCCGCAGCTCACCCCGCGCGTCGGGCGAGCCGGCCTGTGGGTCGGGGCGCAGGCGGGAGTGGACACCGGGCGCCGTGCGCGGATCCGCGCCGCTGCGCCAGGCCTCGGTGAGTGCCCGCACCTGACCGGGGTCCGGCCGGGTGTGCCGGGCTCGCCATACGGCCCGTAGATCGGCCCCCTCGGCACGGGCCAGCTTTCCCGGCCATCCGGGTACCGGCTCGTAGGGCCAGTCGTCGGCCGCTTCGGCCATCCGCTCGACGAACTGCCGGCCCGCCTCGGTCAGTCCGGCCGCCGCGTGCAGCGTCGCCAGCGCCTCCCCTACCGCGGAGTGCCACACGGCGTACTCGAAGTGGGCGAGATCGGCGGCCGGACCGCTCAGCGCCCGGCGTTCGACGCGCCAGAACTCCGTCACGCCCGCGAAGGCGTAGGCGCCGTGCAGCACGCCGGAGAGCGGACGCGGATCGCCCCGCCACGGCGCGTAGAACAGCGGAACCTCCGCACCCGGTAAGTCCTCATCGCACAGCGGGAGTTGATGCAGCAGGCCGTTGAGGACGGAGTGTCGGGCCTCGTGCACCATCGTCACGGCCAGTTCGACCGGATCCGGGGGCAGCGAGATCAACGCGCTGCCGAAGGCCTCGCTGTAGGAGGCGCTGGCGGTACGGAAGCGGGGCGTGGGCGGCAGGGGGACGACGACCCGCAGCGCCGTGGTCAGCAACTCGACCGCCTGCGGGTGCCGCGCGGACAGCAACTGCCCTGCCGTGCGCAGCAGTTGCTGCCAGCGTCGGGCGTGATCGCGGTTCAGTGAGACCCTGGCCGAGGGCAGTGTGCGGGTGCGGAAGTCCCGGTACGGATCGCAGTCCTCCAGCACCACGGAGAGGGCGTTCCGCTCCGGATCCCAGGCGGCCCGGTGCACCGGCTGCCAGTTGCCCGAGGCCCGGCCCGGGTCGGCGGGCAGACTCAATCGGCGTTCACCCGTGGCCAGTACGGCCGGGCCCGAGCCCGCGCGGGGGATGCGGAGGGTGGCGACGGTGGGCGTCCGGGCGCCTTCGTCGCAGTCCGTCGTCGCAGGCAGGCGGATCCGGCCCAGGGTCGGCAGCGCCACGCAGTCCTCGCGGACCGGTAAGCGAATCGTTCCCTCAGTTCCCGAGCGCAGTGCCGCGGCGGCCGCCAGGCAGTGCAGGTAGCCGAGTTCCGCCCACAGGGGGAGCTCGCTGTCGCCCTCGTCCGGACTCCTGTCGCCCTCCCGCAGCCGCTCCAGGACGCGCACCGCCCAGATGCCGGTGCCGGGATGCTCCAGCAGGTCGACGACCACGTCGGGGCGGTGCCGCTCCACCCGGAGCAGGAGATCCAGGGCGGTGCGCAACGGTGGCAGCGCGGGACCGGCGTCCACGCCTCGCTCACGCGCGGTCTCCGTCACCGCGCGGACCATGAGCATGCGGCGACCGCGCTCCACGGCGCGGATCCGGTGCGCGGTACCGGGTGTGAGGCGTCCCGCGGCCAGTGCGTCGACGTCGGACGCCGGCGTGCGATGTCTGCCGAGTGTCGTCCTGGTGCCGGAAGGCAGCTCTGACATCCGGCTCTACTGGTCGCCGGTGTCGCAGTCGGCGGCGAAGTACGGGCTGCCGCCACCTCCGCTGGCGCTCTGGGCGGTGGACCTCTCGCCCAGGTGCCGCACCAGGGTGTGCAACGCATCCACGACCAGTGGGTCATGGAAGGTCATCACTTCCTGGAGCCCGCACTGGCTGAGATCGACAAGATCGGTCTCGAACTCGGTCGCAGAAGTCGTCACGTCCCGTTGCCCCCTGTCGGTGTGGCCAGGTCGGTTGCATCGCATCCACAGGTCCCCTCTCATAGTGGACCGTTGATTGCGGCACCGGAAGGGTGCCCAGAAGCCACATCGTCCGGAACTAGGTACTCCACTTCGGGATTTCGGACATCGTGTCCCGCCGTGGCAGCCACTTCGCTACCGTCTGCCGGGAGGTACGCGAGTGCGTCAGGAGGCGCGCGACGCACGTCGAAACGGCCGGGGGGCGTGAGCAGTGGGCGAGTTGCTGCGGTTCGAGCTGGAGGACGGCGGGTCCGTCGTCGCGCAGATGGACGACCTCGATGGCGGTGTAATCCCGGCGACCGGCGCCTCGGACGTCGTGGCCCGCGCCACCGGCTCGTTCGAGTCCGCGCTGGAAGGGGTGCGCAGAGCGGCCGCCTCGACGCTGAACCGGATGAGCAGTCTGCCCCAGCGCCCGGACGAGATCACCGTCGAGTTCGGCATCCAACTCGACGCCGAAGTCGGTGCCGTCCTGGCCCGCACCGGGGCACAGGGCCACATCCAGGTACAGGTGACATGGCGACGGAAGGAAGAGGACGGCCAAGGCGATTGAGCCGCAGCGGTCGAGGTCGGCCGATCCGCCGTCCCGCGTTCCCCGGTCGCTGGGCAAATTGGCCGAAGGCAGCGGTCGTTCAGGCCGTTCGGTCTGTGCACGGGGTCGGCCCACGGCGACGAGCCGTTGCCCGCGCGACGCCGGCTCCCGGCCCCTCACCATCGCCATGCCCACCACCCGGCCGAGGTGTCCCCCCTCCCCACCCCCGGTGCGGGAGTGGGGAGGGGGGCCGGTCCGGCCTAGGTGATCGCCAGCCGGAACCAACCCGCCCAGCCGCCCGTGGCGTCCCACCACGTGCTCTGGATCAGGCCGTCCGTGCCGACCGCGAACACGTCGAGGTGTTCGGTGACCCGGCTCAGCGCCGCGATCTGGCTGCCGGGCTTGGCGAAGCCGCCGGAGATGTTGAACCAGGCGGCCCAGCCCGTGGTGTCGTGCCACCACGTGGAGTAGACCCGGCTGTCGGTGCCGACGACGAACAGGTCCATGTGGTTGGTGTAGCGGACCACGGCCGTCACCGGGGAGCCCGCCGAGGCGACCCCGCCGGCGATCTGGAACCAGCTCGCCCAGCCGGTACGGGCGTCCCACCACGTCGACATGATCTTTCCGTCGGACGCCGTGGTGAACAGGTCCAGGTGGTCTCGGTGACGGGCGACCGCGGTGACCGTGGAGTCGGGACGGCAGGTCACGCCCGGCAGCGGGAACCAGTTCGACCAGCCGGTGCGGTCGTCCCACCAGGCGCTGTAGACGCGGTTGTCCGTGCCGACCGTGAACACGTCCAGGTGGAAGGGGTACCGGGCGACCGCGGTGACGGTGGCGCCGTTCGCCGCGACCCCGCCGCCGATCTGGAACCAGTCGGCGGCCCAGCCGGTACGGGCGTCCCACCACGTCGACATGGTGCGGCCGTCGGACGCGGTGGTGAACAGGTCCAGGTGGTCGGCGTAGCGGCTGACCACGTTGACCGTCGAGCCGGGGCGGGCGACGAGGCTGCCGACCCGGAACCAGGGCGCCCAGCCGCTCGACCGGTCCCACCACGACGAGTAGACGCGGTTGTCGGTGCCGACGACGAACAGGTCGAGGTGACCGGAGTAGCGGGTGATCGAGGTGATCGGCGCGCCCGTGCCGCCGGGTGAGGCGAAGCCGCCGGACAGCTGGAACCAGCCCGCCCAACCGCTCGACTGGTCCCACCAGTCGGACATCGTGCGCCCGTCCGAGGCGACCGCGAACACGTCTAGGTGCTCGGGATAGCGCGCGACGACACTGATCGGCGTACGGTCGCGGGCCGGCAGGGTGGCCAGCGGGCCGATCCGGTTCCAGATCACCTGACGGCAGACCCGGCAGAACGGGACGCTCAACTCCCGCATCTTGCAGTTGTGTTCGGGGCGGAAGGCGCCGCAGTGGTAGTAGTGCGCGCCCTCGAAGCAGCCGACCGTGCCGGCCGGGACGGTGCTGGCCCGGTTGTCCACCGTCGCGCAGTCGGGGTTGCTCATGGTGGGCAGCGCCGTGGCCGCGGCGACCGCCCAACCCCACTTCAGCGTCGTGCGGTTGGTGTTGAGCGTGACGTTCGGCTCGCCCGGCTCGCCGGCCGGATGGTGGTCGTGGCCGGTCTCGTTGCCGCCCGCGTAGTAGGCGTACTCGTCCGCGAGACCGTAAGCCGTGTGCCCGATCTCGTGGAGGGCGATCTCGGTGGCGCCGGCGGCCAGCGAGTACGTGCCGACCGAGCCGCCGCTGCCGCCGTAGACCGTGGAGTTGACGACGACGATCGCCACGGAGAACTCCGGCACCTGGGCCGCGGCGGTCTGTAAGACGGTCGAGTTGTTGCAGACCAGCAGCCGGCGGATGCCGTTCGCGCCGAAGGTGGAGTCGAAGTAGGTGCGGGCCGTCGCGCCGGTGCCGCCGGCCGCGACCGGGTCGTCCGCGCCGGAGTCGGTGGAGGCGACGTTGACGCGCCAGATGTTGATCGCCGGCGCGAGTTCGTCGTAGGGAGGCGTGGCGACCAGGGCGTCCACGAACTCCTTGCAGACGGTCTCGAAGTCGGCCTGCTGCGCGGCGGTGAAGCCGTCGCCGAGCAGCACGACGGTGAAGGCGCGGTTGCGCGGCGCGGAGCCGAATATCTGCGTGCGGCCCTGGACGGTGCCGTCGGACGTGGTCATCGCCGCCCCCTACCGCTCTAGCCGGAAGGTGGCGAGATCGACGTCGACTCCCGCGCCGGGCGGTGGACTTGTCGTGCCACCGAAGGCCTGGGACCCGGGCCGGTCCACGCGCAGGACGGCGACCTCGGTGGCCTCGGGCGGGGCCGGGAGCAGCACGGTGAACGCGCCGCGCGCCGCCACGTCGACGCGGGTGATGGGCTCCGAGTGGTTCTCGGGGAAGACCTCGGCGCTCTGCTGGAAGGCCCCGCGCGCGGCGACCCGGGCCAGACCGTGTCCGTCCTCGTCCCGCGCCTCCACGAAGTGGCCGGGGCGTACGTCCGGGTGGGCGTCGAAGCCGCTGACGACGGTGTCGACGGGCTGCTGTGCGACAAGCGTGACGGACTCGCCCTCGTACTCGAAGATCAGGCGGAACGCCTGGCCGGTCGGTGTCTGTTCTGGGCTGGTCATGCTGAATCATCCCCCGGAGAGTCGGTTGTCCGGAGATGCTCCTCGGTGACCATGTGCCCGGCAAGCCCTGGGAGTTGGCGGGTACGGGAAGTCGCACCGTCCTGCGCCGTGCCGTCTAGCGACGGCTCGGGCAAAGGGGCGAGGGCTGAGGGAGGTAGCGCTCCGTCCGCTCGGAGCGCCTGTCGCCCGGCGGGTTCAGAGCACCTTTCGCTGGACGAGCGCCGACAGCACCAACGCGCCCGGCAGCAGCGGCAGCCACACCGTCAGGACCCGGTAGCCGATGAGGCTCGCGGCGGCGAGGTCCACGGGGGCGCCGAGCACGGACAGGGTGAAGACCATCGCCGCGTCGATCGGACCGATGCCGCCCGGCGCGGGCACGGCGCCGACCGCGGTGCTCGCGACCAGGAACGCGAAGGTGACCTGCGCCCAGGTCAGGGTGAGGCCCAGCGAGGAGCCCACGCACATGATCACGGTCGCCTGGAGCACCGGCGCGGCGGCCGCCCCGCCCCACAGGGCGATGATGCGCGAGGGGCGGGTGTGCAGCGTGCGTACGTCGGTCAGGGCGGTGCGCACGCCGTCCAGGAGCGGGCGGCGCAGCGGCCGTACGGTCGTCACCAGGACGACCGCGGTGCCGAGACCGAGCGTCGCGCTGCCCGTGACCAGGAACAACGTCCTTTTGTCCGGGACGAGTTCACCCAGGCCCAGCAGATCGGGGTAGGCCACCAGGAAGCCGAGCAGCACCATCGTCTTCGCGATCGGCCGGACCAGGGAGTACAGGGCGAGGGAGGCGGTGGCCCGGGCGAAGGGGATGCCGCGGCCCAGCAGGAAGCGCAGGGTGACGGCGTGGGCGCCGAGGCTCGCCGGCAGTACGTGGTTGGCGGCGCCCGCGGCGAACTGCGACGCGATCAGCAGACCGGTCGGGAGCTTCTCCGGCAGCGCGCCCTGCCGTACGCAGGAGGCGGACAGCCAGCCCAGGCAGGTGAAGAAGAACGCGGCCAGCAGCCACCAGGGGTCGGCGGAGCCCAGCCGGGCGGTGCCGTCGTACAGCGTCCGCCAGTCCGCCACCACCCACGCGGCTATCAGGAGGACGGGGAGCAGTACGAGGGTGCGCCGCGCCGCGCGGGCCCAGGAGCGGGGCAGGCGCGGGAGCGACAGGAACGAGGGGAGCGGCGGGAGGGGGACGGGAGTCAGCGCGGGGGGCGCGGTGCCGGTGGGGGCGCCGGCGACCGCGGGGACGAGGGTTGCGGCGGGGCAGGCGGCCGGGGCGGGGAGTGGCCCGGCGGTGAGCGGATCGGAGGGGGCGGTGGGCGTGGCGTCGAGCGGCAGCAGGGTCACGGCGCACGTCGTCCTTCCACGTCACTCCCGCGCGCCGCGGGGGCGGCGTGCGAGCGGGACGGATACGGGGCGAGGCAGGAGGGGACGGCCGAACCGTTCCCGTCCGGCGTGACGCCATGGTGTCCGGAAACCGACGCGCCGCGGGCGCGTACACGTACGAGTCTTCCCACACCGCCCGGGTCCCACCCGCCCACGGTCCTGTCACCGGTCCCACCTCTCGTCCCGTCGGTGGTCGGGCCCTCCCGTCACCAGGGCACGCCTCGGTGACGCGGCCACCGCCGGACACGAAACGCAGGTCGTCGCGTCGGTGAATCAAACAATCCAAGGCTATGTTGACTTTCGGCTGATTGAGCCAGAAGAATTCCAGGGGTGACCCCCGAGCGCGTGTCCGTCGGCCAGGCCTCCGACCCGGCCCTCTCGTCCGTCTCCTCCGACCTGGACGAGGCGGTCCACCGCTGTCTGGTCGCCGGCTTCGAAGGCACCACCACCTTCCCGGACACCCTGAAGCGGCTCATCGACCGCGGCCTGGGCGGCGTCATCCTGTTCACCCGGAACATCCGCGACGCCCAGCAGGTCCGCGAGCTCACCGACTCGCTGCGCGCCCTGCGCCCGGACCTGATGATCGCCATCGACAACGAAGGCGGCGGCATCGGCCACCTGAAGAAGGCCGGCGCCCCCGAGATCCCCGGCTCCTACGCCCTCGGCGTCGCCGACGACCCGGACCTCACCGCCCGCTGCGCCGACGCGCTCGCCGGCCACCTGGCCACCCTCGGCATCACCGCCTCCTACGCCCCGGTCGCCGACCTCCAGTTCCGCCCGGACAACCCGATCGTGCGCACCCGCTCCTTCGGCGCCGACCCCGAGCTCGCCGCCCGCCATCTGCGCGCCTGGATCACCGCCACCGAGGCCCGCGGGATCGCCTCCTGCGCCAAGCACTTCCCCGGCCACGGCGGCACCGTGACCGACAGCCACCACGGCCTCGCCGTCGACCCGCGGTCGTACGACGAACTGTGGGCCGATCTCGCGCCGTTCCGCGCGGCGGTTGCCGCCGGGGTGCCGATGCTGATGAGCGCGCACGTCGTCTTCCCGGCCCTCGACGCCAACCGCCCCGCCACCCTCAGCCGTCGGATCCTGCGCGACCTGCTCCGGCACGACATCGGCTTCGACGGGGTCCTGGTCAGCGACGCCCTGGAGATGAAGGCGATCGCGGAGCGCTACGGCGAGGCGGCCGGCGCGCGCATAGCCCTGGCCGTGGGCGCCGACCAGGTCGTCGTGGCCGTGCCCGACCTGGAGGTCACCCTGGCCTGCCGGGACGCGGTGCTGGACGCCCTGCACTCCCGGCGGCTGACCGAGGAGCGGGTGTACGAGGCCGCGGCGCGGGTCCGCAAGCTCACCGACCGGTACGCGGCACCGGCCGCCGTCGCGGTCGCCGGCTGGGACTCCGGCGCGGGCCTCACCGCGGCCCGCAAGGCCGTACGCGGCCGCGCGCTTCCGGCACCCGTACGCGGCGCCCATGTCGTCGACCTCTTCCCGACCCCGCACCCCGCGCTCGACTGGGGCGGCGAGGACCTCCTCACCGAACTCCGCCCGCTCGACCCCTCGGCCACCGGCACGGCGGTCACCGGCGAACCGTGCGATCCCGCCGACCTCGTCGACGGCATCCTGCGCGTGGTCGGCGACTCGCCCCTGGTCCTGGCCACGTGCGACGCCGGCCTGCACCCCTGGCAGACCCACCTGCGCGACGCCCTCCTGTCCCGCCGCCCGGACGCCCTCCGCGTCGACACCGGCCTTCCCGAGGGCGGCGCCCTCTGCTCCTACGGACGCGGGCGGGTCAACCTGCGGGCGACGGCCGAGGTGTTGGCGGGGAAGCAGGGCGAGATCCTCGCGGTGTCCGCCTCGAGGGGCGGGTACTTGTCCCGGCCGAATGTCTGAACCACCATGGCCCGCGATGAACAACGATTTCAACCGGAGCGAACCGGCGCTCGTCGTCGGCCTGGACGCCGGCGGCACCCGCACCCGTGCCGTCCTCGCCACGGCGGCCGACGGCCGTCCCCTCGGCGAGGGCGCCGGCGGTCCCGGCAATGCCCTGACGGTCCCGCTGCCCGAGCTCACGGACCATCTCGTCGAGGCCGTGGCCCAAGCGGTGCCGGAGGCCGCGCGGGGCCGGGTGGTCGCCGTGGCCGGCGGTTTCGCGGGCGCGACCGGTGCCTCGGCGGACGACCTGGGCCACCGCAACGCCCAGACCGCCCTCACCGTCGCCCTCCGGGGGCTGGGCATCTTCGCCGGCCCGCCCCACATCTGCAGCGACATCGAGGCCGCCTTCGCCTCCGCCCCCGGGGCCCCGGCCGACGGCCTCGCCCTGGTCGCGGGCACCGGAGCGGTCGCCATGCGCATCACCGACCGGCACTGCACGGCCACCGTGGACGGTGACGGTTGGCTTCTCGGCGACGACGGCAGCGCCTTCTGGATCGGCCGCGCGGCGGTACGGGCCGCGTTGCGGATGGCCGACGGGAGGGGACGGGGGACGGCGCTGGCGGGTTTGGTGGGGCGGGAGTTGGGGTTGCCGGGGGAGGCGCTGCCGGACGGGGGCCGGTGGGACGGGGGCTCGCGGGGTGGAGGTTCGCGGCAGGAGAGCCCGCGGTACGAGGACGCCGGCACTGCTGCCGCCTCAGCGCTCGGCACCGCCGGCGCCTCTGAGCCCTCGGGCGTCCCGGCCACTCCTCTTGTCCCCGCCGCCACCCCCTGGTCCCGCCCCGGCCGAGAGGCCTACCGCATGCACCTGCTCCCCGTCGTCATGTCCGAGGCGCCGATCCGGCTCGCCCGTCTCGCGCCGCTGGTCGTCGAGGCGGCCCGGGACAAGGACGCCGTGGCGCTGGCGATCCTCGACGAGGCCGCCGATCAACTGACCGCCACCGTGCGGGCGTTGGAGCCGAGGTCCGGCGAACGGGTCGTGGCGACCGGTGGCCTCCTCGGTCCCGACGGCCCCCTCACCGACCTCCTCGCCGCCCGGCTCCACCCGCTCGGCCTGACCCTGGACCGGGTCGCCGACGGCTGCCTGGGTGCCGTGGCCCTGGCCCGGCTGGAGCACGGACGCTGGTCATGACACGGGCATCAGCCGGCCGCTCCGTGGCGCACCGGCGCCGCGTGCTCCGCGGTCACGGCGTCACCTCCAGGTCGACGGCCTCCGTGCAGGCGACCCGCCCGTGCCAGGCGGCCTTCGCCGACAACCAGTAGGAGCCCGGTGCGACGGCCCCGCCGTCCACGTCGACGAAGACCTCCAGTCGCTCTCCGCCGCCCACGGTGAAGCCTTGTTGGCCCGGTCCGCCGCCGGGCCAGGTGCCCCACGCGGACACCGCCCACAGGGTGCCCTCGACCGGACCGCGGGTGGTGTTGCGCAGGATCACCGGAACGCGGACCCGCTCGCCCGCGCGCACGCTGACCCGGTCGACTCCCAGGTACACCACCAGAGTTGGCGCGGCGTGGCGCTCGCCCGGAACGTCGAGCGCCACGACATCCTCGTAGTCCTGTCCCTGGTGGGACAGGTGTGCGGTGAGCCAGTGCCGGCCGGGTGCGGGGGACGGCGGCGGCGTCACCTTGACCTCGGCGAGCGTGCGGCCGCCGGGGTCGAGTGCGTACGGCAGTCGGGCGGGCTCGGCGTGCCAGCCGGGCGGGACGCCGATCGTGACGATGCCCGAGACCGGCGCGCCCGTGAGCTCCGAGGAGACCCGGACGGTCGCGGTGACCGGGCCGCCGGACGTGGTGAGCGCCCCCGGCGAGAGGCGGAGGGCCAGCGGCGGGTTGCCGCGGGGCGCCAAAGGCGGGTCGAAGGTGCGGTGCGGCAGCTCGGTCGGGGCGGGTCCGGCGGCGACGTTCCAGGTCTCGGCGGCCGTGAACTCGACCGCGTGCCGGGCCACTTGCTCCCCGCTGACGACGGTGAGCGTGACATCGCCGCGGTCGCCCGGCGCGAGGCCGTCGACGCTCACGGGTATCTCGACGCGGACCCTGCCGCCCTCGCCCGTGGTGGCGACGCCGTCCCCGGTGACCCCCGGGCCCTCGATCGTGCACAGGACCGTCCGGCCCGGGACGTCCTCGATCTCGGCGACCACCACCTGGTGCGGGTGCTCGGCGGTCCCGACGAAGAGCTCGGTCGACTCGGCGGCCGTGACACGCATGGGTCTCCTACGAGAAAGCTCGGCGGAGCCCCATCCTGGCACCGCCGGGATGGTTCAAACAACCATCTTCACGTTTCCTCGGTGGTTCATCCACGCACCCTCAGCCGGGGTCACCTCGTCCGGCGGGACTTCACCTCGTGCTGCGGCGTGATGTGGTCGGTCAGCGCCAGGGAGGCGCTCGCGCGCTGGTAGGAGAGCTGCGCGACCCGGACGTAGAGGCAGTCGATGAGCATCAGGACGGAGTGCCTGCCGCCGATGCTGCCGGTGCGGAAGCTGGTCTCCGAGGTGGCCGAGACGAGCCGGATGTCGGCGGCTCGGGCGAGCGGCGAGCGCGGGTTCGTGGTCAGCGCGACGGTGGTGGCGCCCCGCTCCCTGGCCATCTCGAACGGTTCCAGCGTCTCGCGGGTCGCCCCCGAGTGGGAGATGCCGATGGCCACGTCCGCCGGGGTGAGCAGGGCCGCTGAGGTGGCCGCCGCGTGCACCTCGGTCCAGCCGCGCACCGCGCAGCCGATCCGGAACAGCCGGGTCTCCGTCTCCTGCGCCACCGCGCCGCTGCCGCCCACGCCGTACACGTCGATCCGGCGCGCGCGGGCCAGGGCCTGGGCCGCGCGCTCGATCGAGTCGAGGTCGATCCGGTCGATCGTCTGCTGGATGGCGCGCAGGTCCGCGGTGCCGACCACCTGGACCACCCGCTCCAGACCGTCGTCCGGGGAGATGTCGGGACCGATCTCCGCGGAGCCCCAGTCGGAGACCTCGCCCCGGCCGCGCTCCTGGGCCAGCTCGATCAGCAGATGCTGGTAGGAGTCGAGCCCGATGGCCCGGCAGAAACGGGTCACCGTCGCCTGCGAGGTGCCGGTGCGGCGGCCCAGCTCGGCGGCCGAACAGTGGGTCACGGCGGCCGGGTCCTCGAGGATCAGCTCGCCGACCTTCCGGAGCGATCCGGCCAGTCGCGGCAGCTCGGTGCGGATCAGTGTGGTGACGTCCGTCGAGGGCATGAAGGGAAGGTATCAGCCACCGATGAGAAGCCTCTTTGAATACCAGGACCCGATCGTGCCGCCGACGTGGGTTCATTGCCCGGATCCCGCACGTGTGATTTATTGATTCACTAGTTGTGTCATACACAAGGTGGTTCAATCCACCAGTGGGGAGTGCTCGCGTGTCCGTCGAGTCTGTGAGCGCCGAGGGCTTCGCGCGGGAAGGCCTGGCCGTCCTCCAGGACCTCACGCGGTCCGCACGCGACGAAGTGACACGCGCCGCCGGACTGATCGCCGACTGCGTGCGCGGCGACGGTGTGATCCAGGCCTTCGGCACCGGCCACTCCCAGGCGATGGTCCTCGAACTCGCGGGCCGCGCGGGCGGGTTGGTGCCCACCAACCGGCTGAGCATCGCCGACCTCGTCCTCTACGGCGGCGAGGACCCCGGCGTCCTCGACGACCCGCTCCTGGAGCGCCGCGCCGGTGTCGCCGAGCGGATCTACCGGCTCGCCGATCCGCGCCCCCAGGACCTCTTCGTCGTCATCTCCAACTCCGGCGTGAACAACGTCGTCGTCGAGACCGCCCTGCGGGCCAAGGAACAGGGCCACCGCCTGCTGGCCATCACCTCCCTCGCCCACACCCGCGCCGTCCCGGCCGGCCACCCCAGCGGCAAGAAGCTCGCCGACCTCGCCGACGTCGTCCTCGACAACCGGGCCCCGCGCGGCGACGCCCTCCTCGACCTCCCCGGCGGTGGCGCCGTCTGCGCCCTGTCCACCCTCACCGGCGTGATGCTGATCCAGATGACGGTCGCCGAGGCGTCCCGCCAACTCCTGGCCACCGGCGACCGCCCGCCCGTCTACGTCTCGGCCAACGTGCCCGGCGGCTTCGAGGGCAACCTGGAGCTGGAGAAGCGGTACGCCGGCCGCATCCGACGCACCGCGAGCTGACGGGCGAACATGCCGCCGGGCTCAGTCCCGGCGGGCCACCAGCCGATAGGCGTTCGACAGCCGCAGCCTGCCCGAGAGCGGCTTCACGGCGAACCGGTCCAGAAGCGTGCCCAGCAGGAAGGCCGGAATACCGGCGATCAGCACGGCGGTCCGCAGACAGCGCCGGAACGCGGACGGCGGCTTCGCTTGCCAGGGCACGTCGTCGGGCACCGCCGCGTCCAGGGCCAGCCATACGGCGGCCAGCAGATCGACCGGATCATGGGGCTCGGCATGCTGCTCCGCGACCACCGTGTAGCCCAGCTCGGTCAGCCGGCCGCGCAGGTTCGCCACCGGGACGAAGTGCAGGTGCTGCGGCTGGAGCCAGGGCAGCCACCAGCGGCCGAGCAACCGGGCGAACCGGCTTTCTGGGTCCGGGACTTCGATCAACAGGTGACCGCCGGGACGGATCACCCGGTGCGCGGCCCTGAGTTCCAGGTCCGGCTGTGTGCTGTGCTCCAGGTAGTGGAACATGCTCACGACGTCGTAATGGCCCGAGAACTCAGGGGCCAGTTCGGGGAAGCTGCCGCGGTAGCCGCGCTCCACCCGCCCTTCCCGCTCGGCGAGTTCGGCGCCGTCGGTGAAGTCGAGACCGTCGAAGGCGGTGTCCTGGTAGACCGTGCGGGCCGCCTCGCAGAAGTGACCGTGCCCCGTCCCGACGTCCAGCCAGTTCTTGGGGGTCGGGGAGTGCGCGAGGAGCGACCGCGCGCGCTCCTCGTACATCTTCGTCCGGCCCCCGAAGGTGGCGCCGAGCTGCTTCTCGCCCAGGCCGTCGTAGAAGTCCCGGTAGTAGAACTCCAGCCCCGCCTCGCTCAGTCGGGGGTTCTGGAAGGTGTGCCGGCAGCTCCGGCAGCGGTCGAGGACGAAGGCGCCGGGTTTGTGCTGGAGCAGGTCCGTGGTGCGCAGCCGGGTCTTCAGCTCCGCCGAACCGCACCAGGGGCAGGTGGTGCGGCGGGGTTCGAAGAAACGGGCGGTGCCTTCGGCGAGGTCGGCCTGGTAGACCGGGCGCAGGGCGGCGACCTGCTCGGTGCGGGAGGGTGCGGGTGGCTCGGTCGGCTCGGTCGGCTCGGGGGTGCTGCTCACTGGTCCTCCTTCGAGGGACGCGCCAGTCGTTGCGGCGAAGGGCACGCCAGTCGTTCCAGGTGGGTGGCCGCCGCCCCGCTGCCTCCGGCCGCGCGGAAGGCCGTACCGATCCGGCCGGCGGCCGCGCGGTGCTCCGGCTCGTGCAGTACGGCGTCGATCGCCGCGCCCAGCTTCGCCGCGGTCACCCGGCCGAAGCGGACCCGGACACCGGCTCCCGCGGCGGTGACCTGGCCCGCGATGACCGGCTGATCGTCACGGATGGGGGCCACGACCAGCGGGACCCCGTGCCACAGGGCTTCGCAGACCGTGTTGTGGCCGGCGTGACTGACGACCGCGTCGACCCTTTCGAGGAGCGGGAGTTGGGGGACGGAGGGGACGATCAGTACGTCCTTGTCGTCGGCGGGGTTGCCGGGGGCGGGGCTGCCGTGGCCGGCGTCGGACCCGGCGAGTGTGCCGCCCGGATCCACGATCACCGACTGCACCCGGTCCGCCCGCGCCCGCAGCGCGGTCAGACACTCGGCGAGGAAACGGCCGCCGACGTCGGTGTTGGCGGTGCCCAGGGTCACCAGGACCCGGTCCCGGGACGGGTCGAGCCACTCCCAGGGGAAGCCGGGTGCCGCCGGACGGGGCGCGATCGACGGGCCGACCCAGCGGATGCTCTCGCCGGCCAAGGCCTCGGGACCGGCCAACTCCCGTGTGCTGAAGGCGAGTACGAGGTGCGGGGAGAACCGGGGATCGGCGCTTCCCGCCGGGTCGCCGATGCGGACGCGCAGGGCGTGGAGTTCGTCCTCCAACCAGCGCCTGACCTTGGGCAGACCCGCCAGTGCGTCGGTGAGTTCGGCCGAGGTGGTCGCCGATGTGGCCCACGGGACGCCGAGCCGCTCGGCCACCAGGCCGCCGGCCAGGGTCTGTTGGTCGGCGACGACGGTGTCCGGCGCGAACTCCGCGACAGCGGCCTCCACTCCGGGCGCCATCTCGACGGCCAGCGGCACCAGGAACCGTTCCCACAGGAACTTCAGCGCCTCCGGGCCGCGCAGGTCCGGCGGCCGTGAATCGTCACCCGAACCCAGCATCGGTCCCGCGCACGGGTACACGCGGACGCCGTCGCCCGCCAGGCGCCGGACCAGGGCGGGATCGGCGCAGGCCCACGCCGACTCGTGGCCCCGGGCGGTGAGTTCGGCGGCCACACCCACGGTCGGGTTGATGTGCCCCACCAGGGGCGGCACGACGAACAGGAATCTGCTCACCGGACGGCCGCCGGGCTGCTCGCACGGGTCCGCTCGGTGGCGTCCCGGATGTGTTCCAGCACATGGCCTCCCACCGCACCCGCCGCCTCCACGAGCACCGAGTGCTCGTGCCCCGGCAGGACGACCGTCCGGCAGTCGGGCAGCAGGCCCTCCAGCCACGGGGTCAGCAGCGCGAGCCCCGAGTCGGCGCCGTACACCCCGAGCACCGGGCAGGACACCGCCCGGATCTGATCGTCCGTCAACACCCGGCTGGCGGCGATGTCCTGGGCGAGGCTGGTCTCACGGGCCAGCCGGGCCGCGCTCTTGGCCAGCCGCGCGGTGTTGTGGCTGCGGTTGACGGCGATCCAGGCGAGCGCGTCCGCCTCGTTGAACGCCAGCTCGTGCAGCACCTGTTGGAGGACGGCGTCCATCTTCTCCGACCAGGTCGCGGTCGCCGGCTGCGACTCGACGAGGGAGACGCTCGCCGCCCGCTCCGGGTGCCGGGCCGCGTAGCCGAAGGCGATGGTGCCGCCGTAGGAGTTGCCGACCAGGTGCACCGGGCCGGTCACGTCCAGGGTGTCGAGCAGAGCTTCCAGGTCGTCGAGGTTGTCGTCGAGCGTGTAGCCGCCCGCGGGACGCTCGCTGCGGCCGTGGCCGCGCAGGTCGTACATGACGACGTCGAGGCCGGCCGCCGCGAACGGCGGTCCGATCGTGAAGTAGTAACTGGCCAGGCTGTCGGTGAGCAGACCGTGGACCAGCACCACGGTGGCGGTGGGGGCGCTGCCGTCGCGGGGCCCCATTCTCTGTACGTGCATGCGGAGTTGACCGGTGTCGACCAGTGCCATGACTCAGCCCGCCTCCGCCGACTTCAGGCTCTGCACCACGTACTCGACCAGCCGGCCGACGGTGAGTTCGATGATCTCGTCGAACTCCATGTCGGCGAGGAACTCCGCGAAGTTGACCCGCCTGCCGTACTTCTCCTGCAACAGCCCGGCCAGCGTCACCAGGTCGATGCTCTCAAGCTCCAGATCGCGGTTGAACGTGGTCGTCATGCCGATCTCGACGTCGTCGAGGCCGTACTCGTCCTCCAGCAGGCGCGCCAGCATGCCGGTGATGTCGGCGAGAACCGCGTCCTCGGTGGTGGCGGTGGACTCTTCCGTGGCGGGGGACTGTTCCGTGGCAGTGGAAGGGGCGATGGGATCGGTCATCGGTCGTACGACTCCTCTGCGTGCTGCGGGCCGGTGGTCCAGGCCACGACGTAGTCCCGGTCGGGCAGTGCGGGGGGATTGGCGGTGCGTTCGAGGTGCACGGTGTACGCGCGTTCCAGCCGCCCCGAGACCAACAGCCGGTCCGCGCCGGTGACTTCGAGAACCTCGAAGTCTCTGGGGCGTCCGCCGAAGCCGGTTCCCTCGGCCTTGGCGACGGCCTCCTTGGCGGCCCAGAGGCGGGTGAACCACAGGGCTTCGGACTCGCCCGTGTCGGCGCATACGGCGTGCAGCAGCCGGAGTTCGGTCGGGCCGAGTGCGGTGGCGACGGTCGACGGGTCGCGCTCCACGACCTCTTCGAGGTCGATGCCGGGGCCGGGACCCGGCGTGTGCGGTCGGACGATCGCGACCGCCGACTCGGCCCGGTGCGCCAACGAGACGTCCAGCGCGGGCAGTTCACGTCCGTGCAGGCCGGTGACGTACGGGCGGCCCAGGTCGTCGTTGTGCACCCGGATCTCCGCCGGGAAGACGGGCCCCTCGCCGTGGTCCCACAGCCACTGCCGTACCGCGTCCTTGAGTGCGATCCGGCCGAGCAGCCACTGCCTGCGTCCGCGCGGCGCGTGCTCGGCGTACTGCGAACGCTCCGCGCCGCTCAGCGAGTTGCGCATGATCAGGTCGCGCGAGGCGAGGTCGGGCCAGCGCTCGTGCAGCAGACTCCAGCCGCCGGGGCGCGCCTCGGAGAGGGTGTTGCGGTCCGGGAAGCGCTCGACGGGACGGGTCTTGGGGTCGTTGTCGAAGCGCCGGTCCTGCCAGCCGGTCACCTCCGCCCAGACCTGGCCGCCGACGCTCAGCCGGACGTCGGCTTCGAGGACGGCGTCGGTCAGGGAGGTGATCCGGACCACGCACTCCACGTCCGTACCGGGGCGCGGGTGCGGGCCGTAGAAGCGCATCTCGCGCAGCTGGACGGGGAAGACGACCGTCCGCTCCGTGCGGGTCGCCATGATCCAGTAGCCGAGGATCTGGCCGACGTTGTCGAGGAGCGCGCCGGGGGCCGGCGGGGTCGTGATCACCCCCCGGACGTGGTGCTCGCCGATGCCGGTGAGCTCGGTGACGCCCTGGAACGCCGGGCCGTGGAACATCCAGCGCTCGCTGTAGAGCTGGGCGGCGGTGTGCTCGGGGGTGCGGTCCCCGCCGGGGTGGGGGTGGTGCGCGGGGGCGACCGGGTAGGCGGGGGCCAGCTCCACGACGGCTCGGGCGCCGGGGCCGAAGGTGACGGCGAGCCGGTTCGGGCTGTCGGGGGTGACGGTCACCGGCACGTCGACGGGGGGTGTCGCCGTCAGCCACTGGTCGAAGCGCGCGCCGTGGACCGCGACCGCCCGCATGCCGGGAGCGTTCGCCTCGGCCGTCTCCATGATGTGCTGCACGATCGTCGTCGCGGGGACGACCGGCCACCGGTCGGCGACGTCGGGCCAGCCGGGACGCTGCGGGAAGAAGCAGTGGTCGAGGAGGTAGGGCATGGCGTCGGGGGAGACGTGGAGGGTGGTGCGTCGGCTGGTGGTCGGGGGCGCCTGGACGGCACTTGCGGTGATCAGCGCGGCGGCGGTGTCGGCGGTGTCGCGCAGCAGGGCGGACAGTTCGGCCGCGACGGGGGAGTCGGCGACGAGGGCTTCGAGGGCGGGGGAGGTGCCGACTGACGCCAGGGGAGATGGAATTGCGGCGGCAGGTGTCCGCGCGGTGGTCATCGGCACTAGCTCTGCGCGGAGTTCTTTGAGGGCCCCGGCCCCCAGCGACACCAGCGCCCCGCCCAGGTCGAGGCGGATCGGTGGTCGGTCGACTCGTGCACGTCCCTGAGGAGCATGAACTCGAGGTGTACGTCCCTGGGGTGGCAGGTCGGGTGCGATGCCCGCCCCCGCCATCCACAACGCCGTCGCCACCCGGCGGAGTTGGGCGAGACCCGTGCGGTGGGGCGAGTTGGCGGCGACGACCAGATGCTCGCGGGCGCCGAGGGTGTCGCCCACCAGGGAGCCGAGCTGGCCGGTGCCGACCTGGACGAAGACACGGTGGCCGGCGGCGTACAGACCCTCGACGAGCTGCCGGAACCGGACCGGCTCCAGCAGGTGCCGGACGAACAGCGCACGCACGGCCGCCTCGTCCTCGGGAAACGGTGACGCGGTCGTCCCCGACCACAGGGGGACTGTCGGCGGGTGGAGGCGGAAGCGGTCGGTGGCCTCCTCGATGGGACCGAGGTACGGCTTCAACATGGGTGTGTGGAAGCCGGATTGGAACGGCAGCACCTGACTCAGCACACCCTCCGCCCGGAAGGCCCGGACGAACTCCGTCACGGCTTCGACCGGGCCGCACACCATCGACTGGCCCGGCGCGTTGTCGTGCGAGAGGACCACACCTTCCGCCGCCCACATCTCGTCCAGCGCGGCGAGAACCCGTTCGGCGGACGTGCCGATCGCACCGAACGCCAGCCCGGGGACGGTCAGTTGGTCGGGGTCGAACGCGTCCATGAAGGCGCCGACCTCGTCCCCCGCATACACCCCGGCCGTCACCATCGCCGTCCACTCGCCCACGCTGTGCCCGGCGACCGCGTCCGGCACCACGCCCATACGGCGCAGAGCGGCGTCGAGCAGCCGGCCGACGGAGACGACACCCAGGCCGTGCCGGCCCACGTCCCCGACCCGCGCCGGACCCGCCGAACGCACCGGTGGCAGACCGAAGTGGTGGGCCACATCGTCGACCTGGGGGTCGAAGTCGCCCTCCAGGCCGGGGAAGAGAAAGGCCGTCCCGCCGGTGAGCGGGCGCGGCGTGAACCACACATCGCTGCGCCCTTGCCAGGCCCGCCCCTTCGCGACCGCCCGCCGGGCCAGCGCGAGCCGCTTCGCGGTCGGATCGACGATGCCGAGCCGCGCGCCGCCCGCCGCGACGGAGGGGCGCGTGGTGTCGAGGCCCGCGGCCAGTACGGCGCCGTCGTCGGTGTCGAGGAGAGCGGCGAGGCCTTCGGGGCTGTCGGCGGCGAGTGCGAGGACGCGCTCGGGTTCGGCGACGGTCACGTGACCCGCCTGACCGGCCTGTCCCGCTTGACCCGCCTGTCCCGGCCGCCCCGCATCAAGGGCGGTCGCCGACCCCGCCCCCCGACCCCGTACCGCACCCGGCGCCTCCTCCAGCACCACGTGCGCGTTGATCCCCCCGAACCCGAACGCGTTCACCGCCGCCCGCCGCACCGGCCGCTCGGCCGACGTCTCCCAGGGGGTCGCCTTCTCCAGCGGGCGGAAGCGCGTGGCCGCGAGTGCGGGGTGCGGGTCGTCGCAGTGGAGGGTCGGGAGGAGCATGCCGTGGTGGACGGCGAGGGCCGCCTTGACCAGGCCCGCGACACCGGCGGCGGGCATGGTGTGGCCGATCATCGACTTCACGGAGCCGATCACCGCATCACCGTCACCCTGGCCGAACACCTCCGCCAGCGTGGCCAGTTCGGCCCCGTCACCAGCGGGTGTCGCCGTGCCGTGGGCCTCCAGGAGGCCGATCGCACCGGGCTCGGCGGGATCGAGACCGGCCGCCCGCCACGCCTGGCGCACCGCGTGGGTCTGGCCGGCCGAGTCGGGGTTGAAGAGGCTCGCCGCGCGGCCGTCGCTCGCCACACCCGTGCCCCGGATCACGGCGTAGATCCGGTCGCCGTCGCGTTCGGCGTCGGCGAGGCGCTTGAGGACGACCACGCCCGTGCCCTCGCCGATCAGGATGCCGTCGGCACCCCGGTGGAAGGGCCGGATGCGCTGGCTCGGGGAGAGCGCGCGGAGCTGGGAGAAGACGCTCCAGAGCGTGATGTCGTGGCAGTGGTGGACGCCTCCGGCCAGCATCACGTCACAGCGCCTGGAGTCCAGTTCGGTCACCGCCTGGTCGACGGCGACCAGCGAGGAGGCGCAGGCCGCGTCCACCGTGTACGCGGGGCCGCGCAGGTCGAGACGGTTGGCGACCCGGGAGGCGGCCAGGTTGGGCACCAGGCCGATGGCCGACTCGGGGCTGTCCGGGCCGAGCCGCTCGGTGAACGCCGTCCGCAACCGGTCGAGTTGACCGGGTGTCAGGTCGGGCAGCAGCTCGCCCAGCGTGCGGACGAGTTGTCCCGCCGTCCGCACCCGCTGGTCGAGCCGGACCAGGCCGGGGGTCAGATAGCCGCCCCGGCCCAGGATGATCCCGACGCGGTCGCGGTCGGGCAGCCGGTCCTCGCCGCCCGCGTCCGCGACGGCCTGCGCCGCCACCTTCAGCGCGATCAGCTGGTCCGGCTCGGTCCCGGCCACCGAGTTCGGCATGATCCCGAACCGGGTGACCTCGACCTCCGCCAGCGTGTCCACGAACCCGCCGCGCCGGCAGTACACCTGGTCGGCGACGGCGGGGCCGCCGGCGGAGCCCGGCCGGTAGTACGCCTCCGCGTCCCACCGGCCTTCGGGCACCTCCGTGATGGCGTCGGTGCCGTCCAGCAGATTGCGCCAGTAGGTGTCCAGGTCCGGGGCGCCCGGCAGCAGTACCGACATGCCCACGATGGCCACGGGGCCGGTCATGTCACCAGCCCGACGCGGTGTAGACGACGGACCGGATCGACTCCTCGCCCCAGGCGAGTTCGCGCAGCAGTGCCGCGGTGCCCTCCTCCGGGTCGATCAGGCCGATCCCGCGCCGGGCGTACTCGCGGCCCAACTCCGGTGTCACCATGCCGTGATGACCGCCGGTGGGCGCCCACGGCCCCCAGTGCACGGTCAGCGCGCGCCGCCCGGTGCGGGCCGCCCAGGCGGTGCCGAGGCTCTCCAGCGCGTCGTTGGCGGCGGCGTAGTCGACCTGGCCGCGGTTGCCGAGCACGGCCGAGATGCTGCCGAACAGCACGGCGAAGGCAGGGCCGTTGGGGAGTTCGGCCAGCGCCGACAGCAGGGTCTCGGCGCCCTCCGTCTTGGTGCCGTAGACCCGCTGGAAGGACTCGGCGGTCTTCTCCGCGATCAGCCGGTCCTCGATCACCCCGGCCGCGTAGACGACCCCGTCGAGGCGGCCGTGCTCGGCGTGGATCTCCTTCACCGCCTGGAGGGCGCCGTCGGGTTCCCGGAAGTCGACGGAGTGGTAGCGCGCCGGGCTGCCGAGCGCGGCCAGTTCCGCCAGGGTGGCGGTGATCTCCCGCTGGGCCAGCAGGAGTTCGGCGGCGCGGTTGATGTCGGCGGGGGAGCGGCCGCCCTGGGCGGCGAGGGCGGCGCGCAGTTCGGCGGGGGTGCGGGCGGCGGCGGTCGCCGGGTCCTCGGGGCCGGCCGGGGCGGGCGTACGGCCGAGCAGTTCGATACGGCACCGGGAGGCCCCGGCGAGCGCGGCGGCGAACTTCGCGGTGATGCCCCGCGCGCCGCCGACCAGCAGTACCACCGAGTCGCGGTCGAGTCCGAGCGCGGCGGCCTCGGCGGCGCCGTCACCGGCCGGTCCGGCCCCGTTGGTGGCGAGTGCCCCGAGCGGTACCTCGGTCAGCTCCAGACCGTGCCGTCCGGACGCGCCGCGCACCACCACGGGAGCGTCGTCGTCGGCGGTCAACTCGCCGATGACCGCGTCGGCCACGGCAGTTGGCGTGAGGTCGTCGACGTCGACGATCCTCGCGCGGATCTCCGGGTACTCGCGGGCGACCGTACGGAACAGCCCGTGCAGACCCGCCGAGCGGAGCTGCGACTCCGCGGGACGCACCGCCAGCAGGTGGCGCGGCGCGCGCCGCAGGACCGCCTGGAGGACGGAGAAGGCGTCGGGCAGCACAGGGGGCCGGGCGCCGGCGAGCGGGTCGAGGAACAGCACGCCGTCCACGGCTCCGTCGGCCTCGGTCAGCAGGTGGTCTGCGGCGAGCGGCGTCACCTCGGCGCCGTGCGCGGCGAGCCGGGCGGCGACCTCACTGGCCACGGCCGCGGTGTCGTCGTCACCGAGGAGGACGAAGCGCTTCCCGGACAGGGCGGTTTTCCCTTGCGGGGCGAGGGAGTTGGGGTCGACGGAGATGCCCTGGCCGTCAAGGGCGCCGCCTCGGCCGGGGAGGAGAACGGGCCGGAGTACGAAGCGCCGGGGCGCCACGCCACCGACCTCCGGGGTGTCGGGCTCGGCCGGAGCAGCGGGGGCGCCAGGTCCGTCTTGGGTCGTCCCCGGCTGTTCGGGCGCCGGCGCCGTGGGTCCGGTCAGGCGGGCCGCCAGCCAGTCCGTCACCGCGCCCGCCGTACGGGCCTTCGCCAGGTCCTCCAGTTCGGAGTCGTCCAGAGCGGTCACATCCATCCCGGCGCCGATGCCCAGCCGCTTCGCCAACTCGCCCGCTATCTCGGCCCGTTTGATCGAGTCGATGCTGAGGTCGGCCTCCAGGTCGAGGTCGGGTTCGATCATGTCGACGGGGTAGCCGGTCCGTTCGCTGATGATCTCCAGAACGACGGCTAGGACGTCCGCCTCGCCGAGAGCCTCGGCGGCGGGCGCGGATTCCTGGGCAGCCACAGGGAGTTGGGGCGAGGGCGCGTCCTGCGGGACGGCGGCGACGGCTGCCGGTACCGGTGCGGTGGCCGTCCCCGGGACCCACTGCACGGGAGGGGCCGCGGGCGCGGGTACCCACTGTCCGGGGGCCGTCGCGCCGAAGTACGTCAGCAGGACGTCCCGTTGCGCGGCCACCATCTCCCGGCTGGTGCGCAGGAATTCGGCGATCAGCTCGTCCCGGTTGACCGGGGCGGGGCCCGGCTGGTTCGTCGTCACGGTCGTCTCCACAACGCGTCGAGCCGGTGCGAGCGCACCGGGAAGGGTGTCTCCTGCGGCCGTACGGACCAGCTGGCCGTCGACCGTCCAGCCGGGGCGCCGGGGCGGGGTCGCCTTGGTCGCGTCGACGGCGTCCCGCCCCTGGAACAGCCATCCGGTGCGCACCGGCACGCCGGCGACGGCCAGTTGGGCCAGCGCGTCGAGCCAGCCGCGCAGCCCGCTGCCGGCCCGCGGCTCGCACGCGACGACCTGGTGCGGGCGGTCCCCGAGGATCTGGCCGACCAGCCGGGTCAGCACCGTCCCGGGCCCCGCCTCCACGAAGATCCGCGCCCCGGCCTCGTACATCGCCTCGATCTGCGCGACGAAGCGGACCGGTGAGCCGATCTGGGCGGCGAGTTCGGCGCGGATCGCGTCGGCGTCACCGGCGTAGGGGGCGGCGGTGCGGTTGGACCAGACAGGGAACTCCGGTGGCTGCACAGGCCGTTCGGCAAGCGCCTCGGCGAACCGCTCGCCCGCGTCCGCCACCAGGGGGCTGTGGAAGGCGCAGGCGACGGGGATGCGTTTGGCGCCGAGACCGGTCTCGCGCAGCAGTCGTACGGCGGTGGTGACCGCGTCCGTCGGGCCCGAAACCACGGTCTGGCGGGGCGAGTTGTGGTTGGCGAGGACGACCGAATCGGGGGCACCGGTCGCCCGCAGAGCCGCCGCGACCTCCTCGGCGCCGGCGGCGACCGCGGCCATCGCGCCCGGGTCGTCCCCGCCGGTGGCCGCGAGGATCGCCGCCGCGCGCTCGGCGCTCAGTTCCAGCAGCGCCTCCGGTTCGATCACGCCGGCCGCGCACAGGGCGGCCAGCTCGCCGTAGCTGTGCCCGGCCGCCATGTCGGGCCGCACGCCCGCCGCCCCGAGCAGGGCGTACGCGGCGAGCGAGGTGATGCCGAGGGCGGGTTGGGCGACCCGCGTGTCGGTCAGATCGGCCTGCGCGCGGTCGCGCGCGGTGTCGTCGAAGGCGGTGGGCGGGTACAGCGCGGTGGCGTGGTCGCGCCCGAGCTGGAGGAAGTACTGGAGCTCGGGAAAGGCGACGAAGACGTCCGCGAGCATCCCGGGCCGCTGGCTGCCCTGCCCGGGGAAGAGGAAGGCAACTTTGCCGGGCGCTTCCGGGACAGACCGTACGCCGGGTTCCGTGCCGATTGCCGCGGCAGATTCCGCGCCGCTCTCTCCGACGGCTTCCGCCAGATGGATCCCGGCCCCCGGATCATGCTCCCCGGCCAGCGCCCGCCGCAGTTGGGTCACGAGCCCCTCGACGTCCGTCGCGACCACGGCCGCCTGGACGGGCTCATGGCGGGCGTCCGACCTGCGGGACGCGGCGAGCGCGAGATCCCGCAGGCGCCAGGGCAGGCGGCCGTCGGTGCCGGAGGACTCCGCCGTCTTCAGGAGGGTCTCCATGCCCCGCCGGGCCGCCGCCTGGTCCGTGCCCCGGAAGGTGAACAGCTCGGCCGGCCAGGCGTCGAGGCCGTGGGCGGGCGGTACGGCGTCGGCGTGGGCCTCGATCACGGCGTGGAAGTTGGTGCCGCCGAAGCCGAACGCGCTCAGGCCCGCGATGCGTTCGCCGGCCGGCACCGCCCAGGGGCGGGCCTCGGTGTGGAAGACGAAGGGGCTCTCGCCCTCCCGCCAGGCCGCGTTGGGCCGCCGTACGTGCAGGGTGGGCGGCTTGACCCCGGTGTACAGGGACAGCACGGTCTTGATCAGTCCCGCCAGCCCTGCGGCGCACTTGGTGTGCCCGATCTGCGACTTGACCGAGCCGAGCGCACAACTGCCGGGCGCGGCACCGGACTCGGTGAACACCTGGCTGAGGATGGTGAGTTCGGTACGGTCGCCGACCACGGTCCCGGTGCCGTGCGCCTCGACGAGACCGACCTCGGCCGGTGAGACCCCCGCGTTGCGGTACGCCCGCTGCAGCGCGGCCCGTTGCCCCTCCGGGCGCGGCGCGGTCAGGCCCAGTGAGCGGCCGTCGCTGGAGCTGCCGACTCCCTTGACCACACCGTAGATCCGGTCGCCGTCACGCTCGGCGTCGGACAGCCGCTTCAGGACGACGCACGCGACGCCCTCGCCGAGCGCGATGCCGTCGGCCGAACTGTCGAAGGCCCGGGAGCGGCCGGTGGGGGAGAGGGCGTGCACGGATGAGAAGAGCACGTAGTCGTTGATGCCGTTGTGCAGGTCGGCGCCGCCGCACAGCACGACGTCGCTGGTGCCGCCCACGAGTTCCTTGCAGGCGACGTCCAGCGCGGCCAGCGAGGACGCGCAGGCCGCGTCGACGGTGTAGTTGGCGCCGCCGAGGTCGAGCCGGTTGGCGATCCGGCCGGAGACAACGTTGGCGAGCATGCCGGGGAAGGAGTCCTCGGTGAGGTCCGGCAGCTGCTCGGCCAGCCCGTCGGGGACCTTGCCGTAGTACGAGGGCAGGACGGCCCGCAGGGTGGTGGCGTTGGAGAGGTCGCTGCCCGCCTCCGCGCCGAACACCACCGAGGTGCGGGCCCGGTCGAACTCCCGTCCCCGCTCGCCGTATCCGGCGTCCTCGAGCGCCCGCCGGGCCGCTTCGAGGGCCAGCAGCTGCACCGGCTCGATGTTGCCGAGAGAGGTCGGCGGGATGCCGTAGCGCAGCGGGTCGAAGGGGATCTCGGGCAGGAAGCCGCCCCACTTGGACGGGGTGACGCCCGTGCCGTCCTCGGACCAGTGCACGGCGGGATCCCAACGGGCGGCCGGCACCTCGCCGACCGCGTCGTGACCGCCCAGGACATTGGCCCAGAAGGAGGCGAGGTCCGGTGCCCCCGGGAACATGCAGGCCATGCCGACGACAGCGATGTCGAGCGGCTCGGGTGCGGCCTCCTCACCCAAGTCCCCGTCCTCGTCGAGGAGTTCACGGGACCGCCCGGCGTAGAACTCGGCGGCGCCCGCCGTCACCGAGCGGTGCAGCGCGCCGACGGTCGTGGTCGCCAAGCGCAGCACGGCCACCTCGCCGGCCATGAACATCCCCTCGGCGAGCTGGCGTTCCTCGTCGACGGCGGCCAGCTCCCCACCGGCATCCCGCTCCACGCCCTTGCTGGCGATGCGCAGACGGCCGACGTTGAGCCGCTCCAGCTCCTCCCACATCCGCCGGTCGGGGACGCCCCGCGCACGCAGTTCGTCCCCCAACTCCCGGAAACCGTCACTGAACGGGCTCCGGACGCAGCGGGTGGCATGGCCGGGCGCGGTCTCCAGGAGGGCGGTGCCGGTGGCCCGTACGACCTGTTCCTGGAACAGGGGCCGGATCGCCCCGCACTCCACCGCCTCCTCCGTGAACAGATAGGCGGTGCCCATGAGGACGCCGACGGCCGCGCCGCGGGCCGTCAGCGGGGCGGCGAGCGCGGCCACCATCGCGGCGGACCGCTCGTCGTGCACACCGCCCGCGAAGAACACCTCCAGGCCCTCGGCCTTGGGAAAGTCCTCCAGTACGGCGAGTTGGGCCTCCCAGAGCGGGAAGCTGTTGCGGGGCCCGACATGGCCGCCGCACTCCGAGCCCTCGAAGACGAACCGGCGGACGCCCGCCTCCAGGAACTGCCGCAGCAGCCCCGGCGAGGGCACGTGCAGGAAGGTGCGGATCCCGGCACCCTCCAGCGCCTCGGCCTGCGAGGGCCGGCCGCCGGCGATGATCGCGTGCGTGGGCCGGAGTTGTCGTACGGCTTCGAGCTGGGCGTTCCTGGTCTCCTCGGGCGCGAAGCCGAGCACTCCGACGCCCCAGGGCCGTCCCGCCACGGCGTCCCGGGTCTGGGTGAGCACCGCGTGCGTCTGCTCGCCGGTCGCCAACGCCAGCGCGATGAACGGCAGTCCGCCCCCGTCGGCGACCGCCGCGGCGAAGCCCGCCTGGTCGCTGACCCGGGTCATCGGCCCCTGGGCGATGGGCAGTTCGGTGCCGAGAGCCTGGCTCATGGGGGAGTGGTGGCGCAGTGCCCGGGCGGGTGCATCGCTTTGCACGGCGTCCCGCACGGCGGCCGTCAGTCCGCGGACCACCCCGCCGACATCACCCCACCGCTCGGCGAACTGAGCTGCGAGAAAGCCGTCCTGACCCACAGGCAGCAGTTGGGTGCGCAGATCCTGGGCGCCGAGGGAGCGGGCCACCTCGGCCGGGTCACCGGTCCGCACCTTGGGAGCGTCAGGCCCCCGGCGGTGCAGCACCCGATGCCCTGCCACGACCGTCGTCTCGGAGCCGTCCATCGAGCGCAGCGCCGCCGCTGCCGCCTCGGGCAGCCCGGACTCGGCCAGCAGCGCGAGCTGGCTGTCGAGCACGACCCCGGCCGCCCCGCCGGCCACCGCCGCGGCGGCCGTACGCGGACCGATGCCCCCGCAGGCCCAGACCGGGACGTCCACGCCGGGTGCGCCCAGCAGCTGCTGGAGAAGCACGAACGTGCTCAACTCGCCGACCCGCCCGCCGCTTTCACTGCCGCGGGCGATCAGCCCGTGCGCGCCGGAACGGACCGCGTCGAGGGCCTGGTCGAGGTCGGTGACCTCGACGAGGACGCGATGAGCCCCGGCGAGATCCGCAACCCGCAGCGGCGCGTCGGCGGCCAGGACCACGGTGGTCGGGCCGTCCGCGAGCTCACCGGACCGGATCCGGCAGCCGGCTCCGAGGCGCACCCCGTAGGTACCGGGCGCCCAGCGGCGCAAGCGCGCCAGGGCCTCTCTCGTTCTTCGGTCACCGGGTCCGAGATCCAGTACGCCTAGACCGCCGGAGTGGCTGACGGCCGCGGCGAGTCGGGCGTCCGGTTCACGCAGCGGGGTGATTCCAATGATCAAGTCTTCGGCGCGCAGGGCAGACGTCATGATTCTCCGAATGAACGGCGAAACTGCACGGTGGGGGGATACGGCCTACGAGCGGCGAACCGGTGCGAAAGGGCACACCGTTATGCGTGGAAAGTCGTGTGGATAACTAGTGAAAAGCTAGCCCCATGGTTACCCGCGGGTCAACATCGCCTACGCGGTCGATCGGCCCTCCGCCATGATCCAGCCAGTTGCGCCAGCTCATCCCAAACTTCCGAAAATCCGGCCATTCCGCGACCAAGTCCCTCCGGGGCGCGCTCACATTCACTTGTGTCACATGCCTTCGAAACGTGACGGACAGGGAGGCGGAGCCCACGTAAATACTTCGTGTCGCGGTCCGCGTGGGAACTGTGCGCGGAATTGTGCGTCACCGAATTCCGTCCATCCGCAGTCAAAAGCCGCTGTTGTAGTTTCAGTCGACAGTCACCGGAATGGGAGCGCTTTCTTCGCGGCCGCGTTCTTCCCGCCGCGTTGTTCACCAACCCGTCAGCAACAGGTGATTGACGAGCAGTGCGAGTACGGCCTGGGCGGTGAGCCAGGCGCGTGGGGCGGACAGGAACGCGCAGGCCGGCAGAAGCCACATCGCGAACGGCAGCCAGATGCGTTCCGTCTCCGCCTTGCTCATGCCGGACAGGTCCGCGAGGAGGAGGGCGAGCAGGGTGGCGGCGACGAGGAGCGCGAGGCGGCCGGTGGACGTCCGGTCGGATCGCCGCAGGGCCGCACCTGCCCGGCGCAGGCCGGCCGCCGTCGCCGGGCCCACGATGATCGCCGCGCAGGCCAGGTTCGCCCACACCCAGTAGCCGTACGGGCGGACGCCGCCCGCACCTTGGTAGTACCGGGTGACCAACAGGCGGTACGCCTCCCACCAGTTGAAGCCCAGCGCGGTGAACACGGCCGGTACGACGGCGAGTCCGGCCAGGACAAAGGGGAGCGCGCGGGCGCGGGAGCGGCCCAGGACGAGTACGGCCGCGGCGATCAGGGCGAAGAGGGTGAGGCCGTACGAGAGGTAGGCGGTCAGGCCGAAGAGCAGACCGGACGCGAGGCCGGTCCACCGCGGCCGGTGTCCCGTGACCGCGAGGGCGAGCAGCGCGAGTGCCCATGCGGCGACGGCCGCGAAGTAGCCGTCCGCCGAGGTGCCCACCCACACCGCGGCCGGCGCCAGCAGCAGGAAGGGGGCCGCGCGCCGGGCCAATTCCTCGTCCGCCAGGGCCCGTACGGCGACCAGGACCGCGACCGCCGCGGTGGTGCCGACGGTGATGACGAAGGCGCCTGCCCAGCCACCGCCGCCCAGTCCGATCCGGTCCAGCAGCACGAAGGTGAGGGTGGCGCCCGGGGGGTGCCCGGCGACATGCGCGGGCCAGTTGGCGGGCGAGTCGATCAGGATGTGGTGGGTGAAGTCCCGCAGGGCGTACGGGATGTCGTGGAAGCGGTCGACGGAGCGCAGGTACTCGTTCCTCGTGGTCAGCTGCTCGGCGACACCCCGGTACCAGCCGTCCACCAGGGCCAGGGACCACGTCCACGCCGATCCCGCCGCCCAGACCGCGAACAGCAGCGGGCGCCAGGGGAGTCGGGCGGCGAGCGCCGGGCCGTACGCGACGACGCCGACCGCGACGACGATCGCGGCCGGCGTGCCCGGGCCCACGTGCGGGTGCCAGTCCGCTAGCAGGGGCGGCCAGTTGACGCGGAGCGAGCCGTCGCGGTGCTGGATCGCCCGGCCGACGAGGACGGCGGCGAGGACGAGGAGGGCGGCGGCGAGAGCTGCGTAGAGATCACGACGTGGGCCACGAGACAGATCGCGACGGAGGCCGCGGCCAGGAGCACGGACGAGCGGTCGGTGAAGGGCGCGGGACAGGTCCTCGAGAAGGTCGCGGTGCACGCGGCAACGCTAGGCCGCCGTGGCCCGTCCGAGGCGCTGACGTGGGCGGACGTCAGACTTTCGTCATGATTCGCAGACCCTCTCAAGGGTGGTCGCGGACCTACCGTCGGGGCATGCCACGCACTCCCTTCTCGCCCGCGTTCTGGCGCAGCCCGTTGCGCGGGCCCTGGTTCACCTCGCTGCTCGGCCTCGTCCTGCTCGGCGGGATCACGGTGCTGTTCGTGACGGGACTGCTGTCGTACGCCGCCTACAACCCGGACCTGTCGTCGGTGAACGACAAGACCCCGGGCAAGGGGCTGCTCGGCTTCTACCTGTTCGCCTGGCCGACCGACCCGCACTGGCTGTACCGGCTCACCCAGGGCGTCCACGTCACCCTCGGGATCGCCTTGATCCCCGTCCTGCTGGCCAAGCTGTGGTCGGTCGTGCCCAAGCTGTTCACGCTGCCGCCGGCCCGCTCCCTGGCCCACGCGCTGGAGCGGCTCTCGCTGCTGCTCCTGGTCGGCGGCGGCCTGTTCGAGTTCGTCACGGGCGTGCTGAACGTCCAACTCGACTACATCTTCCCCGGCTCCTTCTACACCCTGCACTTCTACGGCGCCTGGGTGTTCTTCGCCGCGTTCGTCGCGCACGCCGTGCTGAAGACACCGGTGGCCCTGCGGAATCTGCGCGTGCTGCGGGGACGGCCCGGAGCGCACGAACCGCCGGGCGAGGGCGACGAGTTGACCTCTCCGAACCCCGGCCCGACCACCGTGTCCCGGCGTGGAGCGGTCGGCCTGGTCGGGGGCGGTTCGCTGCTGCTGTTCGGTACGACGGTGGGGCGGAGCTTCGACGGGCTGCGCTGGAGCGCCGTCCTCGCCCCGCACGGCGGCGCCGAACCCGGGAGCGGACCCGGCGCCTTCCAGATCAACAAGACCGCCGCGTACGCCGGGATCAGGGCGGCCGAGACGAGCGAGGAGGCCTGGCGCCTGGTGGTGACGGGGCGCGGCGGCACCGTCCGGCTCAGCCGGGCCGAACTGCTCCGACTCCCTCTGAACAGCGCCGCGTTGCCCATCGCCTGCGTCGAGGGCTGGGCCACCTCCGACCAACGGTGGCGCGGGGTACGGCTGCGGGACCTCGCCGCCCTCGTCGGACACGACGAGCCGACCGACGTCTTCGTCGAGTCGCTTCAGATGCACGGCTCGTTCCGCCGGGCGGCCCTGCGCGCCAACCAGGTCGCCGACCCCCGCTCCCTGCTCGCCCTCTTCGTCAACGGGGCGGAACTCACCCCCGACCACGGCCACCCGGCGCGGATCATCGTGCCCGCGGCGCCTGGAGTGCTCAACACCAAGTGGGTGGCCCGACTGACGTTCGGAGACCTGTGATGAGACTGACCCTCGGCTGCCGGCGACCCGCGATGCGCCCCCGGTTCCGGCTCGGCGGCCCGTTCCGCCCCCGCTTCGAACTCGGCAGCCCGTTCCAACTCCTGCTGCTCGCCTGCTCGTTCGCGCTCGCCGCCTACGCGGGGGTGCGACTGCTCGACCGTGACTGGTTCGACGTGGCGCTGTGGATCGTCGGCGCCGCCCTGCTCCACGACCTGGTGCTGCTCCCGCTGTACGCGGCGGCGGACCGCGTGCTCGTGCGGGCGGCGGGCCGACGGCCGGGCGCGGTGATGTACGTCCGCGTGCCCGCCGTCCTGTCCGGGCTGCTCCTGCTGGTGTGGTTCCCGCTGATCGGCGGCGAGGTGGCGGGGCGTTACACCGCCGCCACCGGCCTGTCCGCCGACGGCTTCGCGACCCGCTGGCTGCTGCTGACGGCGGCGCTGTTCGGCGGCTCGGCCCTGCTCTACGTCCTGCTGTACGCGGTGCGGCTGCGCAGGGCGACGAAGGAACGGCCGTCGGCCGACCACTGATCGACGGCACGCCAGCCCGCCCGCTCACCGAGGCGCAGCAGGGCCGGCGTGCCGAGCCGGGCCCACGGGAAGGCGGTGCCGACGGTCCCGCGGGCGTCGGTGACGCGTACGTGGATCTGCTCGTCGACGTCCAGTCCCGCCACCGTCTCGGCGATCAACAGGCCGCCCGGGACGAGGAGTTGGGCGGTCCGGTCGAGCAGCGCGCGCGGGTCGCCGCCGATGCCGACGTTCCCGTCGATCAGCAGCGCCGTGCCCCAACGGCCCTCACCGGGCAGCGGTTCGAAGACAGACCGGTGCAGGGCCTGTCCGCCGAGGGCGACCGTGCGGGCCACGGCCGCCTCGCTCACGTCGATGCCGAGCACCCGCCGGCCCCGTACGGCCAGAGCCGCGACCAGCCGCCCGGGCCCGCAGCCGACGTCCAGCACCGCGCCCTCGCAGCGCCGCAGCACCCCCAGATCCACCGCGTCGGCGTCCGCGCACCACCGCTCGACCTCCAACGGCAGCAGCCAGCCGTCGGCCCGCCGCAGGAAGAGCGGCCCCCGGCCGCTGCGCAGGGCGTCGGAGTACGGATCGGCGGACCAGGGCCGTCCCTCGACCGAGCCGCTCTGCCGGGCGACCCGCTCGGCCACCCTCGTCACGCCGCTCACCGAACCCCCGTTCCGCTCAACTCGGTCCATCGGGCGGCGAATCGACTTCCGGCCGCCGCCCTCGCGACGACCTCCGCGTCGTACGCCGTGTCCACATCGCGGAGGCACGGCAGCTCCCGTACCCGCAGGCCCGCCAGCCGGGCCCGTTGGGCGGCGCCGGTGTGCGGGGTCGACATGGGGACGCCGAGGAGGAGCGCGGGGTCGGGGGCGGCCAGGCCCAGGGACCAGAAGCCGCCGTCCTCGGCGGGACCGAAGTACGCGTCGCAGTCGGCGAAGTCGACGGTGAGGAGGTCCGGGGTGACCTGGGGGGTGTCCATGCCGACGAGGAGGGCCGGGCCGGTGCAGCCGGCGAAGGCCGCCGCGAGCCGGACGTCGAGACCGCCCGCGCACTGCGGCACCACCTCGAAGCCGGGCGGCAGCCAGGGCCCGGGCGCGCCGTCGAGGACCAGGACCCGGCGGTCGGCCGGGGTGCGCGCCACCGTGTCGAGGGTGTCCGCGAGCGCCGCCTCGGCGAGAGCCGCGGCCTCCGCCGGCGTGAACGGTGGGGTCAGTCGCGTCTTGACCCGGCCGGGCCGGGGTTCCTTGGCGATGACGAGGAGCGTGGTCGCGGTCATCGCAGGGCTCCCTGGTCGGCGGGGCGTTCGGCCAGTACGCGGTTCATGTCCCGTACCGCCTGCCAGGTCCCGCGCCAGGTCCCGGTCACCTTCGAGGCACCGAGGCGCGGACGGTACGGGACGTCGTACTCGGCGATCCGCCAGCCCGCCTCGGCGGCGCGCACGACCATCTGGAGCGGGTAGCCGCTGCGGCGGTCCGTGAGGCCGAGGGAGAGGAGCGCATCGCGGCGGGCGGCGCGCAGCGGGCCGAGGTCGTGCAGGCGCAGACCGGTGCGGCGGCGCAGGAGCCGGGCGAGGGCGAGGTTGCCGGCCCGGGCGTGCGGCGGCCAGCTGCCGCGGCCCTGCGGTCGGCGCCGGCCCAGGACGAGATCGGCCTCGCCGGACCGGATCCGGTCCACGAAGGGCACCAGGTCGGCCGGGTCGAGGGACGCGTCGCAGTCGCAGAAGCAGACGATGTCCGCCGTGGCGGCCAGCAGGCCCGCGTGGCAGGCGGCGCCGAAACCGCGCCGCTCCTCGCGCACGACGGTCGCGCCGAGCGCGCGGGCGAGCTCGGCCGAACCGTCCGTGGAGCCGTTGTCCACGACGAGGGCGCGCCAGCCGGCCGGCACCCGCGCCAGGACTTCGGGCAGCGCCTCGGCCTCGTCGAGACACGGGAGCACGACGTCGACGCCGGCGGGCGCCACGGCCGGGAAGGGAGAGGGAGTGGGGGTGGTCGTCACGGTCTCACCCTACGAACGGAAAACGGGCATTCCGGACTTCGGATTCTTACGAAACGCGGACGTCAGAGGCCTGCGACGGCATCGGAGCGGGCCGGGTGCGAGGCTGGCGGCATGGAGCAGCAACAGCCGTACGCACCGGACGGGGCGAGGGTCCTCGTCGTGGACGACGACCCCACCGTCGCCGAGGTCGTCTCCGGATACCTCGACCGGGCCGGATACGTGGTCGACCGGGCCGGCGACGGCCCCGACGCGCTGGCCCGGGCCGCCGCGCACTGGCCGGATCTCGTCGTCCTCGACCTGATGCTGCCCGGTATGGACGGCCTGGAGGTGTGCCGGCGGATGCGGGGACAGGGACCCGTGCCGGTGATCATGCTCACCGCGCGCGGCGACGAGGACGACCGCATCCTCGGCCTGGAGGTCGGCGCCGACGACTACGTCACCAAGCCCTTCAGCCCCCGCGAACTGGTGCTGCGCGTCGAGTCCGTCCTGCGCCGCGCCCGGCCCGTGTCGGCGCCGCGCGGCCCGCTGCGCGCGGCCGGTCTCTCGCTCGACCCGGCGGCCCGCCGCGCCGACAAGGACGGTGTCGAACTGGCCCTCACCATCCGGGAGTTCGACCTCCTCGCCTTCTTCCTGCGGCATCCCGGGCACGTCTACAGCCGGGAGGACCTGATGCGGGAGGTGTGGGGGTGGGACTTCGGCGACCTGTCGACCGTGACGGTCCATGTCCGGCGCCTGCGCGGCAAGGTCGAGGACGATCCGGCCCGGCCGCGCCTGATCCAGACGGTGTGGGGGGTCGGCTATCGGTTCGACGCGGCGGGACAGGACGCGGCCGCGCACGATGGCGCAGGTCAGGACGCGCCGGGTCAGGACAGCTCCGGGCCGGACGCCCCCGGAGACGGTTCCGGACAGGAGGCCTGAGCCATGCGAGACACCGTCCTCATCGCGCTCTTCGCCTTTCTCGGCGCCGCCGCGGCCGGGCTCCTCGGGGCCGGTGTGCTGCTGCTGATCCGGCGGCGCTCGGTCGTCGCGCACCTCGCCGTGGTGGCCGCCGTCGCCGTCACCGCGATGCTCGCGGGGACGCTGGCCGTGGCGCAGGCGATGTTCCTGTCCAGCCATGACCTGAGCGTCGTCACGACGGTCGTCGCGATGGCCACGGTGGTCTCCCTGGCCACCGCGCTGCTGCTGGGCCGCTGGGTCGTCGGCCGCAGCCGCGCCCTCGCGCTCGCCGCCCGCTCCTTCGGCGACGGCGGCGACTTCACCACCCCCGAGGGCGCGGCGACCGCCGAACTCGCCGACCTCAGCCGGGAGTTGGAGAGCACCAGCGCCCGACTCGCCGAGTCCCGGGAACGCGAGCGCGCCCTGGAGTCCTCCCGGCGCGAGCTGGTCGCCTGGATCTCCCACGATCTGCGCACCCCGCTGGCCGGACTGCGCGCGATGTCCGAGGCCCTGGAGGACGGCGTCGCCGACGACCCCGACCGCTACCTCCGCCAGATCCGCACCGAGGTCGAACGCCTCAACGACATGGTCGGCGACCTCTTCGAACTCTCCCGCATCCACGCGGGGGCGCTGGCGCTGAGCCCCAGCCGGATCTCCCTGTTCGACCTCGTCGGCGACGCGCTGGCCGGCGCCGACGCGCTGGCCAGCGAGCACGGCGTACGGCTGATCGGGGGCCGGGTCGAGCCCGTTCCGGTGGAGGTGGACGGCAAGGAGATGAGCCGGGTGCTGGGCAACCTGCTCATCAACGCGATCCGGCGCACCCCGGCCGACGGCACGGTCGCGGTGGCCGCCGAACGCTCCCCCGAAGGCGTGGTGTTGTCCGTGACGGACGGCTGCGGAGGCATCCCGGAGGAGGACCTCCCGCGTGTCTTCGACACGGGCTGGCGCGGTACCCACGCCCGAACTCCCCCCGCCGGAGCGGGCCTTGGCCTCGCCATCGTCCGGGGCATCGTCGAGGCCCACCAGGGCCGGGCCACCGTACGGAACATCCCCGGCGGATGCCGCTTCGAGGTGACGCTGCCGGTCGCGGTGTCCGAGGCGTGAGCCGCCCGTCCCACCCCACGCCCATGACCTCTACTCCGCCGCGGCGAACTCCCGCATCCCCTCCTCGAACCCCACCCCCGCCTTCCACCCCAACTCCGTGCGCAGCAGCGTCGAGTCGGCCGCGATGTGCCGTACGTCGCCGAGCCGGTACTCCCCGGTGACCACCGGCTCCGGGCCGCCGTGCGCGGCGGCCAGGGCGCGGGCCATCTCGCCGACCGTGTGCGGTTCGCCGCTGCCGGTGTTGTAGACCGTCAGCGCGCCCTCGGCCGAACTCGCCTCCAGCGCCGCCACGTTGGCCGCCGCCACGTCCCGTACGTGAACGAAGTCCCGTAGCTGGCGCCCGTCTTCGAAGACGCGCGGTGCCTCACCGCGGGCCAGCGACGAGCGGAAGAAGGAGGCGACGCCCGCGTACGGGGTGTCGCGGGGCATGCCGGGGCCGTACACGTTGTGGTAGCGCAGCGACACCGCCGAGGCACCGGGGGTGGCCCGGGCCCACGCCGCCGCCAGGTGCTCCTGGGTCAGCTTGGTCGTCGCGTACACGTTCCGCGGGTCGACCGGGGCGTCCTCCGCGACCAGCCCGCGCGACAGCTCCGCCCCGCACACCGGACAGGACGGTTCGAAGCGGCCGGCGTCGAGGTCGGCGACCGCACGCGGGCCCGGCCGGACCACGCCGTGCGCGGGACAGACGTACCGCCCCTCGCCGTACACGACCATCGACCCGGCCAGCACCAGGCGCCGTACGCCCGACTCGGCCATGGCGGTGAGCAGCACGGCGGTGCCGAGATCGTTGCGGGAGACGTACTGTGCGGCGTCCGCGAAACCGACGCCGAGGCCGACCATCGCCGCCTGGTGGCAGACCGCGTCGACGCCGGACAGGGCGCCGCGGACGGCGTCCGGGTCCCGTACGTCGCAGGCGGGGTCGGCGCGGTCGTCGTACACGACGGGCTCGTGCCCGTGTGACTCCAGTGCCCGCACGACATGGGACCCGATGAACCCGGCACCGCCGGTGACCAGTACACGCATGCGTCCACGCTAGGGCGGCGACCCGGCTCGGCGAGGGCCCACGCCCCGCACGTCACGGGTCCGTAAGACCTGCCGTACCGCTGAGCGGGAGCCGTACGGTGAACACCGTCCCGCCCGGTCCTCCGCCCACCTCGATCGTCCCGCCGTGCGCCCGGATCAGCGCGTTCGCGACCGACAGGCCCAGGCCGCTGCCGCCCCGGTCGCGGCTGCGGGCCTTGTCCACGCGGTAGAAGCGGTCGAAGACGCGTTCTCGGTCGGCGGCCGGGATGCCGGGGCCCGCGTCCGTGACCCGGACCACCGCGCCGGAGCCCTCGGCCGCGACCGAGATCGAGACGGGGGTGCCGACGGGGGTGTGGACGGCCGCGTTGGTGAGGAGGTTGTCCAGGACCTGGCGGACGCGCTGCGGGTCCAGGCGCAGCCGGAGCGACTCGGGGCCCTTCTCGACCGTCAGCGGATGGTCGGCGTGGCTCGCGCGGAACGCGTCCGACGCCTCCTCGGCCAGTTCCACCAGGTCCGCGTCCCGCATCCGCAGCGGCGCCTCCACCTCCGCCGCGTCAAGGCGGGCGAGGAGCAGCAGGTCGTCGAGAAGCACGCCCATCCGGGCGGCCTCGGCGCGCAGCCGGGCCAGGTGCTTGTCCCGCTCCTCGGGCGCGTTGGCGGCGGCGTACTGGAAGAGGTCCGCGTAACCCCGTACCGACATGAGCGGAGTACGCAGCTCGTGCGAGGCGTCCGCGACGAACCGGCGCAGCCGCTGTTCCGCCTCCGCGCGGACCGCGAGGGAGTCGTCGATGTGCTCCAGCATCGTGTTGAAGGCGGTGCGCAGCTCCTCGACCTCCGGGCCGCCGCCCCGCTCGTCCGCGCGCAGCGGCAGCCGCGCCGCCGACTCGGTCAGGTCGTGCGAGGCGATGCCGTGCGCGGTGTGCGCCATGTCGCTCAGCGGTTGCAGACCGCGCCGCAGCAGCCGGCGGCCGAACACCACCAGGGCCAGCAGCGCGGCCCCGAAGGCGACCACCTGGATGACGACCAGGTGCTGAACCGTGTCGTCGATGTTGTCCATCGGCGCCCCGCTGACCAGCACCACCCCGGGCTCGACCTCGCAGGCGCGCAGCCGGTACTCGCCCTCGCCCGTGATGTTCCGGGTGCGCAGCAGTTCCGAGTCGGCGGAGGCCTGCGCCTTGGCCAGGGCTGTCAGGTCCTTTATGTCCGTGGGCAGGTCCGAGCTGTCCTCGGGCTTGCGCAGCACCGGGTTGCCGTCCTTGACGTCGTACACCGCGTAGTACCAGCGGTAGTACTTCTTGCCCTCCAGGGAGCCCTTCGCCGCGATGTTCTTCGACTGGGCGGTCTGCGCGAGGCCGAGCTGGTCGTCGAGCTGGGCCGACAGATAGTCCCGCATGTACATCGTCAGCGCGGTGCCCACGACGGCGAACGCCACCAGGGCCAGCACCCCGAGGCCCAGCGCCAGGCGGGTGCCGAGCCGCAGCCTCCGGTACGTCCGGCTCAGCCTCCCGATCACTCGGCGACCAGCCGGATCACGTATCCGAAGCCCCGCACGGTGTGGATCAGCGGCTCGCCCGTGTCGTCGAGCTTGCGGCGCAGCCGGCTGACGACCAGCTCGACCACGTTCGAGCGGCCCCCGAAGCCGTACTCCCACACATGGTCGAGGATCTGCGCCTTGGTCATCACGGTCGGTGACTTGCGCATCAGGAAGCGCAGCACCTCGTACTCGGTCGGGGTCAGCGTGAGCAGCTTGTCGCCGCGCCGCACCTCACGGGTGTCCTCGTCCATCGTCAGGTCCGCGACCTGGAGGACCGACCGCTGGAACCCGGGCCCGGCGCTGCGCCGCAGCACGGTCCGCAGCCGAGCCATCAGCTCCTCCACCGCGAACGGCTTGACCAGGTAGTCGTCACCGCCCCGGGTCAGCCCGGCCACCCGGTCGGCGACCGCGTCCCGCGCGGTCAGGAACACCACCGGCACCATCGTCCCCGAGCCGCGCAGCCGGTCGAGCACGCCGAAGCCGTCCAGGTCCGGCAGCATCAGGTCGAGCACCACGATGTCCGGATGGAACTCGGCGGCCCGCCGCAACGCCTCCTCACCGGAGTTCGCGGTGACCGCCTCCCAGCCCTCGTAACGGGCGACCGTCGCGACGAGGTCGGCGATCGGCGGGTCGTCGTCCACGACGAGGAGTCGTACTTTTTCCACCCGCACATAGTGCGCCACCCAGGCTGGAATGCCACGGCCGGTGTCCTCGGGCGACCGTATCGATAAGCACTTGAAAGTTGTCCGACAGCAAAACGACAGGCCTGGCCAGCCAAGCTTTCGGATATCCAGGTCCCGATCTAGGAGCTGCCGTCCCGTGACGACCGTCCAATCGCCCCCCGCGCCCCCCACGGCGATACGGCCCAGGGTGGTGGCGCGCACGAGCCTGTACGCCGTGCTGGCCGCGAACGTGGCCGTGGTCGCCTACTTCTTCGCCCAGGCGGGTTTCGCCTCCAACGCGCTGATCGTGATCGGCCGGGCGGCCGGCCTCTACGGCGCCCTCCTCATGGCCTTCCAGCTGGTCCTCGTGGCCCGGCTGCCCTGGCTCGACCGCCGCATCGGCATGGACCGGCTGACCTCCTGGCACCGCTGGACCGGTTTCGGCATCCTGTGGACGCTGCTGGCGCACGTCGTCTTCATCACCTTCGGCTACGCGGACGGCACCGGCGTCGGCCCGGTCAGCGAGATCATCGACCTGGCCGAGACCACCGAGGGCGTCTTCCGCGCCGTCGTCGCCTTCGGCATCATCCTCGTGGTCGGCGCGGTCTCCGCCCGCTCCGCCCGCCGCCGCCTCGCCTACGAGACCTGGCACTTCATCCACCTCTACACCTACGTGGCCGTGGTGCTCGCCTTCACCCACCAGGTCGCGGTCGGTACGACCTTCACGTCCTCGTCCGCCGCGACGGCGTACTGGTACGGGGTCTGGGGCGTCGCCCTCGGCTCGGTGGCCCTGGGCCGCCTGGTCCTGCCGCTGTGGCGCAACACCCGCCACCAGTTCCGTGTCGCGGCGGTCGTGCCCGAGTCCCACAACGTCGTCTCGATCACCATCACCGGCAAGGACCTCGACAAACTGCCCGCGCAGGCCGGCCAGTTCTTCCTGTGGCGCTTCCTGACCCGGGACCGCTGGTGGCAGGCCAACCCCTTCTCCCTCTCCGCCGCCCCCGACGGCCGCAGCCTGCGCCTCACCGCCAAGGCGGCCGGCGAGGGCAGCGCCGCCCTGCGCCATCTGAAGGTCGGCACCCGCGTCTTCGCCGAGGGCCCCTACGGCGCCTTCACCACCCTGCACCGCACCAAGGCGGAGTCCCTGCTCATCGCCGGCGGCGTCGGCGTCACCCCGATCCGGGCCCTGCTGGAGGACCTGGAGGGCCACGCCGTGGTCATCTACCGCGTCGCCTTCGACCAGGACGCCGTCCTCTACGACGAGTTGCGCGACCTGGCCCTGGCCAAGGGCGCCGAACTCCACCTGGTCACCGGACCGCCCGTGCCCGACAAGCTGGCGCCGCGCGAACTCGCCCGGCTGGTCCCGGACATCGGCGACCGGGACGTCTTCCTGTGCGGACCGCCCCCGATGATGAACGCGGTGCTGCGCAGCCTCGGCGACCTGGGCGTGCCCAAGCAGCAGATCCATTTCGAGCGCTTCAGCCTGGCCGGTTGAGAGAGACTGAGAGAGCCATCGTGAAGCGAGCCATACCCGTCGTCGTCCTGAGCATCGCCGGCCTCGTCCCGGTCTGGCGCTACGAGCCGTCCCTCGGCACGACGTCCACCGAAGCGTCCGAGCCCGCCTCGACACCGTCCGCCTCCTCGGGCACCTCGTCCGGAACGTCCTCCGGCACAGTCGTCAAGGGCACGCTGGTCAACACCGAGAAGGGTCCCGTCGAGGTCCAGGTGACCTTCGACGGCGACAAGATCTCCGCCGTGAAGATGCTCCAGCAGCCGAACCATCCGCAGACCACGGCCGCCGTGCCGGTGCTGATCTCGGAGACGCTGGAGGCGCAGAGCGCGGACATCGACACGGTGTCGGGCGCGACGATCACCAGCGGCGCCTACAAGGAGTCCCTCCAGGCGGCGATCGACGCGCACGACGAGTCGGCGGCCGCGTCGCCTTCTCCTTCGGCATCGGCCTCGTCCCCCGCCGCGACCTCGCAGACCCTCACCGGTTCCACTGTGAACACGGAGAAGGGCCCCGTGCAGGTCCAGGTGACCCTTGAAGGCGACAAGATCAGCGCCGTGAAGATGCTCCAGCAGCCGAACCACCCGCAGACCACGGCCGCCGTGCCGGTCCTGATCTCGGAGACGCTGAAGAAGCAGAGCGCGGACATCGACACGGTGTCCGGCGCGACCATCACCAGCGACGGCTACAAGGAGTCCCTCCAGGCCGCGCTCGACGCGAAGGCGGCCTGAGATGCGCCGCGTCGAACACGTCATGGGCTTCCCGGTGTCGTTGCGTGTGGACGACGAGGGGGACTTCGAGGCGGCGGCCGATGCCCTCTTCGCCTGGCTGCGCGAAGTCGACGCCCGCTTCAGCCCGTTCAAGGCGGACAGCGAGGTTTCTCGTTACGACCGGGGTGAGTTGGAGCGCCACGAACTCAGCGCCGACCTCACCGAGATCCTGGCCCTCTGCGAGCACTACCGCCTCGCCACGGGCGGCGCCTTCGACGTCCGGCTGCCCGGCCGCGCCCTCGACCCCTGCGCAGTGGTCAAGGGCTGGTCGGTGCAGCGGGCGGCGGAGCTGCTGACGTCCGCCGGCGCCCGGCGGTTCTGCCTCAACGCCGGGGGAGACGTGGTCGCGTCCGGCGGGCCCTGGCGGGTCGGCGTACGGCACCCCGAGCATGCCGACCGGCTGTGCACCGTCCTGGAGTTGACCGACGGCGCGGTCGCCACCTCCGCCCGTTACGAGCGCGGCGACCACATCATCGACGGCCGCACGGGCCGTCCGGCGACCGGCCTGCTCAGCCTGACCGTCGTCGCCGACACCCTCACGGAGGCCGACTCGGTCGCCACGGCGGCCTTCGCCATGGGCACCGAGGGCATCGACTGGGCCGCCTCACTGGCCGGTTGCGAGGTGTTCGCGGTGGACTCGGACCGACGCGTTCTGCGCACGCCCGGCTTCCCGAGCGTCGCGAAGGAGCCCGCCGCGGCGGCGTGACGGACGTACGCCCGAAGGGCGGGCCGCCGGTTTCTCAACCGGCGGCCCGCCCTTGGCTGTTGGGCCGGATACCTGATGTCAGGTGTCGGACGTCAGCTGACGTCGGAGGCGTCCAGGCGGTACAGCCCGCTGTAGTCGCTCACCGCCGTGCCGTTCTTCTTGACCCAGGTGGAGATCTCGGAGTTGGTGCCCTGTCCGCCGTCACTGCTGACGACGATGTAGTGCAACTTGCCCGACTTCACCAGGCTCTTGAGCTTGGCGAGGGTCATCGCGTTGTCGGACCCCGACCAGCCGCCCATGGAGATCACCGGCTGACCGGACTCCAGGATGATCGAGGACGCGGTCTGGTCGGTGGCCACCGCCACCAGCCAAGTGGCGCCGTCCTGGTGCTTCTTGAGGTACGTGATCTCCGCGGAGGAGACCTGCGAACCGCCGCCCATACCGCCACCGGTCGCGCCCTCGGTGCCCGACTTGCCGCCGGACTCCGCCTCGGACGACGACCCGCTGCTCGACGACCCGCTGCTCGACGATCCGCTGGTCGAAGAACCGCTGCCCGACGGCGCGCTCCCCGACGGCGGCGTCCCCGTCGACTGACCGCCCGAGCCGCTCGTGCCGCTGCCGCCCGGACCGCCGTTGCCGCTGGGGCGCTGGCCGCCGCCCATGCCACCGCCGCCGCCCATCCCGCCACCGGTGCTCGGACCGGCCGTCGGGTTCGTGCCGTTGGTACTGGAGGTCGCCGCCGAGACCGAGTACGCGGCGGGCCCGGCGAGCAGCGCCACGACCGCCGCCAGTGCCGCGATCCCCGTAAGCCGCTGCCGCCTGGTGAACCGCCCGACCAGCAGCCCGATCACCGCGGCCGCACCGGCGACCCCGGCCACGACCTCCGCGACCGTGTAGAGCGTCCCGGAGCCGGAGACCCGCTGGAGCAGGACGATCGCCCAGACCGAGCTCGCCGCGATCGCGGCCGGCAGGACCCAGCCCCACTTCGCGGCCGAGCCGTCCTTGAAGGCGCGGTACAGCATGACCCCGCCGGCTCCGGCCAGTGCCGCGATGCCGGGTGCCATGGCGGTGACGTAGTAGGGGTGGAACGTGCCCTCGGCGAGGGCGAAGGTCAGGTAGTGCAGGACGAACCAGCCGCCCCACAGCATCAGGGCCGCCCGCTTGCCGTCCGTGCGGGGTGCCCGGCCGCGCAGCACCAGGCCGCCGATCAGGGCGATCGCCGCGAACGGGATCAGCCAGGAGATCTGTCCGCCCATGATGCTGTTGAAGAGCCGGTAGAGCCCGGCCTCGCCGCCGAAGCTCGCGCCGTTGCCCTGCGAGCCGACCGACGAACTCGCCCCGAAGATCCGGCCGAAGCCGTTGTAGCCGATGACCAGGTCCCAGACGGTGTTGTCGGTCGAGCCGCCGATGTAGGGGCGGGAGGAGGCGGGGATCAGGTCGACGACCACCATCCACCAGGCACTGGAGACGATCAACGCCACCGTGCCGACGGCGAGGTTGCGGATGCGGCGGCCCAGGGAGATGCGCGTGGCCCACAGATAGACAAGGAAGAACGCGGGCAGGACGACGTACGCCTGCATCATCTTCGTGTTGAACGCGAAGCCGATCGCGACCCCGGCCCAGACGAGCGGCATGAGCCGGCCGGTGCGTACGGCCTTCATCAGGGCGGCCGCGCCCAGCAGCATCAGGAAGACGAGGATCGGGTCGGGGTTGGTGTCGCGGTTGATGGCGACCGTGATGGGCGTGAGGGCGAGCACGAGGGCGGAGATCGTGCCCGCCACGACGCCGAAGTCACGCTTGATCATGCGGTACAGGAGGGCGACCGAGCCCGTGCCGACCGCGACCATCGGCAGCATCAACTGCCAGGTGCCGTAACCGAATACGCGGGCCGACAGGCCCATCACCCACAGGGCGAACGGCGGCTTGTCGACCGTGATGAAACTGCCGGAGTCCAGCGCGCCGAAGAAGAACGCCTTCCAGCTCTTGGTGCCGGAGTAGACGGCCGCGTCGTAGAAGGTGTTGCCGGTGATGGAGGAGAGGTTCCAGGCGTACAGGGCCGTGGCCAGAATCAGGATCGCCCACAGGGCGGGGCGGGCCCAGCGCGGGTCCTCGGGGGCGCCGGTGAACAGCCTGCGGACACGGGTGACCGGCGGAGTGGTGGCCCGGTGGCGGCTCCGGTCGGCCGGAGGCGCGGGCGGCGGGGCGAGGGTTGTCATGCCGGTGACCATCCGGCCCGCTTCTGGGGGATCCCTGAGCGGCCTCTGAGCGGAGAGTGAGAATCAGGGAACTCACAGGCAGGACACAGCGCGGTGACCACGGACCCCAAGAATCCGGCCCCGCGGCGAGGGTGCCGACCCTTTTCGTAACGGGCGGATGAATCTCGTCCGCTCCAGGCGATACACCAAAACCCGGACGGTTTAGACTCTCCCGGCAACGGCCTGTGACCGTTGGCCAAAGCGGGCATTTTCTGCCAGTCCCGAAGGGTATTCGGCGTTTTGATACGGATAGATTCAGTCACCAAGCGGTACCCGGACGGCACGGTGGCGGTCGATCGCCTCTCCTTGGAGATACCCGACCGCTCGATCACCGTCCTCGTCGGACCTTCGGGCTGCGGCAAGACCACGACCCTGCGCATGATCAACCGGATGATCGAGCCGACCGAGGGCACCATCCTCATCGACGGCAAAGACGTCATGAAGCAGCCGGTCAACACCCTGCGCCGGTCGATGGGTTATGTGATCCAGAACGCGGGGCTGTTCCAGCACCGCACGATCATCGACAACATAGCGACCGTGCCCCGGCTGCTGGGCTGGAGCAAGGACAAGGCCCGGGAGCGGGCCCGGGAGCTGATGGGCCGGGTCGGCCTCGACGGCTCGCTCGCCAAGCGCTACCCCTACCAGCTCTCCGGCGGTCAGCAGCAGCGCGTCGGCGTGGCCCGGGCGCTCGCCGCGGACCCGCCGGTGCTCCTCATGGACGAGCCCTTCTCGGCCGTCGACCCCGTCGTCCGCAAGGGCCTTCAGGACGAACTCCTGCGCATCCAGGAGGAGTTGGGCAAGACCATCGTCTTCGTCACGCACGACATCGACGAGGCCGTCAAGATCGGCACGATGGTCGCCGTGATGCGCACCGGCGGCAAGCTCGCCCAGTTCGCCCCGCCCGCCGAGCTGCTGTCCAGCCCCGCCGACCCGTTCGTCGAGGACTTCCTCGGCGCGGACCGCGGCATCCGCCGGCTCTCCTTCTTCTCCTCCGCCGGCCTGGACCTGCTGACCACGCCGATCGTGGCCGTCGACGCCACCGCCGAGCAGATCGCCGCCCGCACCACCCCGGACGCGCCCTACCTCCTCGTCACCGACCTGGACGGCAAGCCGCTCGGCTGGAGCGAGCCGGGCGCCCTGGCCGCGGGCCGGATCGACCCCGCGCGGCTGGTGTCGCACGGCCGGCCCTTCGTGCACGGCACGGAGTCGCTGCGCGCCGCGCTCGACGGCGCGGTGCTCTCGCCGACCGGCTGGGCCGTCGCGGTCGACACCGAGGGCCGGGTGGCCGGCGTCGTCTCGCAGCAGACCATCGGCGAGGCCATCCGCGCCGCCCACGCCGAGGGCCGCGCCGACGCGAAGGTCGCCGGATGAACGGTTTCTTCGACATACCCAGCGACCTCCAGAACACCTACTGGGGCCTGGTCGGACTGCATCTGCGCGAGGCCCTGATCCCGGTCCTGGCCGGCCTGGTCGTCGCGCTGCCGATCGCCCAGCTGTGTGTGCGGCTGCGCTGGCTGTACCCGCCGGTGCTGTGGATCACGACCATCCTCTACGCGATCCCCTCGCTGGCCTTCTTCGTCGTCCTCATCGACTACACCGGCCAGACCGAGACCACGGTGATGATCCCGCTGGCCGTCTACAGCCTGGTCGTGTTCGTGCCGGCCATCGTCGACGGCGTCCGCTCGGTGCCGCAGGAGACCCTCGACGCCGCCACCGCCATGGGCCTGGGGCCGATCCGCCGCTACGTCCAGGTGCAGCTGCCGATCGCCGCGCCCGCGATCATCGCGGGGCTGCGGGTGGCGACCGTGTCCAGCATCTCGCTGGTCAGCGTCGGCATGCTGATCGGCAACCAGGGCGGCCTCGGCAACCTGCTCAACGACGGCATGATCTACCACCAGCCGCGGCTGATCTGGCTGTCCGTGATCGGTACGGCCGTCCTCGCGATCCTCGCGGACGCCGTCCTGGTCGTCATCCGGCTGGTCATCACGCCCTGGATGCCGCGCGGCGGGCGCAGGACACGCCCCGTCGACGAACCGGCCCGGCCCGAACCGGCCGCGCCCGCCCTGGAGGACGCGGTCCGGTGAACGTACTGCACTACATCAACCAGTTCTTCAGCGACAGCGCCCACTGGCACGGCTACGACGGCATCCCCACTCGGCTGCGCGAGCACATCCAGTACTCGCTGACCGCCCTCGCCATCGCCGCCGCCATCGGACTGCCCATCGGCCTGCTCACCGGCCACACCGGACGCGGCGGCAACTCCCTGGCGCTCATCGCCACCGCCGCCCGCGCCCTGCCCAGCTTCGGTCTGCTGGTGCTGATGTTCGTGCTGCTGGGCCTCGGGCATCTGCCCGTGATGATCCCGCTGGTCGTCCTCGCCGTCCCGCCGATCCTGGTGACGACGTACGAGGCGATGCGGTCCGTGGACCCGTCCCCGGTGGACGCGGCACGCGGGATGGGCATGGCGGAGCCGCGGATCCTGTTCCAGGTCGAACTCCCGGTCGCGCTCCCGCTGATCCTCAGCGGACTGCGCTCGGCGGCCATCCAGATCGTCTCGACGGCCACCATCGCCGCCTACGTCAGCCTCGGCGGCCTCGGCCGGTACATCGTCGACGGCCTCTACCAGCGCAACTACGAGAAGGTCGTCGGCGGCGCCACCCTGGTCGCCGTTCTCGCCCTGATCACCCTCGGACTGTTCTGGGCGATCAACCGGTTCACGGTCTCCGCGGGCGTACGCCGCGGCGCCTGACGACCGACACACGAGAGCGGGCCCGGAGCGGACAGTACGTCCGTTCCGGGCCCGCTTCTCGTGCGGCTACGCCTGCGAGCGTGCCAGCGCCAGTTCCAGTACGACGAGCAGCGCGTCGCGGACCGAGCCGCGCTCACGGGCGTCGAAGACCACCACGGGGACGGGCCCGGCGACGTCGAGCGCCCAGCGGACCTCCTCCAGCGTGTGCTCTATCTTCCCGTCGAAGGCGTTGACGGCGACCGCGAACGGGATCTGCCGGTGCTCGAAGTAGTCGACGGCCGCGTAGCAGTCGTCGAGGCGGCGGGTGTCGACGATGACGAGCCCGCCGACCGCGCCCTCCACGATGTCGTCCCACATGAACCCGAACCGCTCCTGCCCGGGCGTGCCGAACAGGTACAGCTTCAGGGTCGGGTCGATGGTGAGACAGCCGAAGTCCATGGCCACCGTGGTGGTGGTCTTGCGCGGGGTGTGGCTGAGGTCGTCCACCCCCGCGGCGACCTCGGTGATGGCGGCCTCGGTGGTCAGCGGCTCGATCTCGGAGATCGCGCCGACGGCGGTGGTCTTGCCCACGCCGAAACCGCCGGCGATCACCATCTTCACCGGGAGCGGCGGGCGTACGGCGGCCACCGGAGCGGCCGTGCCGCGCGTGGCCGGTTCAGTCGGTGTCACGGACTGCCCCTCGGGAGTCGGGTATGGCGCGCAGGGCGTCGATCACCCTGCGCAGGACGGTGGCGTCATGGGTGACGCCGGAGTCGGGAACGTGCACCGCCAGCTGACCGGCGGCACGCAGGTCCTCGGCGAGGACCCGGACGACGTTGAGGTGCAGCCGCAGCCGGGCCGCCAGTTCCGCGATGGACTGGGGCACCCGGCAGGCGGCGACGATGTCGTGCTGCTCGAAGGAGAGCGAGTCGAGCACCGCGAGCCCCTCGGCGGTGGCCACCACCTGGGTCTCCACGGGCACCGGCCGGCCGACCGCCGCGGTGGGCGCCACCCGCCCCGCGGTGACCAGGAACGGCCGTACGGCGGAGGCGGGTCCGACCGGGGCCTGGCCCGGGCGCTGCGTACCGTCCTCGCCGGCCGGTGCACGGCCGTCCGTCATGAGTTGTCGTCCTCCTCTTCGGACCGGTCGGCGACCGGGTCAGCGCTTCGACGGGACGCCGACGGTGTTCTTCAGTTCGAGCACGAGCTGGGGGCTGAGCGCGGCCCCGGCCCGGTTGGCGAACAGCGTCATCTCGTAGGCGATGTTGCCGAGCTTGGCCTCCTTGTCGGCGACCACGCCGAGCACGGCGCCGCTGCCGATCGCGGAGACGATGACGTGACCGCCCTCCAGGTCGATGATGACCTTGTTCAGACCGCCCAGACCGTAGTTGCCGGAGGCTCCGGCGGCCAGGCTGGTGATGCCCGAGACGATGGCCGCCAGCCGCTCGGAGTGAGCCCGCTCGCGCAGCTCCGACACGGCGATCAGCAGCCCGTCGGAGGAGACCGCGATGGCGTCCACGACGCCCGCGGTCTCGGTGGCGAATCGGTTGAGCAGCCAGTTGAAGTCTGCTGCGGCGGCCTGCAGGTCGGTCGGCGTGGTGCTTCCCGTCGGAGTGTCACCTGTCGACGTACTCACTGCTCCGCTCCTTCCGGGAGATGGTTCTGGTCTTGCGGATCGGGGGTCGTGCGTACGCCGGTCCCGGCGGAGGTGCTGTCGCGGTTGGCCCGCTCCACCGCCGCCTCGAACTCGTCGAGCGAGTCACGGACGGCGTCCGCGTCGGCGGGCCGGGGGGCCTGCCGTGCCGACTGCTGGGCGTCGGCGGTCGTGTGCAGCGTCGCGCCGCGAACGCGGCGGCGCAACGGGCGCGTCGCGCCGTCCTCGGCGGACACCGTTGTCGGCGCCGGGGGAGTCTCGGTACGGGCTTTGGGTATGAACGGGGCTTCGGGCTCCGCCGCTTCCCGCTTGGGGACGCGACGGGGGAGTGGGTCCGGTCGCCCGTCGGCCGGAGCGTGATCCGACAATCCGGTGTCCTCCTCGACGCCGGTTGGCTGCCGCCGGCCTGACACGTGATCGACGGCCGAGTCGTCCTGAACGGCCCAGCTGGGAGTGGTGGCCGACGCCGGCGCGGTGCCGTTGCGGCCGGCCACGGAGCCGTCCCGCTCGGTCGCGCCACCGACGCCGCTGCCGGGCCCGACCGCGTCCCACGCGGCCCGCACGGGAGTGGCCGCCGTCGAGTCCCGCTCGGGCAGGCCGACGCCGGTCGTGGAGTCGTGGGTGACGGCGTCGGTGGAACCCACCGGGTCACTGTCACGTCCGGCCCACGTGTCCTGTGCGGCCCGGCGGTCGGCCGACGGCGCGTCCTTCCCCGCCGAACCGTCGGAGGCCATCGCTCCGACGGGGCTCATCGTCAGCAGCAGCGACGAGGGGACCGTCACCTCGGCCGTGACACCGCCGCCCGGGGTGCGGGAGAGGGTGACGTCGACCTCCCAGCGGCGGGCCAGGGTGCCGACCACGAACAGGCCGAGCACCTTCGTCGGTACGAGGTCCAGGCGCTCGCGGCGGATCAGCCGGGCGTTCTCCTCGGCGATCCGCTCGCTGCTCATGCCCAGACCGTGGTCCGCGATGACGATCGAGGCGCCCGAGCCGTCCTCGACGGAGGCGTCCCGTACGGCCACCTCGACCGGGCTGCCGGCCGGCGAGAACGACACCGCGTTCTCCAGGAGTTCGGCCACCATCAGCGTGAGGTCGCCGATGATGTCCGGCTCCACCATGATCTCGGTGCGGGCCTGGAGCCGTACCCGCTGGAAGCCCTCGATCTGGCCGAGCGCGGCGCGTACGACGTTGGTGAGCTCGGTGGGTCCGGAGTCCAGGACCGTCTCGCGGATGCCGGCCAGCAGCATCAGGGAGTCGGCGTTGCGGCGCAGACGCACGGCGATGTGGTCGATCGAGTAGAGGCGTTCGAGCAGCGCCGGATCCGTCTCGCCGCGCTCCACCGCGTCGATCAGGGCCAGCTGGCGGGTGGTGAGGTTGCTGACCCGGCGGCCGACGTTGCCGAACATCTCGGCCACGTTGCGGCGGCTGAGCACCTGACGCTCCAGGAGGGCGATCGAGGTGGTCTGCACCCGGTTGAACACCTCGGCCAGCGTGCCGATCTCGTCGTTCGCCGTCACCGGCATCTCGCGCAGCATCGGCGGCCCGGAGTCCTCGGTGTCGTCGTCGGCCACCCGGGCCAGCTCGCGCCCGGCCACCTCGGCGACCTCCTGCGCGGCCCCGGTCAGGGCCATCACCGGACGGACCACCGAGCGGCGTACCACCACGGAGAAGGCGATCCACAGGACGAAGCCGATCAGACCGGCGCCGAGCAGCAGCGCGGCGCGCAGCGAGGCGTCGCCGGAGGCGTCGTCGGCCCGGTCGGCAATGTCACCGATGAGCGAGGCGGTGATCTTCAGCCGGGTCGCGGACTGGTCGCGGTAGTCGGGGTAGTCGGCCAGCGCGGCCGACAGCGCCCTGCCGATCTGCGCGGGCGACTGGGCCGACAGTCCGCTCGGGTCGATCTGCAGCTCGGCGTAGTGCTGGGTGATCGTCGCCTGTGCGGAGTTGTGCTCGATGCCGTTCAGCCGGTCGGTCTGTTCCTCCGACGCGAACCGCGCGAAGCGCTCCGCCTGGTGGCTGTAGAGCTCGTAGGCGCCGACCGCGTTGATGAACTCGATCAGCGCGTTCGTGTCGCCGGTGCGCGCGGAGAACACGCTGGTCTCGAAGGAGCTGTGGGCCGCGTCGGCACGCAGCAGCGAGTCCAGCAGGTTGCCGGTGAAGGTCGCGGCCAGCGACTCGTTGCGGTCCAGGCCCAGGCCGTCGATCAGGCCCTTGGAGGCGTTGGTGTACGCCGGGTCGATGTTGTCGGCGGGCAGATAGCCCTGCTCGATCGTCTCGCGCAGGCTGGTCAGGCCCTCGACCTCGCGCAGCGCCTGTGCCTCGGTGCTCGGCAGCTGGTCGCCGAAGGCGTCGCGCACCTTCTCGACCTGTCGGCTCACCGCCTGCTGCGCGGTCCGGTAGCCGGCCAGCGAGGGCTTGGCGCCGCCGTCCACGGCCTCGAACCGCACGGAGAGCAGGATGGCCTGCTGATGCTCGGCCTCCACCCGGTCCACCAGCGTGGCGACCTGGGCGCTGTTGCGCACCAGCCGCGCCGCGTCGGACGCGGAGGTGGACTGGCCCACCTGGTCGACGACGAGATAGGTGAGCAGGACGGCCACCACGGCCAGCGGAATGCCGACCAGGAGGTTGAGTTTGCGCCTGAACGGCCACCGGTCGGCGAAGCCCCGAATACCGCCCTTCGACGGCGGCGGGGCCTGCCGGGCGGGCGCGTCCACTTCGGTCGTGGACACCGGTCCTCCTTCGTGCATGTTCTCGTCGGACGCGTCGATGCGCGTGACCGATTCTGATCGATGAGCCGGACCCCGGAAATGGTGCCGATGACACCGAAGCGGCCCCCGCACACCGCTGTGACCGACGCCAACTGCCGTGAGACTACCGCCTCTTTGAACGATCAAGCGCGTCGCCCTACGTCAAGAATCCGTTACAAAGAGCCTCCGGTTCCTCACCTGTCCGTTCGCCGTTCCTTCACAGGTGATCACGCATTGAGGCGTAAGCGATCACGCATTGAGTCCAATCGGTGACCAGGCTGCTCTTGACTGGGTGAGAACAGGCTGGATTGGATCAGTTGCAGCGCTCGCTTCACACCAATCCCCAGAGTCCGGAACGGGAATCGTGACTTCCAACGCCCCACGCAGCAGGTCCTTCAGGATTCATCCCGCGGCCGCCGTAGCGCTCGCCGCCACCACGGCCCTGCTGGCGGGATGTTCCTCCTCTTCCGACGACAACTCCGACCCCCTGGCCGGGGACAAGTCGGACGGCAAGACCGTCGTCGTCGGATCCAACAACTTCGCCGAGAGCATCCTGATCGCCGACATCTACGGCGAGGCGCTCAAGGCGAAGGGCATCAAGGTCACCTACAAGCCGAACATCGGCAGCCGTGAGACCACCTACGGCCTGCTGAAGAACGGCTCCATCACCGTGCTGCCCGAGTACAACGGCGCGCTGCTGGCCTACCTCGACCCGAAGGCCACCCCGAAGACGGTGGAGGCCACCACGGCCGCCATCGACGCCAAGCTGGACACCAAGCTGACGCTGCTCGACCCGGCCTCGGCGCAGGACAAGGACTCGGTCACGGTCAACGCGGCGACCGCGAAGAAGTACAACCTGACCGCCGAGTCCAGCATCGCGGACCTCAAGGACATCGCGAAGGACCTGTCGATCGGTGCCTCGCCGGAGTTCCAGACCCGCCAGCAGGGCCTGGTCGGCCTGAAGTCGGTGTACGGCCTGGAGTTCAAGTCCTTCAAGGCGCTGGACGCGGGCGGCCCGCTGACCCAGGCCGCGCTGAAGAAGAACACCGTGCAGGCGGCGGACCTCTTCACCACGGACCCGACCATCGTCAAGGAGAAGCACGTCGTCCTCCAGGACCCGGAGAACCTCTTCGGCTTCGAGAACGTGCAGCCCCTGGTCTACAAGAGCGGTCTGTCCTCGGACGGCGTCGCCGCGCTGAACGCGGTCTCGGCCAAGCTCGACACCAAGGCCCTGCTCGACCTGGACTCGCAGGTCCAGCTCGACAACAAGGACCCGCTGGACGTCGCGAAGGCCTGGCTGAAGACGGTCGGCCTGGGCTGACCCCCGGACCTCTGAAGCGGGCGTCCCTCTCCGGACCTTTCCGGGAGGGGCGCCCGCTTTCGTCCTGCCCGCCGCTCAGCGGCCCGTGTCTCCGTACCCGACGTCTCAGTAGCCGACGTAGAAGGTCGCGTCCTGCTGCTCGGTCGACGTCGAGATCGGGTCGATGCGCAGGACGTAGTTGGAGTGCCGGAGGTAGCGGGTCGGGTTGTTGTACGAGCGGAACGAGGCCCAGCTCGCGTCGGCGAGGCCCGCCGTGCGGTAGAAGGTCGCGTCACCCGCGAACGTCGACGTGCCGTCGTTGACGTCGAGTTGGAGCGCGTAGTTGTAGTGCCGCAGATACCGGGTCGGGTAGTTGACCGACTGGAAGGACACCCCCGAGCTGTCGGCGAGACCGGGGACCAGCTTCCACTGCGCGTCGGTGTACGGATCGAAGGCGTACTCGTCTATCCGGCCGATGTAGTTGCTGTGCCGGACGTACCGGGCCGGGTGGTTGTAGGACTTCAGCCGGTTCCAGGCGGGCGTGCCCCACTTGGCGACCAGGTTGTTGTACTGGGCCGTGGTGATGGGCTGGATGCCGCAGTGCTTGGAGTTCAGCGGCTGGGTGTACGTCTTCTGGTCGAGCGCGGTCCAGGTGCCGGTGGCCAGGCTGCTGGTCTGCCAGGCGTAGAAGACGCCGTTGGGCGACCAGGTGTCTCCCCACAGGTACCAAGTCGAGCTGGACGTGAGGGACTTGACCAGCGTCGGGGCCTCGGTGCCGTTGTGCGAGACGGCGGTGCTGAACTCCGTGAAGCTGCCCGGGTCCAGTGAGGTGGAGCGCGCGCCGACCAGGGTCGAGTTCTTCTTGAAGTACAGGTAGTTGTAGCCGCCCACGCCGACGGCCATGTCCCCGTCGATGACGTCGTAGCCGGGGTCGAAGAAGACCTGCGGGGAGCCGGCGGTCACGAAGTCGGTGGTGTAGTTCGCCATGATCACGTTGTGGCCACTGGAGTTGACCGCCGAGTAGATCACCGCGTACTGGCCGCGCTCCGCGTCCCAGAACGCCTCGGGCGCCCAGGCGTGGGTGTCCAGATCGTGCACCTTCATCCGCCGGTAACCGGTGAAGGTGCGCAGGTCGGTGGAGTCCCAGACGTGGAGGTACTGGCTGACGTACGTCCAGTCGGTGCCGTTGAGGTCGGTGGCGAGGACCACGAACGTGCCGTCCTGCTTGCGCAGGATGAAGGGGTCGCGCAGGCCGAGCGAGCCGGCGGTCGGCGTGGCCACGGGGGCGTTCTGGTTGAGCGGGGTCCACTGCAGGCCGTCGGTGCTGACGGCGAGATGCAGGCCGTAGTTGGCGGCGAGCATGTCCGGGGACTCGGTGAAGTAGGCCATCACGTACGCCGAGTCGGCGGCGTGGGCGGTACCGGCGCCGAGCGCCAGAGCGCCGGTGGCGGCGAGCGGCACGGTCGCGGTCATGCCGAGGAACAGGCGGCGGGAGGGGTGGGGGCCGGGGTTCGGTCTGGCGTTCATCTGGCTCTCCTGGGGGCGTGCGGGGGGTGCCCAAGTGTCGGTATATCGAACGAGGTTCGGTAAACCGATCAGAAGGTAGGGATGTGACACGTGAGCGTCAATCACCCGGTCACGCTTGGCCGGATTCGATCGATGATCCACAAGCACGTCACAGACGGGACATGGGTACGCCGGTGGGGCCGGCGGGGCCTAGGCCCGCGCCCGCTCCGCCGCCGCCCCCACCGCGCCCAGCTCCGCCCACGCCCGAGCCGCCGCCCCGACCGCCACCGCGTCACCGCCGAGAGCGGCGGGCAGCACCCGCAGGGCACGTCCGCTGACGGGCGGCTCGACGGTCAGCGTCCGGCGTATCGCGGGCTCGAGGAGCGACCACGACCGGCTGACGCCCCCGCCGATCACGCACGTCGTCACGTCCAGCAGACCGGCCGTGACCAGCAGTGCCCTGGCCACACCGGCACCCGCCGCCTCGTAGACCGCGAGGGCGTCCGCCTCGCCCCGGGCCGCCGCGGCGGCGACCTCGTGGGCGGTCAGGTCCCGGCCGGTGCGCTCGCCGTACCGCGCGGCGATCGAGCGGCCCGACGCCAGCGTCTCCAGGTGGCCGCGCCCGCCGCAGGTGCACGGCAGCTCGCCGAAGCCGGGCACGTGCCCGATCTCGCCGGCCGCCCCGTGCGGGCCCTCGTACAGGGCGTCATCCAGCCACAGTGCCCCACCGACCCCGGTGCCCAAGGTCATGCCGAGCACATACGGTTCGCCCGCGACCGCGCCGGCCGCCGCCTCCCCGCGCAGGAACGCGTTGACGTCGTTGTCGAGGAACGCCGGTACGCCCAGGGCCCGTTCGACCGTTGCCGTCACCTCGAACCCGGCCCAGTCCCGGAAGGAGTCGCTGGCCACCAGGATCCGCCCGGCCCGAACGTCCACCAGACCGGCCGCCCCGACACCAACTCCCAGCAGCCGACCGGGAGTCCGTTCGAGCAGCAGCCGTACGGCGTCCAGCGCGGCGCCGACCATCGCCGTCCCGCCCCGGTCCGCGGGCGTGGGCACCTCCAGGCGGTCGCCGATGCCGAAGTCCTCGGCGCACAGCACGACGTGGGTGGTCGTGCCGCCGATGTCGACGCCCGCGACCACCTCGGGGGAGCGCGTCACGCGGTGACCCCCGTACGCAGGGCCGCCCGGCGGCGGCGCTGCACGACCGGGTCCGGCACGGGCACGGCCGCGATGAGCCGGCGGGTGTACTCCGTCTCCGGACGCAGCAGCGTGGTCATGGTCGGCCCCTGTTCCTCGACGCGTCCGGCCCGCATGACGACGACCCGCTGGGCGAACTGCTGGACCACCGCGAGGTCGTGCGACACGAAGAGACACGCGAACCCGAGCTCGCCCTGCAACTCCGCGATCACCTCGAGCACCGTCCGCTGCACACTCACGTCCAGCGCACTGGTCGGCTCGTCCGCGACCAGCAGCCGTGGTTCGAGCACCAATGCCCGTGCGAGGCTGACCCGTTGCCGCTGACCGCCGGACAGCTCACGGGGCCCGCGCCCCGCCAACTCCCGCGGCAACCGCACCCGTTCCAGTACTTCCGCGACCAGCGTCCGCCGCTCGGCCGCCGACAGACCCCGGCGATGCATCCGCAGCGGCTCGGCCACGCACTCCCCGACACTCATCCGGGCGTCCAGCGAGGCCACCGGGTCCTGGAGCACCACACCGACCCCGGACAGCAGGGCTCGGCGCGCCCGCCCCCGGGTCCGGCCGAGCTCCCGCCCGAACAGCGACACCGCCCCGCCGCTCGGCGCGACCAGCCCCAACGCGACCCTCGCCGCCGTCGACTTGCCGGACCCGGACTCGCCCACGAGCCCGACCGTCTCACCGGGCCGCACCGTGAGAGACACGTCCTGAAGGGCCTGCACGGCCCCCGGCCCACGTCCGAACCGCACGGAGACATCCCGGAGTTCGACCACGGCTTCCCCCTCCGGGTCCGGCGGTGGGGGTGCCGGTGCCTTCACCGCCGGCTCCTCCACCGCCAGCCGGGGAACAGCCTCCAACAGCCGCTGGGTGTACTCGTGTTCCGGGTGCAACAGCACCTGCTCCACCGACCCGGACTCCACGACCTCACCGTTCAGCATCACCGCGACCCGGTCGGCGAAGTCGGCGACCACGCCCATGTTGTGCGTCACCAGCAGCACACCCGTATCGGAGTCGGCCGCCAACGCCCGGAGCAGATCCAGGATCTCGGCCTGCACGGTGACGTCGAGGGCGGTCGTCGGCTCGTCCGCGATCAGCAGGCCCGGCGAGTTGGCGATCGCCATCGCGATCACGACCCGCTGCCGCTGCCCGCCCGACAGCTGGAACGGAAACGCCGACGCCCGCCGCTCCGGCTCGGGAATGCCGACCCTGCGCAGGAGTTCGACCGCCTCACGGGCGGCCTCGGCACGCGAGACGGCCCGGTGATTGCGTACGACCTCGGCGATCTGCGCACCGACCCGGGTCAGCGGGTCGAGCGCGGTGGCCGGCTCCTGGAACACCATCGACGCGGTACGGCCCCGCAGTCGCGAGAGTTCGGCCTCGCCGGCCCCGACGACCTCCGTGCCGTCGACCGAAACCCGCCCCGACGCACGGGCGTTGGACGGCAGCAGACCCATCGCCGCGAGCGCCACCGTCGACTTCCCGGACCCGGACTCGCCGACCAACGCCAGCGTCTCGCCGGGCCGCACGTGCAACGACACCTCGCGCACGGCGTGCACCTCACCGGTGTCGGTGCTGAAGGTGACCCCCAGATCCGCGACCTCCAGGATGTTCGCCACCTTCGTCCCCTCTGTTTCCGTCACCCTCGGCCCCTCACGTCGAAGGCGTCGCGCAGCCCGTCGCCGATCGCGTTGAACGCGCACACGACGAGGATGATCGCGAGACCCGGCGGAACGATCAGCCACCAGCGCCCGGAGTACGCCGCCGTCAGCCCGGCGGACAGCATGCCGCCCCAGTCCGTCTTCGGCGGCTGGACGCCCAGACCGAGATACGAGACGTACGCGACGAGCAGGATCGCGTCGGCGACCTGGAAGGTGGCCGCGACGACGATCGTCGACACCGAGTTCGGCAGGATGTGCCGCCGGATGGCCCGCCCGTGGGTGCCGCCGGTCGCGCGCAACGTCAGCACGTAGTCCCGGCTCTTGAGCGTGAGCGTCTCGGCCCGCACGAGCCGGGACGGCACCAGCCAGGACACCAACCCGAGCACGACGATCAGGCCGAGCGTGTCCGGGGTCGTGATCGCGGAGACGACCAACAGGATGAACAGGGCGGGGATGGCGATCCCGGCATCCACGATCCGCATCATCACCGCGTCCAGCCAACCGCCGGCATACCCCGCGGTGGCGCCCCACAGGGTCCCGATGACGGTGGCCAGGATCCCGGCCGCCAGCCCGACGAGCATCGAGACCTTCCCGCCGTACATCAACCGCCCGAGCTCGTCGTGTCCGACGGCATCGGTACCGAGCCAATGGGAGCCGCTGGGCCCGAGGTTGACCTGGGTGAGGTCGGTGTGGGTCTGGTCGGTGGAGTACAGCAGCGGTCCGACGAAGCAGAAGAGAAGGAAGAGGACGACCACGGCGAGTCCGGCGACGGCCAGCTTGTTGCGCGTGAACCGTCGTAGCGACAGGCGGTAGTTGGCCACCGGCTCCGTCGTGGGCGTGGTCTGCAGGACGGCTGTCATACCTGGCCCGCCTTCACTCGGGGATCGACGATCCGTTGGACGACATCCGCCAGCAGCGTTCCGACGACCGTCGCCACGGAGATGACCAGCACGCACCCCAACAGCACCGGGTAGTCGGAGGACTGAGCCGCACTCCAGAACAGCAGCCCCATCCCGGGGTAGTTGAAGAGCTGCTCCACGACCAGCGCACCGCCGAACAGCACCGGCACGTAGTACCCGAGCATCGCGATCACCGGCGTCAGCGAGTTCCGGAAGACATGCCGGAAGAGAATCGCCCCCTGCCGGGCCCCACCGGCCCGCGCGGTGCGGACGTAGTCCTCGGAGAGGTTCTCCAGCGTCGACGCCCGCATATAGCGACTGAACACGGCCACCATGGACGCGGCCCCCGTGACGACCGGCAGCACGAGCCCCACCGGATCCGCGAACACGTCGGCCAGCGTGTCCCCTTGGGGCGCCTGGGAGGGGAACCAGTGCAGGGTCTGCGTGAAGACCAGCACCAGGATCAGCCCCAGGAAGTACACGGGCGTCGAGTACGCGACGAAGCTCAAGGTCGTGATCACGTAGTCGGCCGGCTTGTTGCGGCGCACGGCCTGCCACATGCCGAGCGGAATCGCGAGCAGCAGCCCCGCGAGGGCCGACAGCACCGTCAACACCAGTGTCTTCGGCAGCCGTTGCTCGATGAGCTTGGAGACCGCCTCGTTGAGCGTGTACGACGTGCCGAGGTCACCGTGGAGCAGGGTGCCGAGATAGTGGACGTACTGGACGGGCAACGAGCGGTCCAGTTCCTGTTCGTGGTTGAACGACGCGATCTGCTGGGCCGTCGCCTGTGGCCCGAGGATCCCGCGTGCGGGACCCCCGGGCAGCGCGTGCAGCAGGCAGAAGACCACGACCGTGACGATGAGGATCACCACGAGGGACTGGAGCACCCGCCGGGCCAGGTAGCCGAGAGTCTCCATGCCTCAGCTGGTCCACTTCCACTGCGCAGGATGGAAGTTGGCGAGCGAGTCCTGCGAGAAGCCGCCCAGCCCCTTCTTCATCACCGAGATCTGGTAGTCGGGCTCCGGCAGCCAGATCACCGGCAGATCCTTGGCGAGGGCCGCGCTGTACTCCTGGACGGCCTGGTTCGAACTCGACGTCGTGGACGCGGAGATGAGCTGGTCGACGCCCGTGTCGGAGTAGTTGCCGAAGTTCGAGCCGCCCTTGGTCTGGAAGAGCGAGTCGCCGGTCGGGAAGGCGTTGAAGTACCAACTGCCCATCGTGCCGAAGAAGGAGAGCTGCCACTTGCAGATCGACTGGCTCGCCGTGCACTGCGGGGTCTGCGAGAGCACCGAGTTGACGGGCGCGGTCTTGATGGAGAACTTGATGCCGGTCTTCGCGAGCGAGGACTGGATCGCGCTCATCATGTTGTCGGTCACCGTCGAACCGGACTGCGACAGCACCTGCATCTGGAACTTGGTGCCCTTGGCCACCCCTTCACCGCACTGCGAGGCGCCGGTCCCCGGGCTGGTGCAGGTCATGACCCCGCCCTGCGAGGTCCAACCATGGCTGGTCAGCAGGGACTTGGCGGCCGAGGTCGAGAACGGGTACGGGTTGTTCTTCTGCGTCGGCGACAGGAAGTCGGACGTCTGGGCCTGCGGGATCGGTCCGTAGCCGGGGACCGCCGTCCCGTTGAAGACAACTTTCGCCAACGTCGTCTGGTCGATGGACCGCTGGACGGCCTGGCGGGCGTACAGCTGCTTGAACACCGCGCCCATCGACGGGTTGTTGAAGTTGTACGGCATGTACGTGATCGCCCAGCCGGACCACGGCTTCACCTCGTAGCCCTGGGCGGTGAAGCTGTCCTTCTGGTCGAGGTCGGTCGCCTCGATGTAGCCGTAGTCCACGGTCCCCGACCGCAGCGCGTTCTTCTCGGCGTCCGCCGTGGTGAAGGGGAGCAGGTTCACCGTGGGGATGCCGGGCTTCTCGCCGCCGTCGTACTTCTTGTTGGCGGTGAGCACGACCTTGCCGGCCGTCGAGAAGGACTTGATGTCGTAGGGGCCGCTGGTCGTCTTCCACAAGGCGTTGGAGGCGTAACCGCCGATGTTCTTGGCCGCGTTGTTGAGGTACGTCCAGTCCTGCTTGGCGTCCCCGGGCTTGTCCCAGACGTGCTTGGGGAGCGGGTTGATGGAGTTCAGCTCGTTGGCCAGCATCCACTGCGGGTTGTAGGCCTTGTCGAAGGTGATCGTGAAGTGGCGGGCGTCCACGGTCTTGAAGGACGTCCAGTTGTCCGGTGCCTTGCCCGGGTTGTAGCCCGCCCACTCGGACTTGTTCGCCTTGATGAGGTCGAACCAGAACTTCACGTCGGCGGAGGTGATCGGCTTGCCGTCGCTCCAGTGCCGGTCGCCGAGCGTGATCGTGACGCTCTTGTTGTCGGCGGCGAAGTCGGCGGCCGTGGCCACCGAGCCCTTCTTGTTCCAGCCGATGGTGCCGGTGGAGCCGTCGTAGGCGATGAGCGGTTCCCACAGCGTGTTCGCGATGGAGATGTTGTTCGTGTTGAGGTGTGCGGCCGTGCCGATCGGCAGGATCCAGTTCGGCGTGAAGTTCGCGGGCAGCGCGTAGTTGATCGAGTCGTGCGACCCGGAGGACGACGTACCGCTCGACCCGGAACAGCCCGCGAGCAGCAGCGTGCCCGCGCTGAGGGCGGCTCCGGTGAGGAGTCTCGTGCGAGCAGGGGACATGGCTCTCCTCGAAGGCGAAAGGTCTGAGGGGCGGAGTGAGCCCAGTGAACGACTCGCGGGGACGAAGAAACAGGCGTGCCGCTGTAAAAAGCCTGTTACTGCTGTTCTGAAAAAACCCTGGAGGGTGCCCGTGAGGCTTACTCTCGACGCCCCGGCCGTCGAGATCGGAAGTTACTTCGCTCATGGTTGAAAAAAGCCCTCCGCCCCGGCGTCACGCAGCGGGCTTCTCCTCACTGGCCGAGCGCGTCCTCGAACTCCTCGCCTCCGGACAGGCGGCGACCCGCACGGAGCTGGCCGGTCTGCTCGGCGCCGCGCCCTCGACGATCTCGTTCACGGTGGGCCAGCTGCTCGACCACGGACTGGTCGCGGAGGAGGGCACGGTGGCCTCCGCCGGCGGGCGCCCGCGCAAGGTGCTGCGGCTCGGCGGCAGCGACGGCTTCGCGGTGGCGGCCGAACTCGGCGGCCGGCACGCGCACGTGGGTGTCGTGCTGCCGGGTGGCGGGATCACCGACGTCTCCACCGTGCCGTTCCCGACGGCGGACGGACCGGAGGCGGCGCTGCCGGGCCTGGCCGAGACGTTGGAGGCGCTGGCGGACAAGCACGGACGGGAACTGCTACGAGGCGTCGGGCTCTCCCTTCCGGGCCCGGTCGACGTCGAGCAGGGCGTCGTCACCCTCCCGTCCCGGATGCCCGGCTGGAACCGCTTCCCCGTCCGCGCCTGGCTCGACGACCGCTTCGGCGTCCCCGCGGCCATCGAGAACGACGCCAACTGCATGGCCGTCGGCGAGCACACCGTCCAGCCCGCCGGCCGCCGTCAGTCGATCATGGTCAAGACCGGCACGGCGATCGGCGCGGGTGTCATCGCCGACGGCCGCCTCTACCGGGGCGCCACCGGCGCGGCCGGCGAGATCACCCACGTCCGGGTCGAGGCGGCCCACGACATCCCCTGCTCCTGCGGGAACACCGGCTGCCTGGAGACGGTCGCCTCGGGCGCGGCCCTGGTCCGCATCCTGCGCGAGCGGGGCCTGCCGGTCACCTCCACCGAGGACGTCGTACGCCTCGCCTCCGACGCCGACCCCGAGGCGACCCGCGCGGTCCGCCAGGCCGGCCGCTACCTCGGCCAAGTACTGGCCGCCAACGTCAACTTCTTCAACCCGGATGCCGTGTACCTCGGCGGCATCCTCTCCACCCTGGAGCCGTTCGTGGCGGCAGTCCGCAGCCAACTCTACGAAGGCTGCCACCCGTTGGTGACGGAACACCTGGTGATCGACCGGGCCAGCTTGGGAGCCGACGCGGGCTTGGTGGGAGCAGGCCAGTTCGCACTGCAGAGAGCACTGGCTCAGGCATTGCAAACGGTCACAGACAAGACACGGTGACTTGTGCTTTTAGGGGCGCGGGGAACTGCGCGACCAGCCACGACGAACCAGCAGTCAACACGCGACCTGGAGCCCCCTTTGCCTTCTTCCCTTCCTGTAATCGCCATCGCAGGCCTCGGCATCGAATCCTCAACCTTCTCCCCAGCCCGCACCGAGGCCCCCGCCTTCCACCCACAGCGGGGCCAAGACGTCCTCACCCGTTACCCCTTCCTCAACCCGGGTACCGAACTCCGTACCACCGCCGAGTGGCGCGGAGCCCTCGTAGGCAAGGCACTCCCCGGCGGCACGGTGACGGCGTCCGCGTACGCCGACCTGACCGCCGAACTCCTCGACCGACTAAGGGAGTTGGGCCCGCTCGACGGCCTCTGGTACGACATCCACGGCGCCATGACGGTCGAGGGCGTGAACGACGCCGAGGCCGAACTCCTCGCCCGGATACGAGAGGTGATCGGCCCGGACGTCATCGTCTCCACCTCCATGGACCTGCACGGCAACGTCTCCCGCGAACTCGTCCACCGCAGCGACCTGATCACCTGCTACCGCATGGCCCCGCACGAGGACGCCATGGACACCAAGGAACGCGCCGCCCGCAACCTCGTCGACCTCCTGACGAGCGGCGCGCCCCGACCGGCCAAGGCCTGGGTGCCGGTACCGGTGCTGCTGGCCGGCGAGCAGACCTCGACCCGGATCGAGCCCGCGAAGAGCGTGTACGCGGCGGTCGAGGAGGTGGAGGCGGCCGAGGGCGTGACGGACGCGGCGATCTGGGTCGGCTACGCCTGGGCGGACGAGCCGCGCAACCGGGCGGCGGTCGTGGTCACCGGACCGGACGAAGACGCCGTTTCGGCGGGCGCCGAACGCCTGGCCCGCGGCTTCTGGGAGGCGCGGCACGACTTCGCGTTCGTCGCCCCCACCGGCACCCTGGACGAGTGTCTCGACGCGGCCCTCGCTTCCGCCGCCCGCCCCTACTTCGTCAGCGACACGGGAGACAACCCGACGGCGGGCGGCGCGGGAGACGTGACGTGGGGCCTCCAACACCTGCTGTCCCGACCGGAGTTCAAGGACGACACCGGCCCGGTGGCGATCTACGCCTCCCTGCCGGGACCCGCCGCCGTCGACGCGGCCGAGCGGGCCGGCATCGGGGCGACGGTCACCGTCACCGCGGGCGCGGAGGTCGACGACCGTCACGCGGGGCCCCTCACCCTCACCGGCGTGGTGCACGCGATCCGGCACGGTGACCGGGACGCCGGGACGGAGGTGGTGCTGAAGGTCGGCAGCGTGCACGTGATCCTGACCCGCCTGCGCAAGCCGTACCACCATGAACACGACTTCACCGACCTGGATCTGAGTCCCCGTCAGGCGGATCTCGTGGTCGTCAAGATCGGCTACCTGGAGCCCGAACTCTTCGCGATGGCCGCGGACTGGAAGATGGCCCTCACCCCGGGCGGCGTCGACCAGGACCTGACCCGCCTGGGCCACCACCGCATCCGCCGCCCGATGTTCCCCTTCGACCCGGAGATGAGCGAACCCGACCTCACGGCCCGGATCATCGCGCCGTCCGATCAGCCCCTCACGGGCCCTGACGAGTGAGCCGGCCGGGCCCGTCGGAGCCCGACGCGGTGGCGATCAACTGGTCGATCAGCGCGATCAACACGTCCCGGCACGAGCCGCGTTCACGTGCGTCGCACAGCAGTACCTGCACATGGTCCGGCAGGGCCAGGGAGTCGCGGATCTCCTCGGCCGGGTAGGGGTGGCTGCCGTGGAAGCCGTTGACGCCGACGACGAAGGGGATGCGCCGGCGTTCGAAGAAGTCGATGGCGGCGAAGCTGGACTCGGGGCGGCGGACGTCGATCAGGACGACCGCGCCCAGGGCGCCGATGGCCAGGTCGTTCCACATGAACCAGAAGCGCTGCTGGCCCGGGGTGCCGAACAGGTACAGGACCAGTTCCTGGCTGATGGTGATGCGGCCGAAGTCGAGCGCCACCGTGGTGGCCGTCTTCTCCTCGATGCCGTCGAGGTCGTCGACGTGCAGGCCCGCCGAGGTCAGCGATTCCTCGGTGCGCAGCGGGACGATCTCGCTGACCGCGCCGACCATGGTGGTCTTGCCGACACCGAACCCCCCGGCGATCAGGATCTTGACCGTGTCGGGTGCCGTCCGGGTGATGGCGTCAGAGCCGGCCAAGGCCGTCCCTCACTTTCTGCAGCAGGTCCAGATCCGGGGTCCGGGAGACGGGGTGCGGCGGGCGGGCGGTGATCCAGCCCTCCTCCAGCAGATCGCAGAGCATGATGACGACCACGCTCACCGGCAGGTCGAGCAGGGCCGCGAGCTCCGCGACGGCGATCGGCTCGACGCACCGGCGCAGGATGCGCTGGTGCTCGGGCTGTGACCGGGTGGCCCAGGTCGGCGGCGGGTCCACCGCGGTCACGGTCGTGATGAGGGTGAAGTCGGCGCGGCTGGGCGAGGTCCGCCCGCCGGTCAGCGTGAACGGCCGTACCAGCCGGCCCGCCGTGTCGCCTCCGCTCACCTCACGCGCCGGTGTCGACGGTGGGCCCGATGCCCGCCCGCGGGGCCGCGCTGAGGTGCTCGCCGATCTTCTTCACCAGCATGTTCATCTGGTACGCCACCACACCGACGTCCGCGCCCTGGCTGGTGAGCACGACCAGGTGGGCGCCCGGCCCGGCCGCGGTCAGGATCAGATAGCTGTGCGCCATCTCGATCAGCGCCTGCCGCACCGGGCCGCCGCGGAAGTCCATGGAGACGCCCTTGCTCAGGCTCATCAGCCCCGACGCGGTCGCCGCGAGGCGTTCGGCGTCGTCGCGCAGGAACCCGGTCGACTTGCTGACCACCAGCCCGTCCTCGGAGAGGACCACGGCGTGGTTCACCTCGGCGACCCGGTCCACCAGTCCGGTCAGCAGCTGGTCCAGTTGAGTGTGCGTGGCGGGAATGGGGCGTGTCATGGCGGTGTCCTTCGTCAGCTGTCGGCGGCGGGCGGAGTCGAGGTGACAGGGGTGCCGCCTGCCGGAACATGGGCACCCGGTGCCGGCGGTGGGGACGGTTCCTCCCGGTCGTACCGCTTCTCGGTGTCGTCGTCACGTGCCTGGAGCGTGCCGCGCTGGAAACCGGCGAGCGAGGACGCGGCGCGATCGGCGGTGAACTCGTCGCCGTCGACGTCCTCTTCGGCGGGCGCGGCCTCCTCGCGCAGCTCGGCGGCCAGACTGGTCTGCGGGACCCGGCGGGGGAGCGGCGTCAGCCCCTCGGCGCGGACGGCGGCCGACGGCGCACCGCGCGCCGGAGCGGGACGTGGCTCCCGTACGCCCTCCGAGGGGCTCTCCTCGGCATGGCTGTGGCTCTCCTCCCGGGCGTCCGCCCGCTCCGGCGCCTCCCGCGGGGCGGGCACGCCCGGTACGTCGGACGTGCCGGGTACAGCCGGGGTCTCGGGTACTTCCTGTACGACGATGTCGTGCGGGAGCAGCACGATCGCCGTCGTGCCACCGTAGGGCGAGGGGCGCAGGGTGACCGCGATGCCGTGCTGGGTCGCGAGCCGGGCGATGACGAACATGCCCAGGCGCAGGTCGTCGGCGAGCGCCACCACGTCGAACTGCGGGGGCTGCCCCAACTGGGCGTTGAGGGAGGCGTATTCCTCCTCCGACATGCCCAGGCCCCGGTCCTCGACCTCGACGGCCAGGCCCCTGGCGACCAGGGCGGCGCGGACGCCGACCGGGGCCGGTGCGGGGGAGTAGACGGTCGCGTTGTCGATCAGCTCGGCCAGCAGGTGGATCACGTCGGCCACCGCGGGCGGCGCCAGGTACACGTCCTCGTCGGTGTGCACTTCCACCCGCTGGTACTCGGCGACCTCGCCGACGGCGCTGCGCAGGATGTCGATCAGCGCGACCGGCTCCCGCCAGCTGCGCCGCGGCTGCTCACCGCTGATGATGACCAGGTTCTCCTCGTACCGGCGCAACTGGCTGGCCGTGGAGTCCAGTTCGTACAGGCCCTTGAGGACCTCGGGGTCGTTGTGCCGGCGCTCCAGCGTGTCCAGCTTGGTGAGCTGGAGGTTGACCAGGTTCTGGCTCTGCCGGGCGATGCCCAGGATGACCTTCTGGAACCCGCGCCGGGTGTCGGCGAGTTCGACGGCCGTGTGCACCGCCGTGCGCTGTGCCTTGTTGAACGCCCGTGCCACCTGGCCGAGTTCGTCGTCGCCGTAGTCCAGCGGCGGGGTCGCGAGATCCGCGTCGACCGTCTCGCCGCGGTCCAGACGGGCCACCACGTCCGGCAGCCGCTCCTCGGCCAGGCTCAGGGTCGCCTCCCGCAGACCGCGCAGCCGGCGGGAGAGCGAGCGGGTGATCCGCCAGGACATGACCACGCACAGCAGCAGCGCGACCAGGCCGCCCAGGCTCAGCGAGGCGGCGGTGATCAGCAGGCTGTCCGCCTTGTCGGAACTGCGGTCGAGCAGGCCGGTCGTCTGACGCTGGATCAACTTGCCGTACTCGTCGCCGACCTCGATCAGCGCGGCCCGCCACTGCTTCGCCTCGTTCGGCAGCGCCACGTTCCCGTCGGCGCCCTGGGGCCGGGCCGCGAGCACCCGGTCCTCGATGCTCTGGAGGGTCCGCCACGCGGGGCTCTGCAGGATCTTCTCGGTCTCCGTCTTCGTGCTGCCGCGCAGCGAGGGGACGATCTGGTCCGAGACCAGCCACCGGCGGGTGTCGACGACCTTGGTGAACGCGGTCCAGGACGCGGCGTCGAAGTGCCCGGTCGGGAAGGCCAGGGTGAGCTGCGCGTCCTCCTGGGAGACCATCTCCGCCGCGTGCTCCAGCGCGACGAGCGGTCCGGCCTGCGAGGTGAGGTCGCCGTCGTCGACCTGGGAGAGCTCCTGGAAGGCGTGGATCTGGTCGTCGATGATCGAGCTGTACTGGTCGAGGGACTGCTCGGCGGTGATGTCCGTCGGCTTGTCGACCTGACCGCGGTAGTACTCCAGGCTGCCCACCGAGCCGAGGACCGAGTAGAGGCGGTCCGAGATGCGCGAGGGCGCGTTCTGGATCGCGTCGGACTGGCGGACCAGCTTGGCGACCGCCCGGTCGGTCTCCGCGCGCTGCTTGTCGAGCGCCTCCCGGGAGCCTTCCGGCGCACCCGCCAGCCACACGGCCGACAGACTGCGCTCCCGCTGCAGCGCGAGCGTCGCGTCGGTGCCCATCGCGCCGGTGGACCGGCTCAGGTCCGTCTGTCCGCGCAGCCGCAACCCCTCGGCGAACATCTGGGTCGTCGTCACGCCCCACACGGCGGCGAGCGTGACGCTCGGCACCAGGGCCAGAAGGATCAGGGAGAGACGTATGGAGCCGAGACGGCGCCGGGCACCTGTCCGTGGAGACATCGTCGTCCTAGGCGATCAGCGGGGCGGGAACGGGAAAGGGGACAAGGGGTGTTCAGGATGCTATCCGCACAAGTGACCGCACGTGGCGCAGGTCACCGAATCGGAGCCGACAACCGGAAGGGATGTGTCCGTCAGCGCGTGCCGGCGGCCGCGAGCTTCGCCACCGAGGCCACGTTGGTCTTGGTCACGAACGCCGGGCCGGTCAGTACGGGGGACACCCCGCCGCCGCTGACGTTGCCGTTGGTCTTGTACAGCCACAGCGAGTCCACCGCCAGATAGCCCTGCAGATACGGTTGTTGATCCACCGCGAACTGTACGGCGCCGCTCTGCACGGCCTTGACCAGGTCACTGTTGAGATCGAAGGTCGCGACATGGGCCCTGCTGCCCGCCGACTTCACGGACTTGACCGCGGTGAGCGCGAACTGCGCGCCGTTGGCGATGACTTCGTCGATCGTCGAGTCCTGCCGCAGCCGGGCCGTGATCATGGCCTCGGTCGCGTCGAAGTCGGTGCCCTCGACGTAGAGCATGTCGGTCTGGCCCGCGAAGGTCTTCTTCACTCCGGCGCAGCGCGCCTCCAGCGCGACGTTGCCGCGCTCGTGGATGACACACAGGGCGTGCTTGGCCTTGAGGTCGTCCAGTTTGTCGCCGACCGCCCGGCCGGCCACGCTCTCGTCCTGGCCGAAGTACTCCAGCAGCCCCACCGACTGCCAGGCGTCGATACCGGAGTTGAGGCCGACCACGGGGATGCCCGCCGCCTTCGCCTGGGCCACCGCGCCCGTCATGGCCTGCGGCTTGGCGAGGGTCAGCGCGATGCCGTCGACCTTGTCGCGCACCGCGTCCCGCACCAGTTCGGCCTGGCCCGTCGGGTCGGGGTCGCTGGCGTACGTCAGTTGGACGCCGTCCTTCGCGGCGGCGGTCTCCGCTCCCTTGCGCACCAGGTCCCAGAAGGCGTCGCCCTTGCCGCCGTGCGTGACCAGGGCGACCTTGAGCCCGGCACCCGCCTTGCCGGCGGAGTCCAGGCCGGCGTCCGACCCGCCCCCGGAGGAGCAGCCGGCCACGAGCAGCCCGACCACGGCCGCCAGAGCGGCGGCGCGGGAGAGTCTGTGGGACGCGGGGGGTGGGGGAGTGTTCATGAGGGTGCGGCACCTCGCTGTGCGCAGAGCTGGAGGAACGGCGAGAAGGAGCCTTCCGGGCGGCGCTCGCTGCGCGGTACGCCGACCGGGTGACTCTCGCTCGCCGGAGCCAATCGTGTGTGAGCACCGGTAGTCAAGTGAGCAGCCACTTGGAGTGAGTTGTCGACGCCCCATCGTGATGATGTTCCGGCCGGCGGGACAAGGCGGGTTCCAGGTGGCGGGACCATCAGGGCTTACGGGCCACGGCCCCGTACATCGCGATGTCCTCGTCGCGGATCCCGCCGTCGTCCGTGCCGTCGGGGTGCCACTTGTGGACCTGGACGATGCCCGGATCGACGAGTTCGAGCCCCGTGAAGAACTCGTTCGCCTCGGCGAAGGTGCGCAGCCGCATCGGCATGTCACGGGCCGCGTACTCGCGGGCGACCCGGCCGACCTCGGCGGGCGCGAACTCGGCCGTGCCGATGGACATCGCGAGGTAACTGCCGGACGGGAGCGGTTCCATGAGGCGGCGGACGATGCCGACGGCGTCGTGCTCGTCGAGCAGGAAGTGGACGATCGCGACGACGGTGAGGGCGACCGGCTCGGTCAGGTCGAGGGTGTCGCGGAAGGCGGGCGCGTCCAGCACGGCCGCCGGGTCGCGCATGTCCGCCTCGATGTACGCCGTGCGGCCCTCGGGGGTGCCGGCGAGCAGGTCCCGGGAGAGTTCCAGGACCAGCGGGTCGTTGTCGACGTAGACGACCCGCGACGACGGGGCCGCCGCCTGGGCGATCTCGTGGATGTTCGGCGAGGTGGGCAGGCCGGTGCCGATGTCGAGGAACTGGCGTACGCCCGCCTCCTCGGCCAGCCAGCGCACCGCGCGGTTCAGCCAGTCGCGGTTGGCGCGCATGTGGATCGGCAGGGCGGGCCACTCCCGGCACATGGCGTCGGCCGCCTCCCGGTCCGGCGGGTAGTGGTCCTTGCCGCCGAGGATGTAGTCGTAGATCCGCGCGGCGTGCGCGGTCCCGGTATCGATGCGGCCGGGCGGCGGGGCACTGTCGTCGGGCACGGCGTTCGCTCCTCTCGTCGGGGGCGGTTCTCTCGGGTACTTCGTCAACTCCCGCACATCGCAAACCACTTGAGCCTCACCGGGCACGACCCGGACGGACTCGGCGGGCATGCCGAAGGGACCCTCGGCGGGAGAGGGCCCGGGGGATCGCGCGACCGGCGGGCCCACGGACGTGGACCCGCAGTCGAGGGAGCGGCCGAGGGGTTACAGCTGGACGGCCGCCTTCGCCGCCCGTGCCTCTTTCCTGCGGCGCCGGCGGCTGACCCGGGGTTCCTGGTCCGGGAGCCAGCCGAAGATCATGCTGGCGCCGACGACCCCGAGGAGCAGGCCGATGAAGAAGCCGCCCAGGTTCGAGGTGACCCAGCTGCCCAGGGCGGCCAGGATGCCGACGATCGAGTAGAACAGGCGCTGGGCGGGGCTGAAGAGCGTCAGCAGGCCGCACAGCACCATCAGGGCGGGCAGCAGATAGCCGGTCATGCCCTGCATGCCGATGTGCATGGCGACCTTCAGCGAGACCTTCTCGGTGACCAGGATCTCGGCGCCGCCCAGCGCGAGCAGCAGCCCGCCCAGGAACGGCCGGGCGGCCCGCCAACCACGGAAGGCGGACCGCACGTCCTGCATCGAACGGCCCTTCATCAGCAACCCGTGTCGCTGAAGCTGAGCTTCAGGCCCGGCAGCTTGAAGACCCCCGCCGTGGTGGCGTAGTTGGTCTGCCGCAGGTTGTCGATGTGCACGGTGTCGGCCTGCTGGCTGAAGACGCCCTTCTTGCCCTGCACCCCGGCCTTGGTCAGCGTGCTGGCGTCGTTGCCGATCTCGATGTTGTTGAAGGCGGCGTTGCCGGACAGCTCGGTCGAGTCGGTGGTGAGATCGCTCGCGGTGACCTTCGTCGCGCCGGAACCCGCCTTGATGAGCAGGTTGATGCCGCCGAGGTCGACGCTCTGGCAGAGGCTGTCGAGCGTCGCGTTCTTGATCGCGGACGTGATGATCAGGACCTGACCGCCGGTGTCACCCTCGTTCGGGCTGTTCGGGATCATGTTGTCCAGATCGCCGAACTGCTCGAAGCCGGTGCCGTCGAGCGACTTGGCGGTGACCGTGAAGGGCATGCCGGAGATGGAGAACTGCACGCCCAGGGCGCCTTCGGCCGTGAGGATCGCGAGGCCGGCGGTGACCGCGACGGCGGGAACCGCCATCACGGCGGCGCGCCGCATCCGGACCCGGCCGCGTCTGGCGGGTTCGGTTGGGGAACCGCTTTCGGGGTTCTCCGGGGTGTTGTCGGCGGACGAGGCCATTTCTGCTCCCATGTGCATAGTCAGTGCGGGTTGGGCATCACGGCACGTTGTCCTGGCGCGGACAGCGGCTGCGGCGCACGCTCCTCACTGCTCCCGGTGGGCGTAAGGGCTTACTCGTACTCCGCAGTAGCCGTCGAGGAAGTTACCGGGGGTTACATTTTGTGGTCAAGGGAGTTGTGCAAAAAGAGTGTTGGTTATGTGTCATCTGTGCGTCACGGTCATGATGCGTCCCCCGCAAGGTTTTTGAACGAACGTCAACTCCCTTACTGGCTATTGACGTTGACTGACTCGCAGGTCTAGAACTGCCCCTGGCTTCCCTCGGATCCGTGGCGCCGGATCCCGCCACGCGGCACTGCCCGCGTCTCCCGGAACCCTCCTGTCCAGCACGGGCACTTCCCCCCTGGGCCCGTGTCGGACGCTCTCCCCGCCCGGCCCCGCCGACGGCCCTCCCCACGGGTCTTCGGCGGGACACCGGCCGGTCGTCGTCGCCGGTCCGTTGCGTACGGAGAAGGCGTAACGGGCCGGCGTCGACGGACGCCCGTCGGCGTCCGCCCATCCCCCCGATCCCGAGGCAGCTCCCTCGATCTCCGAGAAGCTCCCTCGGTCCCCCCAACCCCTTGAGTCCCACTCATGGAAAGAGGCACGCCCGCATGCGCACTCGCACCCTCATCACCCTCGTCGGAGCCGTCGCCGCCCTCTCGATCCCGGCGGCCGTCGTACCCGCCTCGGCGGCCGACACCCCCGTGCTGACCACCGGCTCCCTCGGCGGCACCCCCGTCGCGGTCGGCGACGTGCTGACCGCGCCGCTCGCCAGCGGCACCACCGCCACGCTCTACTCCAGCGCGACCGGCACCAGCGGCATCAAGTGCACCTCGTCGCAGCTCACCGCCACCGTCACCGACAACCCGACGGCGCCCGGCACGGCCACCGAGTCGGCCACCGCGCAGACCTTCGCCACCAGCAGCTGCACCAGCAACGTCCTGGGCGTGCTCGGCGTCAGCAGCATCACGGTCGACAACCTGCCCTACAGCACCACCGTGGCCTCGGACGGCACCCTGACCGTGACCCCGGCCAGCGGCTCCGCCATCCAGACCACGGTCAAGCTGACCACCCTGCTGGGCAGCATCACCTGTGTCTACCAGGCCCCGAGCCTGACCGGCACGACGAGCAACACCGACGCCAGCATCGCCTTCGCGAACCAGGCGTTCACCAAGACGTCGGGCTCGTCGCTCTGCTTCAGCGCCGGCTACTTCACCGCCAAGTACGCCCCGGTCACCTCCAACGGAGCGACCGTCTACGTCAACTGACGATCCGTCAATGATCCTGCGCCGGCGCTGACTTCAGCGTCGGCGCAGGCGCAGCGCCAGGGCGACGCCGCCGGTGAGCACCAGCACGGCGGCGGCGCCGCCCGCCATCATGGGTGCCGACGGGCTCGAATCGGCGGTGGGTGTGGAGGCGAGCGGGGTGCTGTCGGGCGTCGACGCGGCCGGAGAATCCGCGGCCGTCGGCGTGGGACTCGCCTGCGCGGGACGCGGACTGGCCGTAGGTGAAGGGGACTTGCTCGCGGGCTTCTTCGTGCTCTGCCCGCTGCCTCCGGTCGACGACGTGGCCTTCGTGCCCGTACCGCCGGACTTCGCCGCCGGGAACACCACGTCGGAGCAGGAGTAGTAGGTGTCCGACGTGCTGGTGTTCTGCCAGATCGTGTACAGGACGTGATGTCCCGTCCGGTCCGCCGGGAGCTTCGCGGTGATGCGGTAGGCGCCGTTCGTCAGCGCCGGGTCGGTGACCGCGGCGAAGGGCTGGTCCGGGATCTCGGACCACGTCAGCGGCTTGGCCGGGTCGTAACCGGGCTTGGTCAGATACAGCCTGAAGGTGCCGGTGTGCGGGATGGTCGAGGCGTACTTCATCGTCATCGTCGCGCCGGGCTTCAGCTGCGTCGACGGCCAGTCGGCGCGGGTCAGGTCGAGCCCCTTGTAGGCGGGCAGGTTGCCGCTGCACAGCTTGCCGTCCGGAATCGTCTGCCGGTCCCGCCCGTTGACGTCCGCCACCCGCAGGTTGTCCCACAGCGTGAAGGGCGCGCCGTTCGCGGCGATCGCCGCCCGGCAGGCCGAGGTGCCCGTCGAACCGCCGTCCGGGGAGCAGGCGTACACCCGGCTGACCGGATCCGTCGGGGCGCCGTGCGCCTGCGCGGGTCCGGCCGCCCACAGGGGCAGCAGGAACGGGGTCACGAGGGCTGCCGCGAGTGCGGTGCGGTGTGCGGTCATCCGGGACATCCGGAACGTCTCCTCGGCCGGCGCGGTAACGGGGTACTCCCGTGGAGTACGGGAAAAGGGGGCGGCGCGTTCATCGTGTGACACCGGGCGCGAAGGCGGGTGATACCGGTCAGCGAGGCGAGGGGCGGAAGTCGATCCGCGCAACGGGGACGACGGTCGGGAGCCGATCCACGCCGCATTGAAAACCAACCGGTCGCCTCGTACTCTTGGCGGTCAACGGCTTGGGAACCTGTCCGTCCGGTTTGTCGGCGATGAGTACCACGGTGACACGTGTCGTCGCACCCCGGCGGACGAACCGCCCGGCCAGGCCGGCGATCTCGAGGTGCGCAGGTCGGGGCCGCAGTACGGTGAGCTATGGTGTACGGGGAGTGAAGAACAAACGGCATGACCCGTTCTTTCCAGTCCCAGGAGTGTTCAGTCGATGCCGAGGCAGTTACGCGCCGAGCAGACCCGAGCGACGATCATCGCAGCCGCCGCCGACCTGTTCGACCGGCACGGCTATGAATCGACCAGCCTCAGCGACATCGTCGAACACGCCCAAGTCACCAAGGGCGCCCTCTACTTCCACTTCGCCGCGAAGGAAGACCTCGCGCACGCCATCATGGAGCTCCAGTCCAGGGTCTCGCGCGAGGTGGCGAGCGAGCTGGAGGGCCGGGGCTACTCGTCCCTCGAAGCCCTGATCCGCTTCACGTTCGGCGTCGCGCGCCTGTCCGTGGAGGACCCCGTCCCGCGCGCCGGACTCCGGCTCGCCACCGGGGTCGTCGCGATGCCGCCGCCCCTCACGCACCCCTTCACCGAGTGGCGCGACCTGGCCGCCCGCAAACTGCACGGCGCGGTCAAGGAGTCCGACGTCCACCCGGACATCGACATCGAGGCCGTCGCCCACGCCCTCGTCAGCTGGTTCGTCGGCACCCGCGTGGTCGGCCGCTCCCTCGAACCCGTCGCCCGCCAGCCCCGCCGGGTCGCCGAGATGTGGCACGTGATGATCCGCGGCCTGGTCCCGGTCACCCGCCGCGCCCGCTATCTGAGCCTCGCCTCGCGCCTGGAGCGGGAGATCCGCCCCGCCTGACCCGCGCGATACGGTGAGGCGCATGCCCCACACCCCGTCCGCGCCCGTGCTCCTGGCCGACGAACCCGGATCGTTCCCGCACAGCGTGCTCGCCGAGCGCCACCCCGCGATCGTCCGGCAGGTGCGAGAGGCCTTCCCGTACGGCCCCGCACAGCACCGCGCGCTCGACGCGCTCCTGGAGAACTGCACCAAGGGCGTCATCGAACCCCTCCCCGCCGACGCACCCGACCTGGACCGCTGGACGGCCTGGGGGCTGCCCGAGTACGTCGGCCGGTCCTGGTTCGACGTGCCGTGGCTGTGGTCGGAGAGCTGGTTCTACCGCCAACTCCTCGACGCGGTCGGCTACTTCACTCCAGGCCCCTGGCAGGGCATCGACCCGTTCCGCCTCTTCAAGCTCGCCGAACTGGACGGCCCGGAGACGGACGAGGAACTCGCCGCCCTCGACGACCTCGCGGACCGGCCGGCCGACGAGCGCGGCCGGGCGCTGCTGCACGGCTCGCTCTGGGGCAACCGCGCCGACCTCGGCTTCCGTCTCTCCGACGCGAGCGCGGCCGAAGCCGAAGTCGCCCCCGCACTGGTCGCCGACGACAGCGACACCTTCTGGTCGCTGCTCCCGCCCGGCGGCACCGGCACCCTGCACCTGATCGCCGACAACGCGGGCCGCGAACTCATCCCCGACCTCCTGCTCATCGCCCACCTCCTCGAGGAGGGGCGCGTAGGGGGAGCCGTCCTGCACCTCAAGCCGTATCCGTACTACGTCTCCGACGCCACGACCGCCGACTTCGTCGACGCCCTGCGGAAGTTGACCGGGGCGAGCGGCGCCGCCGCCGTATACGGCCGCACCCTGTGGTCCGCGACGGCCGACGGCACCCTCACGGTCCGCGCCCACCCCTTCGCCGCCGCGCCCCTGCCGTTCTCGGCACTCCCCGACGACCTGCGCGCCGAACTGGCCGGCGCCGAGCTGACCGTGGTCAAGGGCGACCTCAACTACCGCCGCCTGGTGGGCGATCGCCGCTGGCCGCCGACCACCCCCTTCTCGGACGTGACCTCGTACTTCCCCGGCCCGGTCGCCGCACTGCGCACCCTCAAGTCCGACGTCATCACCGGCCTGACCGCCGACACGGAGGCCGCGCTGGTGGCGGCCGAAGGGCAGCGCTGGCGGACCGGCGGCACCCACGCGCTGCTCCAGGTGCGCGTCTGACGTCACGTCAGCAGGCTCTGGGGGAACGCGTATGCGACCGAGATGACGTGGTGTGCGGGCTCAGGTCGCAGAATCCGCACGGGCGCCGACGCAGCCTCTAGCGTGGTCGGTTCAGGAACCGGCACCGCGCACCGAGGGAGTACCGAACGACATGCTGCGTATCGGAGTGGCACCGCACCGCCTGTGGCCCGCGCGGGAGGAGGAGGTCGACGGAGTCCTGGCGACCGCCCGCACGGCCGAGGAACTGGGCTTCGACCACGTCTTCGCGAGCGGCCACGCACTGGCGGGCGACTCCGGCGTGACCCCGGACCCGCTGGTGACGCTGGCCGCCGTGGCCGGGGCCACCGAGCGCATCGGCCTGGTCACCAGCATTCTCGTCCTGCCGCTCTACAACACGATCGTCCTCGCCCACCAGGCCGCCACCCTCGACCGGCTCTCCGGCGGCCGGTTCACCCTGGGCGTCGGCACCGGCTGGGACGCGTCCGAGTTCGCGGCCGTCGGCGTCCCGTTCGCCGGACGGGGCCGCCGGATGGACGAACAGCTGGGCACCGTACGGAAGTTGTGGCGCGGTGAGGGCGAGCCGCGGCTCGGGGTGCTGCCGCGCACCGAGGGCGGGCCGCAGGTGTGGGTCGGCGGGGGAAGCGACGCGGCGCTGCGCAGGGCGCTGCGGTACGGCGACGCCTGGCACGGGGCCGGGCTCGACGCCGCCGGACTGACCGCCGTACGGGAGCGTCTCGACGGCCTCGCCGAGGGGACCGGGCGCGATCCGGGGACGCTCGCGCTGACCACGGGCGCCTTCCTGGTGCCGCCGGGCTTCGCGCCGGCCGTCCCGGTGCCCGGCCGGCCGCTGGGCGGCGCGGACCCGAGCGCCGAGAGCGTGCGCGACGAACTCGGCGCGCTGGCCGAGGCCGGGCTCGCCGCGTGCTCGCTGTGGCTGCTGGTCGCCACCGACGAACTGCCGGACGCGCTCGGCTGGGTGGCCGACGAGATCCTTCCGCACTTCGCCAAGGACTGACATCGACTCACCTCGACTGACGTCGTTCCGCCGAGGACCGACGTCACCGCAGAAGCGGCACGCGCGCGTGGAGGCCGCACGCGCGCGTGGCGGTGGTGCGCGTCGCGTGAACGTGACCGCCACAAGAGGGCACCACCGCACCGGACTTCGCCCCTGATTCACGCGATGGTGTGATCATGTGCCGCCGCGCGGATGCCCCCGGAGGGGCGCGGGTAGGGCCCCGGCCATGACGCAGCAGCCCTTTGAACTCCCGCACTTCTACATGCCGTATCCCGCGCGGCTCAACCCGCATGTCGACGAGGCGCGCGCCCACTCGACCGCGTGGGCACGCGAGATGGGCATGCTGGAGGGGTCCGGGGTCTGGGAACAGTCCGACCTCGACGCGCACGACTACGGCCTGCTGTGCGCCTACACCCATCCCGAGTGCGACGGCCCCGCCCTTTCCCTGATCACCGACTGGTACGTGTGGGTCTTCTTCTTCGACGACCACTTCCTGGAGATCTTCAAGCGCACCCAGGACCGCGCCGGCGGCAAGGCCTACCTGGACCGGCTTCCGCTGTTCATGCCGATGGACCTGTCGACGCCGATGCCCGAGCCGCAGAACCCGGTCGAGGCCGGTCTCGCCGACCTGTGGACGCGCACGGTGCCGGCCATGTCCGAGGAGTGGCGGCGCCGCTTCTCGATCGCCACCGAGCACCTCCTCAACGAGTCCCTGTGGGAGCTGTCCAACATCAACGAGGGCCGGATCTCCAACCCGGTCGAGTACATCGAGATGCGCCGCAAGGTGGGCGGGGCGCCCTGGTCGGCGGGGCTCGTGGAGTACGCGACCGCCGAGGTGCCCGCCGCCGTCGCCGGGACGAGGCCGCTGCGGGTGCTGATGGAGACGTTCTCCGACGCCGTCCACCTGCGCAACGACCTGTTCTCCTACCAGCGCGAGGTCGAGGACGAGGGCGAACTGAGCAACGGCGTGCTCGTCCTGGAGACGTTCTTCGGCTGCACCACCCAGGAGGCCGCCGAGATCGTCAACGACGTACTGACCTCACGCCTGCACCAGTTCGAGCACACCGCCCTCACCGAGGTGCCCGCCGTCGCCCTGGAGAAAGGTCTCACCCCGGTCGAGGTGGCCGCGGTCGCCAAGTACACGCAGGGCCTTCAGGACTGGCAGTCCGGCGGCCACGAATGGCACATGCGCTCCAGCCGCTACATGAACGCACGCGCGCGTGCCACCACCCCCTGGCAGGCCCCGACCGGCCCCGGCACCTCCGCCGTCGACGTCGGCGCGCTGCTCGCGGCGGCCGGCGCCGAGCGGCTGCGCGCGTACACACACCTGCCGTACCAGAAGGTCGGCCCGTCCCTGCTGCCCGACTTCCACATGCCCTTCGAGGTCGAGCTGAACCCGCACCTGGACGCCGCCCGGCCCCGGCTCACCGCATGGATGCACGCCATGGGCATGCTGGAGGAGGGCGTGTGGGACGAGGACCGGCTCGCCGCCGCCGACCTCCCGTTGTGCGCGGCGGGCCTCGACCCGGACGCCTCGGCCGACTCCCTCGACCTGAGCTCGGGCTGGCTCGCCTGGGGGACCTACGGCGACGACTACTACCCGCTCGTCTTCGGCCACCGCCGCGACCTGGCCGCCGCCCGGCTGACCACCCTGCGCCTGTCGGACTGCATGCCCGTCGACGGCGAGGCGGTCCCGGTCCCGCTGAACGGCATGGAGCGCGGCCTGATCGACCTGTGGGCGCGCACGACGGCACAGATGTCTCCCGCGCAGCGGCGCACCCTCAAGGACGCGGTCGACAAGATGACCGAGAGCTGGGTGTGGGAGCTGTCCAACCAGATCCAGAACCGCATCCCCGACCCCGTCGACTACCTGGAGATGCGCCGCTCCACCTTCGGCTCCGACCTCACCGCGGGCCTGTGCCGCATGGGCCACGGCCCCGCCGTCCCGCCCGAGGTCTACCTCAGCGGCCCCGTCCGCTCCCTGGAGAACGCGGCCTTCGACTACGCGTGCCTGGTCAACGACGTCTTCTCGTACCAGAAGGAGATCGAGTACGAGGGCGAGATCCACAACGCGATCCTCGTCGTGCAGAACTTCTTCGGCATCGACTACCCGACCGCGCTTGCTGTCATCCACGACCTCATGACCCAGCGCATGGAACAGTTCCAACACGTCGCCGAGCACGAACTGCCGGTCATGTACGACGACTTCGACCTCACCGGGGAAGCGCGCGAGGTCATGGAGGGCTATGTGGCGGACCTGCGGAACTGGCTGGCCGGGATCCTCAACTGGCATCAGAAGGTGGACCGTTACAAGGCGGAGTACCTGGCCCGGCGCACGCACACCTTCCTGCCGGACCAGGTGCCGGCGCCGGTGTCGACGGTGATGTCGACAGGAGTGCCGACGGGGGTGTCGCTGCCGGTCGGCTGATGACACCGACCCGTCTTTCCCGGGTCAGTCTCACTCTTTCGTGGCATGTCGGGCGCCGGTGCCCCGGGTAGATCCCTTCCGGAGGCCGAACCACGGAGGCGATCCATGGCACAGACCGCGTTGCGTCCCAAGCCCATGCCCGGCCAGGAGCCGGGCGGCGGCGCCCCGACCGACCCCGCCCGGCGCCCGCATGCCGCGCGCCGGCGCGGGCGACGGGTCAGGGCCCTGCTGTTCGCCCTGTTCGTCGGCACGGTCCTGGTGCTGTCCGGGGTCGGCCTCGGCACCGTCGGCGCCACCGTGATCGGGATGAGCAAACTCGCCGACATGCAGCGCGAGGCGGCCCAGCAGGCACCGAGGTCCCAGGCGGGCGCGGCCCCTTCCCACCCTGCGTCGAAGGCGACCCCGGGCTCCTCGGCTGCCTCGGACTTGTCGGACACCTCGACCTCGTCGTCGACCCCGGCGCCGGCCACCCCGGCCGGCACCCTCGGCGTCGAGGCCGTGGACGCGGAGAAGACCGGCGCCCTGGTCGTCGGCGTCCACGTGCCGGGCCCCGGCTACACGGCGGGCCTGGTGCGCGGCGACGTACTCCTCAACCTCGACAAGACCCGCATCGACTCGGCGGCCGACCTCGCCCGGGCCGTCGCCGACGCCCGCCCCGGACATGAAGTCACCCTGACGGTCCGTCATCAGAGCGGCAACTACCAGCAGTTGACGGCCGTACCCGGCATCGTGACCTGACCGCCCGGCGGCGGGGAACAGGAGGGGCCGGGCCGTCGGGCACGGCCGGCCGGGAAATCCGGTGGCCCGGCCCCCGGACGCGGGCCACGATGAGCGCCATGCTGAGCACCCTTCTCGCCTTCCTCGGCGCCTGCACGCTCATCGCGGCCTCACCGGGCCCCAGCACCGTGCTGATCATCAAGCAGTCCCTGCGCAGCCGACGCTCCGGCTTCCTCACCGTGCTCGGGAACGAGACCGGCGTCTTCGTCTGGGGCGTCGTCGCCGCGTTCGGCCTGAGCGCCCTGCTCGCGGCCTCCCAGATGGCCTACGACGTGATGCGGATCGTCGGCGCGGTCGTCCTGGTCGGCTTCGGCGTCCAGGCCCTTCGCCAGGCGCGCCGGGCGAAGGGAACGGCACAGGGGACCACGGAGGACGAGTCGTCGGACGCGGCGGGGGAGAGCGGCCGGGCCGCCTACCGGCGCGGGCTGCTGCTCAACCTCGCCAACCCCAAGGCGGCCGTCTTCGCCCTCTCCTTCCTGCCGCAGTTCGTGCCCCAGGGCGCCCCGCACCTGCTCACGACGGTCGGCCTGGCCGCGCTCTGGGCGGTCTACGAGGTCGGCTACTACGGCCTGTACGTGTGGTTCGTGGGGCGCCTGCGGACCGTCCTGTCCCGTGCGGGAGTGCGCCGGCGTCTGGAGCAGGTCTCCGGCGGTGTGCTGGTGCTCCTCGGCGTCCGCCTCGCCCTGGAGGGCTGACGGCAGGTCCGTCGGGCGGGTACGAGACCCGCGAACCGGCTCGCGCGACCCCTTGTGTCCGGGCAGGATGCTCCCCGTAGGCCCCAGTGGTTCCCGCATCCGTCCAGGGAGGCCCGGATGACCGGCAGTACGCCCGCGCCCTTCACCGCCGACGACTACCGGGCCCGCATGGAGCGTGCCGCCCGGGCCGCGGCCGAGGCCGGTCTCGCCGGGCTCCTGGTGGCCCCCGGGCCCGACCTCGTGTGGCTCACCGGTTACGCGCCCACGGCGATCACGGAACGCCTCACGCTGCTGGTCCTCGCCCCGGGCCGGGCCCCCGTCCTCGTCGTCCCCACTCTGGAGGCCCCGGACGCCGCCAACGCCCCGGGCGCGCCCGCGCTGAACCTGCGCGACTGGACCGACGGCAAGGACCCCTACGCCGCCACCGCCGCCCTGCTCGACTCCACCGGCCGCTTCGGCGTCAGCGACAACGCCTGGGCGCTGCACCTGCTCGGCCTCCAGCGGACCCTGCCCGGCACCACGTACGCCGCCCTCACCGAGGCCCTGCCGATGCTGCGGGCCGTCAAGGACGCGGCGGAGCTGGACCTGATGGCAGCCGCGGGCGCGGCTGCGGACGCAACGTTCGAGGAGATCCGGAAGGTTCCCTTCGGCGGCCGCAAGGAGTCCGAGGTCAGTGCCGACCTCGCCGACCTGCTGCGCCGCTTCGGCCACTCCCAGGTCGACTTCACCATCGTCGCCTCGGGCCCCAACGGCGCCAACCCGCACCACGAGGTCGGCGAGCGCGTCATCGAGCGGGGCGACATGGTCGTCCTCGACTTCGGCGGCCTCAAGGACGGCTACGGCTCCGACACCTCCCGTACGGTCCACGTCGGCGAACCCACCGAGGAGGAGCGCCGGGTGCACGACCTCGTGCGCGCGGCCCAGGAGGCGGGCTTCCGGGCGGTGCGTCCCGGCGTCGCCTGCCAGGAGGTCGACCGGGCCGCCCGCGCGGTCATCGTGGACGCCGGGTACGGCGAGTACTTCATCCACCGCACCGGGCACGGCATCGGCGTCACCACGCACGAGCCGCCGTACATGATCGAGGGCGAACAGCAGCCCCTCGTACCCGGGATGTGCTTCTCCGTGGAGCCCGGCGTCTATCTGCCGGGCCGGTTCGGGGTGCGCATCGAGGACATCGTCACGGTCACCGAGGACGGCGGCCGTCGGCTCAACAACACCGATCGCGAACTGGTCGTGGTGGACTGACCGGCCGCATGGACACCCCCAGCACACCCCCGAGCGACAACGGCGCGACCATGACCCAGGCACCGACACCCACCGCGGACACCGTCCGCCGACTGGTCCGTTCCCTGCTCAAGGACGGCACCGACAGCGGCACGGGCCCCGCCGTGCGGCCCGTCGCCGAGAGCGGCGAGCACTCCACCTGGTGGGTCGGCACCCGCCATGTGCTGCGGCTGGCCCCCGACCGCGAGGCCACCGTCCGCCAGCGCCGCGAACTGCGCCTGCGCGACCTCGTACGCCCGCACCTGCCCGTCGCGGTGCCGACCAGCGTGGCGCACGGCGAGTGGTCGCCCGGGCTGACGTACACGCTCGACACCCTGGTGCCCGGCGGCACGGCGGGCGAGCACGACGTGTCCGCCGTCGGCGAGGCCGACCTCGCGGGGCTGCTGACAGGGCTGCGCGAGGTGCCCGCGCGGCAGGCCGAGGTGTTCGGGGTGCCGCGGGTCGCGCCGCGTTCCCTGGAGGCGCTGCGCCGGATGGCGGTGCAGGACGCCGAACGCCTGGGCGCCGCCGACGAGTTCGACCCGGCACGGCTGCACCAGCTGCCCTCGCAGGCCGCCGTCCAGCTGGCCGCGGCCCAGCACGGCGGAGCGGTCCTCGTGCACCACGCCCTCAAGGGCGAGCACCTCGTGGTCAGCGTCGACGGCCGGGTGCGCGGTGTCCTCGACTGGACCGACGCGGCCCTCGGCGACCCCGCCGAGGACATCGCCGGACTCGCCGTCGCCGTCGGCTCACCCGCCGCCGTCCGCGCCGCCACCCTTGCCGGCTACGGCGCCCGCCCCTGTCTGCGCGGCCTGTGGCTCGCCCGCTGCGACACGGTGATCCGCCTCGCCGCCGCCCTGAAGGATCACGACACCGACTCCCTGCCCCTGCTCGCGCTGCAACTCCGGCACGCCTGGGAGGCGATCCTGCTGGAGCGGGTCACGGAGCTGCGGGAGGACGGCTCGGACGGCGAGCTCTGAGGGCCCCGGCACCCGGCCCGTGGCCTCCCGCCGTCTCGCCGCCGCTACCCCTGGAGCAGCACGACGGCCGACTCCCCGGGCACGTTCAGCACCCCGTCCGCGCCCGGTGCCTCCACCGGCTCCCACGCGGCGAGCACGCGCGCCTGGCGCGGGCCCAGGGGGATCGCCGCGGGCTCCTTGGCGAGGTTCACGGCCACCCGGACGTCCCCGCGCCGGAAGGCGAGCCAGCGCTCGCCCTCGTCGTACGCGACCTTGGTGTCGGCGAGGTCGGGGTCGGTGAGGTCGGGCTGCTCCTGGCGCAGCGCGAGGAGGCGGCGGTACCAGGCCAGTACGCGCGCGTGGGGCTCGTCGTCGAGTTCGCTCCAGTCGAGGACGGAGCGGTCGCGGGTCGCCGGGTCCTGCGGGTCGGGCACGTCCTCCTCGGCCCATCCGTGCGGTGTGAACTCCCGCCGCCTGCCCCGCCGTACGGCGTCCGCGAGCTCGGGGTCGGTGTGGTCGGTGAAGAACTGCCAGGGCGTGCCGGCCGCCCACTCCTCGCCCATGAACAGCATCGGTGTGAAGGGCGCCGTCAGCGTGAGGGCGGCCGCGCAGGCGAGCAGGCCGGGGGAGAGGCCGGCGGACAGGCGGTCGCCCTGGGCGCGGTTGCCGACCTGGTCGTGCGTCTGGCTGTAGCCCAGCAGGCGGTGCGCCGCCACGCGCACGCGGTCCAGGGGGCGGCCGTGGTGGCGGCCGCGGAAGCTGGACCAGGTGTTGTCGTGGAAGTAGCCGCCGGTGAGCGTCTTGGCCACCGCGGCCAGCGGGGCGCGCGCGAAGTCGGCGTAGTAGCCCTGCGATTCACCGGTCAGTGCGGTGTGCAGGGAGTGGTGGAAGTCGTCGTTCCACTGCGCGTGCAGCCCGAGGCCGCCCTCCGCGCGCGGGGTGATCAGCCGCGGGTCGTTCAGGTCGGTCTCGGCGATCAGGAACAGCGGCCGGCCGAGGTCGATGGCGAGGGCGTCGACGGCGGTGGACAGCTCCTCCAGGAAGTGCAGCGCGCGTGTGTCCGCCAGCGCGTGCACCGCGTCCAGGCGCAGCCCGTCGATGCGGTGGTCGCGCAGCCAGGACAGGGCGCTGCCCAGCAGATAGGCCCGCACCTCGTCGGAGCCCGGCGCGTCCAGGTTCACGGCCGAACCCCACGGTGTGTGGTGGGTGTCCGTGAAGTACGGCCCGAACGCCGGCAGGTAGTTGCCGGACGGACCGAGGTGATTGTGCACGACGTCCAGGACGACGCCCAGGCCCAGTTCGTGCGCCCGGTCGACGAACCGTTTCAGCGCCTCGGGTCCGCCGTACGGCTCGTGCACCGCCCACAGCGAGACGCCCTCGTAGCCCCAGCCGTGTCTGCCGGGGAAGGGGCACAGGGGCATCAACTCGACGTGAGTGATGCCCAGTTCGGCGAGATGCCCGAGGCGTTCGGCCGCCGCGTCCAGGGTGCCCTCGGGTGTGTACGTGCCCACGTGCAGCTCGTACAGGACCGCGCCCGGCAGCGGCCGTCCGGCCCACTCGGCGCGCCACTCGTAGCTCCCCTGGTCGACGACCGCGCTCAGCCCGTCGGGGCCGTCCGGCTGCTGGCGCGAGCGCGGGTCCGGCAGCACCGGGCCGTCGTCGAGCGCGAATCCGTAGCGCGTGCCGGCCCGCGCCTCCGCCTCACCACGCCACCAGCCCTCGCGCCCCGGATCACGCTCCAACGCGCGCGTGGCGCCGTCGCAATGGAGCGTCACACGGTCGGCCTGCGGTGCCCACACCTCGAACTGCACGGACGGTTCCCCTTCGTCTGCTCACCGGGATGTAGCCACACCATCGTGCTTCAAACGCGATCAATCCGCTTTTGGATCCGCCCTTTTGTGGTGGGTGTCGTCAGGTACGCACGCGTGGTGACCGTTTTCTCGTTTTCTGGACACCCGGAGTTCGCTGCCCGACAATCACGAACGTGACGTCGTCCTTCGAGTTCAACACGTACCCCGCGCGGCTGTCCGACGCGGAGCGCGACAAGGCGCTGAAGGTGCTCCGTGACGGCGTCGCCATGGGACGGCTGTCGCACGACACGTTCATCCGCCGGATGGAGGTGGCGCTGGCCGCCCGCCGCTCCGACGAACTGGCCGCGCTCACCGCCGACCTGCCCACCGAGAGCCGCGTCTCGCGCCTGGTGTTCGGCACCGTGGAGGCCGTCTCCGGCTTCACCGTACGGCTGCGCAGGGCCTGGCAGGCCGAGCGGCTGCCCAAGTTGCTGCTGCCCCACCCGGCGAGCGGCTACCCGCTGCGCATCGGCCGCGACCCGGCGAACGGGCTGCGCCTGACCCACGAGACGGTCTCCCGGGTGCATGCCGAACTGAGCCGGCAGGGCGGCATGTGGGTGCTGCGGGACCTCGGCTCGACCAACGGCACGACGGTGAACGGACGGCGCGTCATCGGCGCGGCCGTCGTCCGAGAGGGCGACCAGATCGGGTTCGGACGGATGACGTACCGGCTCGCCGTCGACTGAGCGCTTCCGCGCCGCTTCGACGAGCTTCGGTCGTGGACGCCCGGCCGTGGACTTTCCGACCGCCTACTTCCGGCCATCGTTGGCCTGAGCATGACAGGCTGTTGATCTGTTGCGGAGGGCCGAATCCCTTTCCCGGCAGCGGTGTTGACGTACCTCCCCGGCCGTGACTGACTGTGCGTACACCATGCACATCCGGTGAATCGGCGGTACCACTATGTGGAGGTGTGCCCTGGTACCCCTCCTCCGCTACCCGACCGTCGACGAACTCGGCGCGCGGGCGGCGGCTCTGGTCGCCCGGCGTCCCCAGGACGCCCGGCTGCGCAGGGTAGGCACCTCGCGCGCGGGCACCCCCCTGTGGCTCCTTTCCGTCGGACACGGCGTCAGACAGGCCCTCGTCGTCGCCGGACCGCACGCCAACGAACCCGTCGGCGGCGCCACCGTGCTGCGGCTCGCCGAACGCGCCCTCGCCGACCCCCGGCTCACCGAGGGCGCCGACGCCACCTGGAACCTGCTGCTCTGCCTCGACCCCGACGGACTGCGCCGCAACGAGGGCTGGCTGCCGGGCCCGTACACGCTGGGCCGGTACTTCCGGAACTTCTTCCGGCCCGGCTTCATGGAACAGCCCGAGTGGCTGCCCGACGGCGCGGCCGGCGCCGTACTGCCGGAGACCCGCACCCTCCTCGACCTCCAGGACGAACTGCGGCCCTTTCTGCAGTGCTCCCTGCACGGCGTCGACGTCGGCGGCGGCTTCGTCGAGCTCACCCACGACCTGCCCGGCCTCGCCCGCCGCGTCGCCCACACCGCGGCCCGCCTCGGCGTACCGCGCGAACTGGGCCCGTACGACACCCTGTACTGGCCCAACCTCGGGCCGGCCGTCTACCGCATCCCGCCGCCGCAGCGCGGCGACCTGGCCGCGGCCATCACCGAGGCGGCCGTCGAGTCGACCTGGTTCCACCCCTACCGGCACGGGACCGTGACGGCGGTCGTCGAGGCGCCCATGTGGGCCGTCGACGCCGTGGCCGACGGTTCGCCGCCCGCCGACGGGGCCGCGGTCCTGCGCACGGTCAGCCACACCCTGCGCCACGACGCCCGGCGCCTCGCCGACCTCCTCGCACGCATCCGCCCGCACCTCGCGGGCGTGCCGGACGCGGCGCGCCTGCTCGCCCCGGTGGACGACTATTTACTGGTCTGCCCCGGCCTCGCCGACACCTGGGACCCCGACATCGCCGCCGGCGCGCGCCCGTTGCCGCCGCTCAGCACCGCCCACCTGGCCGCCCTGCGCATCGCCGGACGGCGCCTGGCGCTGCGCACCGCCGGACTGCTGCACCAGCTCGTGACCCGGGCGGGCCGCGACCAGGCCCGGGTGCGGGCGGACCTCGACCGCCTGATCGACGAGTGGTGCGCCGACTACCGGGACGGCTGCGGCGCGCGGTGGATCCCGGTCTCGCGCCAGGTCGAGTACCAGTCGCGGGTCGTGCTCGCCGCGTTCGAACTCGCCGGGCGGCACGCGTCCGCGCGCTCCCGTTCGGGTGAGCCGGGGTGGGGTTCCGAAGCCGCCGTGCCGATGCATCGGGAATGACTGCATCTGCTTCGACCGCGACCCGGGGAGGGCTGTTGTCGGCCGCCCTCCTGCTCCTCGCCTGCTCGGCCCCCGCGGTGGCGGCGCCCACGGACGCCTTCCCCGGCAACCACCTCTACCTCACCGTCACCAAGGGCGACGCCCGCTCCAGCGACACCCGCGGCACGCTGCTGCTGTGCGACCCGCCCCAGGGCCACCACCAGGCGGCCGAGGCCTGCGCCGAACTCGCGGCGGCGGACGGCGACATCGCCGCGATCCCGGCCAAGGACGTCTTCTGCTCGATGGTCTACGCGCCGATCAGCGTGCACGCGCGCGGGGAGTGGCGGGGCCGCCCGGTCGAGTACGCGCAGACCTTCTCCAACGCGTGCGTGCTGGCGGCCCGGACCGGATCGGTGTTCGCGCTCGACGGCTGAGGACAGGAGACGGGGGTACGGCGACGAGCTGTACGCGTGCGTGCCTCACCCGGCCCGCTCGCGCGCGTACAGCGCTGCCGCCACGACCGTGCGGGACTGGTGCTCGACCTGGTGCTCCAGCGGGACCCAGCGGGCGCGGAAGCGGTCCGCGAAGGCGTCGCTCCAGATCGCCACGAGCCGGTCCAGGCGCGCTGCCGCATGGTCGTCGGTCTCCCGCAGGACCCGCAGCAGCATGGCGGCCGCGCGCAGCGGCAGCCGCCGGGCGAAGGCGTCCACGCTGCCGACGTACGCCATCGTGTTGTCGGCGGGCGGTGTGTGCATCCAGTCCGCGGCCAGGCCCGGTATCAGCTCCAGCGCCCACCTGGCGGCGCGCAGCAGCGGCCCGTCGACGCCCGCAAGGCGCGGCAGCGCCTCGGTGAGCGTCCGGTCGACCTCCGTGCCGTCCCGCAGCAGCCGGCGCGCCAGTTGACGGATCGCCGCGGCCGGCGCGGGATGCGGGGCCGCGTCGTCCACCAGGTCGCTCGCCCACATCGGCACCTCCACCACCGCGGTCAGGCCGCCGTAGCGATGGGCGTGGTACCAGGTGCTGTGCCGTGCGTCGTCCGGCATGCTCGGGTACGCGGCGCCCGCGCCGGGCGAGGGCATCACATGCACCCCGGGCCCGGACGCCGACCAGCCGGCCGCGTCCGAGGCGCCGGTCTCCACCGGGATGTGCAGCTCCGCCGCGGACTTGGCGAACGGCTCGGCGAGCCCGGGCAGGTCCTTGGTCAACTGGACCCAGCTGCCGCCCAGATCGGTGCCGTGCAGGGTCACCTGGAGGTAGGGGCGCAGCTCGTCGATGACCCGGGTCAGCGTCCGGGTCTCGGGCGGCAGCCGGTCCGGCGGCAGCACCGAGGGCGCCCACTCCGGCTGCTCCTCGGCGGCCGGCCGGAAGAAACCGCGGTGGTACTCGTACAGGCTGCGCGGTGCCGGTGTGACGTGCAGGCTCGCCCCGTCGGGGTCCGCGCAGAGCAGGAAGTGCCAGGACGTGTCGGAGCGCAACTCCCGCTCCTCCAGCACGCGTTCGGCGAGCGCGAGGACCGTGGCGCCGCCGGTGGGTTCGTTGGCGTGGGCTCCCGCGACGACGAGCACGGCGCGTCGGGCATGGCCGACGGACAGCAGGTGGAGGGGCCTGCCCGCGCGGGAGGTGCCCACTTGTCGCAGCGTGCACAGAGCCGGCCGACGTAAGGCCACATCCCGTGCGAATGCTGAGAGTTGGGCCACGGTGGGGTAGCGCAGCTGCGGCAGGAGACTCACCCCCGTCACGTCCGCCCGGCTTCGCATTCGCAGTACCCCATGGCGGTTCGGGGCCTGTCAAGGACGGCACGGGGGAGGCTCCAGGGGGCGCCCAGAGGCATTTACCGCCAGCGGGAAGGGCCGTTGCTGCCAGCGGGGGTGCGGTATCCGAGAGCCCGGGGGCGTGGGCACCGGCGTACGGCAGTCGGGACCCACCAGGTGCGTGCCGAACACCCGGTACTCGGCCGCCATTTGACGAACGGTGAGCGGATCGGCCCGATTCCGCCGCCGCCCGGCACCGGGAGGGCCGCGGGACGGCCGCCGGACGGTGGCGGGGAGCCCGGGCGTGCACCGGCCGTCGCCGCCCGGCACCGCGCGCCGGCCGTCCGGCGCCGGCCCCGGGAGTGCGCGCGGACACGAGCCGGTGGCCGGTACGACGGACCGGCGCGCCGTGAGGTTCCGCACGCGGGTCGGAGCACTCGGAGCACTCGGAGAACGAGGCCGGGTGCCGGACCGCCCGTACCCCTCCTCAGGTGTCCCGCACCCGCTAGGCGTCCCCCACCCGCTCCAGCAGCGCCACCGGCAGCCGCTCGAAAAGCTCCTCCACGCGTGCGTGCCCCGTGAACTCCCGTTCCGGAGCCAGTACGTCGGCCCAGCGGCCCGGCGGCAGCGCGAGATCGGTGTCGCGCCAGCCGCCCGCCTCCGCGAGGCGCAGCGACAGGCGGGTCACGGCCGTGACGGTCTCACCGGAGCGCGCGAACGCCACGCAGTGGGCCGCCGCCGGGCCCTCGGCCGCCAGCGGCGTGTAGGTCGCCGTGTCGCCGAAGACGCCCGGCCTGCGGGCGCGCAGCCGCAGCGCCGCCGCCGTCACCGCGTCCTTCTCGCCGGGGTCCGCCGCCGGGAACGGCACCGGACGCCGGTTGTCCGGGTCCACCAGGGCGCGGTACTCGCTCTCCGTGCCCTGATAGAGGTCCGGCACCCCCGGCATCGTCAGCTGGACCAGGGCCGTGCCCAGCACGTTCGCCCGGATGTGCGGCGCCAGCGCGCGGCGCAGGGCGACGACCTGCTCGCCGGGCGGCCCGCAGGGACCCGCCGCGACGAACGCCGCCACGGCCTCCTCGTACGCGGGCTCCTGCTCGGTCCAGCTCGTGTACAGGCCCGCCTCGCGTACGTGCTTCAGCAGGGCCTGTCCGACGCGGTCCGCGTCCGTCTCGCCGAGCCCGAACACCGTCTGCCAGGCCGCCCACGCGAGCTGCGGATCCGGCACGCCCTCGCCCGCCGCGGTCACGTCGGCCAGGACGTCCGCCCATCGCTGCGGGCTCTCGGTGAGCACGGCCAGCGCGGCCCGCACGTCGGAGCTGCGCTTGGCGTCGTGCGTCGACAGGGCGGTCCCGGTCAGCGGCCAGTCGCGCTGCACGCGCGCGCAGTACGCGTGGAAGTCCGCCACGGACACCGCCGGGCTGCCCGGGTCGCCGCCCACCTCGGTCGCCGACAGCAGCGGTACGTAGCGGTAGAACGCCGTGTCCTCGACGGACTTGGCGCGCAGCGCCGACGAGGTCTGCGCGAACCGGACCTGGAACTCGGTGAGCGCGGGCCCCTCACCGGCCCGCCCCAGCACCAGGTCGTGCACCACGCCGACCGCGCCCGCCTCCTCCGGCACCACGAAGGCGAGCCGGGCCTCGGCGGCGGCCTCCTCGGTGACGACCGCCCCCGCGTCACCGGAGGCGTAGGGCCGGTAGACCTCCATGCGGACCAGCAGCTCCTGGAGCGCCGTGCGCAGCGCCCAGGGCGCCCGGTCGCGCAGCGCGGGATCAGGCGAGGTCGCGCACAGCCGGGCGGTCACCCGGGTCAGCCGGTCGACCTCGGCGGCCAGCTCGTGCGTGAGCACCCGGTAGGCGGCCCGCCGCACGGTCGCCGCCCAGTCGCCGCCCCGGTCCGTCTGCGGGGCCGCGAACCGGCGGTACTGGCCGAGGAGTTCACCGAACCCGGCCGGGTCGGTGAAGACGCCGTCGACGTGCCGCAGGGCGTCGTAGCCGGTGGTGCCCGCGACCGGCCAGGAGGCGGGCAGGGACTCCCCGTCCGCCAGGATCTTCTCCACCACCGTCCAGCGCCCGCCGGTCGCCTCGTGCAGCCGGCTCAGATACGCGTCCGGGTCGGCGAGCCCGTCGGGATGGTCGACACGCAGCCCGTCGATCACGCCCTCACGCAGCAGCTGGAGGGTCTTGGCGTGCGTGGCCTCGAACACCTCCGGGTCCTCGACCCGCACGCCGATCAGCTCCGAGATGCTGAAGAAACGCCGGTAGTTGAGCTCGGTGCGGGCCAGCCGCCACCACACGGGGCGATACCACTGCGCGTCGACGAGCTGCGGCAGCGGCAGCTCCTCGGTCCCCTCGCGCAGCGGGAACTCCTGGTCGTAGTAGCGCAGTACGCCGTCCTCGACCCGCAGGTCCGCCAGGGCCTCCCCGAGCGGCTGCCCGAGCACCGGCAGCAGCACCTGGCCGCCCTGCGCCTCCCAGTCGATGTCGAACCAGCGCGCGTACGGCGACTTGGGACCCTCCCGCAGCACCTCCCACAGGGCGCGGTTGTGGCGCGGAACGGCCGCCATGTGGTTCGGCACGATGTCCACCACCAGCCCGACACCGTGCTCCCGCGCGGTGCGCGCCAGCGCGCGCAGCCCGTCCTCGCCGCCCAGTTCCTCGCGTACGCGCGCGTGGTCCACGATGTCGTAGCCGTGTGCCGAACCCGGCACGGCCTCGAGGACCGGCGACAGATGCAGGTGCGAGACGCCGAGCGAGGCCAGGTACGGCACGGCCGCCGCCGCGGCCGCGAACGGGAACTCGGGCTGCAGCTGGAGTCGGTAGGTCGCCGTGGGCACCACGGGGTCGGGTCGCTCAGGTGTCATGCAGACCTACGTACCCGCCCCGCCGCCTTTCGTGTCATCGCAGCCGCCATGCGTGTGCCGCGTGGGCCGGCACACGGGTGCCCGCGTCGGCCGGCCCACGGCCGCGCGCCCGGCCTAGACCGGCCGTTGCAGCACCGTCATGCTCCGGTCCACCAGCGTCAGCCGGTCCCCGGCCTGCACCTTCGGCCCGTCGCTCGGTGGCACCCCGTCCGAGCGGGCGGTGTCGACCACCACCTGCCACTGCCGGCCGTGATTGACCGGGACCACGAACTCCAGCGTCTTCGGCGAGGCGTTGAACATCAGCAGGAACGAGTCGTCGCCGATCCGCTCACCGCGCGAACTGGGTTCGGAGATCGCGTTGCCGTTCAGGAACACCGTCAGCGCCGAGGCCCGGGCCGAGTCCCAGTCCCGCTGGATCATCTCCTCGCCCTCGGGCGTGAACCAGGCGATGTCCGACAGCTCGTCGTGGGTGCCCTCCACGGGCCGGCCGTGGAAGAAGCGGCGCCTGCGGAAGACCGGATGGTCCTTGCGCAGCCACACCATCGCGCGCGTGAAGGCCAGTAGTTCACTGTCCTCGGTGGGCCAGTCCACCCAGGCGACCTCGTTGTCCTGGCAGTACGCGTTGTTGTTGCCGCCCTGCGTGCGCGCGAACTCGTCGCCGTGACTGATCATCGGCACGCCCTGGGAGAGCATCAGCGTGGCGACGAAGTTGCGCATCTGGCGCGCCCGCAGTCCGGCGACCTCGGGATCGTCGGTCTCGCCCTCCGCCCCGCAGTTCCAGGACCGGTTGTGGCTCTCGCCGTCCCGGTTGTCCTCGCCGTTGGCCTGGTTGCGCTTGTCGTTGTAGGAGACCAGGTCGTGCAGGGTGAAACCGTCGTGACAGGTCACGAAGTTGATGGAGGCCAGCGGGCGCCGGCCGTCGTCCTGATAGAGGTCCGAGGAGCCCGTCAGCCGGGACGCGAACTCCGCGAGCGTGCGCTGCTCACCGCGCCACATGTCCCGCACGGTGTCGCGGTACTTGCCGTTCCACTCGGTCCACAGCGGCGGGAAGTTGCCCACCTGGTAGCCGCCCTCGCCCACGTCCCACGGCTCGGCGATCAGCTTCACCTGGGAGACCACCGGGTCCTGCTGCACCAGGTCGAAGAACGACGACAGCCGGTCCACCTCGTGGAACTGCCGGGCCAGGGTGGCCGCGAGGTCGAAGCGGAAGCCGTCCACGTGCATCTCGGTGACCCAGTACCGCAGCGAGTCCATGATCAGCTGGAGCACGTGCGGGGACCGCATGAGCAGGGAGTTCCCGGTGCCGGTCGTGTCCATGTAGTGGCGCTTGTCGTCGGTCAGCCGGTAGTACGACGGGTTGTCCAGGCCGCGGAAGGACAACGTCGGGCCCAGGTGGTTGCCCTCCGCCGTGTGGTTGTAGACCACGTCCAGGATGACCTCGATACCGGCCTCGTGCAGTGCCCGCACCGCCGACTTGAACTCCAGCACCTGCTGGCCGCGGTCGCCCCAGGAGGCGTACGCGTTGTGCGGGGCGAAGAAGCCGATCGTGTTGTAGCCCCAGTAGTTGTTGAGGCCCATGTCCACCAGGCGGTGGTCGTTGACGAACTGGTGGACCGGCATCAGCTCCAGGGCCGTGACCCCGAGCTCGGTGAGGTGCTCGATGATCGCCGGGTGCGCGAGCGCCGCGTAGGTGCCGCGCAGCTCCTCCGGCAGCCCCGGGTGGCGCATGGTCAGGCCCTTCACATGGGCCTCGTAGAGCACCGTCTCGTGGTAGCCGCGGCGTGGGCGCCGGTCGTCGCCCCAGTCGAAGTAGGGGTTGACCACGACCGATGTCATCGTGTGCGGCGCCGAGTCCAGGTCGTTGCGCTCATCGGGTGCGCCGAAGTGGTAGCCGTACACCTCCTCGCCCCAGCCGATCGAGCCGCTGACGGCCTTCGCGTACGGGTCGAGCAGCAGCTTCGCCGAGTTGCAGCGCAGGCCGCGCTCGGGGGCGTACGGGCCGTGCGCCCGGAAACCGTAGCGCTGGCCGGGCATGATGCCGGGCACGTACGCGTGGCGCACGAAAGCGTCGCTCTCGCGCAGTTCCACCGCCGTCTCCGAGCCGTCGTCGTGCAGCAGACACAGCTCTACTCGGTCCGCGGCTTCCGTGAAGACCGCGAAATTGGTGCCGGCGCCGTCGTACGTGGCACCGAGCGGATACGCCTCGCCAGGCCAGACCTGCATGGTCACGACTCTTTCAGGTGGAGCGCGCCGTGGGAGGCGCCTTGGTCATGAGTCTCCCCGAAAGTGATGGAACCACCTATGACTTACGTCCCTCTTACCGATCGACCAGCGGGCATACGCGGTATGCCGAACATGTGGGGCAGACACGTACTCCCTGTGACAAAGGGGGAGTAGGGGGAAGAAGTGCGCAATCTAGTGCACCGCCATCTGGGCAAGGTGGTGGCCGGTGCGGCCATCGCGGTCGCCGGGACCGCCGTGATGATCGGGATCACCCTGCCGGGCACGGCCGGGGCCGACGAATCGGGCGACGGCAAGAGCGGCGGCGGTACCCAGGCCGCTCAACAGGCCGGGCAGGACGGGGCGGTTCAGCCGGGCGTCGTCCAGCAGGCGCCGGCCGAGGGCGACAAGGGCACGGGCGGCGACCCGCTCACCGACGACGAGACGAAGCGGGCCGAGCAGATCGCCGCCAACCGGCAGCTGCTCAACTCCACCGAGAACGTGACCGGTCAGCGCGGTCCGCAGCGGCTCACCGTGGACCTCGCCGACCCGGAGAACAACGAGACGGACGACCCGGACGCGCCCCGGCGCGCCGACGTCACGTTCTACGACTACAAGGACGACACCCTCGTCACCAAGACCGTCAACCTCGACACGGGCAAGGTCGAACAGACCGGCACCCAGCACGGTGTCCAGCCTCCGCTGAGCCGTGCCGAGAACGTCGAGGCGGGCAGGCTGCTGATCGCCGACCCGCTCGGCGCGGGCCTGAAGGCCGACTACAAGGACGCCACCGGCAACGAACTCACCTCCCCGGACCAGCTGTTGTTCAACGGCGCGGTGTACCGGGCCACTCCGGGCGCCCAGCCCGCCGCGCTCGACCAGTGCGGCGAACACCGGTGCGTGCGGCTGTTCCCGAAGGTGAAGAACGGGCCCTGGATCGACGCCCGTGAGCTCGTGATCGACCTGAGCGCCCGCAAGGTCGCCCGCCTCGACCGTGGCTGAGTCTCCGCCCGCGGAACACCATCCACTTGTCCAACTGACACCTCCTGCAAGGGGAGTTACCTCGTCATGCGCGTGAACAGACTCAGCCGCGCCCGCAGCCGTACGGCCGTCGGCCTCTCGGTGGCCGCGCTGGCGGCCGGCGCGACCACCGGCGCCGGACCGGCCGTCGCCCAGCCGAAGGCGGCCCCCGCGGCGGCCGCCGACTGCAGCGCCGCCTACAAGATCGAGCAGAAGCTCGCCAGCGGCACCACGTGGCGGATGTGCTACCGCTACGACAGCAAGGCCGGCCTCGTCCTGGACAACGTCTCGTACCAGCCCAAGGGCGAGACCAAGCCGATCAAGGTCCTCAACAGCGCCCGCCTGGCCCAGATCGACGTCCCCTACGACGACGGCAGTGTCGAGTACGACGACCTGACCGGCTTCGGCTTCGCCCAGGGTCTGGTGAACCTGGCGCCCGGCGAGTGCCCCGGCGGCACCATCAAGACCGTCAAGGTCCCCGACGCCTGGGACCCGGCGCACCCCGACGTCAAGGGCCTGTGCACCACCACGCGTTCGCGCGGCCACGCCTACCGCATGCAGGGCAACAGCGCCAACCAGGTCTACCAGGCCCAGGGCAAGGACCTGCTCGTCTACACGGTCAACCAGGTCGGCTGGTACGAGTACATGACCGAGTGGCGCTTCCAGGACGACGGCACCATCAACATGAACGTCGGCGCCACCGGCAGCCTCTCCTACGAGGACTACGACGCCGGCGACGGCCGCGGCTGGCCCATCGGCAAGGGCGCCAAGGCCTTCGCCACCAGCCACAGCCACAACGTCTTCTGGCGGCTCGACTTCGGCCTGGACGGCTCCTCCAAGGGCAAGGTCGAGCAGTACGACTCGGCCGTCACCGCGCCCGCGCCCGGCCGCCAGGCCCCGAGCACCAAGACCACCCGCACCAGCGTCACCAAGGAACTGGCGGGCGACGCCAAGACCTATCGCTGGTGGCGCATGGTCAGCGCGACCGGCAAGAACAAGGACAACCACGCGCGCTCGTACGAGATAGTGCCCGGTACGACCACCAGGTACCCGGGGCGCAGCTTCACCAAGCACGACCTGTACTTCACCCAGTACAACAAGTGCGAGCAGTACGCCAGCAACAACCCGGGCAACTGCCCTGCTCCGGCGGGCAAGTCGGTGGACAAGTGGGTCAACGGGCAGACCCTCACGCACCCGATCGTCTGGATGAACGTGGGCTTCCACCACATCGCCCGGGACGAGGACCAGCAGCCCATGCCGATCCACTGGCAGGGCTTCTCGATCTCCCCGCGCGACGTCACGGCTATGAATCCGCTCACTCCCGACGCCCTCGCGTCACAGAACGGCCACTGGCGACCGAGTAGTTGAGAAACGACCCTGTCCAAGCGGCTGCACCGCCGACCGCTCCCGGAGTACCCTTCCTTGATCGTTGACACGGAGAGTGCTCGGGGGAGCGGAAGGCGGTGCGCGGGTGGGCTCGGGAGGGCTGGAGCTGCCCCCTGGTGACGAGGGTCACGAGGGGAACTCCACAGACGTCCCGCCCGGCACGGTGTCCCTGGCCAGGCCCATGGAGACGAGTTCCATCGGGCCGGAGCTGGACTGGGACGCCGACGCCTGGCGCGAGGTGCGTACGCGCGCCCAGCGAGCCGGCCGGGCCTACATCTGGCTGAACCTCGTCGAACAGCGGCTGCGAGCTGTCGTGGCCGCTGTTCTGCGTCCCATCTACGAACCCGTCCACGCCGACGACTGGGTGGTCGCCGCCGCCGGACCGGCCGGTCAGGAGTGGGTGCAGCGGGCCGTCGCCGTCCGCGAAGTCAGCCGCCGCAAGGGCTACTTGCTCGACCCGGCCGACGACAACGTCCTCAGTTTCCTCACCCTGCCCCAGCTGCGCGAGCTGATGGTGCAGCACTGGCCGTGCTTCGAGCCCTACATAGACGACCGCCGGGACGTCGAACTCGCCCTGGACGAGCTGGAGGTGACCCGCAACGTCGTCTCCCGCAACCGGGCCCTGTCCGAGGCCGTCCTCAACCAGGCCGAGCGGGCCTCGGCGAAGCTCCTCGACGTCCTCGGCGCCGGCGGGGACGTGCCGTCCGCGCGCCGGCTGCCCGTGGACGCGGTCGAGGACCTGGTCGGCGACCGGTACGCGGACGTGGTCGCCGTACACACCGACCGGGTACGGCTGTTGCGCCAGTTCCCCGCCGAGGACATCTTCGGCGGCGCCCGCCGGCTGGACGCCGTCGGCATCGGCCTCAACCTGCTCGTGCAGAACTTCTCCGGGCGCCGGCTGGTGCGCCTGGCCGAGGCCGGCTGCCGGGTGCGGCTGCTGTTCCTCAACCCGGCCTCCAGCTCGGTCAAGCGGCGCGAGCGCGAACTGGGCATGAAGCGCGGCGAGTTGAGCCGCGCGGTCGAGATGAACATCCTGCACATGCGCCGGGTCCGCTCCCGGCTGCGCGACCCGGGCGCCTTCGAGATCCAGGTCTACGACGAGACCCCGCGCTTCACGGCCTACCTCGTGGACGGCGACGGCGCCGACGGCATAGGGGTCGTCCAGTCCTATCTGCGGCGCTCCAGAGGCATGGAGGGCCCGGTGTTCGTCCTGCGCAACGGGAACCGGGTGGTCAAGTCCGGCGATGTGGACGACACCGGTCTCTTCCCGACCTACCGCGAGGAGTTCGAGACGTCCTGGGCGGATTCGCGGCCCGTGTCCTGAAGTGTCGTGCACACCTCCCGCCGGTAAGCGGAAGGCGGTCCTCTGATTGTCAGTGGCACATGGGATCGTGGAGACCACTGGGGGAAAGCACCACCAAGAAGGGGGGCCGCCGATGGGCTGGCACCAGGAGCTGCTGGTCGGCTTCGACCTGGAGACGACCGGGACGGATCCGCGTCAGGCGCGCATCGTCACGGGTGCCGTGATCGAAGTAAGGGCGGGCGAACAGGCCGGCCACCGGGAGTGGCTGGCCGACCCGGGCGTGGAGATCCCGGCGGACGCGGTCGCCGTGCACGGGATCAGCAACGAACGGGCTGCGGGCGAGGGCCGCCCCGCCGACCAGGTGGCGGACGCCATCGCGGACGTCCTCGCGGGGTACTGGAAGACGGGCGTCCCGGTCGTCGCGTACAACGCGGCCTTCGACCTGAGCCTGCTCTCCGCCGAACTGCGCAGGTACGCCCTGCCGTCCCTGCGCGACCGGCTGGGCGGCATCGACCCGGCCCCGGTCATCGACCCGTACACCATCGACCGCTGGGTCGACCGCTACCGCCGCGGCAAGCGCAACCTGGAGGCGGTCTGCACGGAGTACGGCGTCCCGCTCGACTCCGCCCACGACGCCTCGGCCGACGCGCTGGCCGCGGCCCGGCTGGCCGGTGCCATAGCCGACCGCCACCCCAAGATCGCGGCCCTCGGCCCGGCGGAGCTGCACCGCCGTCAGATCGAGTGGTACGCCGAGTGGGCGGCGGACTTCCAGAGCTTCCTGCGCCGCAAGGGCGACGAGACGGCGGTGGTGGACGGCGTCTGGCCACTGCGCGAGCCGGCCGACGAGACCGTCTGAACAGCCTTGTGTCACAAGGGGTCGGGCCGTGCGCCAAAGGGCTCAGAACGGATACCAGCGCACCGACTCGTCCCCGTCCCGCAGTGACGCCACCCGGCGTTCGAACTCGGCCAGCGCCTTGGGGTTGCTCGGCGCGTGCTGGGCGACCCAGGCGCAGCTGGCCGTCTCGCGGGCACCGCGCAGCACCGAGCAGCCGTCCCACTCGCGCACGTCCCAGCCGTACGCCTCGGTGAAGGAGTCGTAGGCCTCGGCCGACAGGCCGTAGCGGTCGCGGGAGAGGGCCATGACCACCAGGTCGTGCTCGCGCAGGTCGGCGGAGAAGGTCTCCAGGTCGACCAGGACAGGACCGTCCGGGCCGACATGCACATTGCGGGGCAGCGCGTCGCCGTGGATCGGGCCGGGCGGCAACTGCGGAGTGAGCGCGGCCGCCGCCGACGCGAACCCGTCCCGGCGTTCGCGCAGATACGCCGCGTCCGCCGGGTCGATCGCGTCGCCCGCCAGGCGCAGCCAGCGCTCCACTCCGCCCAGCAGCTCGCGGGGCGGGAGTTCGAGGGTGCCGCCGGAGGAAGAAGGGGCGAGGGAGGAGGGGGCGGAGGGGGCGGGGGAGGGGAGGGCGTGGACCAGGCGTAGCAGTTCGGCCAAATCGCGGGGCTCGGCGGGGCGTACGGGATCGGGCATGCGGTGCCACACGGTCACCGGATGCCCCTCGATCAGCAGCGGCTTCGGCCGCGCCGCGCGCACCGCGGGGACGCCCGACTCGGCGAGCCACAGCGCGATGTCCAGTTCGCGGCGTGCCCGGTCCAGGAGTTCGGCGTCGCGGCCCACCTTGACGACCAGGTCACCGGCGGCGAACACCGCGTTCTCGCCCAGGGCGAGGAGCCGCGCGTCCCGCGCCGGCCCTGGCAGCACGTCCGCCGCGGCCAGTACGTCCCGGGCCCGTGCCTCGTCCATCGTCCGCCTCCGTGCTCGACCTCGCGTTGGCGTCGGGTTCTCGCCATCGGACGTTCAGTCTCGCATCCATACAGGTGAGGCCTGGTGCGCACGCCCTTGACGGGGCGGTTGACCTTCACGACCATGGCCGGGTTTGGCCGCGCCGAACAGCCGAACAGAGGAGAGCCGAACAAAGGGGAAGATTCCGTGGCGTTGGTGTCGAATGCCGGGAGACCGACCGCGCGCCCCGGCGAACGCACCGCATGGTTCCTCGTGTTGCCCGCGCTGCTGCCGATCCTCGTGCTGAGCGTCGGCCCCCTGCTCTACGGCATCCTGCTGGCCTTCACCGACGCCCAGTCGGGCCGCACCCGTTCCACCCAGTGGATCGGCGGTCTCAACTTCCAGGACCTGCTGCACGACACCCTGTTCTGGGAGTCCTTCCGGATCGGGCTGGTGTGGGCGGTCGGGGTGACCGTGCCGCAGTTCCTCCTCGCGCTCGGCCTCGCCCTGCTGCTCAACCAGGACCTGCGGCTGAGATGGCTGGCCCGCGCCCTCGCCATCGTCCCCTGGGCCATGCCCGAGGTCGTCGTCGGCATCATGTGGCGGCTCGTCTACAACCCGGACGCGGGCGTCCTCAACGAGACCCTGCGCGATCTCGGCCTCGGCGACGGCCGGGACTGGCTCAGCGGCCTGGGCACCGCCCTGCCCGCGGTGATCGTCGTCGGCGTCTGGGCGGGCATGCCGCAGACCACGGTCGCACTGCTCGCCGGGCTCCAGAACACCCCGCGCGAACTCCACGAGGCGGCGGCGGTCGACGGTGCCGGCGCCTGGCGCCGCTTCCGCACGGTCACCTGGCCCGCCCTCAGACCGATCGCCCTCGCCATCACCGCGCTCAACCTGATCTGGAACTTCAACTCCTTCGCCCTGGTCTACGTGCTGACCAGCGGCGGACCCGGCGGCCGCACCCGCCTGCCCATGCTGTTCGCCTACGAAGAGGCCTTCCGCTACGGCCAGTTCGGCTACGCGGCGGCCATGGGCTGCGTGATGGTCGCCGCGATCTCGGTGCTGCTCGCCCTCTTCCTGGTGGGCCGGCTCAGGGGAGGCGACGACGCATGAGGACCCGCACCAGCGCCCGAGTCGGCCAGTACACGGCCCTGCTCGCGTATCTCGTCTTCCTCGCCTTCCCCTTCCTCTGGCTCATCTCCACCGCGTTCAAGTCCCCGCGCGAGCTGGGCAGTCTGCACCCCACCTGGATCCCCGACCACCCCACCCTGGACAACTTCCGCCAGGCCTTCGACGAACAGCCCCTGCTGCACGCGGCGTTCAACTCCCTGCTCGCCGCGGCCGGGGCCGCGCTGGTCGCCGTGGTGATCGCGACCCCGCTGGCCTACGTCATGGCCCGGCAGCGCGGTCCGCTCACCCGGGCCGCGACCGGCTGGGTGGTGGTCAGCCAGGCCTTCCCGCTCGTCCTGGTGATCATCCCGCTCTTCCTGGTGCTGAAGAACCTGCGCCTGATCGACTCCCTGATCGGGCTGATCCTCGTCTACGTCGTCTGGGCGCTGCCGTTCTCACTGTGGATGCTGGCCGGCTATGTCCGGGCGGTACCGGCCGAGTTGGAGGAGGCGGCCGCGGTCGACGGGGCCGGGCGGCTGCGGACGCTGGTGTCGGTGGTGGCGCCGCTGCTCATGCCGGGGATCGTGGCGACCGCGCTGTTCGCCTTCGTCACCGCGTGGAACGAGTTCTTCTTCGCACTGGTCCTGCTGAAGACCTCCGACAAACAGACCCTGCCGGTGGTGCTCACCCACTTCATCGGCGCCGAGGGCGTGGCGGACCTCGGCCCGCTCGCCGCGGCGGCCTTCCTCGCGACCCTGCCCTCCCTGGTCGTCTTCGCGGTCATCCAACGGCGTATCACCGGCGGCATGCTCACCGGGGCGGTGAAGAACTGATGCGCGGCAGGACAGTCGGTGCCGTCCCCGCGGTCACGGCCCTCCTGACCGTGCTGGCCCTGCTGCTGGCCGGCTGCACCAGCGGTGGCGGTGACTCGGCCGACGGTCGCGTCACCCTCCGCTTCCAGTCCCTGGCCTGGCAGGAGGAGTCGGTCAAGGCCAACAAGGAACTGGTCGCGGAGTGGAACAGGACCCACCCCGACATCAAGGTCGAGTACGTGCAGGGCAGTTGGGACAGCGTCCACGACCAGCTCCTAACCTCCTTCGAGGGCGGTGAGGCACCCGACATCATCCACGACGCCTCCGACGACCTGGCCGACTTCGCCTACGGCGGCTACCTCGCCGATCTGCGCGAGCTGCTGCCCGAGCGGCTGAAGTCCGACATCCCGCAGCGGAGTTGGGAGACGGCGACCTTCGGGAACGGCGTCTACGGCGTGCCGTTCCTCCAGGAGCCGCGGGTACTGATCGCCGACGCGACCTGGCTGAAGGAGTCGGGCGTACGCATTCCGACGCCCGAACATCCGTGGAGCTGGGCGGAGTTCAGGGACGTCACCCGCCAGCTGAGCGGGGACGGGAAGTACGGGGTCGCCTGGCCGCTGAAGGAGCCCGTCTCCGCCACGCTCAACCTGTCCCTTTCGACCGGCGGACAGCTCTTCCACCGGGGCGCGGACGGCAAGGTGACCGTCCGGTTCGAGCCGAGCGACGAGGTGGTGCCGCGCACGGTGCACGACCAGGTGAACACCGATGACAGCGCGCCGAGTTCGACCCTCGGCAGCGGCGGCTCGGACACCCTGCCCGGCTTCTTCGGCGGCAGGTACGCGATGGTCCCGCTCGGGTTCTCCTACCGCCAGCAGATCGTGCAGCAGGCGCCCAAGGGCTTCAAGTGGCAGGTGCTGCCCGCCCCGGCCGGCGCCGACGGGCTGACCCAGGGCGTCAGCCCGCAGACCCTCTCCATCGCCGAGGACAGCCCGCACAAGAGAGAGGCCATGGAGTTCGTCGACTTCCTGCTGCGGCCCAAGAACATGGTGCGGCTCGCCCTCGGCGACTGGATGCTGCCCACCGGCACCCAGGCACTCAAGGACCCGGCCCTGCACACCGCCGAGAACGGCTGGGCCACGGGCACGGCCCTGGCGCGGTACCTGCGGCCGGCGCCCGCGCAGTCCGTGCGGGGCTATCCGGAATGGAAGGACAAGGTGGCGACCCCCGCCTTCCAGGAGTACTACAGCGGGGCGATCGACCTCGACGAACTGCGCGAACGGCTGGAGAAGGACGGGAACCTGGTGCTCGCCCGCTATCAGCGCTGACACGCCGGGCGGAAAATCCGTTGCCGGGTGGCGGCGGGCGCACCTAGCGTGCCGTTCATGGCAGCGTTCAACGCGATCTTCAACACCGGTCTCGGCCGGGGCACCACGCACTCCGTTCGGATGCGTCGTGGTCCCGGTGCCCTGACCGGTACGGGAAGCCACGCCCGCTGATCGCCACTGAAATCAGCTGACCTTCGCTGATTTCCTCGCGGTGCGGTCCGCGCCCCGTTCTTCGCTTTCGCCTGTCTTCCGGTCAGGGCCTTCGGCTGCCCTTTCCCCTTTTACGGAAGACAAGGACCGCAGGCCATGGCCCGCCCCACCCGGACTTCTCGCGCGCTCTCGCAGAACTTCCTCGCCGACCGCGCCACCGCCGAATACGTCGCCCGCCTCGCCGTCCCCCGCGGACGACAGGTACCCCTGCTGCTCGAAGTGGGAGCAGGGAAAGGCGCGTTGACCGTGCAGCTCGCTCCCCGGTGCCGGGAGCTGCACGCCCACGAGATCGACCCCCGGCTCGTGCCCGAACTCCGCACCCGCTTCGCCGCCACGCCCCAAGTGCGTGTCGTCGCCGGGGACTTCATGGACACCCGGCCCCCACGCACGCCGTTCGCCGTCGCCGGGAACGTGCCCTTCTCCCGTACCGCCGCCATCGTCGACTGGTGCCTGCGGGCACCCACCCTCACCGACGCCACGCTGCTCACCCAGCTCGAATACGCCCGCAAACGCACCGGCGACTACGGCAGTTGGACCCTGCTCACCGTCCGCAGCTGGCCTCGCTACGAGTGGCGGCTGGTCGGTCGCGTCGAGCGGAGGCGGTTCCGGCCGGTGCCGAGCGTCGACGCGGGGATCGTCCGGATCGAGCGGCGCGACACCCCGTTGCTCGAACCGGATGTGTTTGAGGGCTGGCGGCAACTGGTCGAGCTGGGCTTCTCCGGTGTCGGCGGCTCACTGCACGCTTCCCTGCGACGGGCCTGCCCCCGGCGCCGGGTCGATGCCGCGTTCCGGGCGGCGGGGCTGGATCCGCGGGTGTTGGTGGGGGAGGTGTCGCCGGAAAAGTGGCTGCGGCTGCATGAGGTGTTGGCGAGGTAGGGACGGTGGGCGCTGACGGTGCAGGGCGTGCCTGGCGTGCAGGTAATTGATTGGACGAGACGTCTCGTCTCGCCTACCGTCTCTCGTATGACCAGTCGCCCCCGCACCGCCGCTCCCGCCCGCACCACCACCCCCGCCCACATCGCCATGTTCTCCATCGCCGCCCACGGCCACGTCAACCCGAGCCTCGAAGTGATCCGTGAGCTCGTCGCCCGTGGCCATCGGGTCACCTACGCGATCCCGCCGGCGTTCGTGGAGAAGGTCGCCGAGACCGGTGCCGAGCCCAAGGTGTGGAACTCCACGCTGCCGGGGCCCGACGCCGATCCGGCGGACTGGGGCAGCACCCTCCTCGACAACGTCGAGCCGTTCCTGGCCGACGCGATCCAGGCGCTGCCCCAGCTGATCGAGGCGTACGACGGCGATGAACCGGACCTCGTCGTGCACGACATCACCTCGTACCCGGCGCGCGTCCTCGCCCACCGCTGGGGCGTGCCCGCGATCTCGCTCTCACCGAACCTCGTCGCCTGGGAGGGCTACGAGGAGGAGGTCGCCGAGCCGATGTGGGCCGAGCCGAAGAAGACCGAGCGCGGCCAGGCCTACTACGCCCGCTTCCACGCCTGGCTGGAGGAGAACGGGATCACCCAGCACCCCGACCCGTTCGCCGGCCGCCCCGACCGCTCGATCGTCCTGATCCCCAGGGCGTTGCAGCCGAACGCCGACCGGGTCGACGAGTCGGTGTACTCCTTCGTCGGTGCCTGCCAGGGCGCCCGCGCGGCCGAGGGGGAGTGGCGGCGGCCGGCCGGCGCCGAGAAGGTGGTGCTCGTGTCGCTCGGGTCGAGCTTCACCGACCGGCCCGACTTCTACCGGGCCTGCGTCGAGGCGTTCGGCGGGCTGCCGGGCTGGCATCTCGTCCTGCAGATCGGCCGGCACGTGGACCCCGCCGTTCTCGGTGACCTGCCGGCGAACGTCGAAGTCCACTCCTGGGTACCGCAGTTGGCGATCCTCAAGCAGGCCGACCTGTTCGTGACGCACGCCGGTGCGGGCGGCAGCCAGGAGGGGCTGGCCACCGCCACCCCGATGATCGCCGTACCGCAGGCCGTCGACCAGTTCGGCAACGCGGACATGCTCCAGTCCCTCGGTGTGGCCCGCCATCTGCCCACGGCGGAGGCGACGCCCGAAGCCCTGCGCGCGGCAGCCCTGTCCCTGGTCGACGACCCCGAAGTCGCCCGCCGGCTCAAGGAGATCGGTGCCGAGATGTCCCAAGAGGGCGGTACCCAGAGGGCGGTCGACCTGATCGAGGCGGAACTGCCGCCACCGACCGCCTAGTTGCTCAGGCGTCCGGCGCTGTCAGGGATTCCAGAACACCGTGGCGCACGTACGGTCGAAGCGCTGTGCGGCCAGGTCCTCGCGTTGGATCGCCCAGTGCACCGTGGCGCCTTCGATGCCGTCGATGCCGGGGTTCCAGTCGGCGAGCAGGACCCAGTCCGCGACATCGGCGGACACGGTCCCGCCGCCGGGCCACCGGCCCTCCTGCGCCGTATGCACCGCGCACTGCACCACGGTGGTGACCGGGTCGAGGTAGACGGCTTCCTCGGAGGAGTAGCCGCCGAGCTGGAGCGGCCCGTCGCCGGCGATGTCGTCGAGGGTGTCGTCCCACACGCGGACCAGGTCCTCGGAACGGGGGTGGCCGGGGAGCGGTCGGCTGTAGGGGCTCTCCGGGATCTCGACCGCGCAGTGGTACGGCAGGGAGACGTCGGTCGTCGCGCGCAGCTCCTCCTGCGGGAACTTCTCGATCAGCTCCCGGAATTCGTCGACCTCGAAGAGGTCCCCGGAGTCCTTTTCCCGCTCCGTCACGGCCGTGCCCGCGGGCACGTACACCACTTCGCCCATGTTGGCGAGGCTGCCGTCGCCCTCGGGGAAGGCGAACAGCAGCAGGTGGCCGTCGGCCGGCAGGGGCAGGTCCGTCGCGTCGGCGGGCAGGGCCGCGAGGTCGATGGAGGCGACGAAGGGGAAGTAGGGGTCCGGGACGTCGGCGGGCAGCAGCAGGGGCCCGCCGAACCGGCCCACCACCGGCCCGTCCCCGTCCTTCGACAGGGTCGCGCAGGGGCGGGCGGTGTCCAGCCAGCGCTCCACGTCCTCGGCCGGGATGCCCCGGGCGATCGCCGTGTCACGGAAGGGGCCTAATCTGTCCCGCAGTTCAGGAGTCATGCGGGGAACCGTAGTGCTCGGCTCCGACAACGGTACGGCGAGGGCCCGTTGGCTCCCCCGGGATGCCAACGGGCCCTCAGTACAGGGACGTTCAGAATCTGCGGAGGATCAGACCCGCACCCGCTCGCCCTCGTCGTCCCGCGTCACGGGCGGCGCGGCGATCTCCGCGGACTCGTCGTGCGTGAGGTCGGGCAGCCGGTTCATCCACTTCGGGAAGTACCAGTTGCGCTCGCCCAGCAGGGCCATCACCGCGGGGAGCAGCACGCCCCGGATGATCGTCGCGTCGATGAGCACCGCGGCCGCGAGGCCGACACCCATCTGCTTCATGGACTGCATGGACAGGGTCCCGAAGATCGCGAACACGGCGACCATGATGACCGCGGCGCTGGTGACGACACCGGCCGTGGTGACCACACCGTGCTGGATCGCGTCCCGCGTGGTGCGCCCGCGCAGCCGCGCCTCGCGGATCCGCGAGACCACGAACACGTGGTAGTCCATCGACAGGCCGAACAGGATCACGAAGAGGAACAGCGGCAGCCAGGTGATGATCGCGCCGACCCCCTCCGCGCCCACCAGGGACGCGCCCCAGCCGTGCTGGAAGACGGCCACGAGGATGCCGTAAGCGGCGCCCACGGACAGCAGGTTGAGCACGATCGAGGTGATCGCGATCGTCAGCGACCGGAACGACAGCAGCATCAGCGCGAAGGCGAAGACCACCACGAACACGAAGACCGGGACGACGGCGCCGCCGAGCTGGTCGTTGAAGTCCTGTGAACCGGCGACCTGTCCGGTGATCGGCGCCTGGACGCCGTCCACCTTGCCGAGGGTCGCGGGCCGCACGTCGTCGCGCAGTTTCTTCAGACTCGCGCCCGCCTTGTCCAGATCGGAACCGCCGACCAGCGGGACGTACACGTAGGCGATGTTCTGCGCGTTGTGCAGCTTGATCTCTACCGGGCCGCGCGAGGCGCCCGAACTGATCGCCTGCTCACGGAAGTCGGCGAGCGCGGACTTCACCTCGGGTGCGTTGATGTCCTTCGCCTTGACGATCACCTCGGCCGGCTCGGAGCCGCCGGGGAAGGCGTCGTTGACGCGGTTGTACGTCTGCACGATCGGCAGCGAGTCGCCGAACTCCTGGTCCAGCGTGAGGTTCTGGGTCTTCATGCCGAGCGCGGGGGCCGAGATCGCCAGCAGTGCGCCGGCCGCGACCAGCACGGCCACCAGCGGCTTGGCGAGCACCCCGCGCAGGACGGCGGTCCAGAACCGGCTCTCCCCGCCGGTGCGTGCGGCCCGGCGCTCCATCGCCTTGCGCAGGAAGGGGATACGGCCCTTCTCGACCCGCTCGCCCAGCAGCGAGAGCACCGCGGGCAGCACCGTCACGGAGCCGACCATGGCGACCGCCACGACCATCAGCGAGGCCAGGCCCATCGCCTCGAACTCGGCGAGCCCGGTGAAGAGCATGCCCGCCATCGCCACGCAGACCGTGACACCGGAGACGATGATCGCGCGGCCACTGGTGGCGGCGGCGATCTGCAGGGCTGTGCGGGCGTCGTGGCCCGCGGCGCGCTCCTCGCGCTCACGGCGCAGATAGAACAGGCAGTAGTCGACACCGACGGCCAGACCGACCAGCAGCATCACGGAGTTGGCGGTGTCGCTCATCGGCATCACATGGCTGACGACGCCCATCAGGCCCATCGTCGCCATGATCGCGGTGATCGCCAGAGCTACCGGCAGCAGCGCCGCCACGAGCGCGCCGAAGGCGATGAGCAGAATGCCGAGGGCCACCGGCACCGCGGAGAGCTCGGCCTTCTCGAAGTCGTCCCCGAAGGCGTCGTCGAAGGTCTTCTGCATGCTCGCGCCGCCGATCTCCTCGATCCGCAGCGTCTCGTGCTCCTTCTGCACCCCCTCGACGGCCTTCAGCACCGGCTCCACCCGCTCGCCCGCGGTCTCGGAGTCGCCGCGCATGTCGAACTGCACCAGCGCGCTGCGGCCGTCCTTGGAGATGGTGTCCGTGTCGTACGGCGACGTCACGTCCGTGACCTTGCCGGTCCCGTCGACCGCCTTGACGACCGCGTCGACCGCGGCCCGGAACTGGGCGTCGGTGGCCTTGATCCCGCCGCTCTTCGCCTGGACCAGGACGGTCTCACTGGCCGGCTCGTCGATCCCCGCGTCCTCGATGATCTTCGCTGCGGTGTGTGTCTCCCCCTTGAGCTGGTCGCTGTCCTTGACGTCGACCCGCCCCGAGGCCGAACCGAGCCCCATCGCCAGGACGACGAACAGCACCCATATGCCGATCGCCGCCCATCGGTGCCGAGCGCTCCAGCCACCGGCTCGGGCCGCTACGCCCCGCACCCGCGATTCTCCGTTCCCCATGACGGGCTTGCCCCCTCGTCACGGTGACGACCCCTGCCGCCACCTGTCCTTTCGAAGGTATGGGCCGGGTAAACGCATCTCATCGTGCTCGCCGGTGAGGTGTTCCGGCCGGGGTCCTCCCCACGACCCACCGGTAAACCCCCGGGTGTCACCGTCAGGGAGGACGAGGGTCCCCTACATCTATCCGGGACAGGGGGGCTCGGCATCAGGGAAGGACGGACCGCCGGGGTGTCCGGTCCGTCGGGCAGGGTCCCGTTTGTGATTACGAAACCTTATTGAATAAGTCACAGCTGTGTGGAGGTGTTGCCCCCGGCCCGCCCATCGGCGAGAGTTTCGCGCAGCCCGCTCGCGTACCCCACTCCGCGCGGCCCAGGCCGTCGTGCCCACCCCCACTGGGCACGACGGCAGTCTTATGGTGTGCCCATGACGACGACGTACGCGGCGCTGCTGCGCGGGATCAACGTGGGCGGCAAGAAGAAGCTTCCGATGGCCGAGCTGCGTCAGCTCATGGACGGCCTCGGTCACGACGGCGTACGCACCCACCTCCAGAGCGGGCAGGCGGTCTTCACCACCGGCCGCGGCGACGAGGAGGCGTTGGCGGCGGAGCTGACGGAGGCGATCGAGAAGCAGTTCGGCTTCCCGGTGGACGTGATCGTCCGCGACCACGCCTACCTCGCCGCGATCGCCGCGGCCTGTCCCTTCCCGGCCGCGGACCTGGAACCCAAGCAGCTCCACGTCACGTACTTCTCCACCCCCGTCGACGCGGACCGGTTCGCGGAGATCGACCGGGACACCTACCTCCCGGAGGAGTTCCGCCTCGGCGACCGCGCCCTGTACCTCTACGCCCCCGACGGTCTCGGCCGTTCCAAGCTCGCCGAGCATCTCGCCAAGCCCCGCATCAACAAGGGCCTGATCGCCACGACCCGCAACTGGAACACCGTGGCCAAGCTGGTGGAACTCACCTCACCGGCGGCCTGACCGGGATTTCACCGAGCTTTGATGGACCTTACACATTGCTGTGCGAGGCTCGTGCCATGCGCTACATCATCATCGGAGCAGGTGCCGTCGGCGGTGCGATCGGCGGACGCCTGGCGGGGGCCGGACACGAGGTCGTTCTGGTCGCGCGGGGTGCCCACCTCGCCGCGTTGCGGGACGGCGGGCTACGACTGCGGGTGCCGGACGGCGAGTTCACGCACCGCCTGCCGGCCGTCGAGGGCCCGGACGAACTCGGCGAACTGCGCGCCGACGACGTCCTGATCCTCGCCGTCAAGGCGCAGGACACGGTCGCCGCCCTGGCGGCCTGGAGCCCGGCACCGGTCGCCGGCGGCGGCACGGCGGCCGAACGCCTGCCCCTGTTCTGTGCCCAGAACGGCGTCGAGGGCCAGCGCCTCGCCCTCCGCGTCTTCCGGCACGTGTACGGCGTCTGCGTCTGGCTGCCGGCCACCTTCCTCGAACCCGGCTCCGTCTCCGCGGGCGGCGCGCCCCTCACCGGCATCCTCCACCTCGGCCGCCACCCGCACGGCACCGACGAGACCGCCCGCCTGGTCGCCGCCGACCTGGAGAAGTCCCACTTCGAGTCCCCGGTCGTCCCGGACGTCTCCCGCTGGCAGTACGCCAAGTTGCTGGGCAACCTCGGCAACGCGCTGGAGGCGGTCGCCGGCCCGGTCACCGGCGAGGAGGCGCAGGCACTCTACGAGCGGGTCCGCTCCGAGGGCGAGGCAATCCTCGACGCGGCCGGAATCCCGTACGCGAGCCTCGACGAACAGCGAGCCCTGCGCGGCCACAAGGTGGACCTGGTCCCTCTGGAAGGCGCCCCGCGTGGAGGCGGCTCGACCTGGCAGTCCCTCACCCGCGGCACGGGCACGATCGAGGCGGACTACCTCAACGGTGAGATCGCCCTCCTCGGCCGGTTGCACGGCGTCCCGACACCGCTCAACGACCTGCTCCAGCAGCTGGCCAACACCTTCGCGCGCGAGCGCCGTGCGGCGGGATCGATGCCGATCGGGGAACTGGTCCGGCGTGCCGACGAGGCTGTCGCGTCTGTTCAGGAGTCCTGAATGGGTCAGTGAATAACTGATCGATTGGTTCAGGACGTCGGTCCAATCGGCGCCTAATGTCGTCGGCATGACGAACAACGCATCCGCCGCCGCGTCCACCCGCGTCGACTTCTGGTTCGACCCCGCCTGCCCCTTCGCCTGGATCACCTCCCGCTGGCTGCTGGAGGTCGAGCGGGCGCGTCCGCTCGACCTCCGCTTCCACGCCATGAGCCTGTACCTGCACAACGCCGACAACGAACTCCCCGACTGGTACCGGGAGTTGGTCGACAAGTCCATCGGCCCCGTCCGGGTCGCCGTGGCCGCCGCCGAGCGGCACGGGGAGAAGGTCCTGCGCGATCTGTACACCGCGTTCGGCACCCGCATCCACGAGGACAAGGCCGAGGACTTCGACACGGTGATCGCGGACTCCCTCGCCGAACTGGGTCTCCCCGCCGACCTGGCCGCCGCCGCGCACGACACGGCGTACGACGAGGCCGTACGCCGCAGCCACGAGGCCGGCGTCGAGCCCGACTCCGGCGGCTACGTGGGCACACCCACCATCCATGTCGACGGAACGGTGTGGTTCGGCCCCGTACTGCGCGCGATCCCGCGAGGACCCCGGGCGGCCGAACTCTTCGACAGCTTCCGCGTCCTGGCAGGCGACCCCGACTTCTTCGAGCTCAAGCGCACCCGCACGGGATCACTCCGCTTCGACTGATCGGATGAATCACGGTACGGAAGGAGGGGTTCTGGTCATTCTCTGCCCCGTTCATTGACTGGGGCACTCAAATGCTCCTACCTTTCCCGGCGTTGGGTTCAGGCTGATCCCACGGGAGGGGTATATGCCCACGCACCGAAGAGCCGCCCTCGTCACCCTTGTCACCGCTGTGCTGGCCCTCGGGGTCCCGGGTCTCGCGGTCCCGGCCCAGGCCGCGGCCTCCGACCTCTACGTCTCACCGACGGGCGACGACCACGCCGACGGCAGCGCACGACATCCCGTCCGCACCCTGCAACGCGCCCGCGACCTGGTCCGCACCCGGGCCGGCCGGCTGAGGTCCGATCTCACGGTCCACCTCGCCTCCGGCACCTACCGCCAGTCGGGTCCGCTCACCCTCGACGCCCGCGACTCCGGCACGAACGGCCACCGGGTGATCTGGCAGGGTGCCGGGGACACGGAAGTCAGCGGCGGCCGTCAGGTCGTCGGCTGGCGCCAGGTCCCGGGCCGCAAGGGGCTGTGGTCCGCCCCCGCACCCCAAGGGCTCACCGACACACGGCAGTTGTACGTCGACGGAGTGCGCGCCCAGCGAGCCCGTGGCGCCGTACCCGTCCAACTGACGCAGACGGCGGCCGGCTACACCGCCTCCTCGGACACCCTCGCCCACTGGAAGCACCCCGCGGACGCCGAGTTCGTCTACACCAGTGGCGAGGCCCTGTGGAACATCGAGCGCAACGGCCTCGGCCAGTGGACCGAGCCGCGCTGCCGGATCGCCTCGGCCGAGGGCACCACGATCACGATGGTCCAGCCCTGCTGGGAAAACTCCAACAAGCGGGTCGAGTTCCCCGACATCCCCGGGCGCACGGTCGGCATGGTCGGCCCGGGGCATCTGACGAACAGCGGAAAGGCCACGTACGTCGAGAACGCCTACGAACTCCTCGACCAGCCCGGCGAGTGGTACCTCGACCGGAGCGCGCACAAGGTCTACTACCTGCCCCGCGAGGGCGAGAACCTGGCCCGCGCCGACGTCGAGGCCGCCGCGGCCGAGAAACTCGTCGACGGGCGGGGCACGGCCGACGCGCCCGTGCACGACATCGCCTTCCGCGGCATCCGGTTCAGCTACGCGACCTGGCTGACTCCCTCCCGGCCCGAGGGCTTCTCCGAGATCCAGGCCGGCTACACCGTCACCGGTGACCAGGGCTGGGCCACCCAGGGCCTGTGCCAGTACGTCGAGGGCGGCACGTGCCCGTTCGCGTCCTGGACGAAGATGCCCGGCAACGTGTCCTTCGCGTACGGGCAGCGCATCGAGTTCGCCGACGACGTCTTCGCCCACCTCGGCGCCGCCGGACTGGACCTGGGCACGGGGAGCAGGGACTCCTCGGTCCGGGGAAGCATCTTCACCGACATCTCCGGCAACGGCCTGGAGATCGGAGGGGTGGACGGCAGCACACCGGCCTCGGGCGTGCAGGTGACGGACAACCACCTCTACGGCCTGCCCCGCGAGTACCACGGCGGTGTCGCCGTCCTCAACGGCTACACCCAGCACAACACCATCGCCCACAACCAGATCGACCACGTCGGCTACTCGGCGATCTCGATGGGCTGGGGCGGCTGGCCCGACAAGATCGAGGACCCGGCCACCCCCAACGCGAGCCACGACAACACCGTGCGGGACAACCTCGTCCACGACTACATGCAGATGCTCGACGACGGCGGAGGCATCTACACCCAGGGGCTGACCGGGACGTCCATGACGGACGGCGAGAAGGTCACCGGCAACGTCGTCCACGACCAGTGGGGCCTGGGCAAGAACATCTACACCGACAACGGCTGCACCTACGAGACCGTCGAGGGGAACGTCCTCTACAACGCCTCCTACGCCAATGTCGCCTCCCGCCACACGGACTACCGCGACGCCCTCGGCAACAACGACCCGACCCTCGTCAAGGACAACTGGTGGGAGGAGGGCACGGCCGACGGCGACAACAAGGGGCTGGTGACGACCGGCAACAAGACCATGACCGCCCTGTCCGACGTGCCGTCGCGGATCCTCGACAACGCCGGACTCGAACCCGCCTACCGGGGATTGCTCGACCGCCGGATCGGAGCGGCGTCCGTCCCCGAGGCGCCGTCCCGGGTCGGGACCGGCACGGCGGGCACGGACGCGCTGTACGTCACCTTCAACCCGACCTTCGCCGACGGAGGTTCGCCGGTGCGGTCGTACACGGCACGGGTGTACGACGCCTCGGGCACGCAGGTCGCCCGACAGGGCGTGCAGGCAGCCGAGTTCAAGCGGACGGCGCTGCTGCGCATCGGTGAACTGCCGTCGTCCGGCGGCCCGTTCACCGTGACGGTCGCGGCGAGCAACGCGTACGGCAGCAGCGCCCCGTCCCTCGCCTCGCTGCCGCTGACCCCCACGGCGGCGGTCGTCCTGCCCGGCGCACCCACAAGTCCCAAGCTGCGCACGGCGGCCACGGCGGCCACCCTCGCCTGGACCCCGCCCACCTCGACCGGGGACGCGAAGATCACCGGCTACCGGGTGACCGTCTCCGACGGCCGTGACCCGATCGACGTCACCGGCCGGGACGTCCTGGTCACCCAGCCCTCCGCCAAGGGCATGTTCCGGGTGATCGGCGGCCTGGAGCCCGCGACCTCGTACACCGTGACGGTCGCCGCGGTGACAGCGGCCGGCATCGGGCCGACGGCCACGGTCAGGGCGACCACCAGGTCCTGAGGCCGCCAGGTCCGGCAGCCGCCACCTCGTCCCGCCGTGCCCCGAGCACGGCGGGACGGCACGACCCGGCTCGCGCGCACAGGAGAGGCGGGACGGTACGGGCCGGACGGGTACGGACCGGCCCCGCTCGATCAGGCGCCGACGGCCGCCAGTTGTGGCACCCGAGCCGCGTCGTACCGCTCCAGCAGCACCCGGGCCACCTCCGGCGCCGGACCGAGCACATCGGCGAGTACGTCCGCCTCCGCCGCGCCCCGCGCGATGCGGTCCGGCAGGAAGCCGGGGGCGAGAACGTAGGGGGCGACGGCCACCCGCGCGCAGCCCGACGCCCTGAGTTCCCGCACCGCGTCCTTGGTCCGGGGAAGGGCCGCGGAGGCGAACGCCGGTCGCACGGCGCACCAACCGGTGTCCCGCCACTCCCGCGCGATGTCCGCGATCACCGCGATCGCCTCCGGGTCCGTGGACCCGGCCGACGCCAGCACAACCCCCGTCGACGACCTGTCCGCCGGCGTCAACCCAGCCTCGTACAACCGCCGTTCGAGCGCCGACAGCAGCAACGGCGAAGGACCCAGCACCTCCGCCTGCCGGATCCGCAAGCGCGCCGGCGCGGACGCCAGCACCGCCGGGATGTCCGCCTTCGCGTGGAACGCCCGCGTCAGCAGCAGCGGCAGGGCCACGACGTCACGGACACCCTCTGCGTCCAGCGACTCCAACACCCCTTGCACGGAAGGGATGTTGAAGTCCAGGAAGCCGACCTCCACCCGCACCCCCGGCCGCGCCGCCCGTACCCGCCGTACCAGGGCGTGCACGGTCGCCGCATGCCGTGGGTCACGGCTGCCGTGGGCGATGACGAGGAGGACCGGGGAGCGCATGACGTCGTTCAGCCCTTCACCAGCAGGCCTCGGCTGCGCAGCACCCACCGCTCCAGCGGACTGAAGATCAGCAGGTCGATCGCGATGCCGACGAACAGGATGAGCAGGATCGCCTCGAAGACCATGGCCATGTCGCTGGCGGTACGAGCGTTCTCCAGCAACTGACCGAGGCCCACGCCGAGATCGGGGAAGCTGGCGATGATCTCGGCCGCCATCAGCGAGCGCCAGGAGAACGCCCAGCCCTGCTTGAGGCCGGCCACATAGCCGGGCAGCGCGGCCGGCAGGGTGACGTGCCAGATGCCCTTCAGCCCCGTCGCGCCCATCGTGCGGCCCGCGCGCAGGAACAGCGGCGGCACCTGATCGACGCCGGAGACAAGGCCGTTGGCGATGGACGGGACCGCGCCGAGCAGGATCACCGCGTACATCATCGAGTTGTTCAGGCCCAGCCAGATCACGGCCGGCGGCACCCACGCCACCGACGGCAGGGACTGGAGCCCGGACAGGATCGGGCCGATGGCCGCGCGGACGAACTTCACCCGCGCCACGATCAGTCCCAGCGGGGTGCCGATGAGCAGCGCGAAGAAGAAGCCGAGCAGACCGCGCGAGACGCTGGTCCAGATGTAGCCGAGCAGATCGCCCTCTAGCCAGGCCTCCTTGAAGGCGCTGCCCACGGCGCCGGGGGAGGGCAGCTTGGAGGGGTCGTCCACGATCGGGTAGAGGATGAACCAGACGGCGAGGACCACCCCGAGCGCGATGATCGGCGGCAGGATCTTGCTGACGAAGGTCTGCCGGAAGGTCGGGCGGCCGGTGGTCGCGGTCTCCAGCGCGTCCAGGCCCGCCTCGACGCTGCCGTTTCCGGCACCGGCGTCCTGGACCCGTGTCGTCTCAGTGCTGGCCATGACGGCGGATCTCCCCACGCAGGACTTCGGTGATCTCAAGGGACAGTTCGGCCACGGGCGCGTCCTCGATCCGGCGCGGTTGCGGGATGTCGACCGTCCATTCGCGCGCGATCCGGCCGGGCCGGGAGGACAGCAGGATCACCCGCTGCGCGAGCCGCACCGCCTCGCGCACGTTGTGGGTGACGAACAGGACGGAGATCCCGGTCTCCGCCCAGATCCTGGTGATCTCGTCGTGCAGCACGTCCCGGGTGATGGCGTCGAGCGCGGCGAACGGCTCGTCCATCAGCAGCAGGTTGCTCTGCTGCGCCAACGAGCGAGCCAGCGCCACGCGTTGGCGCATACCGCCGGACAGTTCGTGCACGCGCTTGCCGTACGCGCCCTTCAGGCGGACCAGTTCGAGGAGCTCCTCGGCCTTACCGCGCCGTTCGGGCTTGGGAACTCCCCTGAGCTTCAGGGCGAGTTCGATGTTCTTGCCCGCGGTCAGCCACGGGAAGAGGGCGTGCTCCTGGAACATCAGGGCCGGGCGCCCCTCCGTCGTGATGGAGCCGCCGGTGGGCTGGTCGAGCCCCGCCACCAGGTTCAGCAGCGTGGACTTGCCGCAGCCCGAGGCGCCCAGGAGGGTGACGAACTCGCCCGGAGCGACATCGATGCTGATGTCGTCCAGCACGAGCTGCTGCCCGCCCGGCGTCGCGAAGGACTTCGAGACATGCTCAAGGCGTGCGGCGTACTCGACGGACTCGTCGGCCTTGGCGAGTGTCGTGGTCGTGGCCATGGTCGTCACCTCCTGGGACTCGTCGGGTACGTCAGCTCGTGCCGAGACCGGCTGCGTCGACCGGGCTCTCGCCCGCGGCCTTGAGGACCTTGTTGAGGAGCGTGAGGTCGTAGATGCCGTCGAGGTTCGGCTTCTCCAGCAGACCGGCCTTGACCGCGTGCTCCGCCTCGGAGTTGAGGGTGGAGGCCAGCGGGTCGTTGGTGATCTCGATCGACTTCCACGCGGGGTCCAGGACGTCGGCGGGCAGCGCCTTGCCGGAGTCGATCTCCAACTGCTTGTTCGCCGAGGCCTTCGCCTCGTCCGGGTTGGCGTTGATCCACTTGTTGGTCTCGACGGAGGCCTTCAGCACGGCCTCGACGGCCTTGGGGTGCGCCTTCAGGAACTTCTGCGACACGATGATGTTCGTGATCACGAACTTCTTGTCAGGCCACAGGTCCGACTCGTCGAGGAGCACCTTGGCGCCCTCGGCGACCAGCTTGGACGCGGTCGGCTCCGGCACCCAGGCGCCGTCGATGGAACCGGCCTTGTAGGCGTCCGGTGTGATCTTGTTGTCGGTGCGGACGACCGTGACGTCACCCTTGCCGCTCTGCGCGTCGACCTTCCAGCCCTGGTCGGCGGCCCAGTTGAGGAACGCCACGTCCTGCGTGTTGCCCAGCTGGGGCGTCGCGATCTTCTTGCCCTTGACGTCCTTCAGGGTCTTGATCTTCTTCGGGTTGACGACCAGCTTCACGCCGCCCGAGGCCGAACCGCCGATGATCTTCAGGCTCTTGCCGTCGGACTTGGTGTAGCCGTTGATCGCCGGGGAGGGGCCGATCCAGCCGATGTCGATGGAGCCCGCGTTCAGCGCCTCGATCTCCGAGGGTCCCGCGTTGAAGATGGCGGGCGCGACCTTGGTGGCGCCGAGCTCCTTCTGGAAGAAGCCCTTCTGCACGCCCACGAGCGCGGTGGCGTGGGTCAGGTTGCCGAAGTAGCCGATCTTGACGGAGTCGAGGCCGTCGATCTTCTTGGACCCGGCGGCGACCTTCGCACCCGAGGTGTCGTCCTTGGAGTCCGACCCGTAGCCGCAGGCGGCGAGTGCCAGCAGGGGAAGTGCGGCGACCACGGCGACGCCGCGGCGGAGGAATATTGAGCGGTTGGCAGGCACGGGAGGCGTTCCTCTCGTTGGCCCGGCGGGTCACGGTCTCTCAGGTCGTGGCCGGGAAGTTCGGCAAGGGTCTTCGTCGTGTCCGGGACGTCGGGTGGGGGGATTGGGCGCGCAGGCGGTGCGCGTACGTCAGCGCACACATCGCGCGACTCCGCCCTGCCCGCTGCCGAGGGCGCCGCTGCCGACGCGGCCGCCCTCCTTCGCGAACGTGGAGTAGAAGTCCTGGGAGTTCATCTCAGAAGTCCCAACTGTCGTCGTCGGACTCGTTCTTGACCGGCTCCGGGGACGCGAACGACTCGCCGACCATGCCGGCGGTGAGCGTGGTGCCGTCGTTCGGGTCGATCAGGATGAACGAGCCCGTGCGCCGGGAGTCGGCGTACGAGTCCACCGGCAGGGGCTCCGCGGTGCGGATCTTCACCCGGCCGATGTCGTTGGCGACGAGCTGTCCCGGGTGCGGGTGCAGGGACAGGTCGTCGAGCGTGAGACGGGACGGGATGTCCTTGACGATCGCCTTGACCGTGCGGGTGCCGTGCTTGAGCAGCACCCGGTGGCCGACGGTCAGCGGCTGGTCGGCGACATGGCACACGGTCGCCTCGACGTCCTGCGTGGTCGCCGGGGCGTCCTTGCTGGGCACGATCAGGTCGCCGCGCGAGATGTCGATGTCGTCCTCCAGCAGGAGGGTCACCGACTGCGTGGTCCAAGCGGCGTCGACCGGCTCGCCGAGCAGGTCGATCGCGGCGATCCGCGAGGCACGGCCCGAGGGCAGTACGGTCACGGGCTCGCCGACGTGGAAGCTGCCGGCGGCGATCTGGCCCGCGTACCCCCGGTAGTCCGGGTGCTCGGCGGTCTGCGGCCGGATCACGTACTGCACGGGCAGGCGGGCGTGGCAGTGGCTGAGGTCGTGGGCGACCGGGACCGTCTCCAGGTGCTCCAGGACCGTCGGGCCGCCGTACCAGTCCATGTTCGCGGACGGCTCCACCACGTTGTCGCCGGCGAGCGCCGAGATCGGGATCGCGGTGACCTCCGGGACGCCCAACTCGTGCGCGTACGCCGTGAATTCCTCGGCGATCGCCGCGAAGACCGACTCCTTGTACTCGACCAGATCCATCTTGTTGACGGCGAGCACCGCGTGCGGGACGCGCAGCAGGGCGGCGATCGCCGCGTGCCGGCGGGTCTGCTCGACCACGCCGTTGCGGGCGTCGACCAGGATCACCGTCAGCTCGGCCGTGGAGGCACCCGTCACCATGTTGCGGGTGTACTGCACGTGGCCGGGGGTGTCGGCGAGGATGAACCGCCGCCTGGGCGTGGCGAAGTAGCGGTAGGCGACGTCGATGGTGATGCCCTGCTCGCGCTCGGCGCGCAGACCGTCCGTCAGCAGCGCGAGGTCGGGGCCCTCGGCGCCACGGCTCGCCGAGGCACGCTCCACGGCCTCCAGTTGATCGGTGAGGATCGACTTGGAGTCGTGCAACAGGCGCCCGACGAGGGTGGACTTGCCGTCGTCGACCGAGCCGGCCGTCGCGAACCGCAGCAGGGTCGTCTCGGCGAGTCCGGTGAGTTCCGTGGTGGTGCTCATGCTTAGAAGTACCCTTCGCGCTTGCGGTCTTCCATCGCGGCCTCGGACATCTTGTCGTCGGCCCGGGTCGCGCCGCGCTCGGTCAGCCGGGAGGCGGTGATCTCGGCGATGACGGTGTCCAGCGTGGTCGCGTCGGAGTCGACGGCGCCCGTGCAGGACATGTCGCCGACGGTCCGGTAGCGGACCTGCCGCTTCTCCACGCTCTCCCCGGACTTGGGGCCACCCCACTCGCCGGCGGTCAGCCACATGCCGGCCCGCTGGAACACCTCGCGCTCGTGCGCGAAGTAGATCTGCGGCAGCTCGATGCCCTCGCGGGCGATGTACTGCCAGACGTCCAGCTCGGTCCAGTTGGACAGCGGGAACACGCGGACGTGCTCACCGGGCGCGTGACGCCCGTTGTACAGGTTCCACAGCTCGGGCCGCTGCCGGCGCGGGTCCCACTGCGAGAACTCGTCCCGCAGCGAGAACACCCGTTCCTTGGCCCGGGCCTTCTCCTCGTCCCGCCGACCGCCGCCGAAGACCGCGTCGAACTTCTCGGCCTGGATCTTCTCCGTCAACGGCAGTGTCTGGAGCGGATTACGGGTCCCGTCCGGACGCTCCTTCAGCACCCCGCGGTCGATGTAGTCCTGCACGGAGGCCACATGCAGCCGGAGCCCGTGCTTCTCGACCGTGCGGTCCCGGTACTCGAGCACCTCGGGGAAGTTGTGGCCCGTGTCGACGTGCAGCAGCGAGAAGGGCACCGCCGCCGGGGCGAACGCCTTGAGCGCCAGGTGCAGCATGACGATGGAGTCCTTGCCGCCGGAGAAGAGGATCACCGGTCGCTCGAACTCGCCCGCCACCTCGCGGAAGATGTGCACCGCCTCGGACTCCAGCGCGTCCAGGTGGGAGAGGGCGTACGGACTGGCCGTACCGTCCTCCGTCGTGGCGACGGTCGTCATGCCAGTCCCCTCTCGGTGAGCAGCGCGTGGAGTGCGGCCGCGGACTCCTGGACGGTCTGGTGCTGGGACTCGATGCGCAGGTCGGGCGACTCGGGCGCCTCGTAGGGGTCGTCCACCCCGGTGAGCCCGCTGAGTTCGCCCGCCGCCTGCTTGGCGTACAGACCCTTCACGTCCCGCTCGGAGCACACCTCGACCGGGGTCGCCACATGCACCTCCAGGTACGCGGCACCGCTCTCCTGGTGGCGCTTGCGCACCTCCTCGCGGCTGTCCGCGTACGGCGCGATGACCGGGACCAGCGCCTTGACGCCGTTGCGGGCGAGCAGTTCGGCGAGGAAGCCGATCCGCTGCACGTTGGTGTGCCGGTCCGCGCGGGAGAAACCGAGGCCCGCGGAGATGAACTCGCGGATCTCGTCCCCGTCGAGCACCTCGACGCGGTGGCCCTCCTCGCGCAGCCGGCCGGCCAGCTCGTAGGCGATGGTGGTCTTGCCGGCGCTCGGCAGACCCGTGAGCCAGACGGTGGCTCCGGTCGTCACGTGTGTCTCCTGTATCTCCTGAGTGGTCGTCATGGTCAGCCGTGCAGCCCGCACTCGGTCTTGTTGCGGCCCGCCCAGCGCCCGGCCCGGGCGTCCTCGCCCTCCAGCACACGACGGGTGCAGGGGGCGCAGCCGACGGACGCGTAGCCGTCCATCAGCAGGGGGTTGGTCAGTACGCCGTGCTCGGCGACGTAGGCGTCCACGTCGTCCTGGGTCCAGCGGGCGATCGGCGAGACCTTGACCTTCTGGCGCTTCTCGTCCCAGCCGACGACCGGGGTGTTCGCCCGGGTCGGGGACTCGTCGCGGCGCAGCCCGGTCGCCCAGGCCGTGTACTTGGTCAGGCCCTGCTCCAGCGGCTGGACCTTGCGCAGCTTGCAGCACAGGTCGGGGTCGCGGTCGTGCAGCTTGGGACCGTACTCCGCGTCCTGCTCGGCGACCGTCTGGCGCGGGGTGAGCGTGATGACGTTGACGTCCATCACGGCCTCGACGGCGTCCCGGGTGCCGATGGTCTCGGGGAAGTGGTAGCCGGTGTCGAGGAACACGACGTCCACGCCGGGCCTGGCCCGGGAGGCTAGGTGGGCGACCACCGCGTCCTCCATGGAGGAGGTCACGCAGAACCGCTTGCCGAAGGTGTCGACGGCCCACTGGAGGATCTCCAGCGCGGAGGCGTCCTCCAGGTCGCGGCCCGCCTGCTCCGCCAGGGCCTTCAAGTCGTCGGTCGTGCGGTCTTCCTGAACGGTGGTCATATCTCGTCCCCTCCCGTTTCGGTGCGCTGAAGCCCCCGGGACAGCAGCCCGAGGAACTTCAACTGGAAGGCTCGATTGCACGCTCCGCATTCCCACGCGCCGTGGCCCTGCTCGCTGGGACGCAGGTCCTCGTCGCCGCAGTAGGGGCAGTAGAAGGGGGCCGCCCGCTCGCTCACGACAGGGCCTCCTCGGAGGCGCGGGTGGCCCAGGTCGCGAACCGCTCGCCGTCCTCGCGCTCGGCCTGGAACCGCTTCAGGACGCGCTCGACGTAGTCGGTCAGCTCCTCCGAAGTCACCTTCAGACCACGGACCTTGCGGCCGAACCCGGCCTCCAGACCGAGCGCGCCGCCGAGGTGCACCTGGAAGCCCTCGACCTGCTCGCCCTGGTCGTTGAGGACCAACTGGCCCTTGAGACCGATGTCCGCGACCTGGATGCGGGCGCAGGCGTTCGGGCAGCCGTTGATGTTGATGGTGATCGGCTCGTCGAACTCCGGGATCCGACGCTCCAGTTCGTCGATCAGCGCGGCGCCGCGCGCCTTGGTCTCGACGATGGCGAGCTTGCAGTACTCGATGCCGGTGCAGGCCATGGTGCCGCGCCGGAACGACGAGGGCTTGGCGGTCAGGTCGAGCGCGGCGAGGCCCTCGACCAGCGAGTCGACCTGGTCCTCCTCGACGTCGAGCACGATCATCTTCTGCTCGACGGTGGTACGGACCCGGCCCGAGCCGTGCGCCTCGGCCAGCTCGGCGATCTTGGTGAGGGTGGCGCCGTCGACGCGGCCGACGCGCGGGGCGAAACCGACGTAGAAACGCCCGTCCTGCTGGCGGTGGACGCCGACGTGGTCGCGCCAGCGGGCCACCGGCTGGGCGGGCGCCGGGCCGTCGACCAACTTGCGCTTGAGGTACTCGTCCTCCAGGACCTGGCGGAACTTCTCCTGGCCCCAGTCGGCGACGAGGAACTTCAGGCGGGCGCGCGTGCGCAGGCGCCGGTAGCCGTAGTCGCGGAAGATGCCGATCACGCCGGCCCAGACGTCCGGGACCTCGTCCAGCGGGACCCAGGCGCCGAGCCGGACGCCGATCTTCGGGTTGGTGGACAGACCGCCGCCGACCCACAGGTCGAAGCCGGGGCCGTGCTCGGGGTGCTCGACGCCGACGAACGCGATGTCGTTGATCTCGTGCGCCACGTCCAGCAGCGGGGAGCCGGAGATCGCGGTCTTGAACTTGCGCGGCAGGTTGGAGAATTCCTTGGTGCCGATGTAGCGGCCGTGGATCTCGTCGATGGCCGGTGTGCCGTCGATGATCTCGTCCTCGGCGATGCCGGCGACGGGCGAGCCGAGGATCACGCGGGGTGTGTCACCGCAGGCCTCGGTGGTGGAGAGCCCGACGGCTTCGAGCCGGTTCCAGATCTCGGGCACGTCCTCGATGCGGATCCAGTGGTACTGCACGTTCTGCCGGTCCGTGAGGTCGGCCGTGCCGCGCGCGAACTCCTGCGAGATCTCGCCGATCACCCGCAGCTGGTCCGTGGTCAGCCGGCCGCCGTCGATCCGGACGCGCAGCATGAAGTACTTGTCGTCCAGCTCCTCCGGCTCCAGGATCGCGGTCTTGCCGCCGTCGATCCCGGGCTTGCGCTGGGTGTAGAGACCCCACCAGCGCATCCGGCCGCGCAGGTCGTTCGGGTCGATCGAGTCGAAGCCGCGCTTGGAGTAGATCGTCTCAATGCGTGTCCGCACATTGAGACCGTCGTCGTCCTTCTTGAACTGCTCGTTGCCGTTGAGCGGGGTGAAGTGTCCCGCTGCCCACTGACCCTCACCGCGGTGACGGCTCACCTTGCGGCGGGGCGCTGCGGCACCAGGGTTCTGCGGGGTGGCGGCCATGTTGGAGGTCCTCCGGGACAGACGGGAGCGGCTCTTACCTGCGGGTACGGGCGCATGGGTCTACGTGCGCGTCGTTGCGCGGGATGAGACGTATGCAGGAGATGTCGGTGTCGCTGCGGCTCTCAGCTCGCCGGACAGATGGCGCTGGACATGCGGCCGAGATCGACGTGCCGCCGACTCACCAAGGCAATTCCAGTTCCGGACATGACGGAAGCGTGTCATGGCGATCTGGACACAGTCCAGCTTCGTCCGACATGCGGACACCCTGGTCTCGAAGTGCGAGACACGGGTGTCATCGGTCACATGCGCCGCACGCGGTCTTGTCTGCGCAGGTCAGGCGGGGTATGCCCCGGGCCAGGGGCCGGGCGTGGTCACCTCCCGCTCCTCCTCGACCTTGGTGTCGAAGAGCGTGAAGCCCCGGCGCAGATAGTTGTCCATGGCGTGCTCCCCGTCCTTGCTGCATGTATGCAGCCAGACCCGCTTGGTGCGGGCGAGACCCGGCCACCGGTCCGCCAGGTCCCAGGCGCGGGCGGCGCCGTACGCGAGCAGATGGCCACCGATCCGGCGGCCCCGGAAGGCGGGGATCAGCCCGAAGTAGGCGATCTCCACCACCCCGTCGTCCTGCGGGTCCAGCTCCACGAACCCGGCGGGCGTCCCGCGCTCGTACGCGACCCACGTCTCCACGCCCGGCCGGTCCAGATACTGCTCCCAGCGCGCGTACGGCCAGCCGAGCCGGTCGGTCCAGAGGATGTCGCCGCCGACGGAGGCGTACAGGAAACGGCTGAACTCGGGGGAGGGCAGCTCGGAGCGGACGATCCGGACGTCCCCGTCCGGCGCGGCGGCCGGCAGCAGGTCGGTCGGGGCGGTCTGCTCCAGGGACCAGGTGGTCACGGGGAAGGTGCTCATGTCCGCCAGGGAATCATCCGGCCCGGAGGCTTGTCGATTACCGGCCGGCGGACTTGTCGATCGAGGACAGCGGCAGCGCGTACAGCATCCGGCCGGACTGGGACCAGACCTCGCCGGTCGCCGCCCAGTAGGAGAGCGAACCCGCCCGGCCGCTCCAGCACTGGTGCGAGGCGTCCGAGCCGCACTCGGTGGTCTTCGCCTCGTCCGCGTTCTGCCGCCAGAGGGTGCCGTGGTCGCCCGCGGTGTCGGCCGCCCGGTCCAGATACCAGGTCGAGTCGAGCGAGAGGACGCCCGCGACGCCGGTCACCTTCGTCTCGTAGGCCGCGTCCGCGACCGCGTTCCCGGCGGAGTCCGTGGCCAGGAGCCCGGCCCGTGCCGGGTCCGAGCTGAACGCGTAGCGCCACAGCCGGGTGCGCAGATCACCGTCCACGGGCACCCGCTCGCTCGCGACCAGACTGTCCGGCGCGGTGCTGCGGTCCAGAGAGATCGCCGTGGGACGGGGGGACCCGCCGCCGAGCGTGTACGAGCCGATCGCCGGCAGCACGTATCGGTAGCCGTACGCCGCCCAGCCGCCGCGCACCTTGCCGACCTTGAGGCTGTCGACGGTGGCCCGCTGCACCCGGTGCATGTCGTACGCGTAGAGGCCGGTGTCGGTGGTGACCAGCAGCTTGCCCTGGTACCAGACCATGCCGGAGACCGCGGAGGGCAGACCTCGGTAGTCGCGTCCGCCGTCCACCGGGACCGCGAGGACCGCCCAGGTGTACGTCAGATGCGCGGGATCGTCGGCGTTCACGAAGGCGACCCGGGCGATGCCGGAGCCCTTGCCCCGCGTGGTGTCGTGGCTCCAGCCGGACAGGATCACCCGGTTCTCGCCCCAGTGGCCGTCGTCGTCCGCGTCCCCGGAGGTGGTGACCGCGCCGGCCTGCCAGCCGCTGCTGTCGGCGCTGTCCCAGCAGTACGCGCGCGTGGCCGCCGGTTCGACGGGCAGGGTGCCGCGCTCGGAGGTGGTGCAGTCGGCCGCGTCGCGCAGGGTGCGGTCGCTGTCGTCGAGGACCGCGCGGACGCCGACCGGCTTGCCCATGGCGGCGGAGAGGCGGTCGAGGGTGCCCTGGGGGACGAGGTGCTCCTGGAGCCTGAGGTCGGCCCCCTTGGCGTCTGCGGCCAGCGGCTTCAGACCGCCGGGAGTGTCACTGACGGTGGCCTGAGAAGCGCTGATCATGGTGGCGGCCGCGGTGAGGGCGAGCGCGGTCCCGGCCAGGAAGCCGCGCACCGCCTGGCCGCGCCTTTGCCTGCGGTGTCTGCCGCGTTGCTTCATCGAACCTCCCGAGGCGAGCCAACTGCGGTGGTTGGTCCGAGCGTTGACCAAGGAGCAGGTGGGGTGGCCCGTAGAGGGATGCTACGGCAGGCGAGGGCCGCGGGGGACGAAGACCCTGCAAATATGCGGAAGATGCCGCCGCTCGGGCACGCACGGTGACGGAACGGGCATATTCAGGGGGTCCCGGTCGGATTCAAGGGGTCCCGGTCGGAGTCCGTCCCGCCGTCAGCGCGGGGGCCGTCGAGTACGGCAGCAGGTCCAGCGGGTCGTCCGGGAGGAGCACCTCGACCTCGGCCTGCTCGCGGAACCGGTAGGGCCGATGCTCCAACAGCCCGCCGAGATACCGGCGTACCCGTGACATCTCGGCCCGTACGGTCACCGTGCGGGCCGCGTCGCCGAACACGTCCTCGGCCAGGCCCGCCGCGCTGCGCCCGTTTCGGTGCAGCGCCAGCAGATAGAGCAACTCGGCGTGCCGGGGGCTCAGTTCGCGGCTCCAGGAACCCGCGCACTCCGACACCGTCACCGTCCAGCGGCGCGGGCGGGTCAGATCCAGCACGACGCGGGTGGCGGCGCGCGGGGTCGGCTCGTCGGACGCCCTGATCAGCCAGCCGCCGGCCAGCGGCTCCACCGAGCAGGGCCCCAGCGGCGGCAGCCACCGGCGGCCCGGCGCCAGGGACTTGGGCAGCGCGATCCGGCCGGGGGCCGGCAGCCCGGTCACCGCGGCGGTCCAGCCGTTCCGGTCCACCACCAGGGCCCGCCCCGACAGCCGGGCGAGGACCGGGGCCGCCACCGCGCGCAGCCGCTCCAGCGAGGTCATGTGCAGCTCGCGCAGCCGGGCCTCGGCGAGCTTGGCCACCGAGTCGACCCAGGCGAGCGTGGCCGGGTGCATCGTCTCCAGCGGTCCGCTGACGTCCACCACCCCCAGCAGCCGCCCGTCGCGCGGGTCGGTGATGGGGGCACCGGTACAGGTCCAGGTGGCCAGCGAGCGCACGAAGTGCTCGGAGGCGAAGATCTGCACGGGACGGCGGACCACCGCCGGGGTGCCCACGCCGTTGGTGCCGACGACCTCCTCGCGCCAGTCGGCGCCGACCTCGAAGCCGAGACCGTCGGCCCGGCGCAGCACCGGTGTGCTGCCCTCCCGCCACAGCACCCGGCCGTCCGGGCCCGCGACCACCATGATGTGGTGGGCGACGTCCGCGACCGACAACAGCCCCTCGCGCAGCACCGGCAGCACATGCCGCAGCTCCGTCGAGTCCCGGCGCCGCCGCACCTCGTCGGCGTCCAGCACCCCGGCCCGCAGGTCCCGTTCGGGATCGACGCCGCTGCGCAGGGTGCGCCCCCAGGACTGCTCGATCACCGGCCGCGGCGCGACGGGCGCCCGCTGCCCCGCGAGCGTGGCGGAGCGGACCTCGCTGAGCACCCGCGCCGCGCGCGTGGTGTCGACCGCGGCGAACTGGGTGACGTCCGTCGGCGAGAGCGCCACGGGACCTCCAGGGAGAAGGGGTCGGGACCGCCGGACACACCGTCGCGATTCGGCCACGGAGCCGGCAGTCCGTTGACTGACCGTCTCATAGTGTCGTTCCCGCCTGAGGGACGTGCACGGTCCAGCCACAGAAAGCAGCAAGTTGCAACCCTCTGCAACCCTGGTGAACTGCCAAACCCTGGTTGAAACTTGAGCAACGCCGTCCCGAGCGGCGTACCAGGCCTGTCTACGGGCCACTGGGCGGGGGTGGTGCCGTGTCGGCGCAGCACCACCCCCGCGTCCGGCTCCCACGCAGGTCAGGACAGTGGCCGGGCCCGCTCCACCACCGACGCCAGGTCGAGCGTGGACGGCAGCGTCCCGAAGGTCGCACCCCCGTCGCTGCCCAACCGTGCGGCGCAGAAGGCGTCCGCGACCTCGGATGGCGCGAACCGGACCAGCAGTGACCCCTGGAGCACCAGCGCGAGCTGCTCCACCAGCCGCCGCGCCCGTCCCTCCATGCCCTCCAGATCGGCGAGTTCGGTCAGCACGCCCTTGATCGCCCCGTCCAGCCGGTGGTCCGCGCCCCGCGCCCGGCCCACCTCCTGGAGATACGCGTCCAGCGCGGCCGGCTCCCTGCGCAGCGCCCGCAGCACGTCCAGCGCCTGGACGTTGCCCGCGCCCTCCCACACCGAGTTGAGCGGCGACTCGCGCACCAGCCGGGGCAACCCCGACTCCTCGACATAGCCGTTGCCGCCCAGGCACTCGGCGGCCTCGACCGCGACCGGCGAACAGCGCTTGGTCACCCAGTACTTGGCGGCCGGCACCGCGATCCGCAGCAGCGCCCGTTCCTGCTCGCCCCCGTCGTCGTAGGCCGCCGCGAGCCGCAGGGCGAGGGTGGTGGCGGCCTCGGACTCCAGCGCGAGGTCGGCCAGCACGTTGCGCATCAGCGGCTGGTCGACGAGCTTGGAGCCGAACGCCTCGCGGTGGCCGCAGTGATGGACCGCCTGGGCGACGGCCTGCCGCATCAGCCCTGCCGACCCGATCACGCAGTCCAGCCGGGTCGCCGTCACCATGTCGATGATCGTGCGCACCCCGTGCCCCTCCGCGCCGACCCGGCGCGCCCAGGTCCCGTCGAACTCGACCTCGCTCGAAGCGTTCGACCGGTTGCCCAGCTTGTCCTTGAGCCGCTGGAGCAGGAACACGTTCCGGGTGCCGTCCGCCAGCACGCGCGGAACCAGGAAGCAGGTGAGTCCGCCGGGAGCCTGCGCCAGCACCAGAAAGCCGTCCGACATCGGCGCCGAGCAGAACCACTTGTGCCCGGTCAGCTCGTAGGTGCCGTCCTCGTCGAGCGGCCGCGCGGCCGTGGCGTTCGTCCGTACGTCGCTGCCGCCCTGCTTCTCCGTCATGCCCATCCCGAACAGCGCCCCGGCCTTGAGGTGGGCGGGGCGCAGTTCGCGGTCGTAGACCGTCGACGTCAGCCGCGGCTCCCACTCCGCGGCCAGGTCCGGGTCGGTGCGCAGGGCGGGCACCGCCGCGTGGGTCATCGACAGGGGGCAGCAGTTGCCGGCCTCGACCTGCGTCCACACCAGGAACGCGGCGGCCCGGCGGACATGGCCGCCGGGCCGGTCCCAGGCGGCCGTCAGCCCCGCCGCGACGCCCTTGCCGAGCAGCCGGTGCCAGGCCGGATGGAACTCGACCTCGTCGATCCGATGCCCGTGCCGGTCGTGCGTCCGCAGCCGCGGCGGGTTCTCGTTGGCCTGCACCCCCCACTCCTGCACCTGCGCCGACCCGGCGGCCCGCCCGAGGGCGGCCAGTTCGGCACCGGCCTCCTCGGACAGCGCCGGATCGAGATGCCGCTCGACCGCCTCCGTCAGGACGCGGTCGGCGGAGTAGACGTCGTACCCGGTCAGGGGCGGGGCCTGGTTGGTCACGGTGTGGGTCGTTCGCGCCATGCCCGCGAACCTACCGCGCACGGACCTGCCCGGAAGCAACCGTCAGGCCCGCGCCCGTCACCCCGTCAGGCCGGGCGGGCCATCGCCACCGCCTCCTCGGTGTCGAGGCTGGCGACCGTCTCGGTCGGCGTGAGGGGCCAGTCCTCGTGGTAGACGGTGTCGAGGTAGCGTTCGCCGAGGTCCGGGGCGATGGCCACCGAGGTGAGGCCGGCCCGGCCGTTGCGGGCCAGCCACTGGCCGGCGCCGCTGACGACCGTGCCCGTCGAGCCGCCGAACAGGAAGCCGCGGGCGGCGAGGCGACGGCAGGCGAGCACGGTGTCGGTCTCCTCGACGCGGACCACGTCGTTGACGTAGGACTCGTCGAGCATGGGCGGCGGCACGCTCGTGCCGAGGCCGGGAATCATCCGCGGTCCCGCCGGGCCGCCGAAGCTCACCGAGCCGACGCTGTCGACGGCGACGATGTGCACCCGGCGCCGCCACTGCCAGAACCAGCGGGCGCAGCCCATCAGGGTCCCGGTCGTGCCGGCCCCGACGAACAGGACGTCCAGGTCCGGGAAGCGACGGGCGATGGCCGGCGCGGTGGTGCGGAAGTGCGCCCGCCAATTGCCCTGGTTGGTGTACTGGTTGAGCCACACGTACCGGTCGTCGGACGCGCACAGCGCCCGTACGTACGCGATCCGCGCGCCCAGGAACCCGCCGTGCACGTCCGGTTCCCTGATGACGTGCACCCGGGTGCCGAGCGCCTCCATCAACCGGATCGTCGGCAGGTTGCAGCGCGAGTCGGTCACGCACAGGAACCGGTGGCCCCGGCTCGCGGCGATCACGCTCAGGGCCACGCCCAGGTTCCCGGACGACGACTCCACGAGCACCGAGCCGGGCCGCAACAGGCCCTGCCGCTCGGCGGCGTCGACCATCTCGGTCGCCGCCTTCAGCTTCACGGAGCCGGCGAAGTTGAATCCCTCGCACTTCAGGTAGAGCGGGAGCCCCAGTGCGGCCCGAAGGTCGACATAGAGCTCGTCCTCGTTGAACTGTGCCGGTTCAGAAATTACGGGCATGACGCCCCCCTCCTCATGCGCCACGTGCATGGCCGTCAGCCGTACCGGCGCAGCTCGTGGAAGAACCCGTCGACGACGTGCAGCCCGCCCCTTCGGGCCACTTCGTCATGGACGAACCTGCCGACCGCCAGGTCGAGCACCCCCAGTCCGAACGGCGAGAACACCACCGTCCGGTCACCCGGGACGGTGGCCCGCCCGGTCAGTACGTCGTTCAGCGTCCCGTCCAGGAACTCCCGCCCGCCGGTGAGCTGTTCGGCCAGGTGCGGGGAGGTCTCGGCCTTCAGGCAGTGCTCGACGTCGTCGACGAAGTTCGCCGAGTCGAGCAGGATCTTCGGGTCGAGGTCCCGCAGCGACACGTGCAGCACCAGCGGATGGTGGGCGAACCAGGACGGGTCGTGGATGTACGGCGCGGACGCGACGGTCGCGAAGACCACCAGGTCCGACGAGCGGATCAGGGACTCCGGATCGTCGTGCACGGTGATCCGGCCCTTGGCGTCCGACCGTTCCAGATAGCCGCGGAACCCGGCCGCGCTGTCTGCGTTCAGGTCGTGCACGCCCGTCTCCTCGAACTCCCAGCCGGTGCCGGTGAGATGAGTGTGCACATAGCGTGCGATGAGCCCGGTGCCGATGAAACCGACCCGCGTCGGACGCGTCCGCGTCCGGCTCAGCCGGTCCGCGGCCAGCGCCGCCGAGGACGCCGTCCGCGTCGCGCTGATCACCGAGCTCTCCAGACAGGCGAACGGATAGCCCGTGTCGGGGTCGTTCAGGATCAGCACCGCCGACGCCCGTGGCAGCCCCGACTTGGTGTTCTCCGGAAAACTGGAGATCCACTTCAGCCCGTCCACCGGCAACGGCCCGCCCAGCGAGGCCGGCAGCGCGATGATCCGGGACGACGGCCGGTCCGGGAAGCGCAGGAAGTACGACGGCGGGTTCACCGAGTCGCCCTCCCCGTGCAGCCGGTACACGGCCTCGACGAGTTCGCCGATCTCGGACTCCCGTCCGCTCAGCGCCTGTTGGACCTGCTCGCCGGAGATGACGGCGAAGTCCGGTGCGGCCGTGCTCATACGCCGCTCACCTCGCACTCCGTGCGCCCCACCGGGTTCCCGAACGCCACCAGCACCTCGCGCGGTCCCTCGAACGGCTCCCGGCCGTGCGCGGTACGGATGTTGTCCACCAGCAGCAGATCCCCCGAGCGCCACGGCTCGCGCACGGTGTGCGCCGCGTAGGCCTCGTTGATCTCCAGCACCACGTCCTCGCCGATCGGATCGCCGTCGCCGAAGCGGGTGTTGAAGGGCAGTCCGTCGGAGCCGTACTCGTCCACCAGGTAGTCGCGCACTTCGGGTTCCATGGTCCATTCGTTGAGGAAGGCGATCTGGTTGAACCAGCAGCGCCGCCCGCTCACCGGATGGCGCAGCACCGCACTGCGCCGCTGCCGGGTGCGCAGCGAACCGTCGCCCTGCCAGGCGAACTCGATGCCCTGGGCGCGGCAGTAGCGCTCGACCGCGCCGCGGTCGTCGGTGCCGAAGGCCTCCTGGACCGAGGCCCCGATCTCGTCGTTGTACGAGCGGGTCAGCAGCCAGCCCTCCCGCTCGAACCGCTCGACCAGCGCGGCCGGCAGGCTCTGCAGCACCGCCGACGCGTCGGCGACCGCGGTCGCGCCGCCGGACTCGGGCGCCTCCAGACCGGCGAACAGCAGCAGGCCGGGGAACTCCAGGCCGTAGCTGACCTCGTGGTGCATGCACATCTGCTGGTTCGGCGGCCACTTGGTCGACGAGTACACGCCGTCCGCGTAGCCGCGCCGGGGCGCGAAGGGCTCCCGGTCGGACATCAGCCGGTCGGTCAGCCGGCGGGCGACGGCCTCGGTCGCGTCGGGGTCGGCGAGCCCCAGCCCGCGGACCAGCACACAGCCGTGCTCAAGGAGGACGGCGTGCAGCGCGTCCCGGTGGGCGGCGACCCAATTGGCCGGGTGGAGATCGGACTTGGCGTGCAGCAGGGGTGGAGCGCCGGGCGCGAGTTCCAGGCCCGGAAGCGTGGCTTCAGAGGTGTACGACATTGCGGGTTGTCCCTTTCAGTGGTGCTGGTCGAGCAGCCCGGCCAGGTCCGCGAGGACCGGGTGACGGGTGACGTCCTTGAGGGTGATCGCCCGGTCCAGGACGATCGCGAGCTTCACGGCGGACAGCGAGGTCCCGCCGCGGTCGAAGAAGTGGTCCCGGCGGCCGATCCGCTGCGCCGGGATGCCGAGCACCTCGGCCCAGGCCGCGGCCAGCCGCCGCTCACCCGGTGTGTCCGGGGTGCCGGACCCGGCGGCGTCGAGGTCCTCGGCGAGCGCGGTCAGCGACTTGCGGTCGGTCTTGCCGTTGGCGGTCAGCGGCAGCACGTCCCGCCAGTGCACCAGGGACGGGACCATGTAGGCCGGGAGCGAGGCCCCCAGCACCTCCCGTACCTTCTCGGCGTCCACCGGGTGCGGCCCGGTGCAGAACGCCACCAGGCGCACACCGCCCACGACCACCACCGCGCCGTCCCGCACGCCGGGCACCCGCAGCAGCGCGTTCTCGACCTCGCCGAGTTCGACGCGGAAGCCGCGGATCTTCACCTGGCTGTCGCGCCGGCCGAGGAACTCCAGCTTCCCGTCGGGCCGCCAGCGCCCGTGGTCGCCGCTGCGGTACAGCCGCTCGCCGGGCCGGTAGGGGTCCTCGGTGAAGGCGGCCCGGGTGCGCTCGGGGTCGTTGACGTAGCCGCGTCCCACGCAGACCCCGGAGAAGACGATCTCGCCGGGCGCGCCGAGCGGTACGGGCACCAGGTCCTCGTCGACGACGTACACCCGTACATTGCGGATCGGCCGCCCCAGCGGCACCCGGTCCCCGGTCGGCACCTCGTGCATGACCTCGTGGTTGGTGTCGTCCGAAGTCTCCGTCAGGCCATAGGCGTTGACGAGCCGGATGCCGGGCATCGCGGTGAACCAGCGTTGCACCAGCTCCTGCTTGACCGCCTCGCCGGTGACCGACACACAGCGCAGGTCGGGCAGTTCGCGCGGGCGCTGCTCCAACTCGGCGAGGACGGCCTCCAGATACGACGGCACGATCTGGACCACGTTCACCCGGCCGCGGGCGATCGTGTCCACGAAGGCCGACACGTCGAGGATCGTCTCCTGCCCGACCAGCAGCGTGCGCCCGCCGACCAGCAGCGCCGAGACCAGCTGCCACAGGGAGATGTCGAAGCACTGGGGTGCCGTCTGCGCGACCGTGCCCCCGGTCTCGAAACCCAGGTCCTCGATCTTGGCGAGGACGTGGTTGACGAACCCGGCGTGCTCGCACATCGCGCCCTTGGGCTCGCCCGTGGAGCCGGAGGTGAAGTAGATGTACGCGGCCTGGTCGGCGGTGACGGGCATGCCCAGATCACCGTCGGCGTGGTCCTCGGCGTACGCCGTCTCCACGAACAGCCGGTCGAGCGACTCCAGGTTGGTGTCGCTGCCCCGCTCGGTCAGGACGAGGCCGCAGCCGGCCCGGCCGAGGGTGCGGGCGATGCGGTCGGCCGGGAAGTGCGGCTCGACCGGCAGGTACACCCCGCCCGCCTTCAGGACGGCCAGGACAGACGCGAGCCAGTCCAGGTTCCGCTCCATGATGACGGCGACCACGCCCTCGCGCTCCAGACCGCGCGCGAGCAGTGCCCGACCGACGCGGTTGGCCCGGGAGTTGAGCTCCCGGTACGTCCACTGCCGGTCGCCCTGCACGGCCGCCACGGCGTCCGGGTGGGCGGCGACCCGCTCCTCGAACAGCTCGTGCACCCGCCGGTCCGGCAGGTCTCGCACCGGTCCCGCCAACTCGTCGAGCTGGAAGCGGAGTTCCTCCTCCGACAGCAGCGTGGGCCGGTCGGGTTCGGCGAGCGCGGTCAGGTGGTAGCCGGCGATCCGCGCGGCCGCCTCGGCGTCCAGGACGTCGGTGCGATAGCGCAGCCGCAGCACCCCGTCCGTGACACTCACGTCCAGGTCGTCGTCCTCGGCGCCCGGCTCACCGGTCAGCGCGGCCAGCACCTTGGCGTGCGCGGACGCGAGCGCGGTCGGCCCGGTCCGCTGCCCCGGCGGCAGCGGGACCTCGTACTCCGCCGTGCCCGGCACCGGAGTCAGCGTCCAGTGCGGGATCGGTTCCCTCATGTCTTTCCCCCCTTGGCGGGCACCCCGTTGCGGGCCGCCCCGTTCACAGGCACCGCTCGCGCGGACCCCCCTGTCACCGGCGCCGCCGTCACGGGCACCGCCGGATTCCCGCCCCAGTGCGCCGCCGCCGGCATCTCCTCGCCCTTCATCAGGAAGGAGTCGGGTGCCAGCAGGGCGCCGTCGCCCATCGAGACGCCGTAGTGCACCAGCGCTCCGGTGCCGAGCGTGCAGCCGGCGCCGATGGTGATGCGCTCGGACTTGTAGGTGCCGTCCTCCTGGGAGTGGGCCTGCACCTTGGTGTGCGCGGCGAGCGTGCAGTCGTCGCCGATCGCGGTCAGCGTGCGCTCGGTGATGTAGGCGCCGTCGTCGAAGACCCGACGGCCCAGCCGGACGCCCAGCAGCCGCCAGACGAGGTTCTTGTACGGCGTCCCGTTGAAGACGACGAGGTGGTTGTCCGGCACCTTCCACAGGCGCTCCTGCCACCAGAACCACGGGTCGTAGATCGAGCACAGCGTCGGCTCCAGCGACCTGAACCGGCCGATCATCCGCTCCACCAGCACGTAGTAGCCGGTGCTGAACACCAGGCCCACCATGAGCGAGGCGCCGATCAGCAGACCGCCGAGGGCGCCGCTCGCGCCGTAGAGGTCGACGGCGGCGAAGCCGAGGACCGTCATCGCGAACCAGTGCAGCCAGCGCACGAACAGGAACAGGCCCATCGAGCGCAGGTTGTAGCGGTTCTTCGCGGCCAGCCGGCGCGCCAGTTCGGGGCCCTCGCGCAGGTGGTCGAAGCGGGAGTCGCGCTCCACCGAGCGCGGGATCTCGAAGGAGGGCGAGCCCAACAGGCCCACGCCCTCGCGGAGTTCGCCGTCCAGCGGGACCATCACCTTGGTCGCGAGCAGGCAGTTGTCGCCGGTGCGGCCGCCGCTGGGGTAGGCGATGTTGTTGCCGAGGAAGTTGTGCGGTCCGATCGTCGCCCGGGTGACCCGGAAGGAGGTCGCGGAGAAGTCGGCGTTCACGATCGACAGACCGTCCGCGACCATCGTGCCGCTGCCCACGGTCGCCAGGTACGGCGTCTCGTGCGACACCTCCGTACCGAAGTTGGAGCCGGTCTGCTCCACGTGCGAGAGGTCGTAGCCGATGGCCCGCAGGTAGTGGACGATGTACGAGCTGTCGCCGCACAGCCACTTGAAGAACTTGATGTTGGTCATGCGGGCGATCGCGCGCTGCACCGAGTAGTGGAAGCCGTAGAGCGGATAGACCCGGTCCGGGCGCAGGAACGGCTTCAGCAGACGCGGGATCAGCGTCACGACGGCGAGGCCGACGAGGACGGAGGCCACGAACAGGCCGACGGACAGCCCCAGTGCCTCGCAGTAGAACTCGGCCGAGTCCAGCTGTTGGCGGGTCGGGTCGAGCAGGGTGTCCAGGGCGGGCAGCAGGGTGAGCAGCAGATACGAGCCGCCGACCGCGAGCGGGACGTACACGAACACCGTCTGGAGCAGTCCGCCGAGTCCGAACAGGGTCCGGCGCAGGGTGGTGCAGCGGGCCGGTGGTACGCGGATGTAGTCGACGTCGGTGCGGACGGCCGGGGAGCCGTGCCAGCGCTCGCCCGCCGGGACCGCGGCGCCGCCGTACAGGGCGGAGGAGTGGCCGAGTTGGGCGCCGTCGCCCATCGTCGTGCCGATCTCCAGGACGGTCTTCTCACCGATGTACACGTCGCTGCCGAGCGTCACGCGGCCGGTGCGGATGCGGCCGGCCTCCGCGCGGTAGCAGAGCAGGTAGGAGTCCTTGCGGAGCACCGTGCCGGCGCCGACCGTCAGCAGGTCGGTGCAGACCGGCACCGAGTGGGTCAGGATCGTGACGCCCTTGCCGATCCGCGCGCCCAGCGCCCGCAGGTACAGCACGTACAGCGGGCTGCCGGTGAACAGGATCAGCGGGTTGGCGTGCAGCAGCGCCTTGACGGTCCAGAAGCGGACGTAGGCCAGGCTCCAGACCGGGAACTCCGTCTCCTTCCAGCGGCCCACCAGCAGCCACTTGGCGACCACCGGCAGGACGCAGGCACCGGCGAACACCGCGGCGCCGAAGACCAGCGACCGCAGGTAGACCGAGACCACGGCGTCGGTGGCGGAGATCCACTCGTAGCCCCGGCCGAGCACCAGTCCGGCGAGCAGGCAGTAGGCCGCGAAGACGAGCAACTGGAGCGCGCCGCACAGGAGATAGCGCGGGGTGCTGCCGGGCGGCGGGGCCGGGGCCACGACCTCGGCGGCCGGCGCGACGGCCGGTGCCGTGTCGAGGGCCGCGGCCAGACGGCGGATCGTGGGATGGCCGTAGACGTCCTTCATCGACACCGACGGCAGATCCTCGCGCTTCCTGACGCGGGCACAGAAGTGGGCCATGACAAGGGAATTGGCACCGAGATCGTCGAAGAAGTGGCTGTCCACCGGTATGTGTTCCTTGCGTACTACACCGGCCAGCACCTCCGCGAGGACGCTCTCGGTGACCGTGTCGGTTTTTCCCACCACGTGTGCTCCTTACTGGTTTTACATGCTTTACGAGCTTTGTGAGCTCTGCGGTTCCACCGACGGCCGGGTAACTTGACGCGCCTTTCCGGCGATCACGGCGATGCCGGCCTCCAGCGGTCCGCGGCCCACCGCGCGCCGCCAGCAGACGGCGAAAAGCAGCGAACCCGCGGCGAGCAGGCCGTACAGGAGGTCGGGGGAGTCGCCCAGGGCGCCCGTGGCGAGGAGCAGGACGTGGGCGCAGTAGAGGGTGAGCGGCATGGTGCCCGCCGCGGTGAGGGGGCCGAGCAGCCGGCGGGTGGGGGTGAGCCGGGTCAGCAGGAGGGCGGCGCCGAGCAGGGCGCACGCCGAACCGAGGGTCTGGAGCAGGTCGAACGGTGAGGTCGAGTGCGGGGCGCGGGAGATGAGCGACCACCAGGTGGCGTCGTCGCCGGTGTCCCACAGCACCTCGGGCCGGGCCTCGCGCCACGGAGTGTCCGCGAACTCGGCCCGCCACAGGTGCCACAGCCCGCCGAACTGCGTGAGCCAGGCGGTGGCGGTGAGCCAGGCACCGGCCGCCAGGGCGAGCCCGCCCAGCAGCAGCCGCTGTGCGATCCGTACGGACGTCAGGTCCAGCCGGCCTACGGCGAGTCCCGCGCACAGATACGTCATCCATGCGACCACCGGGTAGTTGCCGTGCACCAGCAGGTCCGAGAGCAGCCCGAGCGGATCGGTGACCACGTCGGTGAGGACGGGGTCGCCGTCGAAGGCCGGCTCGGGAAGCACACCGCGCAGGAGGTGCACGGCTACGGGACCGGCCAGGGCCAGGGTGAGGGAGAGCGCCGCCAGGGTGCGGGGGCGCAGGCGGAGTAAGGGGATCGAGAACAGGAACAGCAGGGCGTAGAACGCGAGGATCACGTCCACGCCGAGGTCCGCGGCGCGCGAGGCATAGCCCAGCAGGAGCCCGGTGAGCCCGATCAGCGCCGCCCGGGTGGCGACCGCCGCGTACTGCGGGCGCCCCACGACCGGTCGGCGCCCGCCGGTGGTGAACGCCAGGCCCACCCCGGCCAGCAGCGCGAACGTGGCCGCAGACCGGCCGCCCGCGAACATCCACGCCGGGGTGGGCGAACCGTCCGAGGCGAAGGCCCCGTACACATGTACGGAGAACATCCCGAGCAGTGCGAGACCGCGGGCGGTGTCCACACCGACGATCCGCGGCGCGGCGGAGTCCGCGCCGTCCGGCGGGGCCGGTGGCGGCGGTGGTGTGCGCGTCAATGGATACGGAACAGGCATACGAATTCCCCGGAAATAAGTACGAAGGAATTCGCTCCGCTGTTCAGGGCAGGGCGAAATTCCAGAACATTGGGAAAGGGTTGGATTCGAGTTCAGAATGGTGCGGATGTGTGTCGAGTGGTCGCGTGAAAATGGCGCAGGGCAGCACGGCGCGATCCGCATGGATCCCATGCGGACCACGGGTAACGCGACTGGATCGGGTCCTGGTCAGAGACCCTCGATGTCCCCCGTGTCGTGTGCGTCTGAGTCGTCCTCAGCGAACGCAACGAATGCAAGGCGGATTCTTTCGGAAACTTCACGAATGGTTCAAGGGGGTTTCAGCCATTGGCTTGTTTCTGACCCTCTGGGATTCGTGATCAAGTCGCCGACGTGTGGCGTTTACAGAAATGACCGATTGAGCGAGCGAACAAACCGGCCATCACGGTCATGACAGAAAATTCGTTCGTTTTTGCCGGGCCGAGGATGAGTGCACGCAGCCACGGCGGATACCTTTAGGTCGTGCAGCCAGCAAGTGACTCCCCACAACGGCCCTCCGGCCGTCTCCACCGGGCGCGTGCCCTCTATCGGAACGTCTCGAAGCGCCGGACCGCCTGGCTGTTGCTCAAGGACACCGTCAACTCGTGCATGGAGTACCGGATCCTGGGCCTCGCCGCCGAGGCCGCGTTCTTCACGCTGCTGTCCGTGCCACCGCTGCTGCTCAGCCTCATCGGTCTGCTCGGCTACGTCGACGACTGGACCGGCACCGACACCATCACCAGCCTCGAGAACAACATCCTGGAGGCGTCCCGCACCGTCCTGTCCGACAAGGGCGTGGCCGAGATCGCCCAGCCGATCCTGCACGACGTGGTGAAGGGCGGCCGGCCCGACGTCATCTCGGTCGGCTTCCTGTTCGCCCTGTGGTCGGGCTCCCGCGCGGTGAACGTCTTCATCGACACCATCACCGTCATGTACGGCCTCGACGGCGTCCGCGGCATCGTCAAGACCCGAGTGATGTCGTTCCTGCTGTTCATCGTGGGCCTGCTGATCGGCTCGGTCGCGCTGCCGCTGATGGTCGCCGGGCCCGACGCGGTGGTGGGGGTCGTGCCGTGGTCGGAGACCCTCGTACAGGTCCTGTACTGGCCCGTGGTGATCGTCCTGTCCGTCGTCTTCCTGACGACGCTCTACCACGTGTCCGTACCCGTGCGTTCGCCCTGGATCGAGGACGTGCCGGGCGCCCTGGTGGCGCTGGGCATGTGGGTGCTGGGCAGCTTCCTGCTGCGCATCTACATCACCAGCACCATCGAGGGCGCCACCATCTACGGCTCGCTCGCCGCGGCCGTCGCCGTGCTGCTGTGGATCGGCGTGTCCGCGTTCGCCGTCCTGGTCGGGGCCGCGGTCAACGCCGCGATCGACCGGATCTGGCCGACCGCCGCCACCGCCGCGGCCCGCGCCTCCAACGAGCGGCTGCGCGAGGCGCAGGTCGCCGAGTACGCGGCCCGGGCCGCCGCCGTCCGCGGCCCCGACCACGATCCCGACCATGACCCCGAGGACCCGGACATGCCCTCGGAGTTCCCGGAGCGCTGGTCGCGCTTCCTCCCCCCGGAGGACGTGACCTCACGCCTGCGCACCCACGCCAAGAGCACGCATCCGCCCCGCAAACGGGAGGGTTCCTGAGGGGTCCGCAACGGAAGCGGGAGGGCTCGTGGGCCGTCCGTCGGCCGAGCGGTCCGCCGGCTCAGGCCTTCCAGGTGCCGGCCGCCGCGGCCTCCCGGGCGAAGTCCGCGAAGTCGCGCGGCTCGCGCCCGAGGATCTCCTGGACGCCGTTCGACAGACGGGAGTTGCGGCCGTCCAGCAGCGTCCCGAACACCTCCACCAGGAACTCCGCCTCCGGCTCCGGCACCCCGAACCCGGTCAGGTGCGCCCCGTACTCGCGCGGCGACACCGCCCGGTACGTCAGCTCACGCCCCGTCGCCCGCGCGATCTCCGCGACCCCGTCCCCGAAGGTCAGCAGCCGCGACCCCGAGATCTCGACCTCCTTCCCCACGTACCGCTCGCCCGCCGTCAGCACGGCCACCACCACGTCCGCGATGTCCCGCACGTCGATGAACGGCTCCCGCACCGCACCGCCGGGGAACACCAACTCCCCGCTCCGGCGCAGCTCTTCGACCAACGGCCCCTCGCTGAAGTTCTGCGCGAACCACGCGGCCCGCACGACCGTCCAGTCCGCGCCGGACTCCTTCACCCCCGCCTCGGTGGGCCGCGCCTGGTCCTCACCGCGCGCCGACAGCAACACCAGCCGCCGTACGCCCAGTTCCACCGCCTCGCGCGCCAACAGCCCCACGTCCCGGGCCGCGTCCGGCGATCCCACATCCGACGGATAGGCCAGATAGGCCGCGTCCGCGCCGCGCAGCGTGGCGGCCCACGTCGACCGGTCCTGCCAGTCGAAACCCTGCGCACGCGACGCCGCCCGCACCGTCAGACCCGCCGCCTCCGCGGCCTGCGCCACCCGGCTCCCGGTCCGCCCGGAGGCCCCCGTCACCACGACCGTCATACCCTGCTCGCTCTGCGTGTCGTCTGTCATGCGGCCAGTCAACTGCCGCACTTCACAAGGAACCATCGCTGAACGGCTCATTCCCATAATCGCGCGTCTACGCTGGCCCCATGGACGCACTCGCAGGCCTGCTGGAGGGTCCACGCGCGCGTGGCGCCTTCATGATCCGTGCGTGCTTCGACCCGCCCTGGGCGATCCGGGTCGAGGACCGCGCCCCGCTCACCGTGATGCTGATGGTGCGCGGTGACGCCTGGATCACCCCGGACACCGGACCTCCGCTGCGGCTGCACGCCGGCGACCTCGCCATCGCCCGCGGCCCCGACCCGTACACGTGCGCCGACGACCCCGCCACGCCCCCGCAGGCGCTGATCCTGCCGGGCGCGGAGTGCTCCTACCCCGACGGCCGCCCCCTCCAGGGCTCCATGGACCTCGGAGTGCGCACCTGGGGCGACCGGCTCGGCGGTTCCACCGTCATGCTGATCGGTACGTACCTGATGCAGGGCGAGATCAGCGGACGCCTGCTGGACGCGCTGCCGCCGCTGCTCTCCCTCACCGGCGACGTCTGGGAGTGCCCGCTCACCACGCTCCTCATGGAGGAGATCGGCCGGGACGAGCCCGGCCAGGAGGTCGTCCTGGACCGCCTCCTCGACCTGCTGGTCATCGCCTCGCTCAGGGCCTGGTTCTCCCGCCCGGAGGCCGCGGCTCCCGCCTGGTACCAGGCGCTCGCGGACCCCGTGGTCGGCCGCGTCCTGCGGCTCCTCCAGGACGACCCCGCCCACCCGTGGACGGTCGCGTCCCTCGCTGCCAAGGCCGGCGTCTCCCGTGCGGCCCTGGCCCGCCGCTTCTCCGAGCTGGTGGGCGAACCCCCGATGACCTACCTGACCGGCTGGCGCCTGGCCCTGGCCGCCGACCGCCTGCGCGCCTCCGACGCCACCCTCGACAGCATCGCCCGCCAGGTCGGCTACGGCAGCGCCTTCGCCCTGTCCAGCGCCTTCAAACGGGTCTACGGAGTCAGCCCCCAGGAACACCGGGCCCGGGCCGCGGAGGACGCCCCGCTGATCGGCGCGGGCTCCTGACGCCCGGAACGGAACGTCGGCGCCCGCCCCTGGCGCCGGGCGTAGCCTGATCCATGTGTACACGGAACGGGCGTCCCGGCTGACCGGCGCGGTCGTGTGGACGAACACGCCGTCCCCGGCCGCACCGGGACGGGTGCTGCCCGACGGCTGCATGGATCTGCTGTGGCACGAGGGGCGACTGCTGGTCGCGGGACCCGACACCCGTGGATACGTCACCGAGGGCGCCCCCAGCCCCTGGGCGGGCGTCCGCTTCTACCCCGGCACCGCGCCCGTGCTCCTGGGCGTGCCCGCGCACGAACTGCGCGACCGGCGCGTGGAGCTCACCGAACTGTGGCCGGCCGCCCGCGCACACCGGCTCACCGCACGCGTGAACGCGGCACCCGACCCGGCGCACGGCCTCGACGAGGCGGCCCTGCGCCTGGCGGCGGACGCCGACGCCCCCGACCCGCTCCTCGGCCACCTGGTGACGGCACTCGACGCGGGCCGCCCCGTCGCCGCCACCGCCGACGAACTCGGCCTGGGTACCCGCCAGTTGCACCGACGAGCCCGGTCCGCCTTCGGCTACGGCCCCAAGACGCTGGCCCGGGTCCTACGGCTGCAACGCGCCCTGCGGCTGGCCCGCCGGGGCATGCCGTTCGCGGACACCGCGGCCGCGGCCGGCTTCGCCGACCAGGCCCATCTGGCGCGGGACGTCAAGGAGTTGGCGGGACTGCCGCTCGGTGAACTGCTGCGGTAGCGGCGCGCGGGCCGGCTACTGGGGCAGGGGCGCGAACAGGTCGACGCCGTTTCCGTCCGGGTCGTGCACCGTCGCGTACCGCTGCCCCCAGACCGCGTCCCACGGCTTGAGCTCCCCGTGGTACCCGGCGCCGACCAACTCCTCGTACACCGAGTCGACTTCGGCGGGCGCCGCACACCGGAAGGCGAGCGCGACCCGCCCACCGCCGACCGGCGCCTGCCACCCGGCGTGGAACGAACGGATGGTCTCCTCGGTGTCCAGGGCCAGCTTCAGCCCACCGGGCAGTTCGGCCTCGACATGGGGCAACTCCTCGGCCCCGTCCGGAAAGACGAGCCCGAGCCGACGGTAGAAGGCGAGCGAGGCGGCCAGGTCGGAGACGACGAGGCCGATCACGGAGAATTGTGGAGTCATGCGAGCACCGTAGGCAGGCCGCGCCCGCCGGGTCTTGAAGGAATCGGACACGCGGGCCCGACCCTCGCCGCCGCCCTCAGAAGGTGACCGGACCCCGAGGCGTGTCCACGGTGAACGAGAGACCGAACGGCCCCTCGGACAGGGCGAGTTCGGCCTCCACCGCGGCCAGCAGCGGCCGGATCTCGTCGGGGTCGGGCGCCGTCGCGGACAGGGCCAGCAGGGGAGTGGCGGGCAGAGCGGACGCCGTCGGGTGGTCGGAGGCCTGCCAGTCGATGAGGAACGGGACCAGCCCTGACGGGTGCGCGGTGTCTCCGTCGGTCAGCCGCCACTCCAGAAGGGTGCCGTCGGGACGACGCCGGCTCATCGGGTGGATGCGGCCGGGATCGTAGCCCCGCGCACGGGCACCCGCGACCGCCGCGTCCAGGTCGGGCGGGCTGATCGCCCAGGTCACCGTCCGTGCGGCGGCCAGCTCGTCGACGTCGAAGGGGCGGGGACCGCTCGGCTCCGGCTGTTCCGGGTCGGGTCCGATGATCTCCAGATAGCTGCGGCCGCCCAGCGACACAAGGTAGTTGCGGGTGCCGAAGCCGACATGGACACCGCCGGGCGCGGGCGCCACACCGGTGCGCCGCGTGAAGTCGGCGACCGTCGCGGCCAGATCGGGGGTCGCGAGGACGAGATGGTCCAGTCGCGCGGGAATGGCGTTCATCGCAGCAGAGGCTACGGGGCGCGGTGGCCTGAATGGAACACCTGTGTGGCAGGGAGGGTGAGGCCTGGGGAGGTTGCTCGCTGGGCCATTCTCTTCCCACCGCCCGATCAGTCGCCGTGCGTGAGCGTGCCGTCCTCCGACATCCTCGGGTGCAGCTTCATGGGGCCGTACGCGTCCACGTCCGAAGGGCGCGGGGACTCCGGGCCGTTCGGGCCGGTGCGCAGGATGCGCTCCACCCGGCAGATCCGGAAGAGACGGTCGTCGACGCGGAACTCGTCCGCACGCCCGAGAGCGCGGAACTCCTGGGCCGCCGCCGCGTACCTGGCCTTGGTCCTGTCGTCGAGGCCGAACAGCAGCGCCCACATCTCGGCCAGGCCGTCGTACAGCATCCGGCGGGCCGCGTGCGGGGTCGGTGCCAGGACGCCGAGCGGTCGCCAGCCGCCCTCGGGCTCGACCCGCTCGACCACGCCGAAACCGGTGGGGAGCAGGACCGGCTCCGGATGGGTGGCGACGGACTTCTCGGAGTCCGTGCGGACCTCGACGGGGAAGTGGGCGCCCGTGTACGTGAAGGCGCGCAGCCCGAGTTGGATCGCCCCCGCGGACGGGCCCTCGGCGAGCCCGGGGTCGATGGTGAAGCCGACGTCCCGGAGCTTGTGGTCGCGCGCCTGCCGGTCCCACAGCCGGATGGTCGGCTCGGGGTCGGTGGGCCGGGGCGGCTCCGGGCCGCCGTCGCCGATCCGCGCGAACTCGTCGCCGCGCACGACGCGGTAGCGCACCCCGCAGGCCGTCACCTCGTCCACCCGCTCGCGCTCCAACACGGCGACGCCCGCCAGCAGTTCACGCCGTACGGCCCGGTCGTCGGTGTCGTCCTTCGCGGTGAAGAACAGGTACGACTGCAACCCGTCCCGCGCCATCTGCGGCACCCGGTCCACGACCGGCTTCAGCACCCGCCACCGGGGCCCCACCGCCGGATCCTGGGTCGCGATCCCGAACACCGGTCCCCGCAGGGCGAGTCGGGGATAGCGCCGGGCACCCTCCATCGCGTCGGCCTCGCGCACCCAGGCGGCGGGGTCGTCACGACGGATCAACTCCTCGTGGAGCGCGTCGATCTGTTGCTGCCAGTCATCGGACATGAACGCATTGTGTCGAGTCCGCCGGGTGCGGACACCCGAACCGACGCAACTTCCGCCGAGGTTGGACAGGAACCCGGCACGGAAGCCGAGAAGGGGGTAAAGAGCGTGCCGTCGTGACAGGTGTCGGCTGAAGTCGGCGACGAGTCACGCCCGCGGACGTGCCGTGCTGCTCCGCTCCACCAGCCGCGTCGACAACTCCGTACGCGTGCTCTCCGGGCGCTCGCCCTCCATCATGCGGACCAGCAGCCGTAGGGCCGTCGCCGCCATCTCGGCCAGCGGCTGGCGGACCGTGGTGAGGGCCGGGGCGATCCAGCGGGACTCGGGCAGATCGTCGAAACCGACCACGCTGACGTCGTCGGGCACGCTCAACCCCCGTTCCGCCAGGGCCTCGTAGACACCCAGGGCCATCCGGTCCGAGCACACGAACACCGCCGTCGGCGGCTCGCGCAGATCGAGCAGGTCCAGCATCCGCCGCCGGGCCGCGCTCTCGTCGAAGCCGGCGTGCCGGACGTACTCGGGACGGTGGCGCACCCCGGCCGCCGCGAGTGCCGAACGGTAGCCGGCCACCCGCGCGCTGCTGCACATCTTGTGCTGATGGCCCGCGACGACCGCGATTCGCTCATGGCCGAGGGCCAGCAGGTGCTCGGTCGCGGTGACCCCGCCCTGCCAGTTGGCCGCCCCCACCGACACCACACCCGGCGGCGGTTCGAGCACCGGGTCGATCAGCACGTACGGGATCCGGCGCTGCTCCAGCCAGGAGTACTGCGCCGGAGTCAGCTCGGCCAGGTTGAACAGCACCCCGGACGAACCGCGCACGACCAGCTTGTCCAGCCAGCCGCGCTCCGGGTGCCCGGTCCGGGTCCGGTTCAGTGCCGCCGAGACCACGACCTCCAGGCCCGCGTCGTGCGCCGCCGCCTCCACGCCGTGCAGCACGGCCCCGGACCAGGAGGTGTCGAGCGCGTGGACCACGAGGTCGACCAGACCGGGCACCTTCGACGTGTCGAAGCGGGGTCTGCGCACGTAACCGAGCCGGTCGAGCGCCTCCGTCACGCGGCGGCGCGTCTCGGGCGCCACGTCCTCCCGCCCGTTGACGACCTTGGACGCGGTCGGCACGGACACCCCCGCCTCACGGGCCACGACCGCCAGCGTCGGCCCGGCGGCCACACTCGCATTCCCCGTACGGACCATCGGGAACCACCTCTCCGGCCCGCCCGAGGGCCACCGAAAATTTCGACCAGCGACGAAGGGGTAAGCGCTTCCTACCCTAGGTTCACCGCAACGCACCGGGAAGAGGTTGGACTTCGCAGGCTTGGAACGTCCCTGACTTTCGAAACTTCGAACAGGGTGGCTACCGACAGTTGAGCCGAAACCCGGTGAAGTCGGCGGTGAACGCGGCATCGACGAGGTCCACGACGTGGATGCCGACCATCGCGCCGGTGAAGCGCAGCTTGGTCCCGTGGTCGTCGGAGAGCTTGCTGAAGTCGAGCACGGGACCTACCGGGGTACGCGCCGCGCGCTCGACGGGAGTACGGGCCTCGCCCTCGACTGCCGTGCGCGCGCTGCCCCCGACGGCGTACCAGAAGCGGGCGTCCACGCCGTCCACCGTCACCCCGAGGGTGAGCGGCCCGTCCGCGTCGATGTCGACCACGGCAGCCTGCCGGGTGGCGGACTCCTCGCGCTCTACAAGGCGGAGGACGGTACGGCCCCTGCCCTGCCACTGCTGCCCGTGCTGCTCCTCGCCTTCCGGCTCCGCCCACGTCACATCGAGGCTCACGTGGGCCTCGGTGCCGTAGAAGAGCACCAGCCCCGCGGCCTGCGTGAACGTCCGCGGCCGAGCCTCGACGGTGACCTCGGCCTCCGCCCGATGCTCGGTGATCCGCTGAGCAAGGAGACTGTGCGCCCACCGCGACTCGGGCCCGTGCCGACCGCGCAGCCGGATCCAGCCGGGGCGGGAGCGGTCGTCGGCCCAGGACGGATCGGGATATCCGCGCGGGGAACTCCATGGCCAGCCCAACTCGCCAAAGGGCAGGCCTGTCGGCACATCAGGGCGTGCGGAAGAAGCGCGAGGCGTCGGTACGGCGACCTCGACCGCCGGATGATGGCCGCCCTGCCGAAGCCGGGGCCACCCCGCCGCGTCCCACACCACCGCCTGGACCGCGGTCTCCCGCCCGAGCGGACAGCGCGGCCCGCCACCGGTGTCCAGCGGACGAGCCGTCAGATGGCTCAACACCCACTCCCCACACGGCAGTTGGACCAGTTCTCCGTGCCCCGCCTTCTGCAACGGCAGCGAGGGATCGTCCCGGGAGGTCAGCAGCGGCCGGTCGTCGAGCGTGTAGGGACCCGTGAGCGAGCGGCTCCGCGCCACCCGCACGCCGTGCTCGAACCCCGTACCCCCTTCCGCGAGCACCAGGTGGTACCACCCGTCCCGCCGCACCAACTTGGGCCCCTCGATGAGGCGTTCGTGCTGGACCAGCAGATGCGTACCGCCGACCGGAGCCAGCGTCTCGCGGTCTAGCTCGCTCAACACGATGCCGGCGAACCGCCGTCCACCCGGCCGGTGGTCGTTCTGCAGATTGAGCAGCCACAGCCGACCGTCCTCGTGGAAGAGCGCGGGGTCGAAGCCGTGACCGGCCACCCGCCGGGGAGCGCTCCACTCGCCACCCACCTCGACGGCCGTACTGACGTACACATCCGCGTCGAAGTACGCCGTCCCCACCGACCGCACGACCGCGTACACCACCCAGAACCGCTCGCCGTCCCAGCTCAGCGAGGGCGCCCAGATGCCGCCCGAGTCGGGCACCCCGGCCAGCGAGTCGCCGGGTACGGCGCCGCGCACATGGCCGGCGTACTCCCAGTGCGCGAGGTCGCGGGAGCGGTGGACGGGGATGGTCGGGAACCACTCGAAGGAACTGTTCGCCACGTAGTACCAGTCACCGACCCGCACCATGGAGGGATCGGGGGCGAAGCCACGGAGAACGGGGTTGCGCAGCAAGGTCACTTGAGAACTTGGCTCCTGGCTCGCCTCAGAGCTCACTTGAGTGCTCCCAGGGTGACTCCGGTGCGCCAGTACCGCCGCATGGCGACCATCATGATCGCCATCGGGACGATGGAGAGCAGCGCGCCGGTCAGCACCAGGCTGGTGAGGTCGACGCCGGACTCCAGGCGTTTGCCGGACCAGTTGTACAGGCCCAGGTTGAGCGTCCAGTTCTCCTCGCCGCGCAACACGGTGAGCGGCAGGAAGAAGGCGTTCCAGGTGTTGACGAAGGCCAGCAGGAAGACGGTCGCCCCGCCGGTCGTCATCATCCGCAGCACGATGCTGAAGAAGATCCTGAGCTCACCGGCCCCGTCGATCCGGGCGGCCTCCAACAGCTCGAAGGGGATGGTGGCCTCGGTGTACACCTTGGCGAGATAGACGCTGAACGGGTTGATCAGGCAGGGGATCAGCATCGCCCACGGGGTGTCGACGAGCCCGATCTCCGAGAACATCAGATACAGCGGCAGCGTCAGCAGGGCGATCGGGATCAGGAACGACCCCACGACGCACGCGAACACCAGGTTCCGGCCCGGGAACTGGAAGCGGGCGAGCCCGTATCCCGTGGCGAGGGCGAGCAGGGTGCCGCCGAGGGAGCCGACACCTGCGTACAGGAACGAGTTGGCGGTCCAGCGCAGGAAGATCCCGTCCTCGTAGGTGAACAACTGCCGCAGATTGCCCCACAGATGCCACCCGGAGAACCACAGCCCGTTGCTCTGATAGAGCCCCGTGCGGTCCTTGGTCGAGGCGACGATCAGCCACCACACCGGGAACAGGCTGTAGACACTCGCCAGCACCAGCCCGACGAGCAGGAACCGCTGCCCGCCCCGCGAGCGCGAAGCCCGGTCCGGCGTGCTGATCCTGCCCGACTGCCGTACTTTCGCGCGTGGTTCCTCGGTGATCGTCATCAGTCGACCTCCCTCGAAGTGAGCCGGTAGAAGAGGAAGGAGGCCATGCCGAGGATGAGTGCCAGCAGGACCGACAGGGCGGCGGCGTAGTGGTAGTTGCCGGCGTTGAACGCCTGGTTGTAGATGATCATGATCGGCGTGAAGCTGTCGCTGACCGTCTGCGGCGTGATGTTCCGGAACAGCGCGGGCTCGTTGAAGATCTGCAGCATCTGGATGACGGAGAGCATCCCGGTGAGCACCAACGCGCCCCGCACATAAGGGATCTTGATGCTGAGGGCGATCCGCGGCTCCGAGGCGCCGTCCAGCCGGGCGGCCTCGAACAGCTCACGCGGGACGCCTTGGAGCGCCGAGTAGATGATGACCATGTTGTAGCCGATGCCGTGCCAGGTCAGCAGGTTGCCGATGGACGGCCACACCATGGAGGGCGCGAAGAAGTTCCAGTCGAAGCCGAACACCTTGCCGAGCGGTGTCAGCGGACCGACGGCCGGGCTGTACAGGTTGATCCACACGAGCGCGGCGACCACACCCGGGATCATGTACGGCACCAGCAGCACGATCCGGAACCGGCTCGCGGCCCGGGAGGCGAGCGCGTCCAGGAACAGCGCGAGCAGCAGACTGATGACGAGCATCACCGGGATCTGCACACAGGCGAACAGCACCACCCGCAGCACGGACCCCATGAACGCCGAATCGGTGAGCCCCTGCCGGTAGTTGTCGAACCCGGCGAACTTCTCGGTCGACCCCCCGAGCCCCAGCCCGGACTGCTGCTCGCGGAACAGCGACTGGTAGACGGCGTACCCGATCGGGAGCAGATACAGAAAGACGAAGCCGAGCTGGAAGGGCACCGTGAAGGCGGCGCCTTTCCAGCGCAGTGAGCGAGTCATCGTCGATCGACCTCAGCCTCTAACCCTCGACACTGATGCCGCGGGACTTCAGGTCCTTGACCGTCCACTCCTGCATGTGTGCCAGCAGGTCGGTCACCTTCTGCTCCTTGCTCACGACCTTGGCCCAACCGGCCTGCATCTCGGTGAACATGGCGGTCCAGTCGGGCCCGAAGGTCCAGTCGGTCGTCACGGTCCCCAGGCTCTCGGTCACCACCTTCTGCGCGGCCTGGTAGTTGCTCCCGAGCAGCTTCTCGGAGACCGCCTCACCCACGTACGACTGACTGTCGGCCAGCGCCGGCATCACGCCGTTGCCGGTGGTGGGGGAGGCCATCGTCTTCACGGCACCGGCGTCGGTGGACATCCACAACGCGGCCTCCGCGGCCTGCCGGACGTTCTTGCACTGCTTGGTCACCAGCGTCACGCTGCCGGTCAGGTTGGTCCCCGCAGGTGTCTTGGCGGCCTCACCGGCATACGTCGGCCACGGTGAAAGGGCCCACTTCCCGAAGGACTTGGTGAAGTTCTGCACCATGCCGGCCATCTGCCAGGTCGAGATCTGCCGGGTCGCGGTCCCGCCCTCGTCGTAGTTGCGCTGCACGGCGGCGTAGTCGGCGAAGGACAGCTTGGAGTTCAGATCACCGTCGATGATCTCCTGAATCACCTTGGCGGCCTTGAGACTTCCCGCGTCCTGGAAGTCCACCTTCCAGGAGTTGCCGTCGATGGCGTACCAGTGCGCGCCGGCCTGCATGGCGAGCACCTCCAACGTGCTCGGGTCCTCCCCGGCGAAGTTGGTGATCTTCACCCCGTGCTTCTTCAGCACCTTGCCGGCGGCGATAAAGTCGTCCCAGGTGGCCGGCGCGTCGATCCCGTACTTCTTGAAGAGGTCGGTCCGGTAGATGGTGAAGTTGGGCGAGGAACTCGTAGGCACTCCATACGACTTGCCCTGCACCTGAGCACTGGCCCAGGCACCGCCGTTGAACTTGCCCTTGCTGCCGTCCACGTACTGGCTGATGTCGGCGAGCGCCCCCTGCGAGACCCAACTGGTCACGTACTCGGCGGTGTTCTGCACGAGACAGGGGGCGTTGCCCGCCTTCACGGCGTTGGTCAGCTGCTTCTGCATGGTCAGCTGGTCGGTCACCTTGGTGTACTTGAGCTTGACGTCCTTGTGGGCGGAGTTGAAGGCCTTGACCACCGCCTCCTGACCGTTGGCCCAGCCCCAGAAGGGCAGGGTGACCGGACCGGACGACTTGGTGTCGTCCCCCGAGTCCGACCCGCCGCAGGCGGCGAGCAGACCCGTCAGCGCGATTCCGGCGACGGCGGCGTGGGCGAACCTTCTCCGGGAGCTGGTGAAGTTCATCTGACCGTGATCCTTCGGGGATTGGACGTTCTCAGCGGAAGGGGGACGCTGCGGAAGATGTAGAAAGCGGTTGTCGTGAAGGTAGGTGGGCGGTCCGGCCCGTAGCAAGAGGTGTGCGCGAACTTCTTCGCTGAGGTTGGGATATGTGCTGGTAGAACGCGGAAACCGGTTACGAAACGATGGCGCAACCGGTTCCCGAAACTTGGCGCGGCCCTGCGGCAGACCGCTCCTCTCGGACCGGCGGGGAGGGGCTAGTGATCCGCGTGCTGCCCGTGCTGCTCATGCGGGGTCTCGGGCCGCCGGATCCACGCGTCCAGCAGCCGCAGTGCCTCTTCGGAGCTGGAGCCTTCCGCGGCGGTGTAGACACTCAGCCGCTGGTCCGGGTCGGCGGGCGTGGTGAGGGACTCGTAGGTGAGAGTCAGCGGGCCGACGACCGGGTGGTGGAAGTGCTTGCTGCCGTGCGTGTGCCGGTACACGTTCTGGTCGGCCCACCAACGGCCGAAGTCCTCGTCCGCGATGGAGAGTTCGCCGACGAGTTCGGCGAGGAGCGGATCGTCGGGGTGGCGTCCGGCGTCGAGCCGGAGCGAGGCGACGATGTCCTGGGCGTGGGTGTCCCAGTGGGTGTACAGCGAGCGGGCCGTCTCGTCGCGGAACATGAACCGCACCAGGTTCCGCTCGCGGTGCGGCAGCGCGTCGAAGTCGGTGAGCAGCGCGCGTGCCATCCGGTTGGACGCGAGTACGTCCAGTCGCCGCCCCAGCACGAGCGCGGGGGTGTGATCGAGGACCCGGAGCATGTCGCGCAGCCCCGGGCGGACCGGCTGCGGACGCGTCGCCGCGCGGCGGGGCCCGCCCGCGGAGGGCTTGGCGAGCTGGAACAGATGGGCGCGTTCGACGGGATCGAGGCGCAGCGCGCGGGAGATCGCGTCCAGCACGGACTCGGAGACGTTCAGCCGGCGTCCGCGTTCCATGCGTACGTAGTAGTCGACGCTCACGCCCGCCAGCCGCGCGATCTCCTCGCGGCGCAGTCCCGGCACCCGCCGGGTGCCGCCGTCGTCGGACAGGCCCACCTGGCGCGGGGTGATCCGCGCCCGCCGGGAGCGGAGGAACTCACCGAGAGCCGTGTTGCGGTCCATACCGTTCACGATAGGGCCCGAGATCGTGCCGACGGCCGGCGTGAGGGGGACTGGCAGTACCCCGGTCCGGCCGTCCCCGGGGCCGGGCGGACCCCTCGGATGCCGAGAAGCAGCCGATTCCGGTGCTGAAGTGGAACGTGTCGAGACCGGCCGCGGCCCAACCGCCCCCGCTCGGCGCCCGTTCGCATCGCACGAAGGGAACTCCCGTGTCGGACAGCAAGACATTCCTGATCACCGGCGTCAGCACCGGCCTCGGCCGCGCACTCGCACGCGCCGCGTCGGCCGCGGGCCACCGGGTGGTGGGCACGGTGCGTACGCCCGCCGACGCTCGGGCCTTCGAGGCGCTCCCCGGCGACGTGCACGCGCGCATCCTGGACGTGACCGACCACGACGCGGTGAACACGGTCGTGGACGAGACGGAGCGCGACCTGGGCCCGGTCGACGTACTCGTCGCCAACGCCGGGTACGGCCACGACGGTCTCTTCGAGGAGTCGTCGATGGCGGACCTTCGCCGTCAGTTCGAGGTGAACGTCTACGGAACCGTGGCCGTGATCAAGGCCGTGCTGCCGTACATGCGGAAGCGCCGTTCGGGCCACATCCTCGGCGTCACCTCGATGGGCGGGCTGATCACCATGCCGGGCCTCAGCTTCTACCACGGCAGCAAGTTCGCGGTGGAGGGCATCCTCGAATCGCTCGGCAAGGAGGTCGCCGGTCTCGGCATCCATGTCACCGCCGTCGAGCCGGGCAGTTTCCGCACCGACTGGCTCGGCCGCTCGATGACCCGCGCACCCCGAGCGATCGCCGACTACGACGAGCTGTTCGAGCCGGTGCGTGCCCGGCGCGTCCACGGCAGCGGGCAGCAGCCGGGTGACCCGGACAAGGCCGCGGCCGCGGTGCTGCGCATCGTGGCCGCCGACCGGCCGCCGACGCGCCTGCTGCTCGGCCCCGACGCGCTTCGGCTGGTCCGCGCCGGACGGGACGCCTTCGAGCGCGACCTGCTGGCATGGGCCGAGCTGTCGGCCTCAACCGACTTCGACGACATCAGCGGGTCCGCCTGAGGGCACGGGCCGTCGGGCCCCGGCGCGGAGTCCGGGCGGCGGCCGTCGTCACCAGGCCGCAGCCCGCTTGTGGAGAGAGACCTCTCAGCTCGTCCTGCGTCCTCTGGGCCCGTCAGGATGCCCCCGACCCGAGCGCCGCCTTCAGCCGTCATGCCGAGCACGTTGTCGCCGGGCCTGGACACCGTCGGCCCCGGACCGCCCGACGATGTCGCCGCCGTCGCCCTCATCGGAGGCTGAGGAACAAGCTCAGCGCGGACCGCCCTGGCCGGCCGGCGGCCGCACCGAGTTGCGTACGACGACATGGGTGCCCAGCACCACATGGTCGCCGTCACCTCCCTTGCGCCGCCCCGAGCCGCCCTCGCGCCGGTCGGCCACCGCGCGCAGGGCCACCCGGCCCATCTCCTCGTACGGGACGTGCACGGTGGTGAGTTGAGGGGTCAGCTGGGAGGCCAGCGGGATGTCGTCGTAGCCGACGATCGAGACGTCCTCCGGCACCCGCAGCCCCGCCGCCCGCAGCGCCTGCATGGCACCCGCGGCGACGACGTCGGTCCCGGCGAGCACGGCGGTGAACTCCAGTCCCGCCCCCAGGCTCTCCTCCACGGCCTCGTACCCGTGCTCGTAGTCGTAGGGACCGTGCCGCACCATGCCCGGCTCGAAAGGCACCCCGTACGCCTCGAAGGCCCGTTGGGCGCCTCTCAACCGGCCTTGCGCGGTGGTGAGTTCGGAGTGGCCCGGCAGGACGAGCACCTTGCGATGGCCGGCCGACAACAAGTGGCTGGCCATGGCGTAGGCGCCGCCCTCGTTGTCGTAGTCGACGGTCGTGGCCGGCACGTCGCCCTCCAGCGGAGGCCGGCCCACCAGCACCAGATGCGAGCCGGCGGCATCCAGGGACCGTGCGAACCGGGCCATGCGCAACTGGTACTCGTCGTAGTCGTAGGCGCCGCCCAGCAACACCACGGCCGCGACGCCCTGTTGCCGCATGAGGTTGACCAACGCCAACTCCCGCTCGGGGTCGTCCCCGGTGGTACCCACCAGTGACAGCCAGCCCCTCAGTGTCGCCGCGCCCTCAACTCCCTTGGCCACGTGGGCGAACGCGGCTCCGGTGATGTTGTTGATGAGGATGGCGACGGTCGGAGTCCCGCCGCCCGCCAGCGACCGGGCATGCGCGTTGGTGACGTAGTCGAGATCCTGTACGACCTTCATCACCCGCCGCCGCAGCTCCTCCGACACGGGATAATTCCCGGACAGCACCCGGGAAACGCTCGCGACGGAGACGCCGGCCCGCTCGGCCACGTCACGGATGGTGGCCCGCCCGACATCACCGGCAGCCTTGCGCTGACTCACGGCCAGGACTCCTCGAACTCACTACATCCCCACCGGAACAGATCAGTCACCGGCGCGGAAACCGTATCCCATCCAAACCCCCGTCCCCCCGAACCACCACAGGCCAACGGCAAGGGCCCACCAACGGTTCGTGTGCCAACGCGCCGGCCGCGAGGGAGCCGTAGGGGCGCGCCGGTGTCGAGAGCGCGAACGCGCGGAGGCGCGCAGCGCTGAGCACGATCGGGCTCTCGACACCGGCATAGAGCGCCCCGGAGGCGACCGAGCAAGACATTGTGCACGGCACATGTAGAAGTCACAGCCAAATGCCGTTCCCTCAAAGCCAGTTCACCCGCCGTCATCCAGCTCACCCACCCCTTGCTCAAACCACTTCAAGCCAAGCCACCCCAACCAAACGCACCCAACTCAAGCCACCCGAACCAGATCCACGTACCGCACCTCATGCCCCAACCCCACCCCCTCCGCGACCCGCTCCAGCTCCTCCACCACGATCAGGCCGAGCCGCTCCAGCTCGTTCCCGAGAGACCCGGCGATATGGGGTGTGAGGAAGACATTGGGCAGCCGGTACAAGGGCGAATCCGCGGGCAGCGGCTCGGGTTCGGTCACGTCGAGCACCGCGTGCAGCCGCCCGGAGACCAACTCGTCCGTCAGCGCGTCGGGGTCGACCAACGCCCCCCGGGACGTATTGATGAGCACACCCCCGTCCCGGATCAGCGCGAGCCGCGACGCGTCGAGCATCCGATACGTCTCCGGGATGTCCGGCGCGTGCAGCGACACGATGTCACTCCGCCGCAGCAACTCCTCCAACCCGACCAACTCGGCCCCCAGCGCCTCCGCCTGACTTGCCGTCACAAACGGGTCGTACAGCAGCACCGAGAAGTCGAACGGCCGCAACAGCTCCAGCAGCCGCCGTCCCACCCGCGACGCTCCGATGACCCCGACCCGGCGCCCGACGTTGCCCGTGCCGGCGGTCTCCGCAGGGGACGGATGCCGGTGCTCGGCGCGGAAGCGCTCGCGGTGGGTGAAGGCGTCCTTCCCGGTGAGCAGGATCATCGCCAGCGTGTACTCCGCGACCGGCAGCGCGTTGCCGGTCACCGCGCTGGAGACGGTGATCCCGCGTTCCCACACCGCGTCCCCGACCAGCGAGCGGACGGAGCCGGCGGCGTGCAGGACGGTGCGGAGCCGGGGCGCGGCGGCCAGGACGTCGGCGTCGAGGCGGGGGCAGCCCCAACCGGTGATCAGGACCTCGGCCTCGGCGAGGGCACCGGCCATCGAAGGGTCGGCGAAGTCCCGTACCACGAGCGCGGGATCGAGATCGGAAGCCTGTGTCAGCCGGGCCATGAGCGGCGGCGGGAAGAGCAGGGGAAGGTGCACGGGATCCATCGCGAACACGGCCCTGGGCTGCGGGTTGGGCATGACTCTCCTGACCACGAGATCTGAGCACGGGATGGAAACATTTTCAGAAAGCGCCTTCTACCGTAGATCTACCGTAGGTCTCCCGAGAAGGGCCGGTCAATCACTCCGACCGAAGGCCAACCGGTTGCCGGATGTACGGCGGAAGTGAGCCCGTGATCCCCGGCTCCCAGCACCCCCAGAGTTTTCGAAACTTGGTCATCCCTCTTGACGGCCCCAGCGGCCGGAAGGAAGCTCCCTCCACTGCCTGTAGAAACCGGTTCCCGAAAACATCTCAGCGCAGAGACTTGGAGGGTTCATGCACACCCAGGCCGGTGCTCCGCCCAGCCGCCGCCGCTTCCTCGCCCTGTCGGCGGGGGGCGCCGCGGCCGGCGCGGCGGCGTTGAGCGGCTGCGCCCTGCACGTGGCCGGTGCCGCGACCGGCGGCGGCGAGCGCGTCACCGTGATGGCCAAACTCGACGACATCTCACCGGAGTTGATCCAGCAGGCGCAGCAGGAACTCGGCATCGGGATCACCGTGGTGCAGGACGACATCACCCGACTGATCGCGATGCTCACCAACGGCAGCCCGCCGGACCTGGTGCGCGGCAGCGGCGCGCTCGACACGCCGTACTTCGCCGCCCGGGGCGTGGCCGAGAACCTCGACCCGTACTTCGCGAAGTCCACCGTCCTCAAGGTGGACGACCTGGCCCCGGCCAACGACCTGTGGCGCTACGACGGCCACACCCAGGGCAAGGGCCCCCGCTACGGCATGGCGAAGGACTTCTCGCAGGACGCGATGTTCTGGTACAACGCGGCGCTCTTCGACAAGGCGGGCGTCGACCACCCGCCCGACACCGAGCCGATCACCTACGAGGCCTGGCTGGAGAACGCCAAGCGCCTCACCCGGCGCAAGAACGGCCAGACCACCGTCTACGGAGGCAGTTACAACGGCCTGGGTCTCGGCATCCTCTTCACCAACCTCACGGCCGCCGCCGGCGGCAGCCTCTTCTCCGCCGACTTCGGCCGCGTCGACTTCACCACCCCCGAGGCCCGCAAGGCCCTTGCCTGGTACGTCGATTACGCCAGGGCCAGGGTCGGACCGAGCCTCGTCCAGCCCAATCCCGACGGCTGGGACGGCCCCACCTATGTCGCGAACCGGATGGCCATGTCCGGCAGCGGCTACTGGCTGGGCGGCATGATCAACGCCGAGCCGAAGCTGGCCGAGGTGTCCCGCCTCGCACCCGCGCCCGTCTTCGAGGGCGGCCCGCGGCTCAGTTCCTGTCAGGGAGCCACCGGCATGTGGATGCCGAAGAAGGCACGCAACAAGGACGCGGCCTGGCGGGTCTTCGAGTGGTTCTTCGGCGAGGGACCGGCCAGGGCGCGCGCCGAGGGCGGCTGGGGGATCCCGAGCCTGAAGTCGCTCCAGCCGCTGATGCCGCACAAGGAGGACTACCAGCAGCGCGTCATCGAGGTGCAGCAGGCCGAGTCGAAGCACTTCTCGGTGACTCCGTTCACCCCGTACATCAAGTGGGACGCGCTGGAGGCCCTCATCAACCAGGTCATTCCGGCCGCGATGAACGGCCGGATCTCCGTCGACACCCTCGCCGGACGCCTCACCTCGGTCGTCAACGAGCAGCTGAAGCGCGGTAAGGAGCAGGTGGGATGACAGCGGAACAGATCCCCGAAGCGGTACGGCGGCCCCGGACCGCCGCGCCCCCCGGCACCGGACGCACCACCTCCGCCCGCACCACCCCCACCCGCACCGGCGCGGGCCACTCCACCCACCTGCCCCGCACCTCCATGACGGCCCGCCGGCGCCGGGCGTTCTACCTGTTCACCTCGCCCTGGATCATCGGGTTCGCGCTGCTGACCGTCGGTCCGATGGCGTACGCGCTCTGGCTGAGTTTCACCACCTTCGACGGCATCTCGCCGCGCTGGCGCTACGTCGGCCTCGGCAACTACCGCGAGCTGCTGTCCGATCCGGTGACCTGGGACTCCCTGGGCCGGGCCGGGGTGTTCGCGCTCACCTCCGTACCGCTGTCGATCGTCGCGGGACTCGCCCTCGCGGTCCTGGTCAACCGCCCCATCAAGGCGCGCGGTCTGTTCCGCACCCTGCTCTATCTGCCGGCCGTGGTGCCGCCGGTCGGCGCGGGGCTGATCTTCAAGCAGCTCTTCAACCGGGACTCGGGTGCCGCCAACGGTGTCCTGCACGTCTTCGGCATCGACGCCCTCGCCTGGCTCGACGACCCGTACGCCCGCTACGTGATCCTGATGGCGGTGCTGTGGGGCGCCGGGAACGTCATGATCATCTCGCTGGCCGGCCTCCAGGACGTACCCCGTGAACTCCACGAGGCGGCCCGGATCGACGGCGCGAGCGCGTGGCGGACCTTCCGCAGCATCACCGTTCCGCTGCTCTCGCCGGTGCTGCTGTTCCAGGCCGTGACCGGGATGATCGCGTCGGTGCAGATGATCATGCCGCTGCTGATCGCGCCCATCTCGACTCCCGCCGGAGTCACGGGGATCCCGCAGACCAACTACATGTACATGATGCACGTGTTCGCCCAGTACTTCGCGATGGGCCGCTACGGCTACGCCTCCGCGCTCCTGTGGGTGCTCTTCGTCCTGATCCTCGTCGTCACCGGGATCGTCTTCAGGGCCACGTCCGGAGTGGTGTTCTACAACGTCGATCCGGAGGCGAAGAAGTGACGTCCACGAGCCTGTCCCCGAAGGGTGCGTCCCCGAAGCCCACGGAAGCGAAGCCCACGGACGCGAAGTCCGCGGAAGCCGCCGGCGTCCGTATCCGCGTCAACCGCCTCGTCCTCTACACCGTCCTCGTCGTGATCACGGGTCTGATGCTCGGCCCCTTCGGCTGGCTGATCGTCACCGGTCTCAAGACGACCCCCGAACTGGCCGCGTCCCCGGTGCACTGGCTGCCCGACCGGATCCAGTGGCACAACTTCGCCGACGCCTTCACCCAGATCGACTTCCTGGGCTACGCCCGCAACTCCCTGATCGTCGCCCTGATCTACGCCACCCTCGTCACCCTCAGCTCCGCCTGGGTCGGCTTCGGCTTCGCGCGCCTCAACGCCCCTGGAAAGAAGGTCCTGTTCGGGGTGCTCCTCGGGTCGATGATGCTGCCGCAGATGATCACGCTCTTCCCGACGTACCTCATCTTCGCGAAGCTCGGCATGGTCGACACGTACTGGCCCTGGGTGCTGTGGGGCCTGGCCGGCGCCCCCTATCTCGTCTTCCTGTTCCGGCAGTTCTTCGCCGGGATGCCCAGGGAGCTGGAGGAGGCCGCGATCGTCGACGGCTGCGGGTACGCGGGTATCTTCTGGCGGATCTTCCTGCCGCAGTCCTGGCCGGTCCTGGCCGCGAGCTTCGTGATCGCCTTCACCTGGAGCTGGGGCGACTTCATCGCACCGATGCTCCTGCTCTCCAACGACCGCACCACGCTCTCCGTCGCCCTCATGACCTCGTACGTCACTCCGGGCGGCCTGCCCGTGAACAACCTGCTGGCCGCGGGCTCGGTGATGTTCGTCGTGCCCGTCCTGCTCATCTTCCTCGTCGCCCAGCGCGGCTTCGTGGCCGGCATGTCGACGACCGGCCTCAAGTAGCCCCTCTCGTAACCCCTTTGGCAGCCCCTTCCGTACCACCTCGCAAGGAGTCGCAGATGAACACGCCCCTGTCCCGTCGTACCGCCCTCCAGGCGGTCGGCGCCACCACCCTCGCCGCCGGTCTGTCGGGCGGTCTGACGGCCACGCCGGCCCAGGCCGGCGACCACGGCCACAACTCCCGCCCGAAGCTGGTCACTTACCCCCGCCCGGCCACCATGCCGACCAACACCTCCTTCAAGGTGCGGGCCCGCACCGCACCCGACGGCGAGTGGCAGACCCTCGACATCTGGCGGCCGCAGCTGGAGGAGATCAACGCCACCACCGGCTCCGGCAAGGTCTACAACTCCTCGATGGTGTACTTCGACTTCCGGGGTTCCGTGGAGCTGGAGATCACCTATCTCAAGGGCGGCACCACCAAGGCCCGGGTGAGACCGGACGCGCTCGGCATCACGCCCGAACTCCTCGGCGACACCCTGCGGTTCACCCTCGATGAGCCGCGCGACATCGTCGTACAGATCAACGACGAGATCTTCGACTGCCTGCACGTCATCACCAACCCCCTTGAGAAGCACGCCCCGTCGGCCGACGACCCGGACATCATCTACTTCGGACCCGGCGTGCACACCGTCACCGGCAACGTCCTGACCGTCCCCAGCGGCAAGACCGTGTATCTCGCGGGCGGCGCGGTGCTCACCGCCCAGGTCTACTTCAAGGACGTCGAGCGGGCCCGCCTCGCCGGGCACGGCGTGCTGTACAACAACCCCGGCGGCGCGATCCTCTGCGAGGGCAGCAAGAACATCCGCGTCGACGACGTGATCATCCTCAACCCGGCCGGGTACGCGGGCACGTTCGCCGAGAGCAAGCGCGTCCGCATCACCAAGGCGCGCGCGTTCAGCTCGAAGGGCAACGGCGACGGTTTCGACGTCTTCTCCTCGACCGGGATCACCTTCGACGGCTGCTTCATGCGCAACTCCGACGACTGCATCGCCATCTACTGCCACCGCTGGGACTACTACGGCGACACCCGCGACGTCACCGTCAAGAACTGCACCCTGTGGGCCGACGTCGCCCACCCGATCAACGTCGGCACGCACGGCAACTCCGACGCGCCCGAGACGATCGAGAACCTCGTCATCAAGAACATCGACGTCCTCGACCACCGCGAACCCCAGATGAACTACCAGGGCTGCATCGCCCTCAACCCCGGCGACTCCAACCTCATCAAGAACGTGCGGATCGAGGACGTACGGATCGAGGACTTCCGCTGGGGCCAGGTCATCTACATGAAGGTCATGTACAACACGAAGTACAACACCTCGGTCGGCCGCGGGATCGACGGCGTCTACGTCAAGAACCTCACCTACACCGGCACCCGTGCCAACCCGTCCCTCCTCCTCGGCTACGACGCCGACCACGCGATCAAGAACGTCACCTTCGAGAACCTGGTGATCAACGGCCTGGTGGTCGCCGACTCGATGAAGAAGCCGACCTGGTACTACACCACCGACTCGGTCCAGTGGTTCTCCAACGAGCACGTGACGAACCTGAAGTTCCTCACGACCGCCGAGGCGGAGGCGGCCGCGGCGTCATGACCGTCCCGACTCCCGTGCCTGTTCCCGCTCCCGTCACCCCGAGCCGCCGGGGCTTCCTCGGCGGCACCGCCGCCCTGCTGCTGGCCTCGGGTGCGAGCGGCCTGCTCGTGCCCGGCCGGGCGGTGGCGGCCGGCGGCGACTCCGAGGTGACCTTCTCCCACCCCGGCCTCCTGCACACCGCCGACGACCTCGCCCGGATGAAGGCGGCAGTGGCCGACAGACAACCCCCGGTCCACGACGGCTACTTGGCGCTCGCGGCCCACGCCCGCTCCTCCTCGTCGTACGTCGTCCAGAACACCGGCCAGATCACCACCTGGGGCCGAGGCCCCGCCAACTACCAGAACCAGGCCGTCGCCGACTCGGCCGCCGCCTACCAGAACGCCCTGATGTGGTGCGCCACCGGGGAGCGCACCCATGCCGACAAGGCCCGCGACATCCTGAACGCGTGGTCGGCGTCCCTGACGACGGTCACCGGCGCCGACGGACCGCTCGGCGCGGGCCTCCAGGCCTTCAAGTTCGTCAACGCGGCCGAACTCCTGCGCCACACGGGCTATGACGGCTGGGCGCGGGAGGGCATCTCCCGCTGCGAACGATCGTTCCTCGACGTCTGGTATCCGGCGGTGTCCGGCTACATGCTCTACGCCAACGGCAACTGGGATCTGACGGCTCTTCAGACCATCCTGGCCATCGGCGTGTTCTGCGAGGAACCGGTCCTCTTCGAGGACGCCCTGCGCTTCGCCGCGGCCGGCGCGGGCAACGGCAGTGTGCTCCACCGCATCGTCACCGACGCCGGCCAGGGCCAGGAGTCCGGCCGCGACCAGGGCCACGAACAGCTCGCCGCCGGCCTGACCGGCGACCTCGCCCAGGTCGCCTGGAACCAGGGCGTCGACCTGTGGTCCTTCGACGACCACCGCATCCTCGCCAACTTCGAGTACGCCGCCCGCTACAACCTCGGCGGCGACGTCCCCTTCACCCCCGACCTCGACCGCACCGGCAAGTACATCAAGACGTCCGTCTCGGCCGTCTCGCGCGGCACCCTGCCGCCGATCTACGAGATGGCGTACGCCCACTTCGCCGGCGTGCGCGGCCTCGACGCCCCGTACACGAAGAACGCCGTCTTCCGCGGCACCGGCGGCACCCGCGCCGTCGAGGGCAGCAACGACGACCTGCCCAGCTGGGGCACCTTCACCTACGCCGGCACCACCGCCCCGACGCCGACCGCACCCACCGCCCCGGCCGGCGTCACCGCGACCGGCACCGACGACTCCGTCACCGTGGCCTGGCTGCCGTCCAGTTGGGCGGACACGTACACCGTCCGCCGCGCCACCCGCCCCGAGGGCCCGTACGAGAAGATCGCCACCGGAGTCGTCCAGCCGACCTACCGCGACCGCCGGGTTCGGCAGGGACGGACGTATCTCTACACCGTCCGCGCCACCAACTCCCAAGGCAGCAGCGGTGATTCGCCCACCGTCTCCGCCACAGCCGGCCTCCCCGGACCCTGGTCCACTCAGGACCTCGGCGACGTACGGACCCCCGGCTCCGCCGCCTTCGACGGCGAGCGCTTCGTCCTGGAGGCGAGCGGCACCGCCGACACCTACCGGCTCGCCCACCTCCCGCTGCGCGGCGACGGCACGGTCACCGCGCGGATCGTGTGGCCGCTCAGCTCGCAGTACTCGAAGATCGGCGTCACCGTCCGCGCCTCGCTGGACGCCGGCGCGCCGCACGCGGCCATGCTGATCCAGGGGCTGCCGCTGCACACCTGGAGCGGGGTGTTCTCCACCCGGCCCGCTACCGGCGCCGAGATCTCCGCGACCGGCAGCACGCCCGTGCCGCCCACGCAGCAGCAGGCGATTACGACGTCGGCCGCCTTCCCGATCTCCGACCTCGGCACGCTGCCCGAGTCGGCGACCCCGCTGGAGGCGCCGTACGTCGAGGGCGCGGGCGACGGCTACCGGCTGCGGGCGCCCTACTGGGTGCGGGTCGCCCGCAGGGGCCGGCGACTGACCGGCGCGATCTCTCCCGACGGCATCCGCTGGACCCAAGTCGGCGCCACCGAGGTCGAGTTGGGACGCACGGCGTACGCCGGCCTGGTCCTCACCTCCTGCCTCGGTGTCGACGCGGAGTACGCCGAGACCGGCACCGGAGCCTTCGACAACGTCAGCGTGACCTCCGCGTCCGGCGAGGTGTGGTCCGTGCCGCGCCCCGCCCGCACCGTTACCGACCTGCGCGCCGAAACCGGTGCCGACGCCGTCGAGCTGGCCTGGACCGACCCCGACCTCGCCGCCCGGTTCACGGTGCTGCGGGCCGCCCACGCCGACGGCCCGTACCGCACGATCGCGACCGGTGTCGGCGCGGTCGGCTTCGGCACCCGCGTCCGGTACGCGGACGCGACGGGGGCGCCCGGCTCGACGTACCACTACGTCGTCGTGAAGACCAACACCGCCGGCCGTGGCCCGCGTTCGCGGTCCGCCGCGGCGGCGATGCCCACGCCCACGGTTCCCCGGCTCACCTCGGCCACCGCGCTCTTCGCCAACAAAGGCGCCCCCTTCCGGTACCAGCTGCGTGCCGCTCACGAGCCCGTGCGCTTCACCGCGGACGGCCTGCCCGAGGGGCTGCGCGTCGACCGCCGTACCGGCCTGATCTCCGGAACGCCCGCCGGGACGGGCGAGTTCACGGTCACGGCCGGTGCGGGCAACGCGGCCGGTGTCGGCTCCGGCACCCTCGCCCTCACGGTCGGCGCCGCGCCGCCCGCGCCGTGGACGTACGGCGATCTCGGCGACACCGTGCTCGACGACCGTGCCTTCGGGACGCTGGGCGTGGTCGCGATCACCACGCCGGGCAGCACGTCGTACGCCGGCGGGAACTTCACCGTGCGGGGCGCGGGAGTCGATCTGAACGCCAACGGCCAGGGGATGACAGGCCAGTTCGTGCGGCGGCCGGTCCGCGGCGACTGCGAGGTCGTCGCCCGGCTCGTCTCGCGCAACGGCGTGAGCGCCGACCGTGTCGGGCTGCTCGTGGCGAAGTCGCTGTCGCCGTTCGACCAGGCGGCGGGGGCGATCGTCACCGGCGGGAGCACCGCTCAGCTCATGCTCCGCAAGACGGTGGCCGGAGCCTCCGCCTTCACCGGTGGCGCGGCCGTCACCCTCCCCGCCCTGCTGCGGCTGAAGCGCGTCGGGACCGCCTTCGGCGCGGCCCTGTCCACCGATGACGGCGTCACCTGGACCCCCCTCGCCGACGGAGTGATCCCCGGCTTCGGTGACGCCCCCTACTACGTCGGACTGGTCGTCTGCTCGCGCAGTCAACTCGTCCGCTGCACCGCCGAGTTCGACGAGGTGAGCATCACGCCCACCTGAGCCGTCATGGATTGGAGATGCACAGGAATGAGCCGCACATCCCCCCACGAGCACCTCCGCACAACCGAGTTGAGCCGCCGCGGTCTCCTGAGGACCGCCGGTGGCCTCACCGCCGCCCTCGCCCTGGGCGGCACCACGGTGGCCACCGCCGCGCACGCGGCCCCGGCGACCTTCACCCACCCCGGCATGCTGCACAACGCCGGCGACATCAACCGGGCCAAGGTCAGGGTCGCGGCGGGAACCGACCCCTGGCTGTCCGGCTGGAACAGGCTGACCGCCAACTCCCACTCCCAGTCCACCTGGACCAACCGGGCCACCGCCACGATCATCCGCGGCGGCACCGGACAGAACTACAGCCTGCTCTACAACGACATCGCCGCCGCCTACCAGAACGCGCTGCGCTGGAAGGTCGGCGGCACCGAGGCCAACGCCGTGTGCGCCGCGAACATCCTCAACGCCTGGTCGTCGACGCTGACTTCGGTCACCGGGAACGCCGACCGGTTCCTCGCGGCCGGCCTCTACGGCTGGCAGTTCGCCAACGCCTGCGAACTCATGCGGGACTACAGCGGGTTCGACCTGGCCGCCGCCCAGCAGCTGCTGGCCGACGTCTTCTACCCGCTCAACAACAGCTTCCTGACCAACCACAACGACGCCTGCATCACCAACTACTGGGCCAACTGGGACCTGTGCAACATGGCCTCGATCCTGGCCATCGGGATCCTCAACGAGGACAGCGCCAAGTACGACCAGGCCGTCACCTACTTCAAGTCCGGGGCGGGCAACGGCTCGATCGCGCACGCCGTGCCGTACCTGTACACCGACTCCGACGGCTACGCGCTCGGCCAGTGGCAGGAGTCCGGCCGCGACCAGGGCCACACCGTCCTGGGCATGGGCCAGATGGGCGCGATCTGCGAGATGGCCTGGAACCAGGGCGACGACCTCTACGCGTACGACAGCCGTCGCTTCATGAAGGCCGCCCAGTACGTCGCCAAGTACAACTCGGGCGGCGACGTGCCCTTCACCACCTACACCTGGGGCACCGGGCAGAGCTGCGCCCAGTCGTCCCAGACGGTGGTCTCCGCCGCCTCGCGCGGCCAGATCCGGCCGGTGTGGGCGATGCTCCACTTCCACTACAACCGCCGGATCGGCCTCGACGACAAGTACATCTCCGCCATGTACTACAACCTCGTCGCGCCCGAGGGCGGGGGAGGTGACTACGGCTCCGACAGCGGCGGCTACGACCAGCTCGGCTTCGGCACCCTGATGTACGCCAAGTAGGGACCTGGCCAAGCGGTGCCCTGTACGCCAAGTAGCCGTCTCACCGCGCTCTGCACCGGAATACCCGAGCGATCTGTGGTGCTCTGTTGTTCACGGTGCAGTAGCGCGGTGGGAAGGCTGGTGGGCAGATGACAGCAGTCGGGGCAGCAGTGCAGACGGACCCCGTGGTGGGCACGCCGTACGGGGCCGTGCGCGGCCGGTACGAGCACGGGATCGCGGTATTCCGGGGCATTCCCTATGCGGCGCCGCCCTTCGGTCCCCGCCGGTTCCGGCCGCCCGTGCCGCCCGAGCCCTGGGACGGGGTGCGGGACGCGGGCGCCTTCGGGTCGACGGCGCCGAAACCGCCGTACTCCGAAGCCTTCGCGAAGCTGCTCGCCGACCCGGTCGTGCCCGGCGACGACTGTCTGAATCTCAACGTCTGGACCCCCGAGCCGGGTCCCGGCGCCAAGCTCCCGGTGCTGGTGTGGCTGCACGGCGGTGCTCTGACCAGGGGTTCCTCGGCAGTGCCGGTGTACGACGGGCACACCTTCGCGCGGGACGGCGTGGTCTTCGTGTCGGTGAACTACCGACTGGGCGTCGAGGGCTACGGGCTGTTCCCGGACGCCCCCGCCAACCCCGGGCTGCGCGACCAGCTGGCCGCGCTGGAATGGGTGCACCGGGCGATCGGCGCGTTCGGCGGCGACCCCGACCGGATCACCCTGGCCGGACAGTCCGCGGGAGCGATCAGCATCGGCGCCCTGCTCGCCGCCCCGCAGGCGCGGGGCCTGATGCGGCGGGCGGTCCTGCAGAGCGGGCCGCCCGAGGCGTTCGACCGGGACAAGGTACGGCGCATGGTGCGCCGCATGGCCACCCGGCTGAAGGTCCCCGCCACCGCCGCGGCCTTCGCCGAGGTCGACCGCGAGCTGCTGCTGCGCGTCCAGGCCGACGTGGGCCGGCTCAGCAGCCCGGTGCTCGGCGGCCCCACCTTCGGGCTCGTCGTCGACGGCGACCTCGTCCCCCGCGACCCGCTGGAGGCGCTCGTCGACGGCGACGCCTCGAAGGACGTCGACCTGATGCTGGGCTGGACCCGCGACGAGTACCGCCTCTGGCTGGTCCCCGGCGGACTCCTGGAGCGCGTCGACCGGCTCGGCGCGGTCGCCCTGGCCGGGGCCATGGCCCGCTGCCACTGCGGTACCGAGGTGCCGCGCGGCTACCGCGCCCTGCACCCGGAGGCCGGCACCGCCGAGATCGTCGGCCAGCTCGTCACCGACCACCTCCTGCGCCTCCCGCTGCACCGCCTGGCCGAAGCCCGCCCCGAGCGGTCGTACGTCTACGAGTTCGCCTGGCCCTCCGGCCTGCCCGACCTCGGCTCCTGCCACGGCCTGGAGCTGGGCTTCGTCTTCGACACCGGCGACGTGCCCGAGTCCCGCAGACTGGCCGGCGACCACGCCCCGCAGGAGCTGGCCGACGCCATGCACGGCGCGTGGGTGCGGTTCGCGACCGACGGGGACCCCGGCTGGCAGCGCTGGGACGACTCGCACCCGGTGCGGATCTTCGACGCGGGCGAGCCGCACACCGCGTACGGGCCGCGCGACGCCGAGTTCGCCCTGTGGGCGGCCGACGTCACTCCCGCGGAATCCACACCCGCATCGGTCCCGCCCCTCGGTTTGCCCACACGTGGTACGGAACTGCGCTCAGTCGTACGACGTCTGCGCCTGCCCGGCTCCGTCCGTCGGCCGTGACCACGGTGACCCCGCCCAGCAGCTCCGGCTCGTGCCGGGCGCTCAGGTGGGCGTCGTGCGGGAGGGTGAGCTCCTCGAACGGGATGCCGGCCCGCTGGTCCTCGCCCTCCAGGCAGTGCACCAGCGGGCCGCGCTCGATCGCGACACAGCCGCGTACGCCGTCCACGCGCGGGTCGGGCAGGGTCAGCCGGGGGCTCAGGTCCAGGTCGACGGTGAGCGAGTCCCCGGGGTGCCAGCGCCGGCGCAGCCGCAGCCAGCCCGGCACCGTCTCGGCGGGCGAGTCCCCGTTCGGGGCGGTCGCCGTGAAGTCCGGGCACCACGACGGGATGCGCAGCGACAGCGTCCAGTCCGCGTCGGCGGGCGCGGCCTCGACGGTCACCGCGATCCGGCCCCGCCAGGGATAGTCGGTCTCCACCCGGACCCGGCCGCCGCCGGCCTCGTACACACCCGTCGCGTACTGGTGCAGCTGCAGCCCCTCGGCGTCGCCGCTCGCCATGTAGTGGGGGAGCGAGGCGAGCAGCCGCATCACGTTGGGCGGGCAGCAGGCACAGCGGAACCAGGGCGTGCGGCGCACCGAGTCGTCACCGCCGAACTCCTCGTGCGCCTCCCGGACTTGGAGCGGATTGACGTACAGCCAGCTGTCGCCGTCCAGGCCCACACCGGACAGGAAGCCGTTGAACAGCGTCCGCTCGACCAGGTCCGAGTACTTCGCCTCGCCCGTCAGCAGCGCCATCCGCCAGGACCACTGGACGGAGGCGATCGCGGCGCAGGTCTCGGCGTAGGCGCGGTCCGGGGGCAGTTCGTACGGGTCGCCGAAGGACTCCCCGTCGTAGCGGGCGCCGAGCCCGCCGGTGAGGTAGGTCTTGGTGCCCGCCATCGCGGCCCAGATCCGCTCCAACGCGGCCCGCAGCCCCGCGTCCCCGGTCTCCACCGCCAGATCGGTCGCGCCGGCCAGCAGATACAGCTGTCGTACGGCATGACCGGTGACCGTCGTCGCCTCGCGCACCGGGACGTGGTCCTGCCAGTAACCGGCGCCCGGGTCGCGGCCTGCGCCCTCGCCCAACAGGCCCTGCCCGCGCCGCTCGACGAAGTACGCGGCCAGGTCGAGCCAGCGCTGCTCCTCGGTCTCCCGGTACAGCTCCATCAGCGCGGTCTCGATCTCCGGATGCCCGCACACGCCGTCGATCGCCCGGTCCGGCCCGAAGAGCGTGTCGACGAGCACCGCGAACCGCACGCCGATGGCGAGGAGTTCGAACTTCCCGGTCGCCCGGTGGTGCGCCACGGCCGCCTGGAGGAGATGGCCCACGCAGTACAACTCGTGCCCCCAGCGCAGGTCCTGCCACCGCTGCTCGGGCCGGGCGAGCCGGTAGTACGTCTGCAGGTAGCCGTCGGCCTCCTGGGCACCGGCCAGCAGGGCGATCAACTCGTCGACGTGCGCGGTCAGTTCAGAGTCGCTGGGGGTTTCACTGTCGTCATCGGCGCGGTCGGCGAGTTGCCAGGACGCGGCCTCCAGCCACTTGTGCACGTCAGAGTCCTGGAAGGGGTAGTCGCCGACGAAGGTGCCCTTGCCGTCGGCGGCGGCCCGCAGGTTGGCGAGATTCCCGGCCGCCTCCAGCCGTTCCGGCCCCTGCGGGATGCTGACCTCGGCGTTCGTACGGCGCCGCGCGGCCCAGAAGCCGCCCGTGATCCGCGCTGCGGAGGCCGGACGCAGGGCGGTGGACGCGCGGCCGGTGGGACGGATCGGGCCAGTGCTCATACTGGGCGCTCCGGGATGAGAAACCGTTTTCCGACGGCGCGAGCCTAGGAAACGGGGGCGATCCGGACAAGGGGGCGCTCGGGGTGACGGGGTTGCGCGGGCCGCCCGCTTCGAGCTGCCCGCCGCCGCTATTCCTTGAGCGGGGCCACCGAACCGCGCACCACCACATGCGTGCCCAACAGCAGGTGCTCGTCCGGGGTTTCGGGGGTCCGGCCCAGGGCCGTGCGGACGGCCAGCCGGCCCAACTCCTCGTAGGGGACATGGACCGTGGTCAGCGCGGGATACAGATCGCGGGCGAACGGGATGTCGTCGTAGCCCGCCAGCGAGACATCGCCCGGCACGTCCAGACCCCCCTCGCGCAGGGCGGTCAGCGCGCCGGCCGCGACCATGTCGGTGGCGGCGATCACAGCCGTGAACTCCAGGCCCTGCTTGAGCGCCCCGCGCATCAGCCGGTGGCCCGAGTCGCGGGTGAAGTCGCCGTGCAGGAGCAGCGCCGGGTCCGGTTCCACCCCGCGGGCGCGGTGCGCGGCGAGATAGCCGCGCTCCCGGCCCAGGGCGGTGGTGTGGTCCGGCTTGCCGCCGAGGAACAGGATCCGCCGGTGGCCCTGCGCCAGGACATGGGCGACCAGGGCGTACGCGCCGCCCTCGTTGTCGTACTCGATGACCGTCACCGGCGCGCCGGGCCCGAGCGGCGGGCGGCCGCACAGGACGAGCCGGGAGCCGGCCGACGCGAGCGAGTCGGCCATACGGCGGGTGCGCTCGCGGTACTCGGCGGTGTCGGCGGCGCCGCCCACCAGGATCACCGCGGCGGCACGCTGGGCCCGCATCATCTCGACGAACTCCAGCTCCTGCCGCACGTCACCCTCCGTGCCGCACACCAGGCACAGATGCCCGAGCCGGGTCGCCTCGCGCTCCACGCCGTACGCCATGTGGGCGAACGACGGACCGGTGATGTCCTCGAGCACGAAGGCCAACGTGGGCGTGCCGACCCCGGCGACCGCCTTGGCGCGCGCGTCGGCGACGTAGTCCAGGTCCCGGACCGCCCGCTCCACGCGGGTACGGGTCGCCGCGCTGACCGGGTACACCCCGCCGAGCACCCGCGACACCGTCGACGCGGACACGCCCGCGCGGGCCGCCACGTCCCGGATCGTGCTCCGCCCGACGTCCTCGCTCTTCCGCGTCATCCTCGCCCGCCCTTCTCCCGTCCCTGTCGCCCACCCTCGGGAACTGCGACAACACGGGTGGCAACCGGTTCCGGGTGCGGAGGCTAGCAGGGGGGTGCGGGCGGCGACAGGAGGGTGGAGGCGGGTGGTCGGGGGCGGGAGGGGGAGTGCGGGTGCGGGGGTGGCGGGCGCGCGGGTGTCGTACGCCCCCTGCGGGCGCCCTCGGGGAGGTCGGCTACGCCCCCGCCAGCACCTTCCTGATCCCCGAGATCCCCTCCGGCCCCACCCGGCAGCAGCCGCCGATCAGCCGGGCGCCGGCGTCCCGCCAGCCCGTGACCTGCTCCGGCGCGAACGTGGCGCGGCCGTTCCAGGCGCGAGCCTCGGCGTCCCAGGTCTCGCCGCTGTTGGGATAGGCGACGACGGGCTTGCCGGTGACGCGGGCGGCGGTCGCGACGGCGTTGTCGACGTCCTCGGGGGCGCAGCAGTTCACGCCGACCGCGATCACCTGGTCGGCGTCCGCGGCCAGGGCGAACGCCTCCTCCAGGGGCTGACCGGCGCGGGTGCGGTCACCCGCGATCGAGTACGACAGCCAGACGGGTACGTCGAAGTCGCGCACCGCTCCGAGCAGCGCCTCGGCCTCGACGGTGTCCGGGATCGTCTCCAGGGCCAGCACGTCGGGACCGACCGCGGCCAGCGCCTCCAGGCGGGGCCGGTGGAAGTCCGCGAGCTCGGCCACGCTCAGCCCGTACCGGCCCCGGTACTCGGAGCCGTCCGCGAGCATCGCGCCGTACGGGCCGACCGAGGCCGCCACGTACAGGGGCCGGTCGACACCCCGCCGCCACGCCTCGGTCGCCGCGTCCAGGGCCAACTCCACGCTGAGGCCGATGAGTTCGAGCGCCTTGTCGCGCTTGACCCGGCGCCGGGCGAAGCCCTCGACGGTGGCCTGGTAGCTGGCGGTGATCGCCACGTCCGCGCCCGCCTCGAAGTAGGCGAGGTGGGCCTCGGTGATCGCCTCGGGCGAGTCGGCCAGCAGCCGCGCCGACCACAGCTCGTCGCTCAGGTCGTGCCCGGCGGACCTCAGCTGGTTGGACATACCGCCGTCGAGCACGAGCGGTCCGGCCGCGAGCGAGTCGGCGAACGAGCGGGAGAGATGGGCGGGCGGGAACGGGGTGTCGCTGGTCATGCCCCGACGCTAGCCGAAGGGGCACGCGAGAGCGGAGTCCGTCCGATGAGTGAACGAATCGCCCAGTATGTGGGATGCCCGGAGGCCCGGGCTCGGTCGCCTACGGGTGCGGCGCCGCATGCCGACCGCCCCCACCTCCTCGGCCTCCTCGGCGGCCCCCGCGCCGCACCGCCGGTATCGCCAGCCCGATGAGCAGGCCCACCGCGAGGACGTACGGCCACCAACCGAGCCTGGCGCTAGCGGTGTTGGCGGTGTGGAGGGTGGCTGCGGTGGTCGGGCTCCCGGAGGCCGTGTCGGGGTGGTTCGCCGCCGGTGCGGGAGTGGCCGTGGTCGCGGCCAGGACGACGTCGTTGCCGTCGCCGCCCCGGTAGCTGACGCGGTACGTCGTGTCGGCGAGCTTCAGGCGGGCGCCCTCCTCGAGGCCCTTGAAGGCGCCGGTGGTCTTCGCCTTGCCGGTGTGGTTCAGGACGGTGATCGTGCGGGCGGGTGCGGTGCCGGCGGCGGAGAGGTCGAGGTCGCCGGCCAGCCGGACGGCCCCGTTCACCTTCAACGGCCGTTGCGCGAGGACCAGTTCGCCCTTCGTGCTCTGCGTGTAGTCACCGGCGACGGTGACCCCGCCCGCGACCACACCGTCGTTGGTGACCGCCCCCTTCACCGTCCCCGTGCCGCTCAGCGAGGTCGCCACCCGCAGGCCGGCCGGTCCCGGGTCGAGACGTGCGCCCGTCGACGTGAGCCGAATGGCCGAGCTGCGGGCGAGAGTTGCTCCGTCGCGCAGCGCCAGCGTGCCCTTGGTGACCGTCGTCCTCCCCGTGTACGTCACCGCCCCGCCCGTCAGTGTCGTCGTCGCGGCGCCCGACTGGACGAGCGAGCCGGAGCCGCCGATCCGGGACAGGGAGAGGGGCGTGGAGGCGTTCCGTACGACCAGGGTTCCGTCGTTCGCCACCCGGCGGCGGTCCGTCCCCGTCATCAGGGAGCCGTCGCCCTGGGCCGAGGTCCCGAGCCCCAGCCGCAGCACGGCCCCCTTCTCGATGGTGGTCGAGCCGTCGTAGTACTGCTTCGCCGCGAACGTCACGTCGTTCCCGCGCGTCCCCGCGATGACGACGTCCCCGGCGCCGGGCGCGCCCAGCGTGTCGTGGTAGCGGCCGCCGCCGATCGGCGCCCCCAGCGTCACCGGGCCGTTGTAGTCGAAGGTCAGCCTGGAGCGGCGCCCGCTCGCCTCGTGCAGGTTGATGTAGACGGTGTCCTTCGTGCCCGGTATGAAGATCTGGTGCGTGGTGCCGTCGCCCCAACGCACGTCGGCGCCCTCGATGTTGGTGCCGCGCTTGTTCAACTGGTGGGCGACGGAACGCCAGTTGAGATTCGGGTCGCTGAGCGAGGGGTTCGTGTCGCCGCCCCGGTCGCTGTAGCTGTACTGGCCGGTGAGCACGACCTTGCTGCCGGGCCGGGTGTGGACGTTGACGTCACTGCCGTACGCGCGCTGGTAGAAGTTCTGGCGCAGGGTGATCGTCCGGTACAGCGGGGTGTCGATGATCCAGGACCCCTGGTTGAGGATCGCGCGGGCGGCGGGCAGCGCCACCGGGTACTCGGGGCGGCCGACGGCCATGCCGGTGCCGTTGTCGATGACCCCGGAGAACGGGTGGGTGCCGGCGAGGTCGAGGGTGCCCCACATGTTGCGCGGCTGGGTGACCAGGCCCGAGCCGCTGATGGTGCCGATGTTGAAGGTGCGGGTCAGAGATAGGCGGAGGGTCCCGTCGACCCGGACGTTGAGCTGGTTGAGCTGATAGCCCGGGGTGTCGTACGGGAAGTGCCCGATCAGGCCGGTGCCGCCGCCCGTGCCGTACTGGAGGGTCGCCCCGCGCCGGACCGTGATAGCCGGCGGGTCCGGATTGGTCACCGTGGTGTACGGGTGGTTGCCGCCCTGCGTCCTCACGACCTGCCGCTGCCGTGCCTTCGGGAGCGTGAAGTCGCTGTCCTTGCTGAGGACCAGCGTCCCGCTCCCGCGCACGGTGAGCGTGCCCTCACCGCGCAGGACACCGTCGTACGTCGTCGTCCCGGGCGGCACGGTGACCACCGTGTCGCCGGTGAGCGAGACGTCCCGGTCGGCGAGGACGTCGGCGGTCACGTCCCGAGGACCGGTGCCGGCCGCCGCGGCCGGGGGAGCGGAGGTGAGGAGGGCGGCGACCGCGGCGAGGGCGCCGGCGGCTGCTGCTGTGGTGTGGATATGGCTGCGCACGGGAGTGGAGACGGATCGGGGCACCCCTGGATAACAGAAAATCCGGCCGGAGATGAAAGAGCGGGGGAAAGCGCTCTCTCTTTGTCGCGTCGGACCCGTTGACCTCGTGGTGGCACACCCTTACCTTTTCGGCGTTCGAGCTGTTCGTAATGACAGATGGCGTTCGCCATCTCGAACGTCCCCGAGAGGCAGCCGTATGAGCCGCAACGACGACCTGCCGCATGTCCCCAGCCGGAGGCTGACGCATGCCCCCAGCCGGAGGCTGATGCTGAAGGGAGCCGCCCTGGCCGCGGGCGCCCTGGCCATCGCCCCGCCCCCGGCGACCGCGTCCCCGAAAGCAGCCCCGTTCGTGAACCCGCTCGTCCGCCAACGCGCTGACCCGTACATCCACCGGCACGCCGACGGCCACTACTACTTCACCGCCACCGTCCCCGAGTACGACCGGATCATCCTGCGCCGCTCCCGCACCCTCAACGGCCTTGCGACGGCAGCCGAGTCGGTGATCTGGACCAAGCACGCCACCGGCGTCATGGGCGCCCACATCTGGGCGCCGGAGATCCATCGCATCGGCGGCAAGTGGTACGTCTACTTCGCCTCCGCGCCCGCCGAGAGCGTCTGGGACATCCGCATCTGGGTCCTGGAGAACGCCAACCCCGATCCCTTCCAGGGCACTTGGGTGGAGAAGGGCCAGCTGAAGACGGCCTGGGAGACCTTCTCCCTGGACGCCACCACCTTCACCCACCGGGGCACCCGCTATCTCGCCTGGGCCCAGCACGAGCCCGGCATGGACAACAACACCGCCCTGTGGCTGTCGAGGATGGCGAACCCGGGGACTCTGACGGGCCCTCAAATACGCCTGTCCACACCGGAGTACGACTGGGAGACCATCGGCTACAAGGTGAACGAGGGCCCGGCCGTCATCGCCCGCCAGGGCCGCCTGTTCCTGTCGTACTCGGCCAGCGCCACCGACTGGCACTACTGCATGGGCCTGTTGACCGTCGACGCCGACGCCGACCTGATGGACCCCGCGAACTGGTCCAAGTCGCCGACCCCCGTCTTCACCAGCAACGACACCACCCGGCAGTACGGCCCGGGACACAACTGCTTCACGGTCGCCGAGGACGGCCGCAGCGACGTCCTCGTCTACCACGCCCGCCAGTACAAGGAGATCACCGGCGACCCCCTGAACGACCCCAACCGCCACACCCGGATCCAGCGCCTCGGCTGGCACCCCGACGGCACCCCCGACTTCGGCGTCCCCGTGGCCGACACGGTGAAGGAGAGTGTGTGAGATGAGACGTGCGTACGCCGTGCTGCTCGCCCTGGTCTGCGCCCTCGCCGCCGCCCTGGTGACGGCGGGACCGGCCCAGGCCGCCGCCCAGACCGTCCCCAACGGCACCCAGTTCACCGACACTTCGGGCAACGTCGTGCATGCCCACGGCGGCGGAGTCATCAAGGTCGGCTCCTACTACTACTGGTTCGGCGAGGACCGCAACGCCGACAACACCTTCAAGTACGTGGACGCGTACCGCTCCACCGACCTGAAGACCTGGGAGTTCAGGAACCACGTCCTCACCCAGTCCAGCGCCGCCGAACTCGGCACCGCCTACATCGAGCGGCCCAAGGTCATCTACAACGCCTCCACCGGCAAGTTCGTCATGTGGATGCACAAGGAGAACGGCGTCGACTACAGCGAGGCCCGCGCGGCCGTCGCCGTCTCCGACACCGTCGACGGCAGCTACACCTACCAGGGCAGCTTCCAGCCGCTCGGCCAGTACATGTCCCGGGACATCACCACCTACGTCGACACCGACGGCACGGCCTACATGGTCTCCGCCGCCAACGAGAACTACGACCTGCACATCTACCGGCTCAACTCCGCCTACACCGGCATCGACAGCCTGGTCGCCAACCCCTGGGCGGGCGGCCACCGCGAGGCCCCCGCGCTGTTCAAGCGGGGCAGCGTCTACTTCATGCTGACCTCCGGCGCGACCGGCTGGAGCGCCAACCAGCAGCAGTACGCCACCGCCACCAGCCTCGCCGGCCCCTGGACGTCCTTCACGAACGTCGGCGACTCCACGGCGTACAACTCGCAGACCGCGTACGTCCTGCCGGTGACCGGCACTTCGGGCACCTCGTACCTGTTCATGGGCGACCGCTGGGGCAACTCCTTCGGCGGCACCGTCAACGACTCCCGTTACGTCTGGCTGCCGTTGACCTTCCCGACCTCCACCACGATGTCCATGTCCTGGTACCCGGAGGTCACCGTCGACACGACGGCCGGCACCATCGGCGGGACCGGCGCCACCTACAACACCCTTATCGCACGCAACAGTTCGAAGTGCGCGGACGTCCCGAACCAGTCCCTGTGGCAGGGCGTGGCGATCAGCCAGTACACCTGCAACAGCGGCACCAACCAGAAGTGGTGGTTCAAGGACCTCGGCACCGGCTACTACGAACTCGTCGGCCGGGGCAGTTCCTTGTGCCTCCAGGAGAACGCCACCAATGTCACCCAGGAGAACTGCACCGGCGCCACCGCCCAGCAGTGGAGCCTGACCACGTCCGGCAGTTACGTCCTCGTCAAGGCCCGCGCCAGCGGCGAGTGCCTCGACGTGAACGGCGCGTCCACCGCCAACTCCGCCGCGATCATCACATACACGTGCAGCGGAGCGACCAACCAGCAGTGGACGCGCGGGACCTGACGATCACTCGGGTCAGGACAACAGGTCGATCGCGTCGATCGCCGTACCCGCACTGAGGAAGGACGTCGAACCCGAGCCGCTCGCCACGTAGATCTTCAGCGTGTTGTACGCACCGGTGTCCGTCAGCCAGGCGGACGCCGGGACGCTGTAGGTGAACGTGTAGTTGTTGCCCCGGTAGGAGCCCACGGTCAGCGACCGGGTGCTCGGCTGGGTGGGCGGTGAGGGGACGGCAGAGGTCCAGGTGTCGTTCACGACGACCTGCGGCCGGCCGTTGGCATAGGCCGTCGTCACGCCGATCCGCAGGGTGTGCGCGGCGGCGGCCTGGGCGGCGGTCAGCTTGAAGTACACGATGATCCCGCTGTTGACGTCCTTCCAGAGGTAGCAGGGGAACGCCGAGGTCTCGGTGCCGCTGCCGATGACCACATTGCCGGTCCAGGCCGCGGCCCGGACGTCGGACGGATGGGCGTACGTCATCAGGGCCGCGTTCTTGAAGCCGCCCGGCGTGCCGTCCCAGTCGTTGATGCGCCAGATCGCGCTCGCGTTGGACGGGTCGTTGGAGGACGGGATCGCGATCGTGTTCAGGGTGGTCGTGCCGCCGGCGGTGGCGGTCACCGACGTGGTGTAGACGGCGAGTTCTCCTTTGAAGACGGTCAACGTGTACGTCCCCGGAAGGACTCGGCCGATGGAGAAGTAGCCGTCCGAGGCGCGGGCCGAACCCCAGTACTGGGCGGCGGAGTTGGCGAGCCCGACCGTGTACGCGTACGCCGTGTTCCGGCCGCTGATTCCGACGCCCGCGACCCGGCCCCGGCCGCTCGCGGGGACGTAGCCGGAGATGCCGAGCGCATCGGCCCAGGAGGTGGTGAGGTTGGCGTGGTACAGCGCGGAGGAGGGCGCGCCGCCGTCCGTGAAGGCGATGACGTACGGGCCCTGGAGACCGAAGCGTTGGGCCTCCGTCTGGTTCTCGCCGTAGTACAGGATCTCGTACAGACCGCCCCGGCCGGTGCTCTGGTGGCGCAGCAGGGAGCGGTAGAACGGGCCGCCGGAGGCCTTCTCGTGGTTGGAGCGGACGACGTAGAGCCCGACGCTGCCGGTGCTCCAGCCGATGTAGTCGTAGTCGGCGACCCGCAGCTTCGAGTAGTGCTTGGAGCGGGTCTGGCCGTCGGACTTCTCGAAGACGTCCGAGGCCTCGATGGTGGTCGGCGCGTAAGTGTAGGAATCCGGCTCGTCGTTGAGGAACAGACCGGCCTTGACGCGCACGATGTAGCGGGTCGCGCTGACCGAGGTGTCGGCCTTGTTGGTCCAGAGATAGACGTTGTTCTCGCCGCTGCGGGCCGCGTAGTAGTGCTTCAGCGTGCCGTGCGTGACGGAGATCAGGATGGTCGTGCCGGACTGCGCGAGGGTCACCGTGGAGGCGCCGAGGCCGGACTCGATGTGCGAGTTCATGCCGCCGTAGCCCTGGTACTCCGTGCCCTTGTAGACCAGCGAGGTCAGGTCGCCGTTCGTCTTGCCGACCTTGAACACGAGGCTCGCGCCGGTGTCGACGACGTAGTTCGAACCGTCGTCGCTCCAGCCGAAGTCCGCGGCCGAGGCTGTCTCCGCGAGCGCCGCCGTACCGGCGACAGCGGCCGTGCCGAGGACGAAGGTGCGGCGACGGACCGGTCTGTTCACAGAACCGGACATGGGGGTGCCTCCTTCGGGAGGTGGGGGTGCGGGTGCTTTGGAGGGTGACAGTTGAATCGATTTCGCGAAAGGGCTTTCGCGGCCCCGGAGTTGGCAATGTGGTGAAATTTGACGCGGGACTAGAAAGCGCTTGTCCAGAGCGGTACGGTCCACCGCCAGGCCTTGTCGTCGGACGGAGGAGCCACGGATGAGACGTTTCAACATCGCCCTGCTGGCCGCGGTGACCCTGAGCACCGCCCTGTCGACCGCACCCGCACAGGCCCACGACCGCACGCCCCCGCTCGGTATCGCCAACTGCACCGCGACCGCCTGCCACTTCGACGTCCCGCCCGGCACCTACGACGTCACGGTCCGCCTCGGCGGCGAGGCGGCGGCGAGTACGGCCGTCACCGGTGAGACCCGGCGCTCCCTGCTCCCCGAAACGGCCACCGCCGCCGGGCGGACCGTGACCCGCGGCTTCACCGTGAACGTCCGCACCCCGGAGGGCGAACCGACCGGCCCCGACGGCACGCCAGGGCTCGACCTCGTCCTCGGCGGCACGGCCCCGGCCCTCGCCGACATCCGCGTCACGCCCGCCCGGCACGCCCGGCAGATCCTCCTGGTCGGCGACTCCACCGTCTGCGACCAGCCCGGCGACCCCTACTCCGGCTGGGGCCAACAGCTGCCCCAATACCTGCGCGCGGGCCTGTCCGTGGCCAACTACGCGGACTCCGGCGAGAGTACGGTCACCTACCTGGGGAACCCGCAACTGTGGGGCACGGTGCGGCCGTTGATCCGCCCCGGCGACCTCGTCCTGATCCAGCTCGCCCACAATGACAAGACGACCGACGAGGCGACGTACCGTGCCAACTTGGAGACACTGGTGGCGGGCGTACGGGAGAAGGGTGGACGGCCGGTGCTGGTGACACCCATCGTGCGGCGCTGGTTCAATGCGGACGGCACCCTGAACAACGACACCGCGCTTCTGGTCAACGGGCTCGGCGTGAACCATCCTGCCGTCATCCGCTCGATAGCGGACGAACAGGACGTTCCGCTGATCGATCTGACGGCCAGGACGAAGACTCTGGTCGAATCCCTCGGCGTGGAGGGCTCCAAGGCGATCTACTTGTACAACGAGAAGAGAGACAACACCCACACCTCCGTGCACGGCGCCACCGTGTACGCGGGCCTGGTGCGCGACGAACTTGTCGCACGGCATCTGGTGCCCGCGGCCCTGGTGCGGGTGGGATGAACCCTGGGGCGTCCCGACCGGAACCGGGGCGCCCCAGGCCTCGACCGCCGCTCCCGCGCGGCGAGTCCCGGTGCGGCGCGCAGGGCCCGAGTGCGAGGCCCTGCGCGCGGAGCCGTGGTGAGGACCGCCGTGGAGAGCCGTAGTCGAGAACCTTCGTAGAGAACCGCCGTAGCGAGCCGTAGTCGAGATCCGCCGTAGAGATCCGTCGTCAAGAGCCGTCGTAGAGAGAGCCGATGCAGCTGCCCGCCGAAGACCGCGCCCTCAGCCCGCGCACCGGCTACACCCGCGCCCACTGGGAGGCCGCCGCCGACGCCCTGCTCGCGGCGGTCGAGCCGTACGCGGTCGAGGGCGGTGCGCTCTACGACCTCCCCGGCGAGCACACCAGTTGGTCCGGTCGCCTCTCCGACGGCCTTGAGGGGTACGCCCGTACGCTGCTCCTTGCGGCCTTCCGCCGGGACGAGACGGCCCTGGAGCGGTATGCCGACGGACTCGCGGCCGGCGTGGCGGGCGTCTGGCCCCGCATCGAGGACCGCAGTCAGCCCCTGGTCGAGGCGGCGTCGATCGCCCTCGCCCTGCGCCTGACCCGCCCCCTGCTGTGGGACCGGCTCGACGAGGGCGTGCGGCAGCGGGCGGCGGCCTGGCTCGGCGACGCCCTGACCTCCGAACCCTGGCCCTGCAACTGGGAGTTGTTCCCGGTCACCGTCGGCGGCTTCCTCCAGGAGATCGGCCACGAGCCCGACGAGTCCCGCAAGGCGATCGACCGCGGTCTGGAACGCATCGAGGACTGGTACGTCGGCGACGGCTGGTACACCGACGGCGACGGCCGCAAGTTCGACTACTACAACGGCTGGGCGATGCACCTCTACCCGGTGCTGCACGCCTGGCTGGCCGACGACCCCCGCCTGCTCGCCCACTACGGCGACCGCCTCTCCCGCCATCTCGCCGACTACGCCCGCCTGTTCGGCGCCGACGGCGCCCCCATGCACCAGGGCCGCTCCCTCACCTACCGCTTCGCGACGACGGCCCCGCTGTGGCTGGGCGCGCTGGCCGGCCGTACGCCGTTGCCGCCGGGGGAGACACGGCGGCTGGCGTCGGGCGCGCTGAAGTACTTCCTGGACCGGGGCGCGGTGGACGACCGGGGCCTGCTGACCCTCGGCTGGCACGGCCCCAACTCAGCCCTCCTGCAAGGCTATTCGGGCCCCGCCTCCCCGTACTGGGCCAGCAAGGGCTTCCTCGGCCTGCTCCTCCCACCGGACCACGAGGTGTGGACGGCACCGGAGGAACCGGGCCCGGCGGAACGAACGGACGCGGTGACTCCGGTCCGCCCCGCCAACTGGCTCCTCCAGTCCACGAGTTCGGACGGCCTGGTCCGCCTCCACAACCACGGCAGCGAGGACGTCCGCTACGACCCGTACTACACGCGGCTCGCGTACTCGACGTCGACGGAACCTTCGTCGTCGTACGACAACAGCGTGATCGTGGCCGAGGATCCGAGCCGCACGCAGATCGAACCCCTGGGTGTGGGCGAGGGCTGGGTGGCATCCCGGCATGTCGCGGGTGGGGGAGCTCGGGTGACCAGCGTGGTGCTGGCTCGGGGGGCTGTGGAGGTGCGGGCGTATTCGGTCGCGGGCGCCGAGCCCGGGACGGCGATCCAGGTCACCGGGTGGGCGGCGGACCGGGACGGCGTACGGGCCGAACTGCGCCCCGCCTTCGGCCTGTCCGACGCTCTCACCGGGGTGGCAGGGGACGGGGACACGCTGTTCGTCGCGTTGGCGCGGTTGACCGGGGAGACGGATGCCGGGCCGTTGGAGGAGACCGTGAGCGTGCGGGCTGACGGGCCCGGGGAGTTGGCGGTGCGCTGGGCGGACGGGCCTGACGTGCGGGTTCGGCTGGACGGGACCGGGGCCGAGATCGTCGTCGTATAGCCGCGTCGGGCACGACGCTCCCGTCGACGCGCTCCCACCACGCCCCAGGTCGCCGCCCGATGATCAAAAGGTTGCCGCACGCGTTGCCCCGATCCGCCCTCGCCGCCGAGAATCCCTCCCATGACCTCCGCCATCCGCCACGTGACCATCGACTGCGCCGACGCCTACGCGGTCGCCCACTTCTGGTCCCGGGTTCTGGACCTCCCGCTCGCCGAGGAGGACCGGCCCGGTGACGAGGAGGCGCTCATCGAGGACGCGGGTCTGCTCTTCGTCACCGTTCCCGAGCGCAAGACGGTCAAGAACCGCGTGCACTTCGACCTTCAGCCCGACGACCGCACCCGAGACGAGGAGGTCCAACGCCTTCTCGCTCTCGGCGCCACGGTCCTCGACGACCAGCGCACGGGGGACGGCGCGGGGTGGGTCGTTCTGGCCGATCCGGAGGGAAACGAGTTCTGTGTGGAGCGGAGTGCGGCGGAGCGGGGGTACTGAGGGAGCGAGCTGTCTCACAGCGCTCCGATGGGCCATCCTGGTAGAGTCGAGACTTTCTTGGGTATCAAAACCTTTGGACTCATCACCGGCGAGGGACCGAGGAACCATGGACATGGAGATCCCCGGCGACAGGCGCCTCGCGGCGGCCGTCGTGATGGACGACGACGACCGGGTGCTGCTCGTGCGCCGGAGCGAGAAGGAACGGTTCCTGCCACGGGTGTGGGGTGTTCCCTGCGGCAAGCTGGAGCCGGGGGAGAGTCCCGAGGCCGGTGTGCTGCGCGAGCTCAAGGAAGAGACGGGGCTGCGCGGCGAGATCGTCGCCCGGATCGGCGAGTCCTCCTTCGTGAGCGAGTACCGCGGGCACGAGATCAAGAACTGGCAGCAGAACTTCCGCGTGCGATTGCTGTCCGACCCCGGCGAGATCAAGCTCCCCGAGGCCGACCAGGACAGCAAGTGGCTCAGTCTGCAACGGCTGACCGAGGTCGACATCGACGACTACAACCTCGACGTCGTCCGCCAGGCCTTCTCGTACTGACGTATCGCCGCCTTCTCGTACCGACCTATCGCGCGCTCCTCACGCGGTCCTGAGCAGCTCTGCCAACCCCCGCAGCGCCCCCAGATACTCCTCCGCGTCCAACGGCACCTTCGGCACCGCCCCCGGATGAGGTCCCGCCGACGTGAACACGTCGGTGTGCTCCCGGCGTTCGCTGCCCGTCTCCAGGAACAGCGTCACCGTCGGCCCGTCCGTCTCGCACCAGGCGCGGTGCAGGGTGTGTGCGGGAAGGGCGTAGGAACTGCCCGCCGCGTACTGGCCCACGTGGGTCAGCCGCAGCCGCGCCGGACCGGTCGGCTCCAGCAGCCAGTCCGCCGAACCATGGTCGAGGGACTCCTCGTAGCGGGCGGCCGCGAAACCGTCCCCGTCGCCGCGCTCGACCTCGTACAACTCCATCGCGAGCCGGCCAAGCACGATGTACGAGGCCAGCGGTGAGCGGTGGTTGTGGATGTCCTCCTCGCCGACCGCGCCCGATCCCCGGTGCCACAGATGGGCGCGGAGCATATGGCGCGGTCCGCCGTCGATCAGCAGGAGTTTGTCGAAGCCGAGGACATGGCGGTACGACAGCCGGGCGCACTGTTCGGGATCGCCCTCGCCGCAGGCGAGTTCGGCGATCAGCTCCAACAGCCGTTCCCGCATGCCCAGTTCGGCCACGACCGAGCGGGCCGCGGCGGCCAGCCGGCGTTCCGACAGCTCCCCGTCCAGCGTCTCGGTCAGTAATCGCCGTGCCGCCAGAACCTGCCGACCGCCCATGCACTCCTCCTCAACGACCGCCCCCGTGCGCAGAGTTCGGTCAACTGGTCTCTTCCTGCCGATATACCCATACGGCATGTGCGCGCAGTGCCGACAGCCCTTGGTAGGTCATCCACATCGGATGGCGCAGTTCGTTGTTCTCGATCCGCCCCCAGGACCAGATGCCGTCGGTCTGCGCGGCCCACACCGTGGCGGCGGCGTGCTCCAGCAGTTCCCGCCACGCCGTTTCCAGGCCGTCCTGCTCGGCGACCTCCCTGGCCCCCGGGGTCATCAGCGCGCGCAGGGTCCAGGAGGCGGTGAAGTGCCTTACGTTCAGCACCTCGTGGCGGGAGGGGTCGTCCGGGCGGGGCCGGCGCACCTCCTCGCGCAGGTTCCGCAGATCCTGGGCCGGGTCAGGGCAGGCCAGCAGCCAGCGGACGCCGTCCTCGCGGGCTGCCTTGGCGGCGGTGCCCTCGCCGAGGATCTTGGCGGTGCGGTCCAGGGCGACCACGGCCTGCGCGGTGTGCAGCGCGGAGGGCAGTCCGTACGGCGGGTCGAGCCGGTAGCTCCAGCAGCGCAGGTGGTCGCGGCGCGGGTCGCTGACGGCGCCGTCGACGAGGGACTCGCGCAGCCGGGGCAGGATGTCGGAGTGGGGCGCGGCGCGCAGCAGTCCGCGCAGCACGGTCGTCACGACGTGGGTCGACTCCCGTCCGGGGCGGTCGAGTTCATGGGTGAAACCGGCCGTGCACCGGCCCACCTCCGCCGCGACCCGTTCGCTGGACGCGCCCGCGCGGGCCAGTACGCCCAGGACGAGTGCCGTGATCTCGGGCCGGGGGTCGGTCCCCTGTGAGCGTGCCGACCAGCCGCCGCCGGGCAGCCGCAGCCGCCACAGGGTGTCCACCAGGTCGCCGGTGCTCAGCCGCCCGTCGGGCACTCCGAGGTCGAGCATGATGTGCAGGCCGTACGCGGTGCCCAGCGCGGTGGGGCGGGACGGGGCGCTCTCGCCGAGGGAGTGCGTCCAGCCGGTGAGCAGGCCGCGGGCCGGGTCGTCGACGACGGACACCTGGGTGACGAGGGCGTGGTGGGCGGCGGCGAAGATCTGGGGGAGCGGGCCGGGCGCGCTCGGGGCGGGTGGCGCGGGGGCAGCGGGGCCGGCGTCCGCCCGGCCCGCCGCCGCTCGGGCCCGGACCAGTGCCGCCGCCAGCCAGGCCGCCGCGGCCGTGCCGATCCCGCTGACCCCGGAGATCAGATACCTGGCCGCGTCCCCGCCGAGCGAGTCGGGCAGCAGACCGAACAGGAACTGGAACACCACGTACCCGGCGGTCGCGCAGCCGAGACTGCCCAGCCAACCCACGAAGCGCGCGGCCTCACTTGGGCCGCCCGGTTCCGGAGCGGTGCTGTCGTCGGATCTCAAGGGACCGCGTCCCAGCTGCTGTTGAGACAAGGCGCGCTCCCTCCCCCGGGGCGGCACGTGACCATCGCGAAGATTCCAGTCTAAGTGGTCAACGGGACGGCTGTGGCATCGACCGGAAGCGCCCCCTCGACATGGTGAACTTCAGCGGTTCGCCTGCTCCCGCGGCCAGTTCTCCAGTGCGATGTGCAACGCCGCCACGGCCTTGTCCCACGACCTCCGGACATCGCGCGGGGCGCCGAAACCGCCGCCGGCCTCCAGGGCGCAGTAGCCGTGGAAGGTGGCGCGCAACAGGCGGACGGCGTCGGTGAGATCGGGTTCTTCGAGACCGTAGGCGCGGAGCATGCCGTAGGTGATCTCGGCGGTGCGGCGGAAGGCGGGGGTGTCGGCGATGAGGTCCTGGTCGATCCGCAGCTGCGTGGCGGCATAGCGGCCCGGCCGCTCCAGGGCGTACTCCCGGTAGGCGTCGGCGAAGGCGGTCAGCGCGTCCTTGCCGGCCCGGCCGGCCACGGCTTCGGCGATGCGGTCGATCAACTCGCCGCCGGCCAGGAGCGCGACGCGGGTGCGCAGATCCTGGGCGTTCCTGACATGGACGTACAGGCTCGCGTCCTTCACCCCGAACCGGCGGGCCAGCGCGGACAGGGTGACGTTCTCGAAGCCGACCTCGTCGGCGAGGTCGGCCGCTGCCGCGACGACACGCTCGGTGGTGAGCCCGGCTCGGGCCATGCGTCACTCCCTGTGAACCTAGGAATCCCAGGCCGGAGCCTACTGGGTGCAGGTCATATCGGGCTCAAGGCGCATCCGGCCCACGTCATCTCGTCCGGGACGAGGGAGAGTTGAGGCAAAAGGTAAGAGAGAGGTGAGACGCCGTGCGGGAGACTCCCGGCGATCACCCCGCGGTCGTCAGGCGTTCATCTCCCCCCTCAATTCTCCTCACGCGACGTGGTCGCGTCGCGGAAGGCAGCCGCTCGGTCAGGCAGCGGCATCGGGAGGGTTCCATGGGGCACGGGCACATACACGGACCGCACGGCCACGGGCATGACCACGGTCATGACCACGGGCACGGTCACTCGCACGACGGGGCGACGGCTCCGCTGCCCGCCGCCTTCGACACCTCGGTGCCCGACGAGGCCCTGTCGCCCGAGCAGTCCTCGCGTCGCGCGATGCTGCGCCGCGCGGGTCTCCTCGGTGCGGGTCTCGCCGCCGGGAGCGTGATGGCGGGCGCCGCGGGTGCCGTGCCCGCGTACGCGTCGTCCGCCTCTTCCGCCTCCAACTCCCGCCGCAAGAACGGCTTCCTGTGGCTGGCCGGCGACCACCACATCCACACGCAGTACAGCAGCGACGGCAAGTACCGCGTCGTCGACCAGGTCCGCCAGGGTGCCCGGCACGGCCTGGACTGGATGGTCATCACCGACCACGGCAGCGTGGCGCACGCCAAGATCGGCGTGGACAAGGTGAACCCGGACATCCGCGCCGCCCGTGACGCCTACGACGACACCCTCGTCTTCCAGGGTCTGGAGTGGAACATCCCGGGCGCCGAGCACGGCACGGTGTTCGTGCACCCCGGCGCGAACGAGGTCTCCGTCCTCAAGCAGTTCGAGAACGACTACGACGGCAGCGTCAAGAACGCCTCCGGCTCCTCGCCCGCCAACGAGGCCCTCGCGGTCGCGGGGCTCGCCTTCCTCGGCGACCAGGTCAAGCGGCGCAAGGTCAAGGACGCGCTGATGCTCGCCAACCACCCGGCGCGGCGCGGTGTCGACTCCCCGCACGAGATCCGCGCCTGGCGCGACGCGACCTCCGCGGACCACCAGATCGCCGTCGGCTTCGAGGGCGCGCCCGGCCACCAGGCGGCCGGTCTGCCCGCGCCGCTCGGCATGGGCCGGGCCCGCGGCATCTACGACAACAACCCCAGCGTCGACTCCTTCGCCGGCTACCCGCTGGAGAGCTACCGCACCTGGGGCGGCTTCGACTGGATGACCGCCACGGTCGGCGGCCTCTGGGACAGCCTGCTCGCCGAGGGCCGGCCCTGGTGGATCACCGCCAACTCCGACTCGCACCAGATCTACGCCGACACCGCGGCGCGCGGCACCGGCGGCAACTTCGACGCCGACGGCCGCCACCCCGACCCGGTCTACAACGGCCAGATCGACGTCACCCAGGGCGACTTCTGGCCCGGCCACTACAGCCGCACGCACGTCGGCTCCGACGGCTTCTCCTACGGCGCGGTCATGGACGGCATCCGGGCCGGCCGTGTCTGGGTCGACCACGGCCAGCTGATCAGCGGCCTCGACGCGCGGCTGTCGGGCGGCAACCGCTGGGCCACGCTGGGCGGCGCGCTGCATGTCCGCAAGGGCACGCGCGTCACCCTCACCGTGGACGTGGCGCTGGCCGGCGGGCCCAACTGGGCGGGCTTCCTGCCGAAGTTGGCCCGCGTCGACGTCATCCAGGGCGATGTGACGGGCCCGGTCGCGGACAAGGACACCTTCACCGCGCCGACCGCCAAGGTCGTCAAGACGTACGAGGTGAACAAGTCCACCGGCACGGTCCGGCTCAGCTACGACCTCGGCCGTGTCGACACCCCGCGCTACGTGCGGCTGCGCGGCAGCGACGGCAACCGGTCCGCCGTCGGCGCGCTGGGCGCGGCGGTCGACCCGGCCGGTCCGGCGATCGACGTCGTCGGCTCCGCCGACCCGTGGCTCGACCTGTGGTTCTACTCCAACCCGGTGTGGGTCCTGCCCTCGTGACCTCGTACGCCCTCACGGTGGACGCCGGCCTGCGCGACCTCCCCGCCGCCGACCACCTGCTCCACACGCTGGCCGCCGAACTCGCCCTCCCCGAGGGCGTGTTCGGCTGCACGCACCTGATCCGCGACGACCGCCCACGGGTCGCCGTGTCCCTCACCCTGCCCTCGGAGCCACTCCTGCGCACCGCCCTGGAGCGGCTCACGGGGGCGGGCCACGAGGTGACCCCGGGCACCCCGGACGACCTGGGCCGCGCGGTCCTCTTCCCCGGCGCCGCGACCCTCACCGGCACCGTGACGCTCGCGGACCTGCTGTCCGCCACCGCGATCGACCGGGTCACGGTCCTGGGCACCCCCGGCCAACCCGCCCCGGACACCCGCCTGGTGACACGGGATCACGTCCGCCCGCAGTGGACACCGTCCGGGGAACTGGTCCTCACCGCGATGCCGGCGGCGGGCGACACCCTCGTCCCGTTCGAGGTACCGGATCCGACGCCTTGCTGTGCGGATCACTGACAGCTCGGTCACCGGCTCGGCAGGTGTGGTTCGCGTCGAAGACGATGCGCGCCGCAGGCCGGATGGGCGCGGGAGCTGAGCAGTGGGGCCTGGCCGTGTGCGGTGGGGGGCCACACCCGGGGCGGATCCGGATCGGTGAGTAGGCAAGTGACGGTGGGTTCCGGACCGGGCGTCACGGCCGAGACCTGACGTCCTCTCAGGACGCCTCGTTGTCGCGCCGGTTGGTGCTGCCGACACTCGCGGAATGGGTAGCAAATGCGGTGCGGCGACGCTGAAGCGGACGTTGTCGTAGGCGAGTGCGCGAATCCGGCCTGCGGTGCTATCAGCACCCCGGGCGAGCGGCGCTCTCGGCTCCTGGCTCGGTTCCCAGGTCCGCTGCCCCGGACCGCGAGCCGAGGCGAGTGCCGCCCGGCGTGGCGGAGTGGTGCGCCGAACTGCTCAGGGAGCCAGCGCTGGACGTGATCGCCGCGCATGCCGCCGAGTACGCCACGGAGCGGGTATGGCGGGACCTCGTGCGGCAGCATCGACGGCCCGGCGGGTGCGACGAGCTCGCCGCGGCTGCCCGCGAACTGCTCGCCATGCGCCGGACCGTCCGCGACAGCATGACCGCGGCGACACCGGGGCCCCACCGCGACACGTTCGTGGTCGACTTCATCGGCGAGGTACTGAGCCACGTCGTCATGCTTCCCGTTGCCTCCCAACTCGCCGTCGCAGCACGCGGACTGCAGATCGCAGGCATCTGCGTGTGTGCGCTTGCCGGTGATCTCGACACCTGCGCATGCCTTGCCGACATCCTCAGGGCCGAGACCGAGGAACAGGTCAAGTCGCTGGTGACCGGTGCCATGGAGGACTGGCGGGACCTCCCTCGCCGTATGGGAGACAGCCTCTAGCAGCCCTGGGCCCCACCACCCACCGGCGCCGTCACCCGTTCACCCCCGTGTAGTGGTTCAGGCTCCAGCGCCACAGGACCCGCCCCGCCAGATACGCGACCAGGCCCAGCAGCGGGGACGCCGCCGCCAGCCAGTACGGCGTTCCGGTGGAGTGGCCGTGGCCCGTGAGGACCGCCGCCGGGAAGTAGGCGACGAACGCGAGCGGGAGGCCGTAGGTGAGGAAGTTGCCCACCGCCCGGGGCAGGACGTTGAGCGGGTAGCTGCCGAAGGTGCCGAGGAGTTCCTCCAGCCAGCGGCCCCAGTAGTCCGCGGCCGGGAAGCGCAGGGACGCGGCCGCCACCACCGTGAACAGCGCCGCCTCCAGGAGCATCCCGCCGAGCACGGCCGCGATCAGGTACGAGATCCGGCCCGCCGTCCAGTCCAGGTCGCTGCGGCTGATCGCGCCCACCATCAGGCCGGTCGCCACGGTCAGGTCGCCGATCGCGTTGGTCGGGAAGTACTGGAGCTGGATCTGGCGGTAGACCGGCATCGGGCGGAGCAGGTAGGCGTCGATCTTGCCTTCCTGGATGTGCCGGCCGAGGCCGTGCACCCGGCCCAGAAGCAGCACGAACAGGCCGTGCGCCAGCATCCGGGTGGCCGGGATGAGCAGCACGTCCGAGCTGTCCCAGCCGCCCATCCCGGTGAACCGGGTCAGCAGCACGGTCGCGAAGACGATCACCGAGACCTGCCAGATCGCGCCGATCGCGATCATCATCAGGAACTCGGTGCGGTACTCCAGCTGGGCACGGAAGTTGAGACGCGTGATGCGCCACATGATCCGGACGGCGTTCATGGGCCTCAACCTCCCTGGGAGACGACACGGCGGGCGGCCCGCCGCCACAGGAACCGGGTGAGCAGGCCGAGGATGACGACCCAGGCCGCCTGCAAGGCGAGTTGGGCGCCCGCGTCGGACAGCGGGATACGGCCCACGTACAGCGAGAGCGGGACGCTGAGCGTGGCCTGGAAGGGCAGGAAGGCGCTCAGGGTGAGGAACCAGTCGGGGAAGAACCACAGCGGCGCGTACACCCCGGACAGCAGGTTCTGCGCGAAGATCAGGATCATGATCGCGGCGTCGTTGCGCAGGGTCCAGAAGCACAACTGGTCGATGAGCAGCATGACGTAGTGCAGCACCCACTGGCCTAGCAACAGGCTGAGCGCGAACACCCCGGTCACGGCCGCCGACTTGGGCGGCTCGACGACCCCTGCCGCCAGGCAGATCACGTATCCGATGAACGCCCAGGCGAATCCGTACAGTTGCTCGCCCAGCGCCCGCAGCGCGTAGTAGCGGTGCGGCGGGAGCGGGCGCAGGTACCAGTAGACGATCGTGCCGTAGTGCAGGTGCTGCACGACCGTGTCGCGGGCCGCGTACTGGTCCAACTCCCGCAGCCGGGAGGCGAGTACGGCCAGCACCGCGTACGTCACCGCCTGGTCGCGGGTCAGCCCGGCCGTCGTGCCGGTGTGCGCGTACAGGCCGTGCCACAGGGACGCGACCAGCACGATCTGCACGGTCAGCCGCAGCACGGCCGCGGTGATCCGGGGCGGTGTGTACAGCTCGCCGAGCGGGGTGACGCGCATCGCGCGCCAGGCGTACAGGCTCGCCATGTCAGACCGCCTCGGCCCGGGCCTGCACGTACGCCGCCCGCATCACGTCCTCCAGGTCCGCCTCGTCGACGGCGACGCCGGTCACCTCGTACCGCTCGATGACCAGCTTCAGCGCCGTGTGGACCGTCGGCGCGGCCGGCCCGTCGGGGCCGAAGACCACCTGCGGGCCGTCCCGGCGCACCAGCGCGATGCCGGGGAGCGGGCCGACCGGTGTGTGCGGGTCGGCCAGCGTCGCCCGCACCTGCCACGTCGAGCCGAACCGCTGGCGGATCTCGTCGAGCGTGCCGTCGAGCACCAGCCGCCCGTGGTTGATCAGCACCACCCGCTCGGCCAGCCGCTCGACCTCCGTCATGTCGTGCGTGGTGAGCAGGACCGTACGCCCGCGCTCCTCCACCTGGTGCCGCAGGAACTCCCGCACCTGCTCCTTCACCACCACGTCCATGCCGATGGTCGGCTCGTCGAGGAAGACGACCATCGGGTCGTGCAGCAGCGCGGCGGCCAGGTCGCAGCGCACCCGTTGGCCGAGGGAGAGATGGCGGACGCGGGTGTCCCAGAAGGCGGACAGTTCGAGGATGTCGTCGAACTCCCGCAGCCGGGCCGCGTGTTCGGCCCTGGGCACCTCGTAGATGTCCCGCAGGATCGCGAACGACTCCCGCACCGGCAGGTCCCACCACAGCTGAGTGCGCTGCCCGAACACCGCGCCGATGTTACGGGCGTTGCGTTCCCGTTCCTGGTAGGGCACCACACCCGCGACCCGGGCCTCGCCGGAGGTGGGCGTGAGGATGCCGGTGAGCATCTTGATGGCGGTGGACTTGCCGGCGCCGTTCGGGCCCAGCAGGGCGAGGAGTTCGCCCTGGGCCACGTCGAAGGTGATGTCGGAGACGGCGTGTTTGACGGCCCGCTCCGGATCGACCAGGGAGCGGAGCGCGCCCGTGAAACCCGGGCGGCGGACGGTGGTGTGGAAGGTGCGGGACAGCCCGCGGACCTCGATGCTGCCGATCACTCGACGAACCTCCGGGTGAGCTGGATCAGCCAGACGGTGGCCGCTAGCGAAGCGGCGGAGAGCGCGGCAAGCAGCCAGGGGACCGCGTGGATGCCCCAGGCCTCGATGCCCACGCCCAGCAGTGGCGGCGCTGCCACTCCGCCGATCATCGACGCGGCGATGACCCAGGCACCGGCACGCTTCGCCTGGGGAAGCGCCCTGTTCAGCCAGGGCAGGCCGGTCGGGAAGACCGGCGCGATGAACAACCCAACACCCGCGTACGCCACGGGCGCCACTCCTTTTATCAGCGCCAGGAGCAGGCACACCGTCATGCCGGTCGCGCAGATCGTCAGGATGCGCTCGGGGGAGTACTTGAGGGCGAGCGGTACGACGAGGAAGCGGCCCACCGTCATCATCAGCCAGTACACGGAGGTCGCCGAGGCGGCCGCCGTCGCGCTGTGGCCGACGGTCTCCAGATGGGTGGGTTCCCAGCCGCCGACACCCAGCTCCACAGCCACATTGAGGATGTAGAGGGCGAGAAAACCGACGAGGACACGGGAGAGACCGAGGCCGGGACCGGGACCGGATGCCGTCCCGGCGGCCGGCGCTGTCCCGTCGACCACCTTCGTGCGTACGCCACTTGAGCCCGGCACGATCAGCGCCGCCGCCAGCACCGCACACGCCCCGAAGGCGTACGGGTACGCGTCAGGACCCAGCCACGCCACCACCGCCGGACCGAGCACCGCCCCGATGCCGAAGTGGGCGTTCAGGACGTTCAGCATGGCCGTGGAGCGGTCGCCGAAGCCGGCCGCGAACAGCAGGTTGAGGCCGTAGTCGATCCCGCCGAAGCCGAGCCCGCCCAGGAAGGCGGCGGCCAGCGCGAGCGGCCAGTTCGGGGCGAGCGCGAAACCCGCCGCGCCCAGCGCCATCAGGACGTAACTCACCGAAAGCAGCGTTCTGTTGCTGATCCGGGAGTGGATCGCGTTGAAGACGAGGACGCCGGCGACACCGCCCGTGAAGTGCAGGCTCAGACCGAGCCCCGCAGCCGACGGGGACAGCCCGAACTCCGCGCGCAGGCCCGGCACGGACGGGCCGTACAGCGACTGGAACATGCCGATGAGGACGAAACCGACGCAGGACGCGGCCGCGGCCGGCCGGGTGAAGAGCCGGCCGGCCGCGGGGGCTATGAGGCCCCTGTCGCTTAACTGGGTTCCGAGAACACGAAGGAGAACTCGGCGGGCTCCGCACGCAGGTAGTACTGCGGCAGCGGGCCCGGACCGCAGGACTGCGAGCCGATGCCGTGCAGCCCGTGGTCGAGGTTCACCCACACCGTGTCACCGGGCGTGAGATCCGGGAGGTGGGTGGCCGCCGCCAACTGCTCGGTGGTCCAGCGCCGGGCGGTGAAGGAGAACTCCGGGTCGCCGTCGATCCGCAGCCCGCCGATCTCCGCCCACCGGACGTCGGCCCGTGCGCCGTTCTCCTGCGGCCGCACGTACGGCGTCTGGAGCTCGTCGACGGTCGCGTCCCAACGGGCGAGCCGCGAGGCCGACTTGGTGTCCGGGTAGCCCTCGCCAGGACCGCCGCCGAACCACCGCACCCGGTCCGCCGAACCGTCGATCCCGAAGCGCACGCCGAGCCGCGGCAGCGGCACCGTCCAGTCGCCCTCGGGCCCCACGGACACCGTCAGCCGCAGCCGGTCGCCGTCCGAGGTCCAGCGGTACACCGTGCTCAGGCCCACCTCCCAGGCAGCCGGCGCGACCCGGGTGCGCACGGTCAGCGCGTCCTCGCCGACCTCCACCGCGTCCAGCCGGTGCCGCATGCGGTGCAGGCCGAACTTGCGCCACAGCAGCCCGTAGCGCGTGTCCGACTGCCACTCGGCGCCGTCGTCGTTGTCCGTCGGGGCCCGCCACACGTCCAGCCGCAGGCCGGTCACGTGCACCCCGCCGATCGTGCGCAGGTCGCCGGTGCGGGCGTCGAAGGTGGCCGGGCCGAGGGTGATCAGCCGTTCCCCGACGACAGGCGCGTCGGACGCGGCGACCGCGGGCAACGGCCGTGTGGCGACGGCCACTTGGCCCCACGCCACCTCGTGCCCCTTCGGCGCCCACAGGGTGTCCTCGGCGAGCACCGCCCGTACCGTCCACCCTGTCTCGGCGCCCCGGCCGTCCGGCGCCCCGGGCAGCTTGACGTCCGCGGACTCGCCGGCCGCGAGCTCAGGCACGGACAGACTGCCCAACTCGACCGTTTCGCCGTCCACTTGGTAAGACCACTCAAACGCGAACGCGGACAGATCGGCGAAGTCCTGCTTGTTCGTGATCCGTACGGTGCCGTCCGAACCGTCGCCCTCGATGCCGACCGGCTCGATGACCTTCTTGAACTCGACGAGCCCGGGGGAGGGTTGCCGGTCCGGGAAGACGAGACCGTCGCAGACGAAGTTGCCGTCGTGCAGCTCCTCGCCGAAGTCGCCGCCGTAGGCGAAGCCGTACCGCTCGTCCTTGATGCCGTGGTCGATCCACTCCCAGATGAAGCCGCCCTGGAGCCGCTCGTGCGCCTCGAACAGCCGCTGGTAGTCGGCGATCCCGCCGGGACCGTTGCCCATGGCGTGCCCGTACTCGCAGAGGATGAAGGGGAGCCCGCGCCGCTTGTGCGTACCCCCGTCCAACTCCCGCCCGATCCGGTCGACTTCCTCGTGGAAGGCGTACATCCGCGAGTACATGTCGGTGTCACGGCAGTCGATGTCGCCCTCGTAGTGCACGAGCCGTGAGCGGTCACGGTCGTGGATCCACTCGGCCATCGCGGTCAGTCCACGACCGGTGCCTGCCTCGTTGCCCAGCGACCAGATGACGACCGAGGGGTGGTTCTTGTCCCGCTCGACCATGCGGGCCGCGCGGTCGAGGAGGGCCGGGGTCCAGCGGTCGTCGTCGACGGGGTTGTCGCGCCAGGCCTGCTCCACGAAGCCGTGGGTCTCCAGGTCGCACTCGTCGATCACCCACAGCCCGTACTCGTCGCACAGGTCGAGGAAGGCCGGGTGCGGCGGGTAGTGCGAGGTGCGGACGGCGTTGAGGTTGTGCCGCTTCATCAGCAGCACGTCCGCGCGCATGGTCTCCAGGTCGAGGGCGCGGCCCTGCTCGGGGTGCCACTCGTGCCGGTTGACTCCCTTGAACAGCAGGGGAGTTCCGTTGACCTTGATCAGCCCGTCCTCCAGCACGACGGTACGGAAACCGACGCGCAGCGGCACCCGCTCGCCCTCGGTGACCAGCTCACCGTCGTACAGCACCGGGCTCTCGGCGGTCCACGGCCGCACCGGCACCGTGACCGTCTCCCCCGTCGCGACATCGATGTCCAGGCCGGGTACGGACACCCGTCCGTCGACGTCGGAGTCGACGCGCAGGGTGCCCTCGCCGCTGACATGGTCGTAGGAGGCGTGCACGAAGTGGTCGAGGACGGAGCCCGCCGGGCGGTGCAGCAGCGTCACGTCACGGAAGATGCCGGGCAGCCACCACTGGTCCTGGTCCTCCAGGTAGGAGCCGGCCGACCACTGGTGCACGCGGACGGCGAGCACGTTGCCGCTCGGCCTGAGCAGATGGCCGACCGCGAACTCGTGCGGCAGCCGGGAGCCCTTGAACTCGCCGATGTCCGTGCCGTTGAGCCAGACCCGGGCACAGGACTCGACGCCGTCGAAGCGCAGCACGACCCCGCCCTCGGACAGGTCCGGCCAGTCCGCGGGCAGGTCGAAGACGCGCAGGTGGTCGCCGGTCGGGTTCTCCGTCGGCACGTGCGGCGGGTCGACCGGGAAGGGGTAGAGGTGGTTGGTGTAGATGGGCGAGCCGAACGCGCCGTCGCCCTGGAGGACCCAGTGACCGGGGACCTGGACCTCGGCCCAGTCCCCGGCGTCGAACCCGGGCTCGGCGAACGCGTCGTCCTCGGCGTCGGCGGTCGCCGACACCCGCAGGCTCCACGCGCCGTTCAGGGAGAGGGACGCGGCGTCCGAGGACGCGTACCAGGCGCGGGGCGGGAGGGCGCCGTTGCCGGGCGACACGTCCTCGACGTACTCGACGGCCGTTGTTGTGCGGAAAGACATCGGACTCCAGGTCTTGGGTCTTGGGACGGGTGTGTCAGCCCTTGATACCGGTCTGCGCGATCCCCTGCACCAGCCAGCGCTGGAGGAAGAGGAACACGAAGACCAGGGGCAGGATCGAGACGGCGGTGGCCATGAAGATCAGATGGAAGTTGACGGTCTGGTTGGTCATGAACGAGGAGAGCGCTATCTGCACGGTCCAGGAACTCGGATCCTGCCCGATGACCAGCGGCCAGAGGAAGGCGTTCCAGCCGCCGATGAACGTGATCGTGGCGATCGCCGCGAAGAAGTTCAGCGAATTGGGTACGACGATCCGCCAGTACGCGCCCCAGTAGCCGAGCCCGTCCACGCGCGCCGCCTCCTCCAGTTCCTTGGGGAACCCCAGGAAGTACTGCCGGAACAGGAAGCAGGTGAAACCACTGAAGAGGCCCGGGATGATGAGGCCCCGGTAGGTGTCGACCCAGCCGAGGGACGAGACGAGAACGAAGCTCGGCACGAAGGTGACGGCCGTGGGAACCATCAGGGTCGCCAGGACCGCGTAGAAGACCTTGTTGGCGTGCCGGTAGGGGATGCGGGCCAGGCCGTAGCCGGCCAGCGAGCACACCAGGAGGGTGCCGACGGTCATCAGGACGGCGACGACCGTCGAGTTCCACAGGGCGCGGCCGAACTGGACGGTCTGGTCGTCGAACAGCTCGGAGACGTTGCCCCACTGGAAGGACGGGAGCAGTTTCCAGTTCTCGCCGGTGATCTCCGGGTCCGTTGATAGGGCGTTGCGGAGGATCAGATAGAAGGGGATGAGGAAGAGCAGGGCGGCGATGCCGACGGCGAGGTACAGGCCCGTGTTGCCGAGGATGCCGCCGCGCTTCTTGCGGCCCTTGCCGACCTGCGGTGCGGTGGTGGTCACTTGGACTCCTCCCCCCTTCCGAAGCCCAGGATCCGGCCCTGGGCGAGGGTGACGACGCAGATAAGCAGCGACAGGATGACGGCCCCCGCGCTGCCGGCGCCGTAGTCCTGGCTGGTGCCGAGAGCGGTCTTGTAGAGCTCCATGAGCGGGGTCTGCGCCCAGGTCGCCTTGGTCCCGATGATGTTGAAGAACTCGTCGAACGCCTGGTACGCCGCGACGAGCAGCAGCAGGACCACCGCCGTGGAGGTGGCGCGGAGCTGGGGCAGCGTGATGTACCGGAAGGTCTGCCAGCCCGGCTTGGCGCCGTCGATCTCGGCGGCCTCGTACAGCTCGGCCGGGATGTTCTGCAGGGCCGCCAGGAACAGGATCATGTAGAAGCCGGCCTGGATCCACAGGCGCAGGGTCACGATGACCAGCCAGTACCAGGGCGGGCTCGGGTTGGCGAGGTAGGCGATGTTGTCGACGCCGAACCAGCCGAGGACGGTGTTCATCAGGCCGAAGCGGACGCCGCTGAAGATGGACATCTTCCAGATCAGCGCGGCGGCGACGTAGGAGACGGCGGTCGGCAGGAAGAACACCGACCGGAAGAACGCCCGCATGAACCGCAGTCGGTTCACCAGCAGCGCCAGACCCAGCGACAGCGCCCAGGTGGTCGGCACGATGAACGCGGCGAACACCGTGAACGTCAGCAGCGACTGGGGGAAGTTGCTGTTGGTCAGGATCTGCTTGTAGTTGTCGAAGCCGATGAAGTGGCTCGGTGTGACGGTGTAGCGGGCGTCGAAGAAGCTGAGCCAGATGCTCCATCCGATGGGGACGAAGACGAAGATCACCAGGCCGATGAGGAACGGCCCGGTGAAGAGCCAGAAGTTCAGGGTGGCGTTGGACCGCAGGCCGCGCCGCGGCCGGGCCTGGGAGGCCTTGGCCGCGGCGGGCTGGGCGACCCCGCGCGTGGTGGTGGTCGACATGTCGGGTTCCGTCCGCCGGCCTATCCGAACAGCTTCTTGAGCTCGACGTTTACCTTCTTGTCGCAGGCGTCGAGCGCGGCCTCCGGGTTGCCGTTCTTGCGGACGGAGTTGGCGATCACGTCGGCGAACGCGGTGAGCATGGTCTGGTCGAAGCCGATGTTGTCGAAGTGCCCGTAGTCGGTGAAGAGCTTGACGCCCTCGGCGGGGAGGCCGGACTTGAGCTTGGTGGCGCCGGCGGCTATCGAGGACCGGGGCGGGATGTGGAAGCCGTAGGACAGCGCCCAGTCCTCCTGGTACTTCTTCTGGTCGATCCACAGCCACTTGACGTAGGCCTTGGCCGCCTCGACGTTGTCGCCCTTGGCGTTGACGAACATCGACCAGCCGCCGTTGTAGACCGACTGCTTGCCGCTGCTGCCGATGCTCGGGAAGGGGAAGACGCCCAGGTCGTCGCCGAGTGCCTGCTGCATGGCCGGCATGGACCACATGCCGCCCCACTGGATGGCGCACAGGCCTTGGTTGAGCGAGGACGGGTCCCAGAAGTCGGTCGGGGCGTCCAGGAGCACATGACCGCTGGTGAACAGCTGGCGGAGCTTCTTGAGGCCCTCGACGACGCCGTCCGTGTGGTAGGCGATCTCGTTCTTGTCGTCGAGGGTGTCGGCGCCCGCCGACCAGATGATCGGGTTCTGGATCGCGGTGAAGTCGTTGCCGAGGAAGGCGCCCTTGACCTTGCCGGTGGTGAGCTTGGCGGCGGCCTCCAGCAGCTCGTCCAGCGTGGTCGGGACCTCGACCTTGGCCTTCTCCAGCATCGACTTGCGGTAGTAGAAGAACTGCGGGTCGTCGATCATCCGGACCCCGTAGATCTTCCCGTCGACCGTGTGCGACTTGATGTCGGCCGGGTTGAAGTCGTCCTTGACCGGATCGATGATGTCGCTGAGGTCGGCCACCTGACCGCTCTTGACCAGCTGGAGCTGCGGGTGGAACTCGAAGACGTCGGGCGCCTGCTTGGTGAGCAGGGACGAGAACAGCTTGGCCTCGAAGTTGCTGCCGGTGATCCAGTTCGTGGTCACGTTCGCCTTGGAGTACGCCTTCGCGTACCGCTTGATGGCCTGCTCGGTCCCGGCCTCGCCGTACGCGTGGAAGTACTGGACGAGCTGCTCGCCCGAACCGGAGCCGCCCCCACGCCCGTTGTTGCCCCCGCACGCGGCCAGCGTCCCCGCCGCCGCCATGCCCGCGGCGGCCCGGAAGATTGATCGACGGGACCAGTTGCTGTTGCTCATTGCCGACATGCTGACGTCCTTGTCTGTCGAGTGCGGTTGCGGCTCCACGGCTCAGCGGCCAGGTGGCTGAAATCAGGTGCGGTGCGGGACGTTAACCTTCGGCTAAGGCTTCGGCAAGGGGTTGGACGAAGTCTGTTCGAAGCGTTGTGCGCGGTTCGGGATGCCGAACGCGGGGGTGGGGCGAGGAGGTTGAGGGCCGCCGGGTCGCAGGACGTCGGCGGCCCTCTGAACAGGGAATATGAAGTGCCGGAGGGCTAGAGCGGGGGGCTAACCGCTCCTGGTCCAGACCTCGTTGGACCCGCCGTTGCAGCTGTACAGAATCACCTTGCCGCCGTCACCGGTCGCCTGCCCGCTGACGTCCAGGCACTTGCCGGACGCCTCGCTGAGCACCTGCCCGTTGGCGTTCAGCAGCCAGCGCTGAGAGGCGTCACCGGTGGCGTCGACGGCCGTGGTGAGACCACCCGAACTCCCCGCCGTCAGATAGCCGTTCACGCCCTTCAGACGGCCCTTCGCGTCGTACGACCACGACTGCCCGGCGTCGCCGGTGCAGGTACCGATCGTGGCCCCGGAGGCGTCCGCGAGCAGGCACTTGCCGGACTGCTTCCCGATCAGCGCGCCCGTGACCGCCGTACTGCCGTGGCCCTTCTGGTCGAGGACGTACGTCGTGATCGAGCGGCCGGCGAGCGTCGCGGAGACCGTGCCCGAACTCACCGACGGCTTCGCCACCTTGGCCCAGTCCTCGGTGGCCGAGGTCCGCACGGCCTGTGAAGTGCGCACCGGGGTGCGGCTGTTGAAGTGCAGACTCAGGGGTGTGTCCGTGGCGTTGTGGTTGTTGACCACGACCACCCACTTGCCGTCGCGGTCGTACGTCGACACCTCGACGCCGTCCGGCACGCCGGTCACGTTGTGCGCGACCGAGCCGGGTTTCACGAACCGGCTGTACTGGCCCAGCGCGTAGTACCGCTTGGTGAAGTACAGCGACTGGTTGCCGTCGGTCGCGTAGTCGGGGTCGTAGTAGATCAGGCCGTCGTTCCAGCCCTCGTCGTTCCTCGTGTACGGGTCGCTGCCGTAGCCGCTCGCGAGCGCCACCCACCACTGGAAGGCGGAGTCGTGGGAGCTCGCGAAGTCCTTGTAGATGATCCGGGACATCAGCAGGGCGTTGTCGATGCCCGGGTCGTACTCCTGGTTCCAGCCGGTCGTGCCCTTGCCGAAGCAGCAGATCTCGGTGGCCCAGGAGGTCTTCCCGACCGACTTCGCGGTCTCGTAGACGTTGCCCAACTGCCCGTCGCTCGGGTTGTTGTACGTGTGGTGGGCCAGCTTGTCGACGTACTGGGCGGTGTCCGGCTGGGAGATCCACTGCGGGACCTCGGTGCTGAACTGGACGGTGCTGCTGGACTCGTCGGCGATGATCCCGGTCCGCTGGTGCCGGGCCCGCTGCTCGGCGCCCAACGCCCGCACGATGTCGTCGCGTTGGTCGACGGTGACCTGCATGCCCTCCTGGCCGCAGGAGCCGAAGTCGTTGTCGGGTTCGTTGAAGGGGCTGATGTAGTCGAACCTCGCGCCCTGCTTTGCGAAGTGCGCGGTCACGTCGGCCACGTACTGGGCGAAGTCCTGCACGTGCTCGGCCTTCAACTGCCCGCCGCAGCTCTGCCCGTTGGTCGTCCACTGGGCCGGCGCGCTGTTGACGAAGCCGATGAGGTCCTGGACGCCGTACTTCGCCGCGTACTTCAGGAACGTACGGCCGCCCTTGTCCTTGCTCCAGTCGTAACTGCCGTCGGAGTTCAGGAAGTCCTCGGCGGCGCGGGCCGGGGTGGTGACCGCGGCGCCGCCACCGCCGATGTTGTAGCGGTACGAACTCAGGTCCAGGCCCTGCTCGGAGAAGAGCAGCTTCGCCACGCGGGCCTGCACCTTGGGGGAGAAGTGCTGGAGGTCGTTGACCCACCAGGCGCCGGACGCGCCGATGTCGTCGATGGTCTGGGCCGCGTGCGGGGAGACCTGGGCCGGTGCGGTGGCGGCCGAGGCGGGCGGGGCCGATATGAGAGGCCCCGCGACGGCGAGTGCGGCCGCCGCCGTCAGCAGGAACGGTCTCCTGGGGTGGGGGCGCGGGTGGGGGTGAGTCATGTGCATCCCTTCCGTCGTCATGAAGGCGGTGCGGTACGGCTCCTTGCGGGAGTGGTGCGTTTGGTGCCGGTCCTCTGTCCCACCGACTGCAGGGCCCCTTCGAGCGCGAACGTGGCCGCGCCCAGGCAGACCGGGTCGGTGGGGATGGGGGAGAGGACGATCTCGGTGGCGGCGAACGGGCGCGGCAGCGCGTGCCGGGCGACGGCCTCGCGCACCTCCGCCACCAGGGGTTCGCCGAGCGCGGCCGCGACCCAGCTGCTGAGCACGACCACTTCGGGGTTGAACAGGTTGACCAGGTCGGCGACGCCCGCGCCGAGGTACTTGACGGTGTCCCGGATCGCCTTCACCGCGATCGGGTCCCGCGTGCGCAGCCCCTCGGCCAGCGCGGCGATGGTGGCCGTCTGGTCCTCCGGGTGCAGCAGGGTGCTGTCGGGGCTCAACTCCCGCAGATTCAGCATGATTCCGGACGCGCCGACATAGGCCTCGACGCAGCCGTTCTTGCCGCAGCGGCACAGCCGGCCGTCCAGCACGATCGTGGTGTGGCCCCACTCGCCCGCGCTGTTGCTCACGCCCCGGTGCAGCGCGCCGCCCAGGACGAGCCCGGCGCCCACACCCGTGCCGAGGTTGACCACCACGGCGTCCCCGCGCCCGCGCGCGGCCCCGAACCAGAGCTCGGCGACCGCGGAGGCGCGCAGCGGGTTGTCCAGGTAGAGCGGGTAGGCGATGTGCTCTGTGAGCAGGTCGAGCAGGGGCACGTCGTGCCAGTTCCAGTTCGGCGCGTACTCCGAGAAGCCGGTCTCACGGTCCACCTGACCCGGCACGCTCACCCCGACGCCGAGCACCCGGGCGCCCTCGATGCCGGCCTGCGCGACCACCGAGCCGACGGCGGCGGCGACATGGCTGACCACCTGCTCGGGCAGGCTCTCGCCGGGGCGCATGTCCTCGTCGGCGCGGGCCAGCACGTTCAACGCCAGGTCGAACAGCTCGACATGGACGTACGTCTCCGCGATGTCGACGCCGATCAGCGCGCCCCCCGACGCGTTGACGGCGACCAGGCCGCGGGGCCGGCCGCCCGCCGAGTCCTCGAACCCGACCTCCGTGATCATCCGCAGGTCGAGCAGCTCGCCGACCAGCGTGGCGACCGTGGCCAGGCTCAGCCCGGTGGCGGCGGCCAGCTCCTGCCGGGAGGTGGGGGATGCGGCGATGATCTGGCGCAGCACCTCGTATCGGTTGGCCGTACGGATGTCACGTGATGTGCGCTTCACCGAGTCTGTCCCCCGTCCCTTCGCTCCTGCGGACCGGGACACGACGGCACCGGCGCGGCGCAAGGCTATGGGCTGCCGGGGACTTTCGACAAGGGGTTAGGAAAGGGGCTTTATAAAGTCCCGGTCCAAGCGATCCGCGGAGTCCCGGCCCAAGCCTTCGGCAAGTCCGGGTCCCAACAGCGGCTCAGTCGCCCAGGACGTCCCGCACGAAGGCGTTGGCGAACTTGCCGTCGGGGTCCAGCGTACGGGCCACCGTCCGGAAGTCGCCGAGCCGGGGATACCGCTCGCGCAGCACCGGCGCCTCCATCGTGAACACCTTGCCCCAGTGCGGCCGCGCGTCGAAGGCGTCCAGCGCCACCTCCACCGCGCGCACCACCGGCAGCACGGCCTCGGTGTCGTCGACCCAGGTGAAGTGCACGGCCACCGTGTCCCGCCCGTACGCCGGGCTCAGCCACTGCGCGTCGGCGGCCACCGTGCGCACCTCGCAGACCTGGAGCAGGGGCGCGACCGTCGCCCGGATCGCGTCGAGCGCGTGCAGGGCGTCGAGGGCGTACGGCCGCGGCAACAGATACTCGGACTGCAGCTCGGAGCCGCTGCTCGGGGTGAACTCGGCCCGGAAATGCGGGAGTCGCTCGTGCCACGGGCCCGGCACCCCGAACTGCTCGGTGCAGTTGAGGGCCGGCATCCCCGGTACCGGGTGCAGCTTCTCGGTCGCCGGGGCGGCCCACGGGAAGTCCGCGAGCGGCTGGTCGGTGCGCCGCTTGAGCCACACCTGCCGGAAGCCCGGCGCCCGCCAGTCGGTGAACAGACTCACGCTGTACGCCGTCGCGGCGACCGTCTCGAAGTCCAGCCCCGCGAGCGGGAGTTCGGTGAAGACGTACTGCTCGACGTCGAAGCTCGGCTCCAGGTCGAGGGTGAGGGTGGTGACCACGCCCAGCGCGCCCAGCGAGGTGACGGCGCCGTCGAAGCGGTCGTCGCCGCGTCCGATCGTCACGGTCGAGCCGTCCGCGGTGACGAGCTCGACCTCGCGCACGACCGACGCGAGCGAGCCGTTGGCGACCCCGGAGCCGTGGGTGCCGGTGGCCACGGAGCCGGCCACGGAGATGTGCGGCAGGGAGGCCATGTTGGGCAGGGCGAGGCCGTGGGCGTGCACGATCCGGGCGAGTTCGGCGTACCGGACGCCGCCCGAGACCCGTACCGTGCGGGCCGTGGTGTCCACGTCGATCACCGGGGGCAGTCCGGCGGTCGACAGCAGGACGCCGTCGGCACCCGGCTCGGCGATCTCGTTGAAGGAGTGCCCGCTGCCCAGCACCCGCACCTTCGCGCTGTCGGCCACCAGGGCCGTGAGCGCGTCGAGCGAGTGCGGTCGGTGCAGTTCCTTGGCGGCATAGGTGATGTTGCCCGCCCAGTTGGTGACGGTCCCGGTCATCCCGTTGTCCCTCCCCGTGGCATCGAGAGCCACGACCTCACAGGGGGAACCTACCTCGCGGGTCCGGAGCCCGCGCGGCCGGTACCAGGGGCCGCGATACGACGGATTCCGTTGCCGTAGGCGTCCAAGGCAACGGATCTGACCTCCCTCTATCCATCCTGGGTGCGTTTTCGTTAGCTTTGCGCCCATGACGTCCAGCCCGCCGCCCGACCCGCCGTCCGCCCGGCCGCCCGTTCCGGCGGTCCTGCCCGCCCGTCTCCCCGAGACCGACCTGACCCGCCACCGCCGGCTGCGCGAGCAGGGCAGCCTCGACCGGGCCGACCTGGACGCGATCCTGGACGCCGGGTTCGTCTGCCACCTGGGCGTGCTGGTCGAGGGCCGGCCCCTGGTCGTGCCGACGGTGTACGGCCGTGACGAGCGGCAGCTCTACCTGCACGGGTCCGTCGCCGGCCGCAGCCTCGCCGCCGGCACGCCGGTCTGCGTCACCGTCACCCACGTCGACGGACTGGTCCTGGCCCGGTCGGTGTTCGAGCACGGCGTGAACTACCGCAGCGCGATGATCCACGGCGTGCCGCGCAGGATCACCGACCCCGACGAGAAGCTGGCCGGCCTGCGCACGCTCACCGAACACGCGACGCCCGGGCAGTGGACGTACGCCCGCCTCCCGAACCGCAAGGAACTCGCCGCCACCACCCTCCTCGCCCTCTCCCTGGAGGAGGCCTCGGTCAAGATCCGCACGGGCGCTCCGGACGACGGCGACGGCCCCGACGCGGACCTGGGCCTGTGGGCGGGAACGCTGCCGCTGACGTCGACGTGGGGTACCCCGGTCCCGGACCCGGTATTGCCGTCGAACACCCCTGTACCGGGACACATCGCACGCCGTGGAGGGACCCGGCACGGGGGATGAACGAGCGGGGGCATACCGTGAAGAGTCGTACGCCTTAAGCAGGGCGCCTGAGCCGGGAGGAGATACGGGATGGGCAGCCGCACCGCGCTGGTCGAGGATCTGATGGAGCGCTTTCCGCATGTGCCGCGGGAAGCCGTCTTCAAGGAGGACCTGCTGCGCGGCGGTGTCGCCTTCGACCCCTCCGCGCTGAGCGACAACGAATCGGGTGACGTCAAGCCGAAGTCGTACTTCATCTTCTCCTTCGACCACGGCACCCTGCCGGAGCTGGGCGAGGCCGCGCTGCGGCGGCCGCCGGAGGAGATCATCCTCACCGGCGGCCCGTACGACCTGCGCCGCACCGTCGTGTCCGTGCGCGTGAACCCGGCGTCCCCGTACCGCGTGGCCTCCGACGACGACGGCGTCCTCGGGCTCTACCTCGACGGCAAGCGCATCGCCGATGTCGGTGTGCCGCCGATGCCGGAGTACTACAAGCACAAGCTCGCCAACGGGAAGTCCGTGATGGAGGTGGCCCCGACCATCCAGTGGGGCTACCTGATCTACCTCACCGTCTTCCGGGTCTGCCAGTACTTCGGCGCCAAGGAGGAGTGCCAGTACTGCGACATCAACCACAACTGGCGCCAGCACAAGGCGGCCGGGCGGCCCTACACGGGCGTCAAGGACGTCGAGGAGGTGCTGGAGGCGCTGGAGATCATCGACCGGTACGACACCGCGAAGACCTCCACCGCCTACACGCTCACCGGCGGCGCGATCACCAAGACGGTCGCCGGGCGCGACGAGGCCGACTTCTACGGCCACTACGCCAAGGCCATCGAGGAGCGCTTCCCGGGCCGCTGGATCGGCAAGGTCGTCGCCCAGGCGCTGCCGAAGGACGACGTCCAGCGCTTCAAGGACTACGGCGTGCAGATCTACCACCCCAACTACGAGGTGTGGGACGAGTATCTGTTCAAGCTGCACTGCCCGGGCAAGGAGCGGTACGTCGGCCGCGCCGAGTGGCACAAGCGCATCCTCGACTCCGCGGAGATCTTCGGGGCGCGCAACGTGATCCCCAACTTCGTGGCGGGCGTGGAGATGGCGGAGCCGTTCGGCTTCAAGACCGTCGACGAGGCCATCGCGTCGACCACCGAGGGCCTGCGCTTCTTCATGTCGAAGGGCATCACGCCCCGCTTCACCACCTGGTGCCCCGAGCCCACCACCCCGCTCGGCAAGGCCAACCCGCAGGGCGCCCCGCTGGAGTACCACATCCGCCTGCTGGAGGCCTACCGCGCCACCATGGAGGACTTCGGACTCCAGTCCCCGCCCGGATACGGCGAACCCGGCCCCGGCCGCGCCGTCTTCTCCGTCAGCTCCTTCATGGACAGCCTGCCGGCCCGCGAGGACAGCCCTTCCGCACCGGAGCCGACCCAGGTGTAACTCCCGCCGTCCCGCCGGACACAGAGGGATGTCATCGCGGACGGCGGACGGACACCCGACGGGCTGCGCCTGCAGTACTGGGAGGCGCCCAACCCGTCGGGCGGCACCTGCGACTACCTGCGGGTGCTGGGGCCGGACGGGAAGCGGACGGAGGGTGGTGGGTCGCAGTGCAGCCGGGGTGGCGACAGCATGGTGTATCCGCCGGCCCCGAAGGAAGCCGTCACGGTCAAGGTCGACTGGCACGGCAGGAACACCGTCGGACCGATCGATGTCGGCCGGGATCGATACTTCCTGACGTTCCTTCCGTATAACTCTCGTAGCAACGAGGAGTGGTTCCCGGAGTACAGGACACAGGCCTTCGACGCGCACGGGCGGGTCGTGGGCGTCGAGTACTCCGAGCATTAGGGTCTGTCCGGCGGATCGGGCCGGCTGTGAGGTGCGGTGCTTCTTGGCCGAGCCGAGCGGGGTCTGGTGCGTGCAGCTGCAAGGCGGAGGAGGGAGTCGACGCGGAGCGTCGGCGA